>JAITKM010000059.1 GCA_031278395.1 Deltaproteobacteria bacterium | reverse complement strand
CCTTTCTCGGTTTACCATTGAGAACTAAGCGTTTATAAAAATCCTTCAGCCAGCCATCACTACGAGCACAATTCATCGCGACTAAATACAACGCATTTCTTACTGCAACTCTTCCGCCTGTTGTTTTGCGAACTCCATGTAACGATGTTCCACTGTCTCTATTATACGGAGCAACTCCACATAAGGCGGCAACACTTCGCCTATCTAGCGTCCCTAATTCTGGTAGCTTCGTTAGAATTATACTCACTCTTCGCTAGTTGACCAATGCCTCGCATATACATCTTGATTCTCAATGGTTGAATAAGGAATCTGATTTTCATGTAACGCATTAATCAGTCTTTTACTATAAGAGTGATTATCGAAAAAGTTCGCGGTTCAGAACCGCAATTAATTTACGTTATCGAGGATACGATAGATTTCATCTATAACTTTTTGGACAGGTAACAGAGTAGATACAATTCTTGCATTTATAGTGAGTTGGGGTGGCAAGAACATCTTTAGCTCCAGCTAAAACTAAGGACATCTCTTGCAAAAGGTTAGTTAATTCTTCTTGTCGCTCAGGAGTATTTAAGATCCTAATATTTCTTTTGTTATTGCCTAAAATTAAAATCCCATATGGCGGCTTTTGCCCAGTGTTTTCTTCTATTAATCTTAAATAAGCCGTCATACTCATGATATGCCGATCTTGTATTTTAAGAGCTTTAGATTTTATCTCGAGCGGAATTAGCTTGTTTTTCTCACTAATCAATGCATCCGGATTGCCAGTCAAATTTAGCTTCTTAGAATAAAAAGTTTTAACTGGGATCTTGTTACTGCCTTTGATTGAAACAATATCTGGAGTTGTATTTAGTCCTGAATCACGATTTATTTTTTTTAATTTCCTATTAAAAATATCCCAAATAAATATAATCGCCCCACTAGCTAAAAGTATCGTTATTAAGTCACTCTCGGAAAGAAATTTTTGTTCAAAATTAAAGCCGGTCACTTTTTTAAAATATGAATCAAGAAGTAACAAAATTAGAAAAATAAAGAAAAACACAAAATACAATAATTTCGTATAATGGTTAAGCTTATAATATGTCTCTTGGTTAGTAAACCACTGTTTGCGTTTTTGTTTGGCTATTTGGGAACGCTTCTTTTCCTGATTAGTTGGCTGCATAGTTGTTGCGGAAGTCAGACCAAACCACCAACACTGCGGACAAAACAAATAAGTCAAAATATCAGAGGTGCTAATGACGTTTTTTTGTTGCATCTTTTATTCTTTTGTAAATGAACTCTTACAATACTCCACCACTATTGGCAGCACAGAAATCACTATAATTCCCAAGATAACTAAACTAAAATTATTTTTTATATAATCTAAATTGCCAAAATAAAAACCAGCATACAGAAAAAGAGTTGTCCAAAGTAACGCCCCAAAAATGTTATAACTCAAAAACTTCGCATATGACATGCTGCCAACTCCAGCCAAAAATGGAGCAAAGGTCCTCACAATCGGCACAAAACGAGCAATAATAATAGTTTTGCCACCATACTTTTGATAAAACGCCTCCGTGCGTTCAAGGTGCTTTTTCTTTAAAAATCTAGCTGTCCAACAGCGCTGGTCAAAAGCTTTCTCACCCAAAAAATAACCAATATGATAGTTGACTGCATCACCAAGGACTGCCGCAAACAACAAAAGGAAAAATAATAAATGCACGTTAAGCGTTTCATTAGTAGCAGCAATTGCCCCACCCGCAAAAAGCAACGAATCACCGGGCAAAAACGGCGTGATCACCAAGCCAGTTTCGCAAAAAATAATGACAAATAAGATCACATAAACCCAAACGCCATATTGATTAGTCATCTCCAGCAGATGTGTATCAATGTGAATGATAAAATCCAAAAGTTGCAAGAAGTATTCCATAATGTTAGTTGCCCTATAAATTTGCCTTAGCGAGATACGTTATTTGTTAAATTATGTCCAAAGAAAAAAAGCATACATTATGAGATTAAAAGATTTAAAAAACTGGGCAATTGCACAATTACAACACTTAACTCAGTTGCCAGCTCCTTCAAATGTTAGCCCACAAACTCTAAAAATTGAAGTTGATGTGTTACTACAGTCAGCATTGGAGCTAACTAAAGAACAATTGATTATTAAAAGTAATGATGAAATTGATAGGGCTATTATTGAAAAATTTCAATTACTTATTTCACGTAGAGCCAAATCAGAACCCGTAGCTTATATAATTGGCAAAAAAGAGTTTTATAAACGGACATTCATTGTCAATAATTCGGTTTTAATTCCTCGCCCAGAAACTGAAATTCTTGTGGAACTCGCCCTAAAAAATTTCACCAAAATGACAAAGGACTTCTATTTACTTGATGTTGGTACTGGTTCAGGAGCGATTGTTTTATCAATTATTGACGAATTAAGAGAAAAATTCGGTCAAGAATATCTAAAATCTGGTGAAATTCATGCTGTTGATATTTCTGATAAAGCGTTAAATATAGCAAGAAAAAATTCCGATAATTTGCAGCTATCACAGTATGTTAAGTTTTATAATTCTGACTTGTTAAACCAGATCAAAATCAATAAAAACAGAACTCTAATTCTAATCGTTGCTAACCCACCCTATATTATGGAAAGTGTCCCCCTTCCCAGTCACGTGGGTTTATATGAGCCGTATCTAGCGTTGAGAGCTGGCGCGGACGGATTAGATATTATTAGACGCTTGCTTGCTGAGCTGTTGGAGTATCTTCAAGCAGGGGCTAAACTAATTATGGAAATTGGTGAAGAGCAAGAAGATGGGATTACGAAAATTTTGCAAAGCTACAAAATTGGAAATTTTGAATTTGTTAGGGATTATTCAGAGAAAACCAGGTTTTTGTTAATATGAATTATTTAAGTTTTTTACTAGAGCCTGAAAATAAATATGCTTTGGCTTATTTTGTAGTTCATACCGGGGTGGCGGATACTTATAATCTGTTGGAATTGGCAGTTAGCGAATTGTTAAGCTGTGAAAAGACCGAGTCGGTAGTTTTTCGGATCTTTTTTATTTATGGTTGCCAGGGAACTGGTAAGAGGCATTTAAGTTACGGCTTTGCAAATAAGTTAATAAGTGGCGGATATAGCCAGGATAAAATTAAGCTTTTTGAGCTTAGCTTAGATAAAATAGAGCAAGAACAGAAAGTGTCCCCGATAGTTGCTGAGTATGAAAAATTAAGGACTAGTGGCGGCTTGTTGATAGTTTATTCGCAAATGTTGCCAGAGCAGGTAACGCAAAACCCACATTTAAAAAGCAGGTTGCTAGCTGGGAATGTTTGTCGGCTTGGGCTACCTAAAACCGAAGAACTTGAGCCGTTAATTAAGTCCTTAGCGGAACGTAAGAATTTAAATTTAAGTGATAAGTCAGTCAAGATGATTGTTGAAAGTCTGCCACTTAGCACTTTAAGTTTTGATAATATTTTAGATAAATTGAATGTAGTCGCCTTAGCCAGTGGCAAAAATCCAGGCGAAAGGTTACTGCGGAAAATATTTAATAATTTTTAATTTGGAGATTATGAACAGACGCGTTGTAATTACTGGTATGGGCGTTATCTCGCCACTTGGAAATAACTTAAAAACTACTTGGGCTGGTTTATTAACAGGTCAATCTGGAGCTGGACCAATCACCATAATTCCCGTAACGGAAGATTATGCCTGTCGGATTGGAGCAGAAGTTAAAAATTTTAATCCAGAAGAGTATCTAGATAAAAAGCTGACTAAAAGAGCAGATCGTTTTATTCTTTTTGCTTTGGTTGCAGCTCAAGAAGCTTGGGAACAAGCTGGAATTAAGGACGGTATTTATCAGCCGGTTCGGATGGGTTGTATTCTGGGGGTTGGGATTGGAGGATTAAACACGCTTGAAGAGAATTTGCGTGAGATTATTGCTGGTGGAGCAAGAAAATGTTCTCCGATGTTGATTCCTTCCATGATTAGTAATCTTGCGCCAGGTAATTTGGCAATTCAGCATGGTTTAAAAGGGGTGAACTATACAGTAACTAGCGCTTGCACGTCAGGAACTCATGCGGTTGGTGAAGCGTATCGGATGATTAAGGATGGGTTGCAAGATTTAATACTGACAGGCGGGGCTGAAGCTGGAATTTCTATTTTGGGTTTGGCTGGTTTTGGCAGAATGAAAGCCTTAACTACGAGAAATGATGAACCGCAAAAGGCTTGTCGTCCATTTGATAAAGATCGAGATGGATTTTTAATTGCTGAAGGAGCTGGCGTTTTAGTTTTGGAGGAATATGAAGCCGCTAAAAAACGTGGAGCAAATATTATTGCTGAGATTGCTGGTTATGGTTTTTCTTGTGATGCATATCATATTACTACGCCGGTTGAGGGTGGCGAGGGCGCTGTGGCTTGTATGGAAATGGCGATTACTTCGTCAGGTTTAAAAAAAGAAGAAATTGGTTATATCAATGCTCACGGAACTTCAACAGCAGTTAATGATCCAGTTGAGACCGCGGCGATTAAAAAGGTTTTTGGGGAACATGCCAAGAATGGTTTATTAGTTAGTTCGACCAAGTCTATGACGGGGCATTTGTTAGGGGCAGCTGGCGGACTTGAAGCAATTATTACCGCAAAAGTTTTGCAAGAGGCCATTGTGCCACCGACAATTAATCTCGATAACCCAGATGCGGAGTGCGATTTAGATTATGTTCCACATACTGCGCGCAGGGCAGATATTACAGCGGCAATTTCTAATTCGTTTGGCTTTGGCGGGACGAATGGGACACTCTTGCTGAAGAAAGTCTAAGACAGTTGTTTATATTGATGTAAATTAAGATTAAAAGTTCATGCAAAATAAAAATTATATTTCAAGTTATATCGCTGGAACAGGCAAGTGTGTTCCAGAAAAAATTATTTCAAATTCATATTTTGAAAGTTATTTAGAAACTAGCGATCAATGGATTACAGAGCGCACAGGAATTAAAGAACGGCGTTGGACAGATGATAATGTAGGTATCACAGAGCTAGCGCAGATTGCTAGTGAGCAAGCAATTCAGCGCTCAAACCTTGAGGTTTCCGCAATTGACGGCATAATTTTTGGCACTGTAACGCCAGATTTTCATCTTCCTTCAGCAGCTTGTATTTTACAAACTAAGCTGGGTATAACTCGTGGTTTTGCTTTTGATGTTACTGCGGCTTGTGCAGGTTTTATCTATTCGTTGGCGCTGGCGGATATGTATATTGCCAGAGGAGTTGCCAAGAATGTTTTAGTTGTTGGTGGTGATCTGGTCTCCTACCTAGCTAATCAGCAGGATAGAAACACTTGCGTTTTATTTGGAGATGGCGTGGGAGCGGTTGTTGTGCGAGCTTGTGAAAAGGATGCGGAGCAGGCTGGTAATTTTAAGTTAGTGGATTTGAAATCAACGCCTGGTATTTATGCTAGTGAGTTATGCGCTGATGGGCGAGAGGCGGATATTTTAAAAATTCCATATGGTTCGGCAAATAGGCTAACTCCAGAATTAGTAGCTGCTGGTGGGCATTTTGTGCAAATGGATGGTAAAGCTGTTTTTAAATTTGCGGTTAAAGCGCTGGTTGAGGTGACGCAAACTATTTGCGCTCAAGTTGGACTTAAAATTTCGGAGATTGATCATTTTGTTTCGCATCAGGCAAACCAAAGAATTTTGCAATTAGTTGGGGAGCAGTTGGGGCTGGATAAAAGTAAAATCCCAATGAATATTGAAAAATATGGCAATACCAGCGCTGGGACAGTCCCTGTTTTGCTGGATGAAGAATTAGAAGCGGGGCGGATTAAACGCGGCGACTTAGTGTTATTTTCTGCGATTGGCAGCGGCATGGTTTGGGGCGCGGTGCTAGTTAGAATTTAAAGATAAAGTAGCGCTACTACTTTTTGGATGTCCTTGGTATCGAGTTCTTTATTTCCTTTATAATTAAAATATATTTAAAAAATATATTTTAATTATTTAATATTTTCTTTAAATGCTATTTACAAAAAGATCCCTCCTCTCAGAGGAGCCAGTGAACTTGAATTATTAAACCATATAATTCACGATCATGTTTAACTACATAGCCTTGCGATTGAAAGATACAACGCGAATATTGTTAGAATAGGTGGCAGAGTCTGTATTATTGTTAAGGTCTATTTGGTCTTTATTATTTGAACCAATAACATAATTTATTTCGCCAATGACTGCTTTACTCGCTTGAATTATAGATTTTAGTTTAACTAAATCAAGCGAGAGGTTTAAGGTATTGTAAAATTCACAACGTTCCCCCATTTCAAGTAAAACTTGTTTATTTTTTTCTAATTGTTTATTTTTTGTTTCGGATAATAAGAAGAAATGTTGTTTTAATTTATTTAGTTCATCGAGTATATTCGTTACTTTTTTATCATGGATCATTTTAATTAATGCTTTTCTCAATTCAGCGTTTATATTGCTCCAGACTTCGGCGCTTACATTATGGGATAGCTCTTGTAATTTTTTATGCTCTAAGCCCTCAATAATTGAGGTGGTTTTTCTAGTTAAATGCAATTTTTCAGCATTGTAAGCTCTATTAATTAGTTCTCTTAATCTTGAATTGATAGTTGAATCGTTTAACATAAAAAATATAAAATCAGAAATGCAAAAATGTAACTTACTGATGAATTATGGAAATCTCTACTAAAAAAAATTTTAATAAAAGTCTATAGAAAGTAAAAAAAAGTATATGTAGTTTTTTGATGATAAATAAGAAAAAATAAATTTATGAGATAGGTTAAATATAAAAACGTTTTAAAAAATAAAAGACTAGAAATAGCTCGCGTGCTATTCCTAGTCTAAATAGGTTCAATCAAAGACGAAAGAAAGTAAAATTCATGATTCTAGGTATTTTTTCAGTTCTATCACAATCTCTATCATTGAGAGTGATGTGTAATCTATTCTCATGAAACTTTATATTTGAATTTCTTAATTCTTCAGGTGTGACTAGGTGGTGGTTCATAAAATATATAGAACCACGAATAATTTGGTTACCCCATTCGCATTCGATATGGTGGACAACTGAATTATCATCTACTGAGTTCAAAAAAACGATTTTAGTAGATATTGTAAATTTTCATTTCCCACTTGTGGGCAGATAATGACTATTTTTGCTGGTTGTCCACTCTGCCTTAGCCAAAATTTCGATAAGTCGCTAACAGGTAACTCATCGAAAAAGTAACGCCATGCCAGTTTTTGTTAGGGGGCAACCAACAATAATACGGTAATTATTAATAATGATTACCGCCGCTTTTACCACCTCCAAAACCTCCACGTCCGCTGCCGCCACCTCTTCTGCCGCCGCTGTTGCCACCTCTACCACCAAATCCGCCGCTGCTACGTCTTGGACGAGATTCTCTTGATTCGCGTGGTTCTTGTGGGCGAGATTCGCTAACTTTGATTGCACGACCTTTTAATTCAATGCCATCTAAAGCTCCAATAGCTTGAGTTGCATTGTCGTCGTTTAGTTCAACAAAGCCAAAGCCTTTTGAACGACCACTATAATTATCAGTGATTAATTTAACAGATTCAACTTCACCAAATTCAGCAAAAGCTGAACGCAGTTCATCTTCTGTAACTTCATAAGCTAAATTTCCAACATATAATTTCATATATTTTCTTTAAAAAGACGCAATTCATAATATGGTCATCAAAATTGATTAAAATAGTTTTACAAATTTGTTGAAAAATATTGTAAGTTCATTCAGACGACGCTCTCAATTAAAATAAAATGATTTGCATAAAATTGAATAATTCAGGTTAAGAACAAGTTACATTATTGCGAGAAGTCGAAATATAATAAAGCGTCGTCCTAAAGCTCAGGTCTGCAAATCGCCGTTCCTCATAGCACAAAATATAATTTATGTCACTAATTTAAGATAAATTATCATTTTTTTCTGGTATTGGATTACTCTATTTTTTATAGTTTTTATAAATTATAATATATTAAATTTATTTGTTTTTTTTATTTTTCTTAAAAATCTAAATATAAAAGTAACCCTATACCAGAATTTTTTTTACCCCATACCAGAGTTTTTTTAGAGTTTTTTGTGCCAATGCGAAATCAATTTATTGGGAAATATTTTAGAATATTGGCACGGTAACAACTAACACCCAGTTTCACGAATACTTGTATCAAGCTCACTGTTATAACAAAATTTTTTATTGGCTGTGCCTTGTGGATGATTAACGGTAGCTTGCCAAGTTTGAGCTTCTGTCGATTCATTTGAAGCGACTTTGAGGGTAATTTTAACACCATTACTTGCTTTAAATCCATATAACTCTGTTAAAGAGTCTGTGTAACGCGAATTATCAATAAAAAATCCTTCTTGGGCTATGATAATATTTCTAATGTCGGATTTAGCAGCGGAATCATATGCTCTTTTTTTGTATTCAGAATATTGCGGCATCGCAATAGTTGAAAGTATGCCAATGATTGCTATAACTACTAGTAACTCAATGAGTGAAAAGCCTTTTTGATTTAACATGATACAGCCTCCTAAGTTTTAAACAACACTACATGATATGGGTTGATTTGGTTACACCAAAATCATATTTCCCAATTTAATATATCGGAATTTAATATACTTTAATTTAGTGTATTATTAATAAAAATTATTAGTAATTATAATTAGTTGTAAGTTATTACAATAATATTACACAAATTTCCCCAATTGCAGGATAGGTAAATACATTGCCACAACTAAAGTTCCGACAATTATTCCTAAAATTAGAATAATTATCGGTTCTAAAAACTGTTTAAAATTTGCAAAAAAATTATTGTTTTCCTCTTCATAAAAGTTCGCGACATTTTTGAGCATTATATCTAAGGCACCAGTGATTTCGCCAATATGTAGTAGTTGGCAAAAAAGTTGTGGGAAATAGGCAGAAGCTTGAACTTGTTCTGTTAGGCTTTTACCTGTTTCAATGCCGTTTTTAATTTTCATAACTTCTTGGATAAAATTTTGGTTGTTTGTGGTGCTGCTACTGATGCTTAAGGCGGGGACTAAAGGGATACCTGCTGTAATTAATGTGGCTAAGACGTTTGCGAATCTAACAATGGCAACATTTCTAAGAGCATTTCCTATAATTGGAATTTTAAACATGATTTTATCAAAGTAATTTTTAAATCGTTCAGTTTTAATTTCTTGATATGCAAAATATATAGTTAAGATTGTGAGTGTCAGAATTAGTTTTAAATTTTTGCATAAAAAGTTGGAAAGATTTAAAACGGCTTGAGTGAGGGCTGGTAATTTTGAACCTAAGTCGTTAAACATTTCTGCAAATGTTGGAATGACGAAAGTTAAGAGTAATAAACTTACTCCGCTGGCAGATAAGATAACGCAGCTTGGGTAAATGCTAGCGCTGATAATTTGTTTTTTGATTTTTTCATTTTTTTCTAAGTAGGTGACTAAATTTTTTAAAGTTATGTCAAGGCAACCGCTAGCTTCGCCAGCCTGAACCATTGCAATATAGACTGGACTGAAATATTGGCTATGTTCTTGTAAAGCTGAAGAAAGAGTTTTGCCAATGTTGATGTTGAACATGATTTGTTCAATTAGTTCTAGCATGGTGTTTTTGGGTTGTGCTGTGATATTTTTGTTATCCTGTAATAGTAGTTCAGTGATATTTTTTAGGCTGTCAGAGATTGTAATACCAGCTTCCAGCATGACGGCTAGTTGGTGGGTGAAGGTAATAATATCCTTAGCTTTGATTTTTGGTTTAGGAAATTTGATTAGAACATTTTGATTTTCAAATATTCCTTGTAAAAACTTGTTAAAGCTATTGACATTTATCATGCTACTGTTTTGTTTTTAGTTTTGTAATGTTAGTATTTCTTTTGCCTAGTGTTTTTAGCCTTCTAAGACTTAGAATCGAATTTAGTAATTTAGTTAATTTAGTTAGACTTAGTTTAATACCTAATTGCGCAAGCCTTATCGTTTACGTTTTTTAAATGTATCCAGGTAAAATTATCAATAATTGTCCACTGGTTGGTTTTCGCTGGTATGGGGTTACTTTTTTATCTTTATGTGAAAGTAACCCCATACCAATAAACCAGTGAATTTAAAAAAGAGGTGGAAAAACGCAGGGAATAGAAATGACGGTAAATAAAAACGATTAACTGATATAGTGGCGTGTTAAAATAATTTAAGTTGCTGAAATTCTTTCTTCTCTTGAGGTGGCTTTTCAAATTTACTAAGGCTTAGTAGTTCTTTTTCAATTTTTTCTAAAAACCGCGATGGTTCTAAATTCCTATAAGTCCCTTGCCATCTTCTTTTAATAGCATGAGTTAGAAATAAGCTTTGTTTAGCTCTGGTCATGCCTACATATAATAGCCGCCTTTCTTCTTCAATTTCATCAACTTTTTGCGCACGGTAAAGAGGGATAATACCATCTTCCAAACCAACTATAAAAACACATTTAAATTCTAACCCCTTGGAAGAATGTAAAGTTAATAGCGAGATCCTATTAGCTCTTTGATCAAGAGTATCTATTTCCGATAACAGTGACACCTCATGAATAAATTCATTTCTTTCACTATGAGTTTGTGCCAACCTAAACAAATATTTTAAAATATGCTGCTCAAGCTTTTCGTTGAACTTTACAGCCAGCCTCTCTAGCTGCTCCAGCAGCGGCTGAGTGTCTTTTAATTGGCTTAACAACTCTCTAACTTCTTTTTTATCACACACTAAAGCATTAGATAACGCCATAAAAGGCATGCCCGACCTTTGAAAAGCCTCACACAGCGGTGCCAACTGCGAGGTTGTGCGATACAGCACTGCAAAATCCGAAAATGAAAAATTACATTCTTCTCCTGCCGACCGGTTAGTATCAAGCGAAAAGAAACTATGCCCACCAATTAAATTTTCAATCCTACTCACCACAAACTCCGCTTCTGCTTTATCAGTCGCTGCACTATGAATAATAATTTTTTGATGTGGTTGTTCATTTGTGGCTACTATATTGTATGAATTAATTATCTGATTTGAAGCGTTCACAATAGTCTTAGTAGAGCGATAGTTATTCTTTAAGCTAATTACCTGAGCCGCAGGATAATCCTTGGTAAAGCTCTTAAAAAATTTTGAATCTCCTCCTCTAAATCCATAAATTGCCTGATTAGGATCGCCTATGACACATAACTCTCCATCAATAGGTGCTAAAAGTCTGATTAACTCATACTGTTTTGAGTCAATATCTTGATATTCATCAACTGAAATATATTTAAATCTCTCTTGATATGTTTGAGCAAGAGCAGGCTGCTCATTAAGCAGTTTGACTGTAAGAACTATCAAATCGTCAAAAGCCAAAATGCTATTGGATTTAAATTGTTCTAGGGCTAAATCCATTTCTTGCCGGCTGGCAATTCTAAACTCTGAACTTAACCCAGCTTGAGCAAAATTCGCCTTTAAGATAGAAAAGCACAAAGAATGAAAAGTATGGATATTAAGAGCGGCGCAATTATTAGGCAGCAGTAAATTCAACCTATCGTGCATTTCTTTGGATGCCCTGCGAGTAAAAGTTATGGCTAGACAATTTTGAGGCGCAACTTTGCGATCTAAAATCAAATAAGCAATGCGTTTGGTTAAGACAGTAGTTTTGCCTGAGCCAGGTCCTGCAACTATTAAAAGTTGACTGCTTAAATTTTGGACAGCCATTAATTGTTGTTCATCAAGACCTGAAAATACTCCTTGATTTTCTACCTGAGCCTCGAAATTATTTTTTTGGATTACATAACTTACTTGCGGTTCCTCAGGTAAGCGGGCAGGATTTACTGTTTGTTTTACAGGCAATTCTAAATCAAGTGCCAAGTTAAGGTAATTGTTTTTTACAAGTTCTCTGGCTTCAAACAGTTTGATTACGCCGTATTCGCCATCAAAGCCGGCTTGTTTAATAACTTGATTTTTTCTTAAGCGTGAAATTGCTTCTGCTAGAAGTGGCGAGTAAACTTTTGAGATGTCAGTAATAGGAACCTCCCTTAAAATAGCCAACTCTGGACCTAATTTGTGGATTAAATTTTCATATACATTCGCGACTGACTTGCTGGCTGTCCCGATTTGCATAACTTCGGAAAGAATTTCTGGTAACGGCACAAGACTAAAAAATTTACCTGCTGTTGGCGGAGGAGTTAAGTTTTTTGCTTGACGATCAGCTAATTCATTCACTCTGTGCATAACGCCGATTGTCAAAGGTTTATGGCAGACAGGACAGATGCCTTGCAGCTTTATACTCTCTTGAGGGGTTAGACAGATATTACATTTTCTGTGACCATCCTCGTGGTATTTTCCTTCTTCTGGGAAAAATTCAACTGTTCCCACATAACCTACACCAGTTTTTAACGCTTTTAAAATGCTGAAATAGTCTGGCTCTGTATCAAAAACTGTAGCTTCACGGGCAAGTTTAGATGGTGAATGCGCATCAGAATTAGATACTAGTCTATATTTATCTAGGCTGGAGACTCGCCAATTCATCTCAGGATCAGATGACAAGCCTGTTTCTATCGCAAAGATATGCTCCGCAAGATCCGCGTAACACTCTTGTATGGAGTCAAAGCCTGATCTGGAGCCTAAGACTGAAAACCAGGGCGTCCAAATATGGGCTGGAATTATATAAGAGTCTGCGCCAGACTCAAGTGTTATTTCAAGAAGATTTCTTGAATCTAGTCCCAGGATAGGTCGACCATCAGAATTTATATTTCCGACAGCAGCTAGTTTTTGTCTAAAATTTTCAGCACTCGCCAGGTTGGGAACAAATACTACATGGTGAACTTTTCTGGTTTTGTCTCCTTTTTTGTAGATAGTTGAAATTTCAACTGACAGCAAAAACCTAATCGAGGAGTCGCCCTTGAGGATTTGTTTTTCAATCTCTGCTTTTAGTCTAAAAACGCCTGGTTCAGCAGGAATGAGTTTTTCTTTTATTTCGTTAAACCAAGCTGGATGTGTGAAATCTCCAGTCGAGATAATAGTTAAGCCTTTTTTTTGCGCCCAAATAGCTAGCTCCTCCAAATTACTACTTTGGCTGGTAGCACGGGAATATTTCGAATGTATATGTAAATCAGCGTAAAAAAACATGATGAGATCTGCTGGTTAGTTATATAAAAATTTAACAATGAAAAAGTTAACGTTGCCTGTAACAAGTTAAATAGTAAAAAATAAGACTTTCATAGTAGTGTGTAACATTTTAAACTTTACAATTGTCGTAATTTTTAATTCCTCGTAACTAAGTATTTAGCGCCTCGCACTTTTATATTTTCTTTGCGAAGCAAGAATATATAAATGGATTTTTTTATTCATTTATATCGAGTTCTGTATGTATTCTTTTAATTTTTCAATACTTACTCTTTCTTGCTGCATTGTGTCTCTATTTCTAATTGTAACCGTATCTTTTAACTCCGCATTACTTTCGCCAAGCGTGTCAAAATCAACCGTAACGCAAAATGGCGTTCCTATTTCATCTTGTCTTCTATATCTTTTCCCAATATTTCCATTATCATCAAATTCTGACATAAAATTTTCGGCAACTATGCTATATACCTCTTGGGCTTTAGCTACTAAATCAGGTTTGTTTTTCAATAAAGGAAAGACCGCAACTTTAATTGGTGATAATCTGTAATCTAATTTTAAAACATCCCGTGTTTGACCATTCTCTAAAGTTTCAGTTGTATGAGCGTTATCTAAAAAAGCTAACAAAATTCTATTTAAGCCAACAGATGATTCAACAACATTCGGCGTGTAACGCTCGTTTGTTTTAGGATCTAAATAGGTTAGATTTGCACCAGAAAATTTAGAATGTTGAGACAAATCCCAATCCCCTCTGGCATGCAACCCTTCAATTTCTTTAAACTCGTTACCCAAACAATAAAACTGATACTCAATATCATATGCCTCGCTAGCATAATGGGCGAGCTTGATATGCTTATAAAATCTTAATTTTTCTGGACTGATACCATATTCTTGATACCATTCAATTCTAGCGTTTTTCCATTCAGCATATTTTTTTGCCACTAAATCTGGATGACAAAAATATTGCATTTCCATTTGCTCAAACTCTCTAGTCCTAAATACAAACTGTCTGGCAATGATTTCGTTTCTAAAAGCCTTACCAATCTGCGCAATGCCAAATGGTGGTTTCAGCCTAGTGGAATCCAGTACATTTTTAAAATTCAAATAAATCCCTTGACACGTTTCAGCTCTTAAATAAACCACATTTTCCTCGGTTAGAGCGTCTGTCGGCGAACCAAGATTACTTTTGACCATTAAGCTAAATCTTTTCGCTGGAGTAAGATCCGTGCTACCGCAAAGCGGACATTTGAATACTGTGCCTTTAGCTTTTAGCTCAGTAATAATCTGATTAATCTCGGAAATCGGAAGTTTATCAGCATTGATACCATAAGTTTCAAGTAAAATATCAGCGCGATGTCTGGCCTTACATTTTTTACAATCAATTTGTGGATCGTCAAAACAATCTATGTGTCCCGAGGCTTTCCAGGTTGTTGGGTGCATAAAAATAGCAGAATCAATCAGCACGATATCACTATTCTTTTGAACCACGCTTTTGACCCAAGCATTCTGAAGATTGTTTTTTAAAAGTGTTCCATAAAAACCGTAATCATAAACACCAGCAAATTTTCCATAAATTTCAGATGAAGGATAAATAAATCCTTCGGCTTTTGCCCAAGAAGCAATTTTATCAATTGAGTTAAACATAAATTTGAAGTTAATAATTAATTGTTAGCAGATAATTTTAGGGCTACCCTATAGCTAGGATATTTAAATTTTACAAGAGATTTAAAATAATGAATAATCCATTTTTTCAATTTCTTAAATGAATATGTTAAGTATTTTTTATTTTATAAGACAAATAGCGATTCGTTTTGTTAGCTTACTACTGATAGTTTGGCATATGCTCTCCTTCGTGTTATCAGCTCCGCCATTTAATATTCGCTGTAGATTTCAGCCGACGTGTTCTATGTATTGTAAAGAAGCCCTAGAAAAACATGGGATAATTTTGGGTTTATGGCTAACTTTAAAAAGAATTGGACGTTGTCATCCATTTTGCAAAGGTGGGGATGATCCAGTGCCATAACAATAAACAGTTTTGCCTTATGACAACAAGAGTTTAATCTGTGAAGT
Organism: Deltaproteobacteria bacterium; assembly: GCA_031278395.1. Lineage (GTDB taxonomy): Bacteria > Bdellovibrionota_C > UBA2361 > SZUA-149 > JAITKM01 > JAITKM01. The sequence goes on along the minus strand of JAITKM010000059.1, from coordinate 12,768 downwards.
TAACAATCTATTCATATCTTTCTTGTTACATAGCAAGTCTGCGCCAGAGAGTAACAAGTCAACTTCTGATTCATTACATCCGGCTGTAATCATAATTACCGGGACATTAGCAAATTTTTCAGAAGTCCTCAGTTTTTCAATGAATTCTGGACCGCTAATATCTGGCATCATAACATCACAAACAATTACATCCACTTCAGTTTCTTCTAAACAATTAAAAGCTTCTTTACTACCATTGGCGCAAATAACTTTATAATTTTTACTTTCCAAGAGAAGTCTAATTAAAGTCAACTGGTCTGGATTATCATCAATTAATAAAACTTGATTATTTAAGCTATTATTATCTTTTAATTCATTCATACATCTTCTTTTAATCCTTAATTTAAATATATAGTCCCACGCCATTTTAACCATTAAGGTAAAACTAATGGAGTAGTGGTATAATAATATAGTATTTTTATTGTCACTGTATCGGCATTAGTTGAGTAATGCTAAAGAAAAAAATACTAACTAAGTTAAGTTATTAAGAAAAACTCCCAAGGTGTTAGTACGTCACAGATTGAAAAATTGTTATTTTTAGGCTACTGATCTGACGCCTTAGTTTTATTAAGTTTTAAGGTGAGTTTTAATTTTATTAACTGTTATTTATCTTGTGGGGGGTATATGTGTTTGTTTTGTAATTTTGTAGCTGGGACTTCACCGTGTTTTAAAATTTGGGAATCTGAAACACATCTTGCTTTTTTAACTATCTATCCCAACACTGAAGGCGTAACTGTGGTTATTCCTAAAAAACATTTAGATAGTTATGTTTTTAAAGTATCGGATCAAGATATGTTAGATTTAGTTAAGGCTGCCAAAGAAGTAGCTTTGTTGTTAGATAGAAAATTAGGTTGTGGTAGAACAGCCTTGGTTTTTGAAGGCTTAGGCGTTAACCATCTACATGCTAAGCTTTATCCATTACACGGTTTAAAAAGCGATGCCTTTGATGCTTGGTCACAAGGAGAAGATACTGCCGGTACTTATTTTGAAAACTATCAAGGATATATCACCACTAAAGACTGCACACTAAAAACTCTAGCCGAAATAGAGAAAACCGCTCACAAAATTACTGACTAACTCGATGTTGTGAAAGTTTCTTTTGCCACCAAGCAAATCTTTCTTGTAATTTGGTTTTGCCTAATAGCTTTAGGAGTTCAAACAAGTCTGGGGTCGTGCTTTGAGTTGTAGTTATGACCCGCAAAACCATACTGACATCGCCGACATGTCCCTTATAATTTGAGGGATTAGCTTTGTATTCTTTAACTTCACGAGCATAACCAAACTCTGCAGCTAGTTGTTTGATTTTTTCAAACCAGGTGTTTTTATCATCATCTATATTAAAATATTTTTCTAAGTATGTGTTAACCAGACGATTTATTTCTTCTTGCTCTTTGATAGTTTGAAACTGATAATCTAACGGCTGAGCATAAAATAACTCATCAAACATATACCAGATAGATGCTTGAACTTCACTAAAACAACTAATATCCTTACGCGGCTTAACGCCACCGCGCTCAATACCTAACACTTTTAACGAATAATCAGCGTCTTGGCTTAAAAGTTTGGCAAATGCCGAATTGTATTTTTCAGCATATGTCAAAGCTTTTTGATAAACTTCCTCTGCCGAAAGACGCCCGATATAATTCTTAACAATATTAGTTAGCTTGGCTAAATCAAATAATACAGCGCTGACACCAATTTTTTTAAAATCTAGTTGAAAATTTTCTAATCTAGCGCAGCCCTTTTCTTTTAACTCTTTTTCATACCAATCTTCAAAATTGGAATTGGCAATTGTGGCTAAATATAAAAGCACCGCCTCCGGCGGAATACCTTTCTGATGATAATAACTAATTGCCGCCTCTGGATCTCGGCGCTTACTAAGTTTGCGTTTATTGCCGTCCTCCTCTTTAGATAAACCAGGGATATGAGCATACTTGGGCGGTTTAAAACCAAAAACTTGAAACAATTGTAAATGCAACGGCACAGACGAAAGCCACTCCTCACCACGAATAACATGCGTAGTGCGCATTAAGTAATCATCAACTAAGTGGGCTAAATGATACAGCGGCAGTCCGTCAGACTTAATTAAAACAATATCAATATCGTTTTCTGGAAATTCAATTTCGCCTTTAATTAAATCTTTAAATCTGATTTTTCTCTCATATTTACCAGGCGATTTTAATCTTAAAACGAATTTTTCTCCGTTTTTAATCCGCTGTACCGCTGTCTCAATTGGAATATTTCTGCATCTCGCCCACTTACCATAGTAACCTTGACGTTCCTTACTGGATATTTGAATTTCATGGTCTCGAGCTAAATCTTCGGCGCTACAAAAACACGGATAAGCTAAATCATTAGCCACTAAATATTTAGCAAATGTTTGGTAAATCTCTTGACGCTGGCTTTGAACATAGGGTCCATATACTCCCTTCTCGGTTGTCTCGTTTTCTACACCTTCATCAATAACTAAGTTAAACTCATTTAAATCCTGAATTATGTTAGTTATTCCGTTTTCAACTTCACGTTTTTTGTCAGTGTCTTCAATGCGTAGAAAAAACACCCCGCCAGTTTGGTGTGCCATTTTTTGTTCTATAAAACAGGCAAAAATAGCCCCCATATGTAGATGCCCAGTTGGACTTGGAGCATAACGAGTAACTATCGCAGTTTCTGGTAAAGGACGCTTAGGATACTTAGTTTCATAATAAGTTAAATCTTTATCAATTTTTGGTAATAGAAAATCTGCAAGTTCTTGGTTATTCATAAATTGTCGTTCCAATCTTCTCGCCTTTGAGTAATTTTACCATGGTTTCAGCTTCACTAAAATTAAAGATGTTTAGTTTCATGGCATACTCTTGCGCTAGAATAATTGCTGCTGGATCCATAACTTTTAAATTTTTAGCAATTACTTCGTTGTAAGAGATTTTATCAAATTTTTGGGCATTCTCATCTAGATTAGGATCAGCGCTGTAAACTCCATTGACCCCATGTTTAGCGACGAACACTGCCTCGCAATTGGTTTCAATAGCGCGCTGAATTGCGGCGTAGTCGGTAGTTAAAAAAGGTTGACCAATTCCGCCACCATAAATTACGATCCGACCAGTATCAAGATGCTTTAAAGCTTTAAGCCTAATATATGGCTCAGCCACAGCTGGCATATGCACAGAGGTCATGACCCGAACTTCATAATTACTGCGCGATTTTAAGGCAGTCTCCAAAACCATGCAGTTAATGACTGTAGCTGCAATTCCAATCATATCAGCTTCTGCTTTGACGATACCCCAAATGTCAGATAGATTACCACGAAAAATATTACCTCCACCAACTACAATTCCAACTTGCACACCTAAATCACGGACAGCTAAAATTTCTTTAACAATATAATCAACTGCCGTTGGATCAAGTCCAAGATTTTCTTTGCCAGCTAATGCCGCACCACTTAGTTTAATTAAGATCCTATTATAGATTGTTTTAGACATATTATGTATTAGGTTTAAAAATATTAACAAATTAAGCTAAAAATTGCCTTCGCCTATAGCACAACCAATCATTTTGGCACAATAAATTTTTGGTGTTTCACTGGTATGGGGTTACTTTAAATATGAATTTTATTGGAAACATCTCGAAATATTTAACGATATGTTAATATTTTGGACAATTTTCAAATTGAAAAAATCTAAAGAAAAAACAAACACATATGAAATTATAAAAGTAACCCCATACCAGTGAACCAGTGAAAAGGACTAAAGAGTTACAAATTTTTGAACTGCCGTGATTAGCTCTTCACGAGTGATAGGTTTTTCAAGGATAAATAAATTATGCTTTTCTTTTTCTAAGCTGACTAGTTCATTGTCTTTAGTGTAGCCAGTTAAAATCAGAGTTGGTATTTGAGATAGTAGAGTTGGTGTGTTAAGGTTATAAATTTCCGTCCATCTACCGTCTTTTAAATTCAGATCTGTCAAAATTAAATCTGGCGTGTGCTGTTCTAGGAAAGCTCTAGCTTCTGCTAGCGAGTTGGCAATTAGTATCTTTTCAGAAAGCGCCAGCAGGTATCGCAGGTTGGTTTTACAAATTGCTGGATCATCATCAATAATTAGGATTAGTTTTAATTTAACTTGATTAAGCTCACAATTAAGCTCACAGCTCCGCTCTTCTTTTTTAGCTTCTTTTTGAGTAAGTTCTGCTTTAACCACGTTGATAAACTTTAGCCTTAATCCAAAAACAGTTTGTTTATCTTCTTTGGTATAAAAAACCTCGGCGGAATTTAGTTTTGCTAAGATACTCGCTAAGACTAAGCCAAAGCCACTACCTTGTAGATGCTTAGCGTTTTTTAGACGACTAAATTCTTTAAACAATAAATCTTCCTCTGCCTTAGGAATTGTAAGCCCATAGTTTTTGACAGCTATTTCAAGAAGTCCATTTTTAACCTCAGTTACAATTATAATCTGACTTTGGTCAAAACTATATTTAATTGCGTTACTGATTAAATTACTTAAAATTCTCTGAAAGTGTTTGAAGTCACAACTAATCAAGTAATCGTTTAAACTCTCAAACTGCAAGTTTATCTTTTTGTTAGCGGCTAAGAATTGAAAAGATTTAAGAATTTGTTCAATAGTCGGTCGGATTAGAAATTCTTTCTGATACACATCATTTAAGCCTTTCTGGAATTTAGCGTATTCCAAGACATCTGCGACTAAAGTTAATTGTTGCTCTAGCGCCTGCTCAATTAATTTTAGTTTTTCCAATTGCTCAGTGGAAAGTGTCTGCGTTTCATCGGATACAATTTCTCGAATGCCATATAAAGCGCTAGTTCCAGGAGTTTTTAAATCATGCGAAAGCCCAATTAAAAAATCTTTTTCTTGCGAGTTCACTTTTCTTTCCTCAGCAGTTCGTTCAGCAGAAACCAGCATCCCCGCAGTATATTCAACAATACCTTGAATTATTTGGCGTTGTTGAAAGTCTAAATTAACTGATTTTTCATTAAAACCAATCCATAGCCCTCCAATAGTTTGGTCGAAAACTTGTAAAGGAATAGTTAAGGTTAAACCGATCCCCAGCTCTGAGAGATTAAAACTTGGGTCATTAATCGCTAAATGATAGCCCCAATTCTTTTGCTTATAAAATAATAGATTCTCAACAAAATCTAAAACTGCGTCTTGTAGTCTTTGAATTTTTAAACCATATGCCACAGTTACTTTTGCAGTGTTGTTGTTCTTTTTAATAAGCAGGATACTAATTACACCTGAACCAAGTTGTTGGGCGAGGAGTTCAATGGCGGATTGTTGGATTTTATCCAGGTTACTAATTTTATTGGTGAGTTTGCTAGTTAAGGAAATAATTTTGTTATAAGTCTGTTTTTGCTGTTCAACTACTTTATTCTTTTCAAAAAGTGCAGAAATTGTATGCCACAAGGAATATGAAATTTTTGAACTCAACTTTAATTTTGAAGGTTTAAAATTATATTGTAACTGCTGACGGGTAAATTGTTTGATTCTCAAGACGTCTTGTTTGAGTTTGTAGTATTTTACTAAATAGAAGACAGTCAGAATAATAAATAATAGACAAACCTGAGAAAGACCAATCGCAGTTAGATATTGCTCGAGGATTTTAAGGTCTTGTATCTTAAACATATTTATTAATTAAACTATTACACCAAGCTACAATAACCTCAAGATTTTCCTGTTTATTGATGACCACACTAGCTCCAGATTTTTTAATTCTTATTTCCCTTTCCAAATCAGCCTCTGGAATAAGAATCATAATCGGAGTGTTGATGGATTCGTTTTTTAACTTCTTAATCAAAGTGCCATTTTCTAGTCCAGACGTTTTAGCATTAGAAATTATTAAATCAAAAGCCACCTCACTGTGTCTTAATTCAATTATTGCATTATCAAAATCTCTAACTGCTGTAGTTTTAAAACCAGCATTAATTAAGAAGCAGAAGAGACGTCTGGCGTAATCTTCATCGTTTTCAATTAAGAGGATATTACCATCTAAGAGAACTTCGGTATCTGAAACTTCTGTGTCAGCTTCGACTTTTTCTTCTGCGTCAGTTAAGGTTAAGTCAGAAAATAAAAAGTCCTTTTCATTTAGAGCCGGCACAATCTCAAGAATTATCGGGTAAGCAAAGTGAGTGTATTTACGAAAGACATTTAAGGCATACAATTGGTTATTTTGTAGAATAAAAGTTAATTCTGTTCTTTCAGCAAAAGTCTTTTTGATTAATTCAATTAGTTTCTGGTTGACTTTGCCGCTAAACAAATCATGATTGACAGTTTTAAAATGGTATTCATCTTCAAAAGGATGACCAATAACTATTTGATTGGCGCCGAGCTTGTCAGCTTCAATAGCCAATTTAATTAAAGAATCTGTTAAAGCTGGATGTACTAAGGGCAACTTTTTTGTTAATTTTCTTTTAGGTTTGGCAAAAAGAGAGCGGAAAATACTCTTGAGTCTGAGCTTTAAATTGTTTTTGAAGCAGTAATATTTGTGTTTAATTCGTAGTTTCATACAATTATATGGCAATAAAGTGTTGATATGCTTGCACGTCGTAGTTGGCAAAAAATATATTTCTTAAAGTACTATTTATGCTTCTAGTCCTAACGCTGGCTGAGGCAAAAATTAGTATTGCAAAATCTTTGTAAATTTTGGAGCTGTTAATTACCCCTCGTTGTTTAATCGCAAAAGGCGAAATTTGATTTAAATTATAATTAGCTAGTGTTGTCGAGATGAGGCTTGAGTTATTGAGGGTAGTTGGCAAATTACCTTGGCTTGCTTCTCGTGTGATCTCAATTGCGATTTGTTGTCCTGTCTGGTTGTTTATTTTTATCCGAACAGCGGAGACTTTGACTTGCGCTGCGTCCAAAATATCTTGTTCTGATTCGTTAGTTGTGTTGCCAAGATTCTTTAAGATTTTTTGAACAGTCCAGTTTAAAAAATCTTGGTTAATTTCGTCGTTACCGTTACTTTGGAAGATAGGGACGGGTGAGGTTTTATAGTCACCTAGTCCAGAACGAATGGCGTCAGTAATAGCAGATTTATCAGTCATGGCAAAGACAGCGTCGAGCGCTAGAATACCAAAGAGAAAGGCTAGGGGAAGGAAGAGAATCATTTCTAGGATGGAGTTGCCTTTATTATTGTTCATAACTTTTTACTACTAATTGGTTAAAACTTGGTAAAATGTGGGGTAAAATAGCATTTTGAATATCGCTGCTACTAGAAGTTTTGTAGAGGGTAATCAAAGAAGTCTTGGTTTGTGTTGTGCTGAGCTGTTCTTCTAGGGCGGCAAAATCAAAATTAACTTGTTGCAAGATTGGCGATTCTAAAAATTCGTGTAGGTAGACAATAAATGTAAGTTTAATGTGGTAGGTATTTAGGAGTTCAATTATTTCTGAGGTTAGCTTAAACTTATTTAAGTTGTCGGTTAAGACAAAGATTTGTCTTAATGGTTTAACTGAAAGATTGCCTCGAATAGCTAGCTCGGCAGCTTGTGTTTCTTCGGATTTAACGAGTAGTTCGTCTAAAGCGGAAGAGATAGCTTGCGTTAGATCAACTTGAGCAGGGTTGGTAGCGGTTTGGGTTTGGGCAATTTGCCAGAAAATAGCTTCTTTGAGCTGAATTGATTCTTTTAAAAAATCTTTATCTAAAATGTTCAAGGTTAGGTCTAATTGTTTAGGGCAGGTGTTGTTGTTTGTTGGTTTCTCGTCAATATTTAGAGTGGTTGGTATTGGATATTGGTTTTCACCTGAATAATTTTTACTGAATAATACACAAGCGATATTATTTAGCGCGTATTGATCTTGATAAGAGTTAGTAAAATTTGCTTCGTCAAGATTATCTAAGATAAAACCAGAGTTGATGGAACGTAGCGTGGTGATATTGTTGACGCTATCCTTACTCTGAGGTGCATTATTGCCGGGTGTTAGAAGAATAGCAATTTTATTATTTTTTATTTCTGTAATAGCAGACGTCAGTGAAATAGCGGAAAATTTTAAGGTAGTGAATGCTGGATTATAGCAGGCTTGAGTCCAAAATTTTATGGCGGCTTGATCTTCCCAATTATTACTCCAAACAAAAGAGTTAGCGTTTTGCGGTTTTGGGCACTTAAAAATATCGGCTGGATGAGTATCGGTAAAGAGTTGGTTTTTAGATTTAGGTCTTAGAGTATGTGAATTAGCTAGAATAATTACATAATCTCCTGGATGATATTGTATGATAGCAGATTTATTGATGTGCATTTTAAAATTAAGTTCTGGAATTAAAGAATTAGCTAGGTTTCCAAGACTTGAAACGTAGTCGGCTTGAATATTAACGCCGATTGAAAAAGCGCCGAGGTTGTTGGTAGAATTTTCGAGGTTATTATTGTTTTTTAGTATTGGTGTAACAGATAGGTTTTCTAATTTAGGAAATTTATTTTGAATGATGTTTGTATACTGAATAATTTTTTTATTAGCGGTGGTGGTATCTGGTAATTCGTTGGTGGCGAGTTTAGCAATGGTGGTTGCTTCTTGAAGTAGTGCATCTCGTAAAAAATTCCATTCCGACACATCAAGAATTGTCCAAGTAATAGCAAGTAAAAGTGGCAGTAATAGCAATGCATAAACAGCGCTTTGTCCTGATTGTTTGTAATTAGTGATGATTTTGATACAGCTATTCATCATTTTTTGACTTTGATTCAGATTAAGACATCGAAAAATATTTAATAAGTTTATAAAAAATAGTTTTATAAAAATTCTGCTTTATACAGTATTTTGATGATTTTTTAAAGTTTAATCGCAGAAATTTAACTTTAAATTAATTAATTATTTTTTCTAATAAAAGTAGTGTGTTATGCCTTATTTTCTGGAGATTTTTCTGGTATGGGGTTCTTTTTTTCTGGTATGGGGTTACTTTTAATCATAGATTTTAGTGGAAACTTTTTGAAATATTTAACGATTAACTACTCTTATAGTGTTTTTTTAGCCTAAAAACTTACAGTTAAAAGTCTTGTCCTAAATAATGGATATAGGAACGCAATGTGTTACAGAGCTGACACGATTGGCTGTATTACGACAGCTTTAATACGAGAATACGAGATAGTTAATGAACATCTGCTCTTATCCAATAACGTACGCCTAAAATAAAACTCAATAACTCAATATCAGAATCCAGAGGATTAATGTGAAATCGAACAGCCACAATCAGGATTTGAGAAAGTTTGTTCAGGGACTAAGCTACCGTTGTTATCGTTTTTTTTATTTTCGTCGTCTTTACCAAATAAATTGTCATAACGTATTTTACGTTCAGTAAGTAGACGTTTATAGTTCTCAGTTCCCTCAACAACTAAAGCTTCGCGTAAAACTTGATCCACGTGCGAACAAGAAATAATCTCAATCCCCTCACGAACTGAAGCTGGTATCTCTTCAATGTCTTTTTCATTCTCTTTAGGAATTAAAATTCTCGAAATTCCGCCACGATGCGCAGCGAGGATTTTTTCCTTTAAACCACCAATTGGTAAAACATTGCCACGTAACGTTACTTCACCTGTCATAGCAATATTTCTATCAACTGGAATACCTGTCAACGCCGAAGTTATTGCAGTAACCATCGTTACACCAGCCGACGGACCATCTTTAGGAATTGCTCCCTCTGGCACGTGAATATGAATATCAACCTTATTATAAAAATGCTTTGGCAAACCAAACGCATTGGCTCGCGAACGCACATACATCATCGCTGCTTTAGCTGATTCCTGCATCACCTCACCAAGTTTGCCAGTAATTAATAATCCACCACGACCAGGAACAATCACAACCTCAATTACTAGCAACTCGCCACCAACTTCTGTCCAGGCTAAGCCGGTAGCCAGACCAGCTGTATTTTTTTCCTCTTGTTTCCCATAACTAAAACGTGGCACGCCAATATAACGCTCAAGGTTTTTGCTAGTAATTTGGACTATAGAATTACGCCCTTCTTTTAGAACTTCAATTGCAACTTTACGAGTGATTGCATCAATTGTTCGTTCCAAAGAACGTACACCAGCTTCGCGAGTATAGAGACGAATAATATTTTTTAACGCTCCTTCGGTTAAAGCCATATTTGTTTCATTTAGCCCATTCTTTTTACAAGACTTAGGAACTAAGTATCTTTTAGCAATTTCAAGTTTTTCAACTTCTGTGTAACCAGCAATCCGAATAATTTCCATACGATCTAACAACGGACGCGGAATTGTTCCTTCATTGTTTGCTGTAGTAACAAACATTATATTAGACAAATCATAGTCCGCATCTAAATAATGATCTGCAAATGAATTATTCTGCGCCGGATCTAAAACTTCTAACATTGCAGAAGCAGGATCACCTCTAAAATCAGCCGACATTTTTTCGATTTCGTCTAATAGAAATACAGGATTACTTGTGCCAGCACGCTTTAGCGATTGAATAATTTTACCTGGCATTGCGCCAATATAAGTTCGTCTATGACCACGTATTTCAGACTCATCACGCACACCACCTAACGCAATACGCACAAATTCACGTCCAGTAGCACGAGCAATGGATTGCCCCAGCGAAGTTTTACCAACCCCCGGAGGTCCAACTAAGCAAAGAATCGGACCTTTAATTTTGCCGACTAATTTTTGAACAGCTAAATGCTCTAAGATTCTTTCTTTAACTTTGTTCAAACCAAAATGGTCCTCGTCTAGTATTTTTTCAGCTTCTGTAATTTCAAGTTTATCTTCAGAGCATTCATTCCATGGCAAACTTAACATCCAGTCAATATAGTTTCTAACTACTGTAGCTTCGGCAGACATTGGAGACATCATTTTGAGTTTACGGATTTCTTTTTCAGTTTTTTCTTTTGCTTCATCCGGCATGTTTTTAGCGTTGAGCTTGTCTTCTAGTTCCTGAACTTCATTTCTAAAGTCATCTTTATCACCTAATTCTTTTTGAATAGCTCGCATTTGCTCGTTTAAATAATACTCTTTCTGTGTTTTTTCCATTTGCTTTTTAACGCGAGTACGAATACGTTTTTCAACTTGTAAAATTTCAATTTCTGATTTCATGCTGCTAAAGATTTTTTCCAATCTTTTAACAGCATTGTCAGCTTCTAAAATTTCCTGCTTTTCTTCAAGTTTGATATTAAGATAAACAACTATATTATCAGCCAGACGAAAAGGATCTTCAATTGAGTTTACTTGATGAATCATTTCAGGACTAATTTTTTTGCCAAGTTTGACGTAAGATTCAAATGAGGCTTTGACAGAGCGAATTAAGGCTTTTAATTCAGCTGTCATTTCTACCATTTCTGGCAGTTCTTCTATATTTACCAGATAGAATTCATTGTTTTGTTCATAGCTTAAAATTTTAGCTCGTTTTTTACCTTCAACTAAGACTTTGACTGTGCCGTCGGCTAGTTTCATCATCTGCATAATTTCGCCTAAAGTTCCCACGTTATATATTTCTTCAGGTCCTGGGTGGTGAGCTTTTGCATCCTTTTGCGCGATTAAAAGGACTGGTTTTTTTTGGCGTTCTGCTTCTTCTAAAGCTTTGACACTTTTTTCTCTTCCTACAAAAAGTGGAACTACTGTTTCAGGAAAAACAATTACATCTCTTAAAGCTAATAGAGGGATTGGGTTATTTATTTTTGTCATTATTATTTCAAGTTATTAGTAATCGCAGCTTTTTTAAGAAAAAATATGGCGATTCCATTATTAATTATATTATTTATTATCTTGACTGCTACTTAGATTGACTAGGCTATCGTTCAGTCGCAGAAAAAACTTGTCTAAAAATTTTGGTTTCATTAACTTTATAACAGGAGTTTAACAAGTAAGAAATATTGTGCATTTTGAACTGGTTATCACAAAAGTAATTAGTTATCGCGAATAAGTAGATTAAAAAATTAGGCTTAAATCTATTGCTTTTTATTTTCTGATAACATCATTGTAACAACGACGACAATTGCTGCAATAATTAACAATAAAAAAAAGGCTTCAGGCCAAAGTCCAATAAAAATGCCGACTAAAAGCGAAATTCCACAAGCAATTAGAGCATTTGCCTCGATTTTATTTTTTGTTTCTTCTATAATTTCTTTTGCCTTGTTTTTTAATTCTGTTTGATCCATATTGCATCTCCTTTGTTGTTTGCAGTGTTGCCAAATACTGAATAATGTCGGTTCTAATAGTATATAGATGCAAATTAGACAATTAAGTTTTTTTTCTGGATTTTTTTGGTATGGGGTTACTTTGACATTTTAGTTATCTAAAAAAATAACAAATAAATTAAGTATATTATTAGTATTCAACACACTAAAAACATAAGAAAATAAAACAACCCCATACCAGTCCCCAAATTTAGAAGGTTACGCTTATTTAAGGTATGAAAAAACTAATAAACAAAGTAACCACTTATTTAGTGGTTAGTGCATAGTGGTTAGTAATTTGAACTTACAATCGGTGATAATCTCCGCATGCAAACTAACCACTAATCACTAAATAAAGTAACCCCATACCAGCGAAACCACAAAAGAACCCTGCACCATGGGAAACTAGGGGGAACAGCAAAAGACAGTAAGCACCTAAGAGCCAGAGGCTAGGTAGCTACCGGTAGCACCTAACAGCGAAGTAATACGTCTTATCGATTTTTTTCTGGTTTTTTTTTCTGGTACAGGGTTACTTTTATTTTTATACTTTTTTAGAAATTATAAAATAATTTAGAGGGTTACACTTATTTAAGGCATGAAAAAACTAATAAA
>JAITKM010000037.1 GCA_031278395.1 Deltaproteobacteria bacterium | reverse complement strand
TTAACCGCTAGGCGCAAAATAAAGCCAGAAATAAAAGTAACTTTCAATCCGTTTTTTATAATATATTGATTTTACTTGATAAATAAAATCAAATATAACTTTTATAATCTAACGTTTTAGTCTAACTATGGGACGCATTTTTCAATAGAAATTGGCGTTGCTGCATAAAAGGCAAAACTCCTCAAGTTTCTCTTCTAGAATAAGTTTCAACACCACCTAAGTGTTGAAGAAAAAATGCAGGGTGGTAGCTAGTTAGAATATTTTACCTTTTATGCAGCAACGCCTTAACAATTTAATTTTTTTAATTTTTTAAAAAAGTAACATATTATGTCTTCAATAATAGAACAAAAAAAAATGACAGCAGAGGAAGTAGCTAAGCTAATTCAAGATGGTGACATTATTGGTTTTGGCGGGTTCTCGTCAACTGGTTGCCCCAAAGCTATAGCTCCGCAAATTGCTAAAAAAGCTAAACGCCTGCATGACGCAGAGCAGAAGTTTCAAATTTCAATTTATACTGGCGCTGGACTTAGCGACGAAATTGACGGTGAGCTTGCTCGCGCTGATGCTCTTAAATATCATGCACCATTTTTGCTAAATAAAGATTTACGCAATAATATTAATTCTGGCAAAACAGAATTTCACGATTTTCATCTTTCACATTTTCCACAATATTTGCGGTATGGAATTTTACCTAAAAATAATATCGCCATTGTTGAGGCAATAAAAGTTACAGCTGATGGTAAGATCTATTTAACCATGTCAAGTGGTATTGCTGCGACAGTCTTAGAATTAGCTGATCAAATTTTTATTGAGCTTAATACTGCTTTGCCTGAAACTCTGATAGGTCTACATGATATTTACACTCCAGCTAATCCGCCACAACGTAGGGAAATACCAATTTTTAATGTGCAGGATCGAATTGGCACGCATTATGTGCAAGTTAATCCAGATAAGATAGTTGGTATTGTGCAAACTACTGAGGAAAACAAGATTCCCTCTTTTCGCCAATCAGATGCAGAAAGTAACGCGATTGCAGAACATATTATTGAGTTTCTAGTGCACGAAGAAAAAATGGGACGTTTGCCTCAAGGCTTGCCGTATCAATCTGGCGTGGGCAACGTAGCAAATGCTGTGCTAGCTCAAATGGCAGAAAATCCACAAATTACTCAGATTTCAATGTTCACCGAAGTAATTCAAGATTCTATCTTTAAAATAATAGATGCTGATAAATTACATTGTGCCTCAGCTACTGGACTTTTTTTGTCCCAAGTAGCACAAAGTCGTTTCTTTAACGAAATAGAAAAATTGAAATCTAAGTTTATTATTCGACAGCAAGAAATATCTAATCATCCAGAAATTATTCGCCGTTTGGGATTAATTGCGATGAATACTGCATTAGAGGTGGACATTTTTGGGCATGTTAATTCAACTCATGTCTTAGGACGCAAAATGATGAATGGCATTGGTGGTAGTGGCGATTATTGCCGTAATGCATATTTATCAATTTTTATGACACCGTCAACAGCTAAGAACGGGCTAATTTCTTCGTTTGTGCCTTTTGTATCACATGTTGACCACACAGAGCATGACGTGCAAATTGTCGTATCAGAACGCGGGTTAGCTGATCTGCGTGGGCTTTGTCCTAAATTGCGAGCGCAGTTAATTATTGAAAAATGTGTTCATCCAGACTATCAGCCGATTTTGTCAGAATATCTGGCGGCTGGTTTAAAAGAAGATTGCCATACACCACAAATGTTAGTACGAGCTTTCGAGCTGTATCAAAGGTTTGAGGATCGGGGAAGTATGCAACAGGAGCAATTAGTAAAAAAGTTAGCAATATAGAAGAAGGCGCCGGTAATTTATTGAAATAGGAATCATGAGTTGTAAGCTAAAAAAATTTGGTTCAGTGGCGTTAATTGGTCCAGCTAATGCTGGAAAATCAACTCTGCTCAATGCCATACTAGGCGATAAAGTTAGTATTGTAACTGACAAGCCACATACCACGCGAAAACAAATTTTAGGAATTAAAACTACTGAGCAAGGGCAAATCGTCTTTGTTGATACACCAGGATTTACCCACGCCATTAAACGAGGAAAGTTAAAAGATGTGCTCAGCCAATCTCTTAAAAATTCCATGCGTGCATGTGAGTTAGTAACGTTAGTTTTGGATAGTTCCAAGATAAAGGATAGCCACTCACTTGAAATAATTCTTGGCGCAAGTAAAAAATTTGTGCTGAATGTGCCAAAGCTTGTGCTTTTAAATAAGATTGATTTAAAGCCACATCATGAGGTTTTGCCTATTATTCAAATTGTCTCAAAATTCTTTGAAACAATTAATCAAGAGCAACCGCCAGAGATTATTCCCATTTCTGGACTTAAAAAGCGCAACCTGCAACATTTGTTAGAGGTTATTTTCGAGCATTTACCTCAAGGAGAGATGGTATTTGATGCCCAAACACTGACTGACCAAACTGACGAGTTTTTTATTGCAGAACTTGTACGCGAAAAAGTTTTTAAAAAAATGCGGGAGGAGATTCCGTATAGTGTAGCTGTGCGAGTTGATAAAATAATTCAGACTAAAAAGCTCTTAACTACTTTTGTTGAAATTATTGTGGAACGTGAAGGGCAGAAAAGAATTATTATCGGTAATGCTGGACAAAATCTAAAAGCGATTGGTACAGAGGCACGGCTTGAGCTAGAACAAATTTATGGCATACAGGTAAATCTTCAACTTATGGTTAAAGTTGAAGCGGATTGGTCTGTAACAGAGAAAGGAATTAAAAAAGTCTTATGAAAACACCAGTAATTGCAATTGTTGGGCGTCCCAATGTCGGAAAATCAACACTATTTAATCAAATTATCGGCAAAAAAAAGGCAATAGTTGAAGATGTGCCAGGCGTTACTAGGGATAGAAACTATGCTCTGAGTGAGAAGTTTTCAATTCCATTTTATTTGATTGATACAGGGGGGTATGAAGTTGATCCAAATGAGCCGTTGCAAAAATTTGTAGTTGAGCAAACGTTGTTAGCTATAGATGAGGCGGATGTGGTATTTTGTTTATTTGATGGTGATAGTGGAGTGCAGCCTGTTGATGAAGAAATTGTTAGCTTACTTAGAAAATATCGAAAAAAAGTTTATTACATTGTAAATAAATGTGATGGGGTAGAGCAGAATTTAAAAGTTATGGATTTTTATAGTCTGGGAGTTGAGGAATTGTTTGATGTCAGCGCCTTATATGGTAGAGAAGTCAAAGAGTTAGTTAAAAATGCGCTGCAGGCTTTACCGAATTATGCAGCTCTTTTGGAAACTGTAAAAGAAACTAAAATACAGCAGGAAAACGAATATTTCAGGGCAGAACTTGAAATTCAACAACTTTTAAAACAAAATCCTAAAGACCCTGAGGATGAAAATTTAGATAATGATTCTGACGATAATAATCACGACGTTCAGTTTGAGGATGAAGATTTTAATTTTGCGCCAGTATTTTTTGAAGATGACGAGCTACAAAGCGCCGCTGAGTATTTGAAAGAAAATAGATTCTTACAGGTTAGTAAGAAAGTTAAAGATAAGTCTGAGCAACTGGGCGGCGTGTCGGATAGCGAAGATACTGAGGCAGAAGAAATTCCTGTATTAGAACAAATCAATATTGCGATAATTGGCAAGCCTAATGTTGGAAAATCAACTTTATTTAATACCTTGCTTGGAACTAAGCGCGCCATTACCTCATCTATTGCGGGAACAACGCGGGATAGCTTGGATATTGAGCTTGTTAAAGATGGGCAAAAATATTTGTTAGTGGATACGGCAGGGTTGCGCAAGAAGACAAAAGTTTCGGATAAAGTTGAGCGTTATAGCACAATTCGTGCATTAAATTCGCTATCTGCGGCGGATGTGGTTTTAATGGTGATTGATGCGATTGACGGGCCGCAGGAGCAGGACACAAAAATTTTAGGTTTAGCGCATGAGCATGGAGTTGGAATTGTAATTTGTATTAATAAATGGGATTTAGTTGAAAAGAATTATAAGATAGTTAAAGAATATACTGACAAGGTGTATGAGACCTTTAAGTTTGCGCGTTATGCGCCGCTGGTGTTTATGTCCGCGATTTCGGGACGGCGTTGTTCCAAGGTGCTGGAAGCCGCAAGAGAAGTTGCAGTTCAAAGAAATCGGCGAATTCCAACGGGTCAATTAAATCGTGTGTTAAAATTTGCGCATTCTAAGGCTACTGCTCCGAGTTATCGTGGGCGCTTGTTAAAATTTTATTTTGGGACGCAGATTACAACCTGCCCGCCGCGTTTTGCGTTGTTTTTTAATTTTACTAAAGGCATTCATTTCTCCTATTTGCGCAGTTTAAAAAACACCATTCGCGACAAATTTGGTTTTGCAGGAACTGATATCAAGCTGGTTTTGAAAAAGAGATAGAGGGGGTACTTTTAAGTCTAATTAAGGTTTCAAGAATTAACCCAAATTCATCTTGCGCAACTGTCACAGTTTCCTGTTTGCCGTATTGTCTGTAGCTAACAATGTTCTCATTAATCTCTTTATCGCCAAGAATTAAGGTGTAAGGGATTTTACTAGTCTGGCTCGCGCGCATCTTGTAGCCAAGCTTTTCATTTCGATCATCAAGTTCAACACGAATGTTTTGCGCTTTTAATTTTTCCAGAACTAATTTTGCGTATTCAAGATGCTTTTCATTATTAACTGGCACGACAATAACTTGCACAGGCGAAAGCCAAAGCGGAAGCGCGCCGGCAAAGTGTTCTAACAAAATTCCAATAAACCTCTCTAGCGAACCATAAATTGTTCTATGCACAATAATCGGTTGTTCACGTTCACCGCTACTGTTTGTAAAAACCAAATCAAAACGTTCAGGCAACTGATAATCAAGCTGAATTGTACCCATCTGCCACTTTCGCTTAAGCGAATCTTCCATTATTAAATCAATTTTCGGTCCATAAAACGCGCCGTCACCAGGATTTAAAACCCATTTGTCTGGAAATTTTTCATCCAAAACTTGTTTTAATTTTTCCTCAGCTTCGTTCCATTTTGAAATTTCTCCCATAAAATCTGCAGGACGCGTTGAAAGATGCGGTGTAAAAGTCAATCCAAAAATCTCGTATAAATAATTTGCAAGATCTAAGATAGAAGAAAGCTCGTCAAAGATTTGGTCTTGCCTAATAAAATTATGCGAGTCATCTTGGTGAAAAAATCGCACGCGAAGTAGCCCATGTAAAGCCGCAGCTCTTTCGTTACGATGTATTCCATCGACATCATTTAACCGAAGTGGTAGGTCGCGATAACTTCTAATTTTATTTTTGTAAATTAAAATCGCATTAGGACAGCTCATCGGCTTTAGCGCCTGCGCGTTACCGTCAACGTCTTCAAGCACAAACATATCTTCTTTGTAATGCTCCCAGTGTCCACTTGTTTTCCAGAGCGCACTTGAATTTAACAACGGCGCAGCAAATTCTTGATAACCGTGCTTTTCGTGTTCAGCTCGCCAGAAATCAACTAGCGCATTATAGATTTTAAGCCCTTTATTAAGCCAATACGGCATTCCTGGCGCAGTATCATCAAACATAAAAAGCTCTAGTTCACGCCCTATTTTTCTATGGTCGCGTTTTTTTGCTTCTTCTAAAATCCTTAAATACTCGTCCAAATCTTCTTTTTTTAAAAAACAAATGCCATAAATCCTTTGCAACATTTTATTGCCCGCATCGCCTTTCCAATAGGCACCACTTACTTTTAAAAGTTTAAAATGCTTTAGCAGTCCAACATTTTCAACATGCGGTCCGCGACAAAGGTCAGTAAAATCACCTTGCGAATAACAAGAAATTGTTTCGTTCTCTGGAAGGTTTTCGATTAAATCTATTTTGTATGGGTCGTCTTTAAATTTCTGTATTGCTTCAGCCCGCGATAATTCTTCGCGAATTATCTTTGCGCCAGACTTAGCGCACTTTCTCATTTCGTCTTCTATTGTTTTTAGATTCTCTTCGCTAACAGCGTCCTCGTCTAAATCAATATCATAATAAAACCCATCTTCAATTACAGGTCCAACCCAAAATTTCGCCTGAGGAAATAAATTTTTTACTGCCTGCGCTAATAAATGCGCACAACTGTGATTTAGTTTCGATAATTCTTGATCTTCTTTTATATTAAAACTCATTTTGAAAAACTTTATTATTTAAACAACTCGTGCCTAAGCCTTGTGGCGACATTCTTAATTTAAGACAAAATCCGCAAGAACAGCCCCAAGAAAAGATAGCTAAAATACCTGCTACAATTTCGTTGTTAACATTTTAATAATAAATTGACGGGTTATCCCCTTGCACTGTTTTCTGTTTTCTGTCAATAGAATTTATATTGCCTGTTCTAATTAGTCGTTCCAAAAATTTTTTTCTGAAACATATTCGGAGTTAAAATCTATCTCAAGCTCAATTGGACTAAAAATAGATTCAGTTGTAAAAATTTAGACTTTACCTTCCGAAAATTTTGTTAAATCATCGTCAGAAGGCGCGAGGGCTTTTTATCTAAATTTTTTTTGATATACTTTATAAGCCTGTTCTACCTTATCTACATACGCAGTAGTTTCGGCATATGAAGGAATAACTCGATGTCGATCCACAATATCTTCACCCGCATTATAAGCTGCTAAAGCCAAACGCTGTTGACCGTCATAACGATTCAACAGCATTTTTAAATATTTTACCCCGCCACGAATATTATCCTCTGGATCATATGGATCTTCGACGCCATAACGCTTAGCAGTAAACGGCATTAACTGCATTAAACCCATTGCACCAACAGGCGATTTCGCTCGCGGATTAAAAGCTGATTCAATATGAATCACGGCTTTAACTAAAGCAGGGTCTATCTCATAACGCCTAGAAACTGAAATGATAAAATTGTCAAAATTTGTCTGAACTGTCTTAATTAACCAAACCCCAGAATTAACATAATGCTTGCCTGACTTTTGCGTTAATTCGTTACTATTACTGTTTTTATTGATACTTTTAAATCTCGAATAACTAGTAGTTTTTATAGTTTTATATTTAACCCCGGCTTTGGGTTTAATTGTCGTGTAAATAACCGAACCATCAGCCTCCGTAACTTCAAATAAGTTTTGAGCCAAGACTGGTTTAACAAGAACTAAAAATAACGGTAAAAAAAATATGTGTTGAACGAAAAATTTCATACCTTAAGAACTGAACAGCTACGCTCAGCTAATATCTATACATTTCTGCTTTATATGGTCCTTCAACTTTCACGCCTAAATAGTCTGCTTGCTTTGGGCTTAACGTTGTAAGTTTGACGCCTAACTTATCCAGATGCAAACGTGCTACTCTTTCGTCTAACTTTTTCGGTAACGTATAAACTCCTACTGGATATTGGCTTTTATTATTCCATAACTCAATTTGAGCCAGGATTTGATTAGTAAACGAGCAAGACATCACAAAACTTGGATGCCCTGTCGCACAACCCAAATTCACCAACCTACCGCTAGCTAAAACAATAATTGAGTTTCCATTCTCTAACGTCCATTTATCGACCTGTGGCTTAATTTCCAAACGCTGAGCCTTTTGGTTATTCATCAACCAATGCACGTCAATTTCTGAATCAAAATGTCCAATATTACACACTACTGCATGATCTTTCATCCTGATAAAATGCTCGGCTCGAATTACATCACAACAGCCAGTTGCTGTAACAAAAATATCACCTATCGTGACTATCTCTTCTAAGGTTGTAACTTCATAACCTTCCATGGCGGCTTGCAAAGCATTAATCGGGTCAATCTCTGTAATGACGACTCTTGCGCCAACTCCACGCATGGACTGAGCGCAACCCTTACCAACATCTCCATAACCGCAGACCACTACAACTTTGCCGGCTACCATAATATCTAAAGCTCGTTTTAAGCCGTCTGCTAAAGATTCTCGACAACCATATAGATTATCAAATTTAGATTTTGTTACTGAATCATTAACATTAAAAGCTGGTGTCTTGAGTTTGCCTTGTTCCAACATTTGGTACAAACGATGCACACCAGTTGTTGTTTCTTCGGAGATGCCATTGATACCTGCTAAAAGGTGAGGATATTTTTCATGAACTAATAAAGTCAAATCGCCGCCATCGTCTAAAATCATATTTAACGGCTGTTGTTCGTCACCAAAAAATAAAGTTTGTTCAATACACCACAAATATTCTTCCTCGGTCTCACCTTTCCAAGCAAAAACTGGAATTCCGGCTTTTGCAATTGCTGCGGCAGCTTGGTCGTTAGTTGAAAAAATGTTGCAACTTGACCACCGCACCTGAGCACCTAAAGCAATTAAGGTCTCAATTAAAACAGCAGTTTCAATTGTCAGATGTAGACAGCCAGCGATTCTTGCTCCAGCTAACGGCTTTGACCCTTGATATTCTTGACGCAAAGCCATCAGTCCTGGCATTTCTTTTTCTGCTAAGCTAATTGCTTTCCTTCCTAAATCTGCTAAATCAAGATTGGCAATTTTATAATCTGTTTTATTGAGCTTCAAAATTTTCTCCTTTAAATTTTTAAATTATTATTTACATTCGGGTATTATGAAGTATCTCCTACCTCCAAATGCTTGTCGCCCTAACATTAAAAGAAGTGGATTGTCAATTTATTCTGGGACCTTGCTGTGGCGTAGGTGTAAACCGCAAGGCTGTTAAGTTCTAAGTATATACTGATTGTAAAAACTAAACTTCAAACGGGAAGTCTCTCAAAAATAAGTAAGTGACAAATTATTACGTTTAACTGCGAATAATTTTATAAGGTGAGAATTGAAGTTCAAACTAATTTCTTCGCCAGTTTCAGAGTTTTTTCAAAACTCTCAGCAATATGATAATCCTGTCTTAAGAAATTCTCTAATTTACTACGCAACTCCAAGGCAGCATCAATCTCTGGGTCGCTACCTTTTTTATATGCCCCAATAGAAATTAAATCCCTATTCTCTTCATAAACCGACCAATGAGATACTAATTTCTTCGCTAATTCCAAATGCTCTTTAGTCACTATCTTATCCATCACACGGCTGACACTTCTTAGTAAATCAAGCGCTGGATAATGTTGCATTTGAGCTAATTTCGAACTTAAGAAAAAATGTCCATCTAAAATCGCCCGCACCTCTTCACCCAGCGGATCTTCAATAATTTCTGAACTAAGTAATACTGTATACAGCGCCGTAATACTCCCTTTAGCTGAATTACCCGCTCGCTCAAAAATTTCAGGTAAAGTCGAAAATACTGACGGCGGAAAACCTTGACGCGCCGGTGACTCACCAATACTTAACGCAATCTCCCGCAAAGCTCTAGCAAAACGTGTTACGGAATCCATCAATAACATTACTTTCTTACCTTGGTCTCTAAAATATTCTGCAATAGTCGTTGCAGTATAAGCCGCCATAATTCTACGTAGCGGCGTGTCATCACTGGTTGCCACCACCACTACAGACTTCCTCAAGCCAGCCTCACCAAGATTGTCTTCCAAAAATTCCAACACCTCACGTCCACGTTCGCCAACTAAAGCAATTACATTAATCTCCGCAGTACTGTTACGAGCAATAATCCCAAGCAAACTCGACTTACCCACACCAGCCGTTGAAAAAACTCCTACTCGTTGCCCTTCGCCAAGCGGTAAAAAGAAATCAATGGCCTTAACTCCTACAGGCAATTGATTTGTAATACGCCGCCTTTTCATTGCATTGGGCGAATTTTTTTTAACTGGATATTTAATCGGACAATCCAACTTACCTTTATCATCAATTGGCATACCTAAGGAATCTACTACACGACCTAAAAGATTATTGCCCACCTGAATACTAAGCGTCTCCCCACGATTAATAATTTTAGTTTTAGGTCCAATCGCCTCAAGCCTATCAAAGGGAGTTAAAAACACATCTTCATCATTAAACCCTACAATTTGAGCCTTCACCACGTCATGCCCTTCAGGACAAATATAACAAATTTCACCAATATTAGAATTGACCAACTGCGCCTGAATAATTGAACCAGTAACTTGTTTAATACGCCCGACAGTAGAAGTTCTGAGCAGCGGTATTTTATCAAGTTTTTTATAAACTACAGACAAGTCCAGCAACTCTGGAGCCTGAAAATCATAATCAAAAAGTTTGCTATATTTTTGTTCTTGATTCAACCTGTCTATAACCTCTCTGCGATACCGTCTAGTAAAGCCGAAATTGTAACATCAATCTCGCCAAATTCAGTTACAATCCTACAACCACCAACTTCTATACTTGTATTAGTTTCAACCCTAATTCTGACATTTTTAGCTACCTGCTCAAATTCTGTAATACTTTCGGTCATTAATTTTTCATCTTGAACATGCACTAAAATCACGACTTCATTTTCTGTTAGCGTTTTAGATAAAACTTCTAAAGCAAGCTCTTTAATTCTCTCTGGTCTAGTTTGGACTTCAGAACCAATAATTTTGCGACAGATTGCCAGCGCCAGCTTGGTTGCTTCCTGTGCAATGAGTTCATTAATTCTTGTCTTATCCGCTAAAAGCCGCACAGCATTTTTAGCTACAAACTTCATACCGTCAGCATAGCCCTGATCATAACCTTCTTTATAGGCGCTATCCTTTATCCCCTCGGCCTCACTTATAATTTCATCAGCACGAGTTTTAGCGCCTTCAATAATATTTTCAGCCTGAGAAATAATATTACTCAAACGCGGACCATTTGTTTTTTCTTCTTTTTCCATAAAATGTAAAACGGCAAAACTATCCCGAGACATGATAGCAGGAAATAACTCGTTGATAATATTAATAATTTAAAGATTAAGGCTCACCCATTTTTTTACTTCAGCTACTAATTCTTTTCCGCCATGTCCCAGGGCTGGCACAATTATTAAAGTCGATTTAGGCAAAGCTTGACTAAGTTGATAGGCTTGCTTAACGGCGCAAGTCATATCTAAGCGGTTATGCGCGATAAAAACTTCAAGATGTTTTATTTTATCAATATTATTTAAAATTTGGTTTTCCTCAATAAAGAAGTTATTGGCTTGAAAATAATTAGATATCTTAGAACTGATTAGAATTCTTTCCGTAATATCTTCACTGTTTTTAAATTTAGGTTCTTTTAAACCTAGAATCATTTCGTAGCCCAAACACAAAATTGCTGCTTTTATTTGGTCTTCGCGGTTTTGGCTTTGTGAGAGTTTAGTAAAATGCGAATAAAAATTGCCTTGCGCCAACTCCTCAGCTGGAACTTCTGCCATAACTTCTTCATAAAAATCTGGGTAAAAATTAGAAGTAGTAGATATCCAGTCTATATAATCTTCTCGTCTGGCTAAAAAGATACTAGAAACAATAACTTTTTGTATACGTTCGGGACTTTGCTCCGCAAATAGTAAAGCTAAGGTTGAACCAAATGAATTACCATTTACCACGACTTTATTTTTAATTCCTAAATAATCTAACAAAGCATTAGCATCTTCTAAAATTTTACTGGTCGTATTATTGACTAGGCTACCGCTTGGAGTTGATTTTCCGCAACCTCGCTGATCAAATAAAATTACTCGCGCTTTTTTAAGAGGAAAAATTGTTGCTGAACGAACATTAAGTCTACTGCCCGGACCGCCATGAAAAGACAAAACCGGCACACCATCTGGAACGCCGTATTCTTCAAAATAGATGGCATGACCATCAGTCGTTTGAAAATATCCAACATTAAAAGGCTGCGGCTGGAAAATCCTTTTAGCGAATGTTGTGATAAATTTAAACATGAAGCTCCATACATTTAATATTATTTTGAGGTTTCGTAATTTTTTTACTGATCTTGGTTACTATTTAGTAACCATAAGATCTAACCTTGCTATCATGAAAATTTTGTGCGACTTTTTTGTGAAAAAACAACTGCAATAACCAATACAAAAATTATAACCCAAACACTATCTCTTCTTTTAGTTAGTTGTTTTATTACCAGCAGCAATTAAATCAGGCTGAGATTTTTTTAAATTATCGTAAAACAAAGCCATCGTAGTTGAACAATAAGGAGCTAACCAAATTAAACCAATTCCTAACGTCAAAATACTTAGAATAAACCAGCCTAAAAAGCTAAAACATAAAACCAAATACTCCTTTTTATGACCATACATCATTATACTACTATACCCAATTGCCTGATTAGCAGATAATTGCGGATTGTCTTTCAAAATATAAAAAGTTTGCGAGTAAGCTATGTGTTTTACAAATCCTGGAATAATAAATAATAACACCCAAAGTTGTGTATATAAACTAATCAAAAAACAAGCGCCCCACCCTCTAAAATAAAATGGCGAAAAAGGTTTAAATAAATTACTAACACGAACATCATTACCTCTAACAAAGTCTAAAAATGTCCAAGACACACCAATAGTAAAAAGCGGAAACATAACTAAATTCACTGATAACTTAATGAGTCCAGCAAAAAATTCACCCATCATATTCCCTAAGACCATAAACAAAACAATCATCCCAACATACGTCAGCCACACACCACAAGCAAACCCCCAATTCCCTTTTAATCCTGCCAAAGCCTGCGCCTTTAATTCGCCACGTGTTGGTATGTAGTTTTCTGCGCCGTCCATATTTTTAATCTCCATATTTAGCAAACGTGAATTTTTCGCTTAATGTTGTATAATCAAACAGCTCATTTTCCTTAAACCAGTGAGCTATTTCTAATTTTGCTTCTTCTGGATCACCAGAAGCGTGAATCAAATTGGGAATTGCAGCATTCACACTGTTACCATATTCAATACTAAGGTGAGAATAATCTCCACGAATTGTTCCAGCTGCCGCGACCTTGGGTTCTGTCGTTCCAACAATCTTTCTAATTACTGACACGGCCTCTACTCCTTCAAAAACCATCGCAATCACCGGTCCCTGATTCATATAATCCAGTGTATCATTAAATATTTTTTCTCCCCGACGCGTAATCATCTTACCAATATCTTCATAATGCTTATAATAGTGACCTCGATCAGGATGAAACATCTTAGTCCCAACAATTTTCAACCCTACCCGCTCAAAACGGCTCAAAATTTCACCTACTACTCCTCTTTGCACTGCGTCCGGCTTAAACAAAACCAATGAACGCTGAATTAACGAATTTTTTGAATCACTCATAATATTCTCCCTTATATTTTAGAAGTTTCTATTATTGAGGCAACGCCGCAACCAGTTCTCGCACATGCTCTGCGCTAACCTGTAACGCTGCTTTCTCGCTGTCTGTTAAATTAATCTGAATTATTTTTTCTACGCCGTCTTTACCAATTACAATCGGAACGCCCAGATATAAATCATGCATGCCATATTCACCATTTAAAAACGCCGCACAAGCTAAAACCTTCTTTTGGTCTAATAAATAACTTGCTGCCATTTCAATGGCAGCACCTGCTGGCGAATAAAATGCCGAACCAGTTTTTAACAAACCTACTACTTCACCACCTGCTCCACGCACTCGCTTTTCAATTGCATCCAATCTTTCTGGCGTAACAAAATTTGTAATTGGAATACCGCCTACAGTTGTATGCGAACGAATTGGCACCATATCATCGCCATGCCCGCCTAGCACAAAGGCATTAATCACTGTTGGCGAAACGCCAATTTCCTGAGCTAAAAACGCTCGATAACGCGCTGAATCAAGCACGCCAGCCATGCCAATAACTTTATTAGTTGGAAAACCAGTTTCTTTTTGACAAAGGGTAACCATCACATCTAGTGGATTTGAAACCACAATGACAAGTGAATTTGGAGCATATTGCCTAATACCAGCAGCAACAGCTTTCATAATTGAAGCATTAGTTGAAATTAAATCATCACGACTCATGCCCGGTTTTCTAGCTAAACCAGCTGTAATAATACAAACATCCGCGCCAGCAATATCTTTATAATCATTGGTTCCGACCACACTGATTGAAGAGTTTAAAACAGGCAACGCATGATTTAAATCCAATGCCTTACCTTGAGGAGTACCTTCCATAACATCAAATAAAACCACGTCCCCTAGTTCTCGAATAGCTATTAAAAAAGCTAACGTTCCACCAATATTACCAGCTCCAATTAGAGCAATTTTTTTTCTTTTCTGCATATTACCTTTAAAAAATAAAAAAGTTAAATAATAACAACCTAGTCTGCGGCGGTTTCATATTTAATCTATTGTTTTTTGTCCAATGAAATTTAGCATATTGAGTAATCAGCCTCACTTATCAAGTAAATTCCTTGATAAATTTAATAATTTAGCATATTGAAAGCCCCCGCTAACCCTTTAACTAACTAATTATTTTATGTTCGATTCATTATCTAATAAACTAGCAACTACATTTAAAAATATTCGCAACAAAGGCAAATTACGTGCGGAAGATATTGATCAGACTTTACAAGAAGTCAAAGCTGCCTTACTGGAAGCTGATGTGAACTATAAAGTTGTTAAAGATTTCTGTGAAAGTGTACGCCGGAATGCTGAGGGAATGAATGTGATTAAGAGTCTTAATCCAGGTCAAATGGTTATTAAATATGTTCACGACGAACTTTTAAAAATCATGGGTAAGACTGAAGTGCTCAATTTAAATGTCGCGCCGCCAGCCATTATTATGCTAGTCGGCTTACAAGGCGCTGGTAAAACTACCCACTCTGCCAAACTTGCTAAGCATCTGAAAGAAAATAATAAACGTAATCCCTTATTAGTTTCAGTCGATGTTTATCGCCCTGCTGCAATTGAACAATTGAAAATTCTGGCTGAAAATATTGGGCTTAAGAGCTATAATTCAACGCTGGACAAATCCCCACTCACGATTGCCCAAGAAGCTGTAAAATACGCCAAAAACAGTGGATTCGATACGGTCATTTTGGACACGGCAGGACGTTTGCAAATCGATGATAAACTGATGAACGAGCTTATTGATATTATTGAAGCGATTGAACCAAATGAGATTTTACTGACAGCCGACGCCATGACTGGACAAGAGGCAGTCAACATTGCCAAAGGTTTTGATGATTGTCTGGATCTGGATGGTATAATTTTAACCAAACTCGATGGTGATGCGCGTGGTGGCGCGGCGTTGTCGATGCGCGCTGTAACGGGTAAGCCAATTAAGTTTATTGGTGTTGGCGAGCATATAGATAAGTTAGAAATTTTTTATCCTGACCGACTGGTTTCAAGAATTTTAGGTATGGGCGATATGCTAACCTTTATTGAAAAGGCCGTTCAACATGTAGATTTAGAAGAGGCTGAAAAATTGCGAAAAAAGGCGAAAAAGGGCGATTTTTCATTGGAAGATTTTCTTTCGCAAATGCGAACTATTCAGAATATGGGATCAATGACTTCAATGATGAAAATGATTCCGGGTATGGGTCAGCTTGCACAAAAGGTTGATGCTGATCAGGCTGAGCGAGAACTAAAAAAAATTGAGGCAATTATTTTATCAATGACGCCACAGGAACGCGAAAATCATGAAATAATTGACGGTAGCCGCAGAAAACGTATTGCGCGCGGTAGTGGCACGACAGTTGAAGATATTAATAAGCTACTCAAACAATTTAGCGAGATGCGGAAGATGATGAAACAATTTCTAAAAGGTGGCAACCAGCTTGCCAAAATGCGCGGCATGGCAAGTATGCTGCGCAGCAAAGTTTAATTTAGAACTTCTTTTAAATTATAGAGAAGAAGTATAATAAAAAACTCTCTATGTTCTCTGTGTTTAATTTTCTAAAATCTTTCTACACTCTTCTTGATCTGAAAAATGATGCTTCACTCCTTTGACATCTTGATAATCCTCATGCCCTTTACCAGCCACTAAAACCACATCCCCCGGCTTTGCAATTGTTAAGGCATGCTTCAACGCTTCGTGTCTATCTGTAATAGCCACATACTCAAAGTTGTCTCTAGTTCCCGTAAAGCCTCCTAAAATCTCTTGAATAATTGCCTCTGGGTCTTCAGTTCGAGGATTATCTGAAGTAACCACCGCATAGTCCGACAATTTTTCAACTTCATATGCCATCTTTGGACGCTTAGTTCGATCACGATCGCCGCCACAACCAAAAAGGGTAATTAACTTGCCAGTTGTTAATTTTCTTAGCGAATCTTGCGCTCTAAATAAAGCGTCTGGCGTATGCGCATAATCCACAAAAACTGAGATTTTGTCGTTAGCGATTCTTTCTAATCTTCCCGGAACTGGCTTAACTGCGCTTAGCCCTTTTTCAATTTGTGCACCACTAAACCCCAGCCCAGCCAATACACTGGCCGCCGTCAACATATTTTCAACATTATAATCGCCAACTAGCTGACTATTAAATTTAACCTGCGTACCATTTAAGTTAAAAACTAATTCAGTCCTGTCTTGGAAAAATTTAAAATCCACTACTGTGCAAGCAGCATTTGAATCGTGTTGTGAATAGCCCAAACATTTTATCTCTGGAGCATCTTGCTTACACCAAGCAACAATTTCTTGCCCGACCGAATCACTAACATTCACCACTGCGACTTTATTTTTCTGCGAACTATTCTTTAACTCTTCAACAAAGAGCTTTTTCTTTGCCGCAGCATAATTTTCTAAAGTCTTGTGATAATCTAAATGATCTTGGGTTAAATTGGTAAAAACTGCTACACTCCATTCAATATTGCCCAAACGTTTTTGGTCTAAACTATGCGAAGAAGTTTCAATCGCAAAACTATTAATCCCTTCTTGGTGAGCAGCCCCGATAAATTGATACAGGTCTATAACGTCTGGTGAAGTAGTATTATTCTCTGCAAAAACTTCCTTGTTTAAACTTGGGGAATAGTAACGCAGCCCCACAGTACCGATATAGCCACAAGGTTGCGAAATTGCGGTCAAAGCCTGAGAGATTATCCAACAAGTTGAAGTTTTACCGTTTGTGCCAGTAACTCCAACTAGTAAAAGATTAGGATTATCTGGCAAGAAAAATTTCTTTGAAATATCAGCTTTGGTAGCTTTAGCATTAGCTACTAACAAAATTGGAACTTGGGCTGACCTATATGGCGTCCAATCAAAATTATCCGCATCGGAAATAATCGCGCAAACACCGGCTTTCAACACATCAGCAATATATTTTCTGCCGTCGCTTAGCACGCCTTGATGGGCAAAAAATAAGGTTGTGGGAGTTATTTTTTTGGAATGTGTTGACAAGTTGTCAATTTCTACAGCTAAATTATTGCTACCAATAATTTCTTGAACCTCAAGTCCAGCGCTTAATTCTTTAAGTGATATTTTCATAAATTTTCTTTAAGTTATTAATGTTAAATTGCAACCGCTAAGCTGTTATAATTTTTTATCTACGAATTTTCACGAATTAACACGAAAAAATTAATGTTAATTCGTGAAAATTTGTGGATAAAAAATCGACTGAAGATTACATATTTTTAGAAGTTCCCATACTGTCCCAACATGAATTTGGCAAACTCTGTATTACTAAGCCTTTTTCTCGTCAAGATAGGATTTGCATTTTGTACAACAACTTCAGCTGGAAGTGAACGCATATTATAAAAACTACTCATGGTCTCGCAATAAGCTCCAGCATTACCTAAAACTAAAACATCACCCTTTCTTATTTCCGGAACTAGCCTCCGCTTGGCAAAAAAATCTCCAGACTCGCAAATATTACCGACAACATCATATTCAAATTTTTGCCCCTGAGGATTTGAAAGATTAAAAACTTCATGCCACGCATCGTATAATACTGGACGCATTAGATGATTCATACCCGAATTGGTACCAGCAATTTTGTAACCTTGATTGTCTTTTACGCTCATGACTTCTGTAATCAAATATCCACATTCGGCAGACAAGAATTTGCCAGGCTCAAAGTGCAGCCTTAACTTTTTGTTATATTTTTGGTTTGTTAGCTCAAGTAAGCCTATGACCTCGTTAGCAAAACTTTGATAATCAAAGTCTGAATCGTTATCAGCATAACGCACATAAAGTCCGCCACCAAAATCCACAAATTCTAAATTCGGAAAGTCTTGAGGTTCAGCTACTGACAATAAACCTTTGATTGCCGCAGCAAACTTTTCATGTTCGATAATGCAAGAACCGGTGTGCTGATGTAGCCCAATGACTTTTAAATTATGTTTTTTAACTATTTCTAAGACTTGTTCTTTATGTTCTAGCAAAATCCCGAATTTTGCCTCTTTACCAGTAGTTTGAACAAACTTATGCGCCCCAGCCTTAATTCCAAGCAGTGGATTAAAACGAATGCAAACCTTAGACCCCGGATAGTTTTTGCCATAGAGTTCTAGTTCGTCAAGTGAGCCTAAATTAAAAAGAGGTGTGCCAACCAAACATATTTCGTGGAGATCTGTTTCACTAATATTGTTGACAGTGAAAAGCATTCTTTCTAGTGGCACGCCTAATGCGTTGGCATAAAAAATTTCAGCCGGGCTAACCACATCAATACCAGCTCCTTCTTCGTATAAAGCTTTAATGACACTAGGGCTCCAATTGGCTTTCATAGCGTAGAGTATGTGAGTTTCCCCGCCGTCTTTGGTATAACCAGTAAATAAGGCTTTGAGTTTGCGATATTTCTCTCTGATAAAGTCAAGGTCATAAACATATACAGGCAATTGTCCTCTGAACATCTCTACAATGTGGTTAAATAACTCATAATTAAGGTTCATAATAGTTTGTATAAAAGTAAAGTTTAATAATAAAATAGTAACTGTTTAGTTTCTAAAAACATAAATATTGCTTAAAAAGCCTGTTAAAAAATGTAGCCAATAAGTTTATTTTAGCAAATTTATTGGCTACTGGTATTGTCTCTTACTTCTTTAGCAATTCACAATTACTTCGCACTTCTTGAGTGGGATACTTTGAGTAAATGACTTTTAGCAAAAAAAAGTCTGGATGACGAAAAAAAGAAATTCTAAACGCAAACTAAA
Organism: Deltaproteobacteria bacterium; assembly: GCA_031278395.1. GTDB lineage: Bacteria > Bdellovibrionota_C > UBA2361 > SZUA-149 > JAITKM01 > JAITKM01. The sequence continues at coordinate 19,643 of JAITKM010000037.1, read as the reverse complement.
CTTTGCGAGCATCAAACTGCGAGATATTCATCAATTTTTCGAACAACTCACGCTCTTGAGCAGTCAGCGTTTTAGGAACTAAAATCCTTAACTCCACAAATAAATCACCAGAGTTACCTACTTTTGACGACAACCCATAACCTTTAAGACGCATTTTTTGTCCACTTTGCGAACCAGGCGGAATAGTTAAATTAACCACACCCGACAAAGTCTCAACCGCTAGTTTACCGCCCAAAGCGGCTTCCCACGGCGCTAAATTCGCATATGTTTTTAAATCATTCCCTGTAACCACAAATCTTGGATCTTCAGCAATTGTAACCTTTAACAAAACATCACCACCAACCGAATTACCGGTAATTGCCTGGGCCTGCCCTTTTAATCTGATAATCTGTCCTGTAGTTATGCCAGCTGGGATATTTATTTCATATGACTTAGTTTGCCCCTGATTAGTTTTAAGCGAAACAGTGCGTTTGCCACCAGTAAAAGCCTCATGCAAACTAATTGTAATATTCACTGTAATATCTTGCGCCTGTCGCACTGAACTAGCCTTAACACCCGCTTTAGCCTCTCTTTCAGTAAAAGCTCTAAACGAATCAGCCCTACTTCTTTGCGCCTCGTTCCTTATCGAACTATTTTTATTGCCAGACGTTTCAAAAAAATTAAAATTTTTTCTTTCTGCACCACCACCAAATAAAATATCAAAAAAATCACTAAAACCACCACTAGTTCGCTTCGACTGTCTATCCTTTGATGAAAAAGGATTAGCTCTACCTGTTTCAAACATTTTAGCAAATTTATCCAAATCAACATCCTTAATATTCTGCCCCGCGCCAAAATTTGAACCAAACTGATCATAACGACTTCTCCTGTCTGGATTGCTCAAAACTTCGTAGGCTTCATTAATCAGTTTAAACCTTTCCTCAGCATTCTTAGTTTTATTAATATCGGGATGGTATTGTTTAGCTAACTTTCGAAAAGCAGAACGAATCTCTTCTGTAGTCGCAGTGTTACTTATTCCTAAAATCTTGTAATAATCTTGATATTGAACTGACATATTATGGGTATCTCTAATAATTCAGGGAACCTCTAAAAATCTCTTGCTATCGAGGCGGACAGAAACAGGAAAAACGGAATGTATTCAACATACATAAACATTTTTCTTTTTTGCCCAACGAAAGATTACGGGAATTTTAGAGGTCCCATTAATTTATAATTTAAAAATCATTAGCAACGGCGCTTAGATATATGGTCCTCGCTAATTCACTCATCAAACGTTCTAATGTTTCTCTTGACTGTCCACGGGCAACTTCTCTTTGGGTTAAAGTTGAAAGCGCCTTAGTGTCTATTCCACTTTGCATAAATTTAGGCGCAGTCATCACAATCGTTCCTCTGGTAGTGGCATATGTATCCGAATTACTTAGTCCATCAACTGCCCAAATAATTTGTCCATTTCTTCTTGTTAAATCGGCGCTTACGTCAATATAAATTTGCGATTCAACTTCTGTGTTGTTTAGTCCAGAAACCGCTGAGACACGACTATGTATTTCGTCAATACTCACATTCAGGACGACATCAGCTGTATCTTTATCATCGATAACTTTTAACGTCCCATAGTTATTAAACTCTCGCTTGATCATATCTGTAAACTGTGAACTAAGCGTCGGCATGGTGGTTTTATTTTTGACAATCGGAATATAGACTGTCTTAATATCCGCTGGCAGATTCGACATATTCCCCTGAAAAGCATAACCACAGGACTGCAAACCAATCAGCGACAGACCAACAAAGAAAAATATTTTTTTAAATAAAACTATGAACATGGCGCCCCCCTATACTCGTTTTTATCAAAATTTACAATTAATTATTGAAATACCGTATTGTTAGTGATATTTTGTCTCGCTTTTTGTAATTAATAATAAACAAATTTAAACTATTATGTATAACCCCAAAAAAATCGAACCCAAGTGGCAAAAATACTGGTTAGAAAATAAGACCTTTAAAGTTGAAGTTGATCAAACTAAACCTAAGTTTTACGCTCTGGATATGTTTCCCTACCCATCCGGCGATGGTCTGCATGTCGGACATCCCGAAGGCTACACCGCAACTGATATTATCTCTCGCTACAAACATATGCGCGGCTTTAATGTTTTGCATCCGATGGGGTTTGATTCTTTCGGACTGCCAGCTGAGCAATATGCGATTCAAACCGGAACTCATCCAGCGCTTACAACAGAAAATAATATCAAAAAATTTAGAAAACAAATTCAAGCTTTAGGTTTTGCGATTGACTGGGACAGAGAAGTTATAACCAGCGACGCTACTTATTATAAATGGACTCAGTGGATTTTCATGCAATTATATAAAAAAGGCTTAGCATATGTGGCTGAAGTTCCTGTTAACTGGTGTCCTGCGCTCGGCACTGTCTTGGCCAATGAAGAAGTTATCGACGGTAAGAGTGAACGCGGTGGCTATGAGGTTATTAGAAAACCAATGCGACAGTGGATCTTAAAAATTACGACATATGCCGAAAGTTTGCTGGAAGGACTGGAGGGGCTAGACTGGAGCGAAAGTCTCAAAGAAATGCAACGCAATTGGATTGGCAAAAGCGAAGGCGCTGAATTTAAATTTAAAATAAAAAATAGCGCTAAAACTTTTGCTGTTTTTACAACTCGTCCTGATACATTATTCGGCGTAACTTACTGTGTGCTTGCCCCAGAACATCCGCTTGTTCAAGAAATAACAAGCGCTGAGCAAAAATTGGCAGTTGAAGAATATGTCGAAAACGCTAAAAATAAAAGCGAGCGTTCACGTCTTGAAGAAATTACTAAAAAGACAGGCGTCTGGACCGGCGCCTTTGCCATTAATCCAGTTAATGCTAGAGAAATTCCGATTTATATTGCTGATTATGTGCTGAGTACATATGGAACAGGAGCAATTATGGCCGTGCCTGCACATGATACACGAGACTGGGATTTCGCTCAAAAGTTTGATCTACCAATTATTGAAGTTGTCTCTGGTGGCGCTGTGCAAAAAGAGGCTTGGACTGGGGACGGGCTACTAGTTAATTCTGGTTTTTTAAATGGGTTACATATTAAGGACGCCAAAGCTAAAATGACGGCTTGGCTTGAAGAACAAGGTATTGGCAAACGAAAGATTCAGTATAAGTTGCGCGATTGGGTTTTTAGTCGCCAGCGCTATTGGGGTGAACCGTTTCCAATTATTCATACAGCGGACGGTGAAACTAAGTTAATTAGCGAATCTGAACTGCCGTTAGTTTTGCCGACAGTCGATCAATATTTGCCAACCGAAAATGGTGAGCCAGTGTTAGCGCGAGCGACTGAGTGGGTCAACGTCATTGATCAAGAGACTGGCAAACCCGCTCAGCGTGAAACTAATATTATGCCACAATGGGCTGGTAGTTGTTGGTATTATTTGCGTTATCTTGATCCGCAGAATGAGCAACAAGCTTGGGATTTGGAAAAGGAAAAATACTGGATGCCAGTTGATTTGTATATTGGTGGAGCAGAGCATGCTGTTTTGCATTTATTGTATGCCCGTTTTTGGCATCATGTTTTATATGATTTGGGTTTAGTTTCTACCAGAGAACCATTTCAGAAGCTTGTCAATCAAGGAATGATACTTGGACCAGACAATCAAAAGATGTCCAAATCGCGGGGAAATGTTATTAATCCAGATGATTTTATTGCCGAGTTTGGGGCAGATACTTTGCGAGTATATGAAATGTTTATGGGACCGTTGGAACAAGTAAAACCTTGGAATACTCTGGCGGCTAATGGTGTTTATAGATTTCTCAATAAAGTGTGGAATCTAATTGTTGGTGAGGATGATAAATTAAGCCCAAAAATTGTTGAGCTTAATCCTAATGTTGGCGTTTTAGAAAAATACCTGCACCGCACAATTAAGAAAGTTACGGAAGATATTGAAGCTTTAAAGTTTCACACAGCTCTGGCAGCCTTGATGAGTTTTATTAATGAGGCAAATAATGTCGCTCAAATTCCCAAACAATTGGCTGAAAATTTAGTGTTGTTATTATCGCCTTTTGCGCCGCACCTTGCCGAAGAGTTGTGGCAAATTCTAGGACATACTAAATCTATAAGATATGCCGAGTGGCCTAAATTTGACCCGGTTTTGGTTCAGATTGATGTCGTAACTATTGCTGTGCAGGTTAATGGTAAGTTACGTGCTACCATAGAGCTTTCGGCGAGTGAAGCAAACGATAAATCAGTTGTTTTAGCAAAAGCTAAATCTGAAAATAAGGTGTGGTCTTATTTGGACGGCAAAGAAATAAAAAAGGAAATTGTGGTGCCGGGTAAATTAGTTAATTTTGTAATTGCTTAGTTATAGCATTAATCAGGAGAAAAATATGAGTTTTATTCAATCAGCATTGCCGTATCAGCTTAATGCGCTGGTTCCATTTTTATCTGAAGAACAGCTGCAGTATCATTATGGCAAACATCACACAACTTATTTCAAAAAGTTAAATGAGTTAGTTATAGATAAGCCAGAAAGCCAACAATCGTTAGAAGTTTTGATTAAAACATCGACGGGGGCGATTTTTAATAATGCCGCGCAGGCTTGGAATCATTCTTTTTTCTGGGATTGTTTATCTCCTGTTAAGCAGAAATTAAAAAGTGAGAGTAAACTTCTGGAGGGGCTTAAAAAAAATTTTGGCAATTTTGAAGGATTTAAGGAAAAATTTAGTAATACTGCGGTTAGTTTGTTTGGTTCTGGCTGGGTTTGGCTGGTTAGAACTGGTGATAAGTTAGAAATAATTCCTGCGAGTAATGGCAATAATCCAATTCGAGATGGAAAAACTCCACTGCTGACCTTAGATGTTTGGGAGCATGCCTACTATATAGATTATAGAAACGACAGAGCAAAGTTTGTTAGTAATTTTTGGGATTTTATTAATTGGGATTTTGTTGCTGAACAGTTTGAGAAGTAATCTGATATTAGAAAAATTTTTTTAAGTTTTAATCAAGACAAGTATTTCTAAAAAACAAAATTTCGTGGCAGACTTACAACAAATAATTCAAGAACAATATGTCTGGGTTCAGAAGCATCTAGGGTTTGAAACTGTCTATTTTAGCGATTTGACAGATACGGAAATATCGAAACTGGCGATGTTTCTGGGCTTGATAAAACACTGGACTCTTAAAATTGACTTGGTTTCGCCGCAAAGTGATGAAATGTTAGTTAGTCGTCATATTCTGGATTGTGTTTGTAGCGAAAGGATTGTAGCAAGTCAAAATATCGAGGCAAATCTTAATTTTGTAGATGTGGGTAGTGGCGCAGGTTTGCCGGGGATAGTGTTGGCTATCTTGGATCAGAAGCGTGTTGTTCATTTAGTTGAGCCGCGTCAGAAGCGTTGTTTTTTCTTAAATGAAGTGAAGCAAGAATTAAAATTAGAAAATGTTCTGATTCATGAGCTTGATTTTTTAACTTTTTCACGAATGGTTAAAAAGATTACGAACAGCCCTCAGGTTAAAAAGAAAGCTAGTTCATCACTGGTTTATAAAAAAATGACTAGCACTTTCCAAATTGGCTTAATTATTGCGCGAGCAATTGGTATGCGAGAACAATATATTAAAATTGCCAAAGGCTTAATTGATCCGGCTGGATTTGTTGTTGAAATGTTAGGCAAGGTCCAAAGCAAACAAAATATTTTGACTAACAGCAAGCTTTATAATTTTTTACTGCCACCTGATTCTGCTCAGCGTAGCCTACTTTTTTGGTAGTTTTTTTCTTGTTCTTTTTTTATTGTTTGTTCTTATGTTGGTGCAGATTCAACCAGTAAAAACGAAAAATGTGAGTTACAGAGAAAATAATTCAAAAGGATTACTAATAATCTCCCTCCTTTCTCCATTAATGTAGGAAAGAGGGAGATTATGAGACTATGTTTTATTATAGGGTTTATTAATAAATTAATTCAAAAAATCTGCACAACTCGCATTGTCCATAACGGTAGGGAAGAACAAGGTAGCAAATGCTCTTAAAATAAATACACCTACAGCGATAATCAAACATGACATTGCAGCCTTGTAAGCGCCCATTGCAGCAGTTACGATTGCCAACAAACCAGCAGCAATCATTATTAACGCACCGAAACCACCCTCGAGCCACTCAAAAACACGGCAAATAACCATCATCATTCGATAATTCCAACCACTACTACTAATAATAATACCAGGAACACCTTGAGCATAACTTACACTCGTCAACCCGACTGTTAATAAAACTACTCCCATAATAAACAAGCACAGGTTGCCATTTTTGTTTATAAAATTTTTTGTATTACAATATGTGTTAATACACATATTGCTGATTTTTGCTTTCGCATTTTTCATTAAGTTTTTCATAAATAACCTCATTTGTTTTTGTTAAAACGCCATACACGTTTTCTTTTATAAAATAGACAAAATAAGAAATAACTCCTTAATTTGCCAGTTAAATTTGTTATTACGTTTTTTTTTAAAAAAGTATTTTTTTTAAAAAATTTATATACTCTTCATTATTTTTTTAGATTTTTATAACAAGCTAATTACCTATATTTATTAAAGTTATAAGCCTAAAAAAATAAAATAAGTGTTAATACTCTAATTCTAAACTTTCATACACAGGCAGGATTGCTTGTGCTACCCTATACCCTACTTAATTTCTGCAATTGTTCTTTGGTGAAGATTTAAATATTTTCGGGCTATTTTTCTTAAATCTTCGGCTGTAGTCGCCAAAATTAATTCATATGTTTTGAAAAACTCGTATTTATCGCCATAAAACAACTCGGACTGCCCCAACACAAAAGCTAAACTATCGTTAGTTTCTAACAATGACAAAAAATCCATTTGCTCACGGCGTTTAGCGGCTGCTAATACTTCAGCTGAAACTAACTCTGTTTTTAGTCGTTCAAAAATTTGCTGAATTGCAGAAATTAATTGCTCGTTACTCACCCCATTTCTTGGCATTGCAGACACCATAAACACTGATGGATATAAACTTCCTGGCACTTCTAAAGTTGACACGCCTAAGGCAAGTTTTTGATCACGAACTAATTCTTGGTTAAAAATCGACGAGCGCCCTTGATTTAAAATTGAATGTAAAAGAGAAAAACTAATATCATCTGGATCAGGATATGACGGTTTGTGGTAAGCAATCATAAATTGAGGTTGCGCTTCAAATTGCACTTCAATTCTGCGTTCCCCCCTCTGCGGCTCTTCTTGAGTTATAATTTGTGGCAACGGACTGGTTTTCACGGGAATTCGTCCAAAATATCTTTCTAATAAGGGTTTAATTGTTTCTACTTCTAAATTCCCAACCAGGCTAATTACCATATTATCAGGACGATAATACTGGGCATAAAAATCTTGCACATCCTGGAGTTGTAATTTACTAACTTCGCTCGCCCAACCAATAGTTGGCACACGATATGGATGACTTAAAAATGACACGGCCAGCAGAGCTTCATAAAGTTGCCCCGACGGGTCATTATCCACACGCATATAGCGCTCTTCCAAGACAACATCGCGCTCTTTATCAAACTGCCTAAAAACTGGATTAAGTAAACGATCGGATTCCATCCAACACCAAAGCTCAAAGGCATTACTTGGTAGTGAAACTGTATAATAAGTGAGGTCTTTTGCTGTCCCCGCATTTAAGTTGACTCCACCATTTTCATTATAAATTATTCCAAATTCGTTATCCTTGGTTACACCGATTACTTTTGTCCCTTTAAAAGCTTGATGTTCTAACATATGGGCAACGCCAGATTTACCTAACGGCTCGTTCACTCCCCCAACTTTAACGTGAATTTGCCCAGTAAATACTGGAGCAGTATCGCGCTTAGTAAAGACAACACGTAAGCCGTTGGATAAGGTGATAAGCTGAATATTTTTTTTTAGATTATCTAACACCTGTAGTGTCTGCTCACTCTGAACTTCTTGAGTCTGCGCGGCGGCTTGACTAAAGCTTGGGGTTAAGATCAAAAATAAAAATATGAATTGTAAAAATTTAATAAATTTCGGCATATATCAACACGGCAATAATTAGGTTCTACAAATTAATATAAAGCCCGCCTCCCTCAAAGAGAGCGACTTTTTCCATATTGCATTTTTATTAACAAAGTAAATAGCAAAAAAATAATATTTGACTTTTTATGTACTTATTAATAAAAGGCTACGTTTTTTAGGACATATTTAAAAAGTTAAATACTTATTTAGTCAAGACAATGAGCAAAATAATTTTAAAAACATTTATATTTAGTTTAATCTTTGCTGTGTTAATTATAAATTCAAGTTGCAAGAAAGTTGATGATGGCGAACAACAAGAGACAAATCTGCCGGAATCGGTAAGTAGTGATAGCAATGAAGATTTTAATTGTGATAAAGAATCATGTGAAGACTGTGAAGAATATCTCCAGCTTGAAGAAACGCAAATCATAGACGACTCTGCGACAGCTCCAACTCTTGAAAATCTTAATGATACCGATCGCCAAGAGTTGGCTGAATTACTTGATTCTGTTAATGCAGCAATTCCATATACAGATGAGGATAAAGCTCTAGACGACAAGTTAGGCAAAGATGTTGGTGACTGGTTAAAACCAGAAAGTAACGAAACAGCTGAAGAGAAATAATTTATTTTTTAGAAACTAATTTAAAAAGGTATATATTATGGCACGTATTACAGTTGAGGACTGTTTAGAAAAAGAAGGCAATAGATTTAGTTTAGTTTTGCTGGCTGCCAAGAGAGCTAAACAATTATTATCTGGCAGTTTGCAAACTGTTGTTTCCAGAGGCAATCGTCAAATTGTGGTGGCTTTGCGAGAAGTTTCTGAAGGCAAAGTTAGTTTTAAAGAAAACTATGGTTTTAACAGTGAAAACGTTGTTGAAAATGGTGCATTGATTAAGAAAAATTAGTTATAATCGATTTTGTTAATGTTATCGCCTGTTAAGTAGTATTTTGTTTTTTTGGCAATGATTGGACTTAACAAAAGGACTGCGATTAAATTTGGGATTGCCATTAAAGCGTTTAATGGTATCAGCTAAACTCCAAACTATTTCTAAAGATACCACAGCTCCTACATAAGCAGCAGCTACATAAAGCAAACGATAAATAAGTTTAGCCTTAGATCCAAACAGATATTCAACACACCTCTCACCATAATATGCCCACCCCAAAGTTGTTGAATATCCAAAAGTAATCAGACCAAAAGCCAAAACAATCGGTCCAATAAACGTAATTTGTTCAAAAGCCATATAAGTCAACATACTGCCATCGCTGATGACTGTTTCTGGATTGGGGCTAGCTAAAATACTACTAACTAAAACAACTCCTGTAACAGCACAAATTACCACTGTATCCCAAAAAGTTCCTGTGCTGGAAATTAAAGCTTGGCGCACAGGATTTTTAGTTTTAGCGGCAGCAGCAATAATAGGAGCTGACCCCATACCAGATTCATTTGAAAACAATCCGCGTGCAATGCCATAGCGTGCCGCAATCATAATTGTAGACCCTACAAAACCGCCACCTAAAGCTTGTGGCGAAAAAGCTGAAGTTATAATTTTTTCTAAAGCTGGAAAAATAAAATCGTAATTGAGGCAAAGAATAATTAAGCATCCCAATAAATATAGTATAGTCATAAAAGGCACGAGTCTGATGCAAATTTTTGAAATACTTTGCACTCCGCCTAGAATAATAAAAGCCAAAACGCCAGCCATAGCTATTCCTGATAACCAAGACGGAATATCAAAAACTTTATCTAAAATAACGGCTACAGCATTAGGTTGAACAGTTGCGCCAATTCCGAACGAGGCTAACGCGGCAAAAGCGGCAAATAACACTGCCAGCCATTTCATGTTTAAGCCACGTTCTAAAGCATACATTGCGCCACCCAGCATGGTGTTATCTTTAGTTTTGACCCGATATAAAATAGCAATTAACGACTCGGCATACTTAGTAGCAATTCCAAAAACTCCAGTGAGCCACATCCACAGCACGGCGCCGGGTCCGCCGAGGGTAATAGCAGTGCCAACGCCTACAATATTTCCCGTTCCTACAGTAGAAGCTAAGGCAATTGCCAAAGCGCCAAACTGTGAAACATCGCCCTCCGCGACATCATCTTGTTTTAGTGATAATTTAATTCCGAGAAGTGTTTTTCTTTGGATAATTCCTGTGCGAAAGGTTAAAAATAAATGCGTCCCGCAGAGCAAAATTAACAAAGGCAAACCCCACAAATAGCCATTTAACCAATTAATAAAATTTGAAAATTGCTCCATCTCTTAACTTGTAACTGAACAAACTAAACTCTTTCTCTGGTTTCTCTAGTGTAGGGTTACTTTCATATACAAACTGATTTAAAAAAATAAATAACCAAGTCCCCCCCCCTACACTAGTAAACCCTAGAATATTAGCAAACTAATGCAATAACTCAACACTATGAGACATATTAGCGCCATCGACTTTCACTTTGCTAGACTGTTTCAGGCTAAACAGATTATTCGGCAACTCACTAAGTTTTGTCCACCCCTGCGCATAAACACCAAAAAAAATAACGCAGACTGCCGAAATCGTAACTACAAACTTTAAATAACCCGTCGCTAAAATATTATCTAAGGAATCTTTAGTCTGCCGCTTTTTACCTTTAACTCCATATTCAGTTTTAAAATACATTACCAGCACTACACGCAAATAATAACAAAACGAAATAACACTATTAATCGCAGCAGCCACAACCAACCAAATCAGATCCGTCTTAATAACTTCACTAAAAACATAAAACTTACCAACAAAGCCAACCAGCGGCGGAATACCAGCCAGCGATAACATAAACAAGGTCATCGCAAACCCCAAAGCCGGCCTCTCCCACCCCAAACCGTCAAAAGTCATCAGCCTATCCTTTTTATATTGCTCTGCCCCCGCACCAGTAACCAACATCAACACCGCAAAAGCCCCTATCGTCATCAACGCGTAAGCCAATAAATAATAAGTTATGGAAGAATATAATAGCTCTGCGCTATTCTTCAAAGCCACAAATGCCATCAAAATATATCCCGCATGAGCAATACTCGAATACGCTAACATCCTTTTTAAACTATCCTGCCTTAAAGCTAATAAGTTACCAACCGTCATACTTAAAACTGCCAGCCCTGCAATCACTGGAACCCAAACTGCCGAGAACTCAATAAAAGAAATAGCTAATAACTTAAAAAATGCAGCCAGCGCAGCAATCTGAACAACTACAGCTATAAAAGACACAACTGTAATTGGCGCACCTTGATACACATCTGGTTTCCAATAATGAAAAGGCATCAACCCGATCTTAAACGCAAAACCAAAAATAATTAACCCTAAGGCAAGATAAAGCATTGTGTTGTCGCTTTTGGCAATCACCGCAAGATCTAAGTTTCCAGTTGCGCCATAAATTAACGCAAATCCATAAAGCATGAAGGCTGACGCAAAACAGCCCAAAATAAAATATTTAAGCGAGGCTTCAGCACTGGCTTTCTCTTTTTTAGCAACCCCGCTTAAGGCATAAACCGCAATAGACAAAATTTCAAAACCAATAAACAAAACTATCAAGTTTGCCGCTGCCACCATTAACATTGCGCCACTCGTGGCAAACGCCATTAAAACATCAGAATCCACCACACTCTTATCTGTTGCCTGCTTATTATTTAAACAAGCTGACAAGAAATAAGCGCTCAGTAAAATAAAATTTAAACTCCAAGTTAAACTATCAGCCTGAAATAATAATCCAGCTCCCCCGTTTTTAACTGGAATACCGGCACCCAGAAATGAAAAGAAAACAGCAAATAAAACAAATAGCACCAGCAAAGGCAACTTCAATGACTTCTCTTTAGATAAGCCAAGTAATAACTGAATAATTGCCAAAGTTATAACTACCAGCACAGGTAACACTCTAAGTATAGAATCAAAAAATTCAATATTCATAAATTAATCAATAAACGATATCTCTAATAATTCAAGAGAGCTCTAAAAATTCCCGCTAAATATAACCAATGAGTATTTGGCTGGAATTTTTAGAGATCACTCAAGCTTATTTTTTTATAAAACTTTCGACATACATCCTAACTGTTGCCTCGCTTAAATTAAACAGCGGCTGTGGGTGTATCCCAATTATCAAGATTAACATTAATAATGGAAGTAAAACTAATAGCTCATTAGCATTTAAATCTGCTAACTCACTATTATTAGCCGTGCTAAATTTTCCAAACATCACTCGACGATACCAAGACAACATATATAGCGCCCCTAAAATCACGCCCAACACCGCAAGCCCACCAAACAAATAGTTTCTCTTAAACGTCCCAAACATAACTAAAAACTCACCCACAAAACCATTCGTCAATGGAAAACCTATTGCGCCTAACACAAAAATAAAAAGCACTGTTGCAAAGACTGGCAATTTTACCGCCAGTCCAGCAGAATCCAGGATTAAACGACTTTTAGTCTGAGCCGCTAAAATCTCCACCAATAAAAATAACCCTGCTATAATCAGACCATGATTAACCATCTGCAAAATACACCCCTTCATCCCCTCTAAATTCAGCGCTGCATAGCCTAGAACACAAAAACCCAGATGGCTAATTGAACTGTAAGCTATTAGCCTTTTCAGATCTGTTTGCACCCATGCCATTAAGGCTCCGTAAATTATACTAACCAAACCCAGCAGCATAAACAGCGACGCAAAATAAATCGTAGCTTGCGGAAAAATAGGCAGACAAAATCTAATTAGTCCATAAAGCCCCAACTTGGACATAACGCCCGCCAGGATAATAGTTCCCGCAGTGGGAGCAGAAGTATAGGCGTTTGGTAACCACGTGTGAAACGGAAAAATTGGAATCTTAATTGCAAAAGCCAAAGCAAAAGCCAGAAACAACATGACTTCCTGTTGAAAAGAAAGTTGTAACTTCATCCAATCCGCAAATAAAAATGAATATGTTCCAAACTGCTGTTGAAATTGATAACCTAGATAAATAATTGCTACCAGCATTAAAAGACTTCCAACTGCCGTATAAATTACAAATTTAAATGCGCTCTTCCCTTGATTCTCTGTCCCCCAAATACCAATCATAAAATAAACTGGTATTAACATTAATTCCCAGAACATATAAAAAATTATCGCATCTAAAGCTAAAAAAGCCCCGAGAATACTAGTTTCAAGAAGTAATATTGAGCCCAAATATGCTCGAATGTTTGAGGTATCAATTTTGACGCTTAAAACTAACAAAAAAGTTAGCAGTGTTGTCAGCAAAACTAATAATAAAGAAATACCATCGACCCCTATAACATAGTTGATATCAAACTGTGCCAGCCACGATATTTCTTCTACAAACTGCAGCTTGGCCTCCCGAGCGTTAAAAAAACTAAGCAAATTAACAGACGAAATAAAAGTTGCTAGAGTTATGAGCAGGGCTACTAATTTAGCTAACCGCACCTTAACCGGCGGCACAAAAAAGAGCAGCCCGGCGCCTACCAATGGCGTCCAAATAATAATAGAAAGTATGTTTAATCCGTAATTCATAACAAAGTGTATTTCTAATAATTCAAGGAAGCTTTAAAATAAATATCAAAACTAACAAAGTAAGATTAGCCACAAACAAGCTAACTAAATAAAAGCTAATTTTCCCTGTCTGCAATTCTCGTAAAGTTTCACCAGCTAAATTAACTAATGCTGCGCCAAGCTGAATCAAACCGTCAATTACAAATTTGTCTATAAATTTACATATATTTGACAATAAACTTAAAGGTCTAACAATCACCAAGTCATATAATTCATCGACATACCACTTGTTTAATAGTATTTTGTGTGCCCTAGAAAATAGTTTGATGTTAAGCAATTGTTCAACCCAACTCCGATAATAAAAATAGACTACTGCTGTTAGCGCAATTCCAACCACAGCTACTGTGCTAGAAAGTATTTCAAAAGATTTTTCAATGGCTAGATTTTCAGCCTGCAAAAATTCCATTAACCAACTACCTGCCACCAGCCCAAACCCCAGTGATAAGAAACCTAGAACTAAAATCGGGACTAACATAGTTAGATTAGCTGTTCGTGACCAGCGAACAACTGAGAATTCCGAGCTGTCTGTTGCCGGACTAATGGTAGCAAGTTGAACCTTTGCGCCAGCGTCAGGTTTTCCAAAAATCAACACGACTGAGCGCAGCAGATAAACCGCAGTTAAAAATGCTGTGAACAGCGCCACCCCAAATAAAATTTTTGTCAGCAAAACATCAAAAATTAGAAACTCACTCACCAAAGTTTTGCTTGAAAAAACTGACCATAAAATTGCGTCCTTAGAGAAAAAACCAGCAGTCAAAGGGAAACCAGCTATTGCCAGCGCCGCCATTAAATATGCGACAAAAGTTTCCGGCATTTTTTTCCATAAGCCGCAATCTAGCTTGCGCATATCTTGTTCATGCCGGCAAGCGCATATGACTGAACCAGCTGATAAAAATAAACACGCCTTACCAAAGGCATGCGTTACAACATGATAAATAGCTACACTAAAAGCCCCAACTCCAAGCGCCATAAACATAAATCCTAATTGGCTAATCGTGGAATAAGCTAACACTTTCTTGATATCGTTCTGCGTCAAAGCAATTGTTGCCGCAAAGAGCGCGGTCAAGGTTCCTAGCACAGCAATCAGTAATTCAACCTGGGGAGCTAAGACATACAAAAAAGACATGCGAGCTATCAGATACACGCCAGCGGTAACCATTGTGGCGGCGTGAATTAAAGCTGATACTGGAGTTGGTCCAGCCATAGCGTCTGGCAACCAGATGTGTAGCGGCATTTGAGCGCTTTTGCCGATTGCCCCGATTAATAAAAACAGCGCGATGATTTCAATAAGCCGCGGATTAATTACCTGAACTGACTCAGCGATACTAGCAAAGTCTAGCACACCCACTTGCGTTACAATTAAAAATATACCTAATAAAAAAGCTGCGTCACCTATGCGATTGACAATAAAAGCTTTTTGTCCTGCCTTGGCATTGTTTGGATCTTTAAACCAAAAGCCAATTAATAAATAAGAGCAAAGTCCGACTCCTTCCCAGCCAACAAACAACAGTAGTAAGTTGTTACTTAAGACTAGCAGTAACATAAAGAAGACAAACAAGTTGAGATAAGCAAAAAATCTCGGGCGGCCGGCGTCAGCTTTCATATAGCCGATAGAATAGACGTGAATTAAGCAGCCCACGCCCGTAATTACTAAAGTCATGACGGCTGATAAGTTATCAAACAATAGCTCAAAACTAGTTCGGACGGCTCCGACAACAAACCAATCACCAAGCAAAACAGAAAAGGCAAGGTTTAATTTATTAGTAAATTCTGGAATCTCTGCTAGTCTATTTTGAAGTTTGGAATTTTCGGTGAGCAAAGCCGCAAACAAGCTGCAACTCAAAAGAAACGAGAGCAAAACGCAACTCGTGGCAATTATTCCGCTGAGCTGTTTGCCAGACTTTTGACCTATAATAAAACTCAAGGCAAAACCAATTAAAGGCAATAAAGGTATGGCTAACAATGTATGTTCGTTACTTAACAACATAAAGGTATTTCTAATAAGTTAGGTTCACATAATTTCTTAATTTTTTAAGCCGTTTGCTATATCAACATCAACTGTATAAAAATTACGAAATAAATTGACGATTATTGCTAATCCAACAACCACCTCCGCTGCTGCAACACACATCACAAATAAAACAAAAATTTGACCTTCGAGATTAGCGTGTAATCTTGAAAAGGCGACAAGGGTTAAATTTACTGCATTCAACATCAGCTCAAGGCACATTAACATAACTAAAACATTCCTGCGCACCAGTATCCCTAACACACCAATTCCAAATAATAATGCCGCAATTATTAAATAAAATGTTATCATATCTATCTATTATTTTTGTTTGGCTTTTAAGCCGCGTCCTGGTAATAAGGGTTGTTTTTCTTCGTGAGCTAACATAACTGCCCCCACAATAGCGACCAAAATAAGTATCGCTATAAATTCAACTACCCAAGTATATTTAACAAATAAAACCCTCCCTAATTCATGGATACTTCCAGTTCGTTCAACTGCGGGTAGTGTTATTTCCCAATCTGTTGAAAAATAAAGCAGCGCGCTAAGACCTATGGAAAACAGCAAAACTAAAAAAAACTTAAAAGCCAAGGTTAGCAATTGGCTAATTAAGCCTTGAGCTACAAGACGTTGAAACCATTCGGAGATAAACTCAAGTTTTGAAGAACTATCAAAAAAGCCGTCTAACCACGATGAAATATTTAGAAAGCAGGCGCAACCAGAACTAGCTATTTCATTTGGTTTATTTCCGGCTCCTAGTAAAATCACCATAAATATAATGAGAACAGCTATTGCTCCTACATAAATCATTATTTGCAGAACAGCTAAGAAGTCCGCGCTCAGCAGAGCAAAATTGATAGCCATGAGTAAGAGTGTTGCTAATAAAAATAAGGCGCTGGCAAATGGTTTTCTCGCAACTATAACCCCAAGAGCAACCCCTAGCATGAGTAGTCCAAAAATAAATGCTGTTATTAATTCATAATCCATAATCGCCGTTTCGTATTAGCGATAAAACAACAAGCGGTCAATCTAAAAAAATAATATATTTTAATTAGTTAGCTATTTCACCGGCTACCTTGTTTTCTTCTGATAGGATATGATGGCAAATTCAACCAGTAATGAACATTAATTAATTAATTAATTAATTACGCATTTTCAAAACTCGTATTTTGCCCGTAAGCTTCCAGCCACGCCTTCTCTTTTTCCCGCATGCCCTGAACGCCCAGCTTAAATGACAGGGGAAAGGACAGGGGCAGGGTTGTTGAGAGTTTGAGGGTCAGGCCGAGTTCCCCGGATGCCCGTGTCTTTGCGCAGGGCCGGTGCGTCTATGGCATAGTCATTGGTTACAGCCCGCGCCTTTCCATTGAAAATTAGATAAGTATATAAGATTTAACCTTGTATTTTATTATATTTTGATGAGGCACACAGCCATGACTGGCTGTGTGCCTCTCTTTATTTTTCTGGTGCAGTTTTTTTTGTAGCCTTTGTAGCTTTTTGTGCCTCTCTTGCTATAACATACGCCAGTAAACCCGGAGATCCCCTTTACAAACAAGTTTTTTTAGGAGCCGCTTCGCGGCAAGTAAGCTGCGCTCAGACCGCAGTAGCGGAGGATGCCGAACACGCCCCTCTACGGCACCACCACCGCCGTAACACAACGCACGTAGTAGTAGTAGTTGCGGTTGTAGATGCTGTCGAACTGGCCACCACTCCCAAAATACCACGCGTAGCGCGTATCATCCCCATAAACCGTAGATGTCCATTCGTTGTTCATATCACCCAAAACCCGTCTTATCCCGTGCTTACGCGCCAGAAGATAATCATTAACCGTAGGCAAGTACCAACCGCCTAAACCGCCTTTAGAATTTTTAGCATATAAAACCTCACTATAATTCTCTTCCTTACATAACGATATAGGATTTGTCTGGTTTTGATAACTACTGCTGTCGCAGTAATCGTTAGGATCGTTTGAGGCATAAGCATTTCCCACACCATTATTAGCTCCGCTTGCATGACACCAGTTAAAAGTCTGCGTGCTCCCATTTATGATTCTGGCTGACCAAGTCAGTCCAACATCGTCATGCCATACTTCATAAGCAACACCACCTATTGTCGCACGAGAAACTAAACGCCATGTATAACAAGTATTATCTTTACACGTAAAAGTAGCTGTCGCATGATCAACAGCCCCTATAGTATTGGCAGTTTTGCAAGAGGATATACTATTGCAATCTGCAAAAGGTTGCTTCACGCGCTGCACGCTAACCCCACTTGTTGTCTCACCGTCACAGCCTGGTGTACTAGTTGCCAGACTATTTAATCCACTGGATGTTAACAAATGCTCCGACTGCTGCATTGATATTTGAGAAAAAACAGCAGTCGGGTAAAACGCTAGATAAGCAAATACAATCAATAAACTTTTTTGATTTATAGACATTATTATCTCTCCTTTTAATCTAATTCATAATTTTTATTTACAAAACACTACGGCGCTCCTACAAACATTGGAACTTGAGCACCGCCTAAACCATTGCTAGGCGACGAAGCACTTGTGCATTCCCATGGCGTATGTAGCTTAAACATTGGAACTCGAGCGCCTCCTAAGCCACTACTAGGCGACGAAACACTTGTGCACTCCCACGGCGTGTATAACTTAAACATCGGAACTTGAGCACCGCCTAAACCACCAACAGGAGACGGCGGGTTAGCCGGCACTGAACAATTCAAACATGTTCCGTCTAGCAACCTTGAGGTTCCGGGCTGGCATTCTTCCGGCACACATTCGCTAATTCCATGGCATTCTGTATTGTTGTTATAGCAGGTTCGACACCTAGCTAAGCATGCCAAACATGCAGCATTGCTATTGCACGTTGAATCTGCCGGGCAACCATTGCATAGGCATCTGGCCTCATGTCTGATAGACACGTCTGTAAGAGAATTCATTGGCGTGCTTGAACTGTCATAGAAAGTAATGTTTTGAACATTCACATCATGATGCGACAAACAATACACCTCAACTTCAGGAATATTCACATTTCCATAACTCCACCCTGTTGGCATGCTGACATTACTTGCCTGCACTGTGTGTTGAATCTTTCTCGTATTAGGGTTGCCCGTTGACTGGCAGGTTCCACCCGTTACGCCTAACAACACTCCTCCCACGCTGCTACTGCTGGAGCTTGACGACGAAATGCTGGATTCAGAACTATCGGAGCTGTCCGACGAACTGCTAGATTCCGAGCTATCCGAACTGTCCGACGAACTGCTTGATTCAGAGCAACCGGCGGCAAGAGCCGCAAGATATCCTTCGTCATTTTCACTTCCATATTGAGTAGCCGGAGATCTAGGACGGAAAGTAACCTCCTTGCATGGTGAGAAACCGGAATCCGCAGGACCGCAAACAGTGACTGATAAACTGGTTGATCCTACTGTATTCGGACTAAAGCTAGCGCCGTTTGAAACACTCCAATCTGCCAGATTGCCAGTTGGAACATAGGTAAGAGTCTGGCTTGGATTGGATAATTCTATTGTGCCTGAGCTGTTACATACGTATGAATAACTTACAGACCCACAAAGTCCCGGATACCCATCGGCACACGCTTCGACTGTAACTGTGTTGCTGCTGTTGCCGCCGCTGCTGTTTGTGCTTGAATTGCTTGATTCAGAGCTGTCCGAAATGTCCGACGAACTACTTGATTTTGAACTATCCGAGCTGCTGGAATCCGAGCTATCCGAGCTGTCCGACGAATTACTTGATTTAGAGCTATCTGAACTGTCGGAGCTGCTATCAACGCTAGAATCGGACGACGAAGACGACGACGGGGTGCAATCTGGAATTAGAGGGACGCAATCTAAACAACTCTCATAACACTCAGTAAGACTATTTGAACAGCAAAGTTCACAATACGAGTCGGAATTACAATCAGTGTTACATTTGTTATAAGAAGTAGAACAAGTGTTATGACACTCGTTCTGTTCATTAGTTCCGCATGACAAAGAGCTTGTAGATGAGGAACTACTTGATTCAGAGATGTCCGAGCT
>JAITKM010000021.1 GCA_031278395.1 Deltaproteobacteria bacterium | reverse complement strand
CTTTTCTGGTACCGGGTTACTTTTAATCATAAATTCCAGTGGAAACTTTTAAGAATTTAAAACGATGAAGTAAGATTTGGAGCATTTTTTTCAATCAGAAAATCATAACAAAAACATAAAGTTAAAAATAAGCTTAAAGTAAGCTGATACTAGATAAATAATTAAATATACCAGATAACTAAAATTTTTGTAATAAAGAGTGGGTAACCTCTTAAGAAAAACCTAAGAACATTAACCAACTCTTTGCAAATCTTAATTTTTGTCTTCCTTTAAATGCTTTAGAGCTAAAAGCACAATCATCGCTACGACTGTAAACACACTAACTAATATGACAATATTAGCTAGAATTTGGTCTAGTTGGTCAAATGGGAAAAACATATTATTCTCCTTTCCGTGGAAAAATTTCTTAATCCACAATAAAAAACTAATTACAGTTTACCCACAAATTAAGGCAACTATAGTATTTGCTGCTATAGAGCAAGTTATTAATTGGTTCCCCTAGTGCGGTTCTTTCCATGAAGTACCATGGTACAGGGTTACTTTGGTTTTTAGACTTTTTTAGAAATTACAAAATAATTTAGAGGGTTATGCTTATTTAATTCATGAAAAAACTAATAAATAAAGTAACCCTGTACCAGAACAGACCAACAGAAATACTTTTTGAGGATTTAGATTATTTTTCGTAGAGGAGCCTAAAACATGCTTGAAGATCTTTCCGTTTAAGCCATCGTTATTTCGCAATATTACAAAAATATTTTTAAAAACAAGCGCTTAAAGTTACATTATGATACACAGGTAACCGTTTAGCCTACCCGTAAACTAAACAATTACATACACACTGCTACAAAATACTATGAACAAAATTAGAAAAAAATGAACAAGCTAACCTTTACTGGAATTAAAGAAAATAACCTCAAAAATTTAAACCTAGAGTTTGAACACAACAAACTAATCGTCATCACCGGACTATCTGGCTCTGGTAAATCCTCTCTGGCTTTTGACACAATTTATGCCGAAGGCGGCAGACGCTACATTGAAACTTTTAGTCCTTACACCAGACAGTTCCTAGAACGCTTACCTCAACCTAATCTTGACTCAGCCAAAAATGTTCGCCCAGCCTTAATCCTACGACAACACAACCAAGTTACCAGCTCCAGATCAACCGTCGGAACTCTCACCGAAATCAACGAATACCTAAAAATAATTTGGGCAAATACTGCTATCAAACACTGCCCCAAATGCGGCATTGAATTAAGCCAACAAAGCCCCGGCGACATCTTAAAAAAAATTTTACAAGCCACCAAAAAACAAACTGACAGCTACCTTTTAATTTGCTTTCAAGCTAAACTGCAATCATTCCAAAACCTTGAAAAATTCAAGAATGACCTAATTTCTAAAGGTTTTATTCGATTCTTTAATCCGCAAACAAATTCTATCGAAAAAATAGAAAATTTAGACCTAGAAACAGTAATTGTAATCAACTCCCCAGGAACTTCTAAAAAAGAAACTGAAATAACTATCATTATTGACAGAATTGTTTTACCCTCTACCCAAGACGAGACGCGCCTTTTTGATTCGCTCCAACAAGCCCTACAGCACGGCAATCATGAAATAGAAGTTATCACCCTCTCTAAAACCACCAAAGTCCCAAGTTTTCACCAGCGCTACACTACCAAAGCCCTGTGCCCAACTTGTAAAACAGTCTTTGAAACTCCTAATCCTAATATCTTCTCTTTTAACAACCCGCTAGGCGCTTGTGAAAAATGTTCTGGTTTTGGCAAAATCTTAAAAGTTGACCCCGCACTAGTCGTGCCAGACCCAAATAAAAGCCTAAGTGCTGGCGCAATTGCCTGTTGGGCAACGCCAGCCGCAGAATGGGAAAGAACTTCACTCAAAAAATTTTGCAAAAAAAATAATATTTCCATGACTGATCCATGGCACAAACTTAGCAAAAAAGTCCAGCGCCTGATTTTGACAACTGATGACGAAGACCTACCATTTTATAGTGTAGAAAGCTGGTTTGAATGGCTGAGTAAAGCTCGGCACAAAATTCAGGTTCGCGTTTTACTCGCGCGCTACAAAAGTGAATTTGTCTGCCCAGCCTGCGCTGGCAATAGACTAAAGGAAAACGTTTTATCCTACAAAGTGCAGGGATTTTCCTTGCCACAAATTTGGCAAATGACCATCTCTGAGTTAACCAAATTTATTGCCAGCCTAGAAGCTAAGTTTGCAAGTAATAAATTGCTCACTTCTGTCTTGCACGAGGTACAAAGCCGATTAAAATATTTGATTGATATTGGTTTAGGCTACCTCACGCTTGACCGACCAACTAAAACTTTATCCGGCGGAGAAGCGCAACGTGTCAACTTAACTTCGATCTTAGGTTCCAGGCTTACCAACCTGACTATTGTGTTAGATGAGCCAACTATTGGTCTACACCAAACAGATACACAAAAACTAATTCAGATCTTAAAACTACTCCGTGATCGAGGAAACACTGTGTTTGTTGTTGAGCATGATAAAGAGGTTATTGCGGCAGCTGACGAAGTTTTAGATTTGGGACCCAAATCCGGCAAAGAAGGCGGTAACGTCGTGTTTCAAGGAACGGTTAAAGACTTACTCAACTATTCAAACTCGCTAACTGCTAAACATCTTGCCCAGCCTGTCTGGTCGTCTTTGACAAAAGCGCAACATGCCAAAGCATATTCCGCAAAATCCAAAAACTTTCTTTCTATTTATGGTTGCCACGCCAATAATTTAAAAAACATTGACCTCCATATTCCGCTTAATAAATTTGTGGTGTTAAGCGGGGTATCTGGTTCTGGCAAATCATCGCTACTACGCGAGTGTATTTATAAAAAACAAGCTTTAGATAAAATTGAAGGCTTAGAAAATATTTCGGACATTATCTTTGTTGATCAAACCCCGCTAGTTAAATCCCCACGTTCTAATCCTGCCACCTACACTAAAATTTGGGACGATATTCGCAGCGCGTTTGCCAGCACCGAATCTGCCATTGCACAAGGACTATCCAAAGCCTCTTTTTCCTTTAATGTTGAAGGGGGGCGTTGTCCAACTTGTCAAGGTGCGGGTTATAATAAAATAGAAATGCAATTTTTAGCTAATGTTTATGTGCTTTGCGATACCTGCAACGGACTGCGATTTCAAGATTCAATCCTGACAGTTAAATATCTAAATAAAACTATTGCTGATTTTCTCAACATGACTTTAGACGAAACTTACGACCTATTTCTCATGGCTGGAGAAACTCAAAGAGCTAATCAAATCTTAGCTAAACTCACGCCGCTTAGAAACCTAGGACTAGGTTATTTAAAACTCGGACAAGCCATTAGTCAACTTTCTGGCGGCGAAGCTCAGCGGTTGAAATTGGCTAAACACCTTGACGAACAACCTTGTTTACTGGGAACTTCTAAAAATTCCAAATTCGAGGTTTTATCATCGAGCCAAGTGCGGAGTAGTTTATTACCCGTGAATAAGGGCTTGGCTCGACGGAGTAACAACGAAGCAGTTGGGATTTCTAGAAGTTCCCTGTTCTTACTAGACGAACCAACATCAGGCTTACATGCCGAAAACATCAAAGATTTACTGGCAACTTTTCGTTACATAATCAACGCCGGGCATTCGATTCTATGTATTGAGCATAATACAGACGTAATTATGAATGCTGATTGGGTTATTGATTTAGGACCAGAGGCCGGCAGTGCAGGAGGAGAAATTGTGGCCAAAGGCGATCCGTATAATTTAGTTGAGGAATATCAACGTGTCATCTCCAAAGAAGGTAGTAATAGCTCAAAGCTAAAATCTAAAACTATTAAGGCAATTATTGCTACCCCAGCCAGTACTCCCGCAGCGCCAATTCAATCCCGCGCAACTAATCAGCAGGCGATAACCATTTACAACGCCAAACAGAACAACTTAAAAAATCTGACTGTCAAGATTCCTCTAAACTCTTACACGATTATCACTGGCGTTTCAGGTTCTGGTAAGTCGTCGCTTGCTTTTGATATTCTGTTTGCCGAAGGACAGCGGCGTTATATAGATTGTCTTTCTCCATATGCGCGGCATTTCCTAACTAAGATAAAACCAGCAGAGGTCGAAAATATTGAAGCCTTACCGCCAACTATTGCTGTTTCTCAAAAAACAACTAGCGTAACGCAAAAAAATTCTACCGTGGCTACGGTTTCAGAAATTTACCAATACTTGAGGCTATTATATGCAAAGGTTGGTGTTCAATATTGTCCAGAACATCAGCAGCCAGTGATTAGTTACTCAGTTGAGCAAATAGTTGAGGAAGTTTTGCAAAAGACTGGTCGGATTTTTGTTTTTGCACCAGTGATTGTAGGGCGCAAAGGTAGTTTTGTTGAACTGTTTGAACGGGCTCTTAAAGCTGAAATAACTCAAGCCAAGATTGATGATGAGTTTGTTACTCTCTCTGAAGATTTAAAATTAAACAAAAACCAAAGACACTGGATTTCTCTACAAATTGCCGAAATTAACGGCGCTAAATTTAATGCTGACCTCTTAGCAGACGCTATTAAGCAAGCCCTAGCTTTAACTGGCGGCACTGTTGAGGTTACATATAACAAGCGCACAAATCCAACTTACACTTATAGCACACAAAGGGTATGTCCGTCTTGTAAGCGTGGTTTTCGGGCTTTAGATCCGCAGGATTTTTCTTTTCAAGGTGCAAGTAGCGCTTGTGAAAAATGTAGTGGCGCTGGGATAATTCAAAAAAACAAGACAATTATAACTTGTCCAGAGTGTAACGGCGCAAGATTAAAAGAACTGGGGCGTTCTGTTTTTATTGCTGGTAAGTCAATTTTTGCTTTAACCCAAATGACTGCACCAAAGTTACGAAATTTTTTGCACAGCCTTAAATTTCAGGGCAGTCAAGATGTAGTGGCTCAGCCGATTCTCAAGGAGTTACTAGGTTTGCTGAATATTATGTGTGAAATTGGACTAGACTATATAGAACTCTGTCGTCCGTCTTTAAGTATTTCCGGTGGTGAAGCGCAAAGGTTGCGACTGGCTAGAGCCTTAGGTTCGCCCTTAACTGGAGTTTGTTATGTGTTAGATGAGCCAAGCATTGGCTTGCATCCGCGGGACAATCAACTGATAATTAAAATCATTCGGGCTTTAAGGGATCGTGGCAATACTGTGGTCGTTGTGGAGCATGACCCAGATTTTATTCAAGCGGCAGATTATTTAATTGATCTCGGACCTGGCGGCGGCGCAACTGGCGGGGCTATTGTTGCGCAAGGTAATTTCTCTGAGTTTATGAAATATGAGACTTCCACTACAGTTCAATGTTTAACTAAACTACAACAAAAGGCTGCACCGCAAGCTGCAAAAGCGGTAACCAAAAGCGCGCAGCTTAGATGGCTTAGTCTTTATGGTTGTCGCACTAATAATTTAAAAAATATTGATGTGCGTTTTCCTACCAACAGTTTGACAGCTGTTTGTGGTGTATCTGGCGCTGGCAAAAGTTCATTGGTTTATGGCACTCTACTGCCTGCGATTTGTCAAAAACTCAAAATCAATTTTGGAAACTCAAAGGTTTTATCTAATGGGGAGTGGAATAAACTAACGGGGTGGGAGCAGTTTCAGAACTGTATTACTATTGAGCAGGCCCCGATTAGTAAAAATTCAAATTCTAGTCCTGCTTCTTATCTTGGCATTTTAGATGAAATCCGCAAAATCTTTGCTATGACCAATGAAGCTAAAATCAATGGCTTAACTGCGGCTTATTTTTCTTATAATACTGGCAAGGGAAAATGTGCGACTTGTGGCGGCAAGGGATTTGTAACTATGGATTTAGGATTTTTGCCGTCAATGGCAACTCTTTGCGAGGCGTGTCAGGGGGGACGTTATAATGAGCAAGCCCTGAAAATAAAATTTCAGGGCTTAAGTATTAGTGAAGTTTTAAAACTCACTATTAGCGATGCGTTAGTAGTTTTTAAGAATCACAAACTTATTAAACGCTCTCTTGAATACGCGCATGAGTTAGGTTTAGGTTATTTAGTTTTGGGGCAGCCGACCTATACTCTCTCTGGTGGCGAAGCCCAGAGGATTAAGATTGCCACAGAGTTGGGACGCACTAATGCAAACAACACACTCTATGTTCTTGACGAGCCGACCATTGGCTTACATATGAATGACGTCAATAAACTAATTAGCGTTTTGAAAAAACTAGTTGCCAAAGGCAATACAGTGATTTGTATTGAACATGACCAAGAACTCATTGCTGAGGCTGATTATGTCATTGAAATGGGTCCCGGTGCCGGAGTAAGTGGTGGTTATCTTTCTGGTCTTTCTGGTACCGGGTTACATTTGCGATGAATTTTCCTGGAAAACTTTTGAAACCATAGTCGATAAGTTTGGATGAGTACTTCATTTATTCATACTAATTCATACTATCGATTAGGATATTTATGGCTAAAAAAAGAAAATTATATGTTGAAAACACAGTATTATTTATAACTTCACGTGTAGAAAAAGATTTACCCTTCCCAGCTTATCCACTCATAAACACTACGCTACTAGGTATTCTCGCCCGCGCTAAATCCCTATACGACATTTCAATCTGCCACTTCGTGTTTATGTCAAACCACTTTCACCTGCTCGCAGTTGTGAGAAACCCTGCTGACGTCCCTAATTTCATAAGACTTCTCAAGCTAGAATCCGCCGCCGCAATTAATCGTATTTGCGGCGTTCGGCAAAACACCGTTTGGACAAACGGATTTGACGACCCTATTGTTTTAACCTCTGACAAAGTTATTGATACTATAAAATATATTTACAAAAATCCTGCCGCTGCTGACTTGGTTAACTCCATAGAACAATATCCAGGACTTTCATCTTGGTCTATGTTTAGAAGAGGCGAACACCAAAAAGAATGTGTTTGGTTAAGGCGCTCTCAGTTTCATAAAATTGAGAACTTAGGATTAATGACAGATAAAAAGCAACAAGAAATTATAAATACTTTGGCTGGCGATGAGCCTATATTTCACACTTTTGAGTTAGAACCTAATGCTTGGCTAGAATGCTTTCCCGAATATAAAAATGCTGACAGCAAAGAATTATCTAATCGAATTATCAAAGAAGTTCTGCAAGAAGAAAGAAAATTAGAACATCCCAGGGGTGTTGTCGGAGTTAAAAAATTAAAAACTCAAGCTATAAATAAAAAATTTAAATCGGCTAAATATGGCAAAAGAATGTTATGTATTAGTTCTAATCTTGAATTACGCAAAACTTACATTAATTATCTAAAAACTATTACGCAGTTAGCTAAGAAAACTTACAAATCCATAAAAAATGGAGTTTGTAATATTTTATTACCGGCTGGAACGTTTATGCCTGGTGGATCTTTTTTAACAGCCTTAAAGCCGGAGTTATTTTTAGCTTAAAATTTACCCTAAAATTCACAAAAATAGGTCATGCTAATTGGCGCGACATTGTGAAGCCTTGCCAACTCAACGATTTCTACTAGCTAAACAGAAAAATCTCGTCTATCTAACAAAGATTATGCTGCCTTTTATGTCTATATTCCTATTAATTTACTAATACAAACAGAACAAAAACACTCATTCCGACACTTGAAACCCCCAGGCATTTTTATGTTTTTCTCTGTAACCCGGTACTAGGAAACTAGCTACCCCCAGGCATTTTTATGTTTTTCTCTGTAACCCGGTACTAGGAAAACTCTAGGAACTCTGTAACCCGGTACTAGGAAACTAGATATTACGGATTTGGTGGTGGTAAGGTAATTCCCTTTCTTTTGATATATTCTCCGAATATCTTCAAATTAAATTCATATTGCGCCTTATTTGTTTGTATATCTCTCTCAATTTTTCTTATTTCAAATTTTGTATTCTGATCTGTTAATCCCGAAGTCTTAAGAAATTCCAAAACTGCTGTTAATTTATTGCCAGTTTCCTTTAGATTATGAATCCTTGTTATCCAAGGATCTAATACCGTTACATCTCCGCCATATCTAGCCAGTCTTTTAAACTCTTTTGCAATAAAATTTAATTGAGGTACATTTTCCAATGCTTCTTCAAATTTTGCATTATAACCCCCTATTTCATATTCTAGTATGCCTAACTTCTCTCCCTCCTCCTTGAAAGCAGTATCAGCGTCTTTTTCTTTCTGTGTTCTGTTCTTTAATCTTTCTCGTTCTTGTTCTGCAAAAAGCTTATCGAAATCATCGTCTAAACCTTTTGCAAATTTCTTTAAGTCACTAGTTGCTTTTTTATATTCTTTCCTATTCTTAATATATTCTACAAGACTGTTATCATGAATTAAAGGATCGTCGATCTTAGTAAGAGGATTGTTTTGAGCAATTTTATAACCTCCTTGTTGATCAAGATATTTTATTTGAACCCTCAAAAACTCTTCCATCAACTTTCCTGATTCATCCTGAACAATGGTCGACTTTGCTACACCATGATTTCCCTTTAGCTTGCCAATATTGTAATTATTTTTCCAGCTGTTACAAAGTTCTTCTTGTAGATTTTTAAGCTCCTTAGCTCTGCGTTGATAACCATCTACAGCTCGCCGCTTATCTAATGCCTTTAAATTGGTAATTCCATCTTCGGCAGCTTGTTTTATACATGGATCCGTATCTGCCTGTTGCTTAGCAAGTCTAGATATTTCATCAAGTTGGCGAAGCATTAGTTTCTTTGCATTTCCAGAAATACCACCCAGTTCAATAAGCTCTTTAGCACCTGATAGATCATTCGTGTTTAGTTTGCCTGTCTTTGGATCATTATTATGACATAGTCTAGCTATTAGTTTTCGATCCTCACTAAAGATAAGACCATCAATATCTTTCATAGTAATCTCTTGAGGGGCTTTTATTTCTCGCAAAATCTGTCTTTCTTGCTCTTGCACAAAGAGAGCATGCTTTTTTTGCAATTGCTTTTTTTGCAATTGAGCTGCCAATCTTTCATTTTCCTTTTTCGCTACTTCTAACTCTACCTCTAATCTGTTAGATTTCTTTTTATTTTGGCGCAATAGTGGCGCTCTAATAGTGTCCCGATTCCAAGTATCAGCTACTACACTCTCTATAAACTCATTAACCTCTTTGCCATTTCGATCAAATCTTCTGGCTCTACCTAATCTAGCTGCCCCCATACCAACTAAATTACCAACAGCACTTGTAGTGAAAATCTCCCAGAAATTTAATTCCTTTTGTTCATAATTTGCTATTAAATCTTTATATTCCTTCTCACTGATTATATGCTGGTCGTACAATTTTTTAACATCATTACTATGTTGATTTTCTAGATTGATTTGTGACACTGCGTCACCCAAAAGTAGCGCAGTAGTTTCAGCCTGTAATTTTGTGGTCATCTTGTAAGTATTTGCGCTAACATTATAAGCCAAACCAGAAAGCCCTTTGCCACCAACAGAAGTTGTATTTAACATTCCAATTGGGCTGATAGCCAAACCAATTAAGGCATTATTTCTGGCTCTGAGTGTAATTTGCGCATCAGATAATCCTTCTAGGCTAAGTCTAATATCCAGAAATCGAGTAAAATATTCTTTAAATGATTCTCTATATTGCGCGCTATTTATATCCCAATCTGGATGCTCCTTTTTAATATCCGCCGCAATACTTCGGGCTAATTTTTCACCATATTCTCTATTAAATTTGATAATCGTTTCCCTTTGAGCTTGTTTGTCAAAATGATATCCATATCCTGATATTGAAAATGAGGTTGGCAAAGAAGTGTCGATAATATTATCTATTCTATTTTTAAAAAATTGACTGACAGCGCTACGTCCACTCTCTTGAGCTGGAGCTTTAAAAAGAAAGTTTTTAAATATTTCAGGTACAGCTTTGACAAAAGTTACTACATTATTACGTAGATAAAAACTACTATATGTTACTTGCAGAGGTTTTCCTGGAACTTGCCAAAGGGCTTCACCAACTACCAGTCTTTTTACCGGACTTAAAAATATACCAGCTATATCTACTATTTGATTGACACTGCCTTCAAATATAGTGCGGAAAAACGATAAAAATTTTGAAGAAGTTGTTTCTGATGCGCGAGTAGAACAATACATTACAAAATTTTTACCCTCTCCAATTGCTTTACCTAAACCACTATAACGGAATTTAAACGCAACTAAGTGTAAGGCATTATAAGCCACCTTAAATGGCCAATATAGAATTTTATCTGTAACAAATTTTGCCCCTTCAACTACTTTCTCTATCCCAAAAACTATGTTACTTCCACCACTTCTAGCCCCAGCAACTACACGGCTAACACCCGGGATTTTACCAAGAACCATTGCAATACCTCGCCCTACTGGTGCTAAAAACGAGGTAACTCCAACTAACCCAGCCTCAATTGTATCATTGCGCATTTGGTCATAAAATTTTTCCCAAGCTCTGTTTGGTGAAATCTTTCCCGCAGCTATTTCTCTTCTGGTATTGAGCACATTAAATATTGTTGCGCCGCCCAAAAAAATACCAGCTGCTAGCAGCCCGCCAAGAATAACTACTCCAGCTCCTACTAACCAAGCCGGAGCTGTTGCTACTCCTAATAATGTTGCCATAACAGTAGCAACGCCTGCACTTGCGCTAGTTGCTAAGGTCATACCTGCAATAGACGCACCAATAGTTCCAAGCATTCTTCCAGCAAACCCGACCCACCCCCAAACTTTATTTTCAAGTGGATTTTCATTAATAGTGTAAATTTCTTCTCCGGCAGCTTTTCTATCAGCATATTTTATGTCTTTTTCTATTTTCCGCGTGACAGTAACCAACTCCGGAACAGCAGCGAGATTTTTAGTTGCATCAACTAGTGAATTTCCAACAATCAATCCATTGTGCTGCAAAGATTTGACAAAAGATTTATCAGCATCTCCTAAAACTTTCATTAATTGCTGAACATTAAGACTATTATTTTTGTTTTTAATAAAATCATCAAGAATTATGTTGATGGTTTGCTTTTCTTGCGTGCTATCCAGATGTTTGCTTCTATCTTGAATAAGCTCTACCACTTGTTCTTTTAAGAATTGTAATTGGTTATTGCGAGCCTCAATTTGTCCACCAGACAACTTTCCGTCGGTATTTCCGGCATATTGACTATGTTCTGCAGTTCTTTTACTAAGTAAAGCTAAGGCCTTACTAATCTTAGTATTATAAATCTCAGCTCTGGTATGAAATTCATTGATTAACTTGTCTTGGGAAAACCCCTGATAAGGATTGGCAATATTTATAGTAGGTAATCGAGCTTCTAACTTTCGATAAAAAAACTGTTTATATTCATCTTCTACTTTCTCAGTATCTGGAGTGCGATGCTCTGGAATAATTGTTTCTCGTGACCTTGGCGTAACAAGTTCCTCGTATCGATTTTGAGAGAAAGCTTGTTTTAAATTTGTAAAAATAGCCATAGAACACCAATTAATAAAAACCTTTATATATTAAAATAGAGGAAAATTCTGTCTATTCAATATAGTTATGCTAAATTTTTAGAAAAAATTGCACTATCCCAATTAAATAGCGGAATTAAATTTTTAGAAAAATAAAACATTATAATACCAATATGTTATAAAAAAAATATAATCTCTAATGTAACAGTTCAACCGCTTAATACATTTCAATTGCAGATAATTTTTTATTTCATGGTCAATTTTTTTGAAAAAATCTTCATAATATATGTGTAAGGTTAAGGTATTAGTGAAAAAACTATCTAATTAAAGGTGATATTATGGATCTATACAATATGGTTACTATGGTTCCTAAATCAATGCTTAAGGCTCCAGGAAGATTATATAACTTTATTAAAAGAGCGCCTAAGGAAGGAGCTGACATGGTACATATGGCATTTGATAACGAAAAAATTATCCTGCCAGAACCCACAACCCAAAACTTTAGCGAACTTAAAATTAATCCCAATGTTTCCTCAAAAGTTAAGAATTATCATCAACTTTACACTGAGCTTGATAAAATCGGAGGCATGTATAATTTGTTAACCGAAAACCCATCAAAACTTGAAAAATTAATTTTTCCTGCGGATTACGTTAGCAGATCTCTTAGCAAAAAATTCGGAAATCTTTTAGGAAGTGTGGTTGGTTTTTCAATGACAGAAACAAAGGCTTACGTTGATCTTATGAAGGATGGAGCCAAAATGCTTAGAGATAAAACAACCGAATTAGCAATGACACTTGTCAAAGCTTCACTGGTTTTTGCTCGTGATGGATTTTCAAAATTACAAACTTACTTAGTACTCATTGGTGCAATGGCAACTGTTTTAAGTGTCGAAGAGGATGGACAGAAATCTGCATCTGAGCTCGGTCTTGCGAGGAACTTATTCCAATGGGATGTATTTCTTAAGGTGGCAGGCACTCTATTAAAAATAACCGGCAGTGGAATCAAAGCCGTAACAAGTAACCGACTAAGTAGTTGGATTGATAAAAATAAATGAAATAGAGTGGTAACCGTTTAGTCTATAGCTATCTAACCACGTAGGTCACCCCTAAAAGTGCTAGACAGTTACTAACATAAATTATGATCTGCCAATATTTTTAGAATCACCTCTTAAATTACTGGCAGTTTGTCTTTGTAAACTATCATCAGGGACAGGATTATTATTACTGCCTTGTCCAGGATTGTTTGGAACATCAACGCTCATCCCGTTTACCCCCCCTTTTTTAAAAAAGTTTTGTGGTTGTTGTGATCCAGGGTTTTGGTTTTGTCCAAGGTTTTTGTTAAATTGGTTTTGTCCAAGGTTTTTGTTAAATTCGCCTTTTTGTTTTTCAAAAAGGTTCATAGACTCTTTACTTAGCGCGGCGGTAGTTGCTGCTTGCGAAAAATAATTACCCACACCAGCAGTTGCTTCTTTAGCGTAACTATTAGCCGAATCAGTAAACATAGATGCGATCGAGCCGGAAGCCCTCAAAATTAAATACCCTGAAATTAACGGAATACTAGCAAGCGCTACCCCAAGAATTGTATAATATGTTGTATAGTGCATACTTGGATTTACATATCTAAGCGAGAGCAACGCTAAACTTAGATCCGCATCTAATGGATTTTTCAGTTCACTAGGGTTCGCAATTTCGCTTGAGCTTAATGGGGGCTCACCATAGAGCATTATATTAAATAACAACTGCTCTAATAACATCACCATCGCAAACCCAATATCCCAACTCTTTGCCCACATCCAAAACAAAAACCATTGAATAAACGCTATATACTTACCTGGAAAAAGCAACATCAAGGCAAAAAACGGATATAAAATCGACAAGAAAAACAAAATCACTCCCTGATAATAAGGTAGCTGCATAGCATAAACCATCACCTTATATTCTTCCACATATTTAGTTCTATCCAGCTTATTTCTCTCAACGCGGGAAAATGGCTGATTAGCTCCACTAAAAGCTAAAACTTGTTGATTTTGTTTAACCCGCTGATCAGCAATGAAATGTCCAGGTGCATTTGAGTCCTGAATGTTATT
>JAITKM010000044.1 GCA_031278395.1 Deltaproteobacteria bacterium | reverse complement strand
AAAGAAACTATATTATGATTATGTTCACCTATAGGAAAATGGTTATCATTGATAAATTCTTCTTTATACAATTTTATTTCCAAATGATAACTTTGAATTATCGAAAATAATTCACCCTTATAATCTTTTTTTTTCTTGTCTAGGGTTCTAGACCTCCAACAGGCTGGCGATAATCGATCATTAATCGATCATTGTTTAAATTATGTCAAATATTTGTAGAATTGTAGAAAAGCTAGGTTACAACAGGTATTTTGAGGGTAGTATTGCCGTTAAAATATAAAAATTGTCTGATTATAAATATTGCTGTTCCCCACCAATCTTAAAATCAGCTGCTACGTGTAATTAAAATTTAAAACCTTAGTTTATTTCATTAATATTGAATTTTCTCTACTATCTAGGTCGCCAGAAACAAATCAGGTGGAAGCGGGTCAAGAAAATATCCGCCGGGCATAAACATCCCTGGTGGAAATATAATATTACAAATCCCGTTCTTTATAGCTTTATACGCCTCTTTCGCCTTTCGTGTGGCAGATTTCAAATAGTTAATATATTTCTTACGCAACCCTATATCGGAACTTATACAATACATTCTTTTGCCAAACTTCCTGGACTTAAACTCTTTATTAATCGGCATAGTTTTTAACTTATCCACTCCAACCACTCCTCGCGGATGCCCTATCTTTTTTTCTTCAGACAAAATCTCCTGTATAAGCCTCCAATTCTCTTGCTCTCGATCTACTGTCTCATACTCAGGGAAGCAATCCATCCACGCATCTGGTGATAGAGTAAAGGTTAAATACTCCGGATCATCACCTGCTAACTTAGTTATTATCTTGCTCTGTTGCGTCGATGATATTAAATGTAGATTATTAATTCGCTCAAAACATGAACGTTTGAGCCAAAGACTTTTCCTCTGTGTTTCTTTATTCTTATACATCTCCCACGAGGATACACCGGGATAATGATTAATCGAACCAACCAAGTGACTCTCCGCTGGGTTTTTATAAATATATTTAATACGTTCACGCACTTTATCAGCTGTCAGCACAATTGGATCATCAAAGCCTTTGCACCAGATAGTATGTTGTCTTCTGCCAGTGATGCGATTTATTGCTGCAGCTGTCTCTTGTTTGATTTGTTTAATAAACATTGGCACCTGAGAAGGATTTCTTACTACGGCTATAAGGTGAAAATGGTTAGACATAAAAAGGAAGTGACAAATCGAGATATCCCAAAGTGTGCTGGCTCTAGCGAGTATGCCCCAGATGGCTGTGTTAATTAGTTTGCAGGTTATAAACGGTAAGTCTTGTTCCACGCGTGAGGTGATAAATAAGCAGGTGCCTTGAACGTAGTGTTTATTTTTATGCATAATTCTCCTTTCTTCTGCGAGTTACGATTAATATTGATGTTTATGTTTAATGTTTAAAATCCTTAATCCTTTAAGCTTCAAGATCTTCAATCGTATCGCATGGGGGAAGAATTATGTTTCATACTCAATCAGTGGATAAATGACCCCCTGAACAGAGAAAAAAACAGAGAAAAACAGAGAAACAAAAAAGTCAAAACTATTGACTTTTAATTAAAAATTACCTTACCTTATAAGGCAAACTGGCGAAGTAGCATTGTTACTTATGCCTGAGTGCTATTAAGCTAAGTTCTAAGTTTCGCATAATTAGTTGTGCAAAACATAAACTAGCGGTGCAAAAGGGTCATCGTTGACCCACGCTATTGTACGGACGTTCTAGAATTGATGAAGCTTATAAATTATTTTGTAAGTTAGTTAATTAGTTCTTTACATCCGAAATCCTCAATCTGCCTGAGCGGTTGGGGAGCTTGCGATGTATGTCCAAGGTTCTCCAACCTAAAGATCGCAGGGATCTTCTTCAATAGCGTGATCAACGAACTCCCCTACCACCAGTTTTAATTGGTGGTTCTAATTTGTTTTAAAATGAAAAACCGTAATTAAATTTTGATTATTGGTCATGTGTTGTGCGCTCTGTGTTTCTTAGCTTAAAAAAGTTTTTTATAATATTTGTAGTAACCATCATTATGCTTGAAGAGTTTAGTAATACAAAAGAATTAAATTATCTAAAAAGTAAAAAATATTCTGCACTTATTGGTAATCCAACAGAACATAGTATTTCTGATATTATGTTTAGTAGAATGGTCGAATTATTTGGATTACCATTTGATTATCAGCATGTAAAAATAAACATTCAAGAAGATTTGCTGGGATATAAATTAAGAGAGTTAGTAAAAGAAAATTACTCTGGTTTTAATATAACATTACCTTATAAAATTTCAGTTTTAAAATTGTTAGATAGAATTAATTCAACAGCTAAGGCAGTTGGGGCTGTAAACACAATAAAAAATGACCATAATCGCTTATGCGGCTATAATACGGATTGGTGTGGTATATATCAGTTATTAGTAAATAATAATAAAGATAAATAATAAAGATAGTTTTTGTGTTTTTGGGACAGGTGGAGCATGTCGTGCAGCTATTTTCGCAGCCAGGAAATTAGCTGCGAAAAAAATCTATATTGTTTATCGTGATAAACCATTAAAAAGTCAAAATACTGAAAATCTTATACTATCATCACAGAATATAAGCGAGCTTCATTTTGTTTCATATGACAGGATGTTAGAGGCTATAGATG
The DNA here is from genome assembly GCA_031278395.1 of Deltaproteobacteria bacterium. Classification (GTDB taxonomy): domain Bacteria; phylum Bdellovibrionota_C; class UBA2361; order SZUA-149; family JAITKM01; genus JAITKM01. The sequence continues at coordinate 4,884 of JAITKM010000044.1, read as the reverse complement.
ACTCAACTATAATTATTAATGCAACTTCAGCGGGAATGCTTGGAATGCCTAGTTTTACTCCATTTGATACAGATTTAATATGTGGGTTAGATGTATCTAAAAAAATATTTTTTGATTTTGTCTTTAATCCTGTGCATACAAGTCTATTAAATTATTTTAAAGATAAAGGTGCAACTACAATAGATGGTTTGTGGTTAATGATTTATCAAGGAATAAATGCTTTATCTTTATGGCTAGACTGCGAAGTTCAGCCGACAGAAAAGATATTATTAGAGCTTCATAATGAATTAGAAATTACGATTAATAAGCGTATGAAGTTATAGTAATGGTTTTGCATGGCAGTATTATAATAGCAAATAGCAATAATTTGTTACGCGATACTTCATATTTTTTTTTTTTTTTTTTTTTGATAACCCTACGAAAGGAGGTTTAAATGCTTTTATTAGAGGAAATTCCGAATTTCCCAATTGTTAATCTGGGCGATGACCTTGCACAGATTATTGTTTCGCAGATAGTAGAAAAGAGGTTTGATTTGCAAGATGGTGACATTTTGTGCGTTGCATCAAAGGTCGTTTCTACTGCCGAAAACAGACTGGTAAATTTGGATACGATTGTTCCATGCGAACTAGCACTAAGATTGCACGAGAGAGTTAAAAGAAAAGATGCTCGTGTAATTCAGCTTATTATTAATGAAACTACTGATCAAAGTGGTAGTCGATTAGAGTTGGGCGAGAATTGGATTGGTGCTTGGTTGCCAAATGGGCAGCGTCTTACTAGCGCGGGGATAGACAAGGTCGATTCTCATAGCGTTTTGTTGTTGCCAGAGAATACTGATCTAAGTGCGAAGAAGATAGGGCAAGCGTTGTTCAATACGTTTAACGTTAAGGTCGGTGTAATAATTACTGATAGCGAGGGACAGCCTGACAAAACAGGCGCAATTCAGGTTGCGATTGGTTTGTATGGCGTGCCACCAGTTCGCATAACCAAAACAATCAACAAAGAAACAGGTGATGAAAGAGTTGCTGAAGAGTCTTTGTGTGATATGTGTGCGGCTGCTGTTGGATTAATTATGGGGCAACGTGGAACTAATAAGCCTGTGGTTAGAGTCAGAGGATTACACTTTGATTTTGACGAGCAAGCAACAGTTACAGAAGCGTTGCGTTACGGTATTGGTGCACAAAAAATTAATGTGCATGAATTATGTGCAAAGCAAAAGTAGGTTATTTAATAAGGTTTTTACAATAACCTTTGGCGAAAGCAACTGCTTTCGCCTTTTTTTAAAAAAAAAATTTTTAAAGGCGAATTATGCTTATAAATTCAAAAAATAAAGTAACAATTATTGAAGAGCTAATTACGCCAGATAATTTAAAATATGAGTCCGTAGAGAGAAAAGGGCTGGGACATCCTGACACGCTAGTTGATGGCTTAGTAGAAACTGCAGAAATAGAGTATGCACAATATTGCTTAAATCAATTTGGCTGTATCCCTCACCATAACTTCGATAAAGCTATGTTAATTGGTGGGATGTGTAAGCAGTTATTTTGTGGTGGAAAATTTTCTCAGCCAATTAAATTAATTTTTATGGGGCGTGGCTCAAAAAACTTTGGTACACAAAGTATTCCAATTTATGACATACAATCTAATGCCGCAAGAAGATATTTAAAACGATTGTTGCCTCATTTAGACATAGACGATCCAAAGCAATTTATATGTGAATCAATAACTAGTTCAAACAGCACAAGGGATAATTGGTTTACGCCGGAAAGCATTGCAGATTTACCAGAATACAATCATACTCCTACTGCTAACGATACAGTTATGATGGTTAGTTATTATCCCTTGACTGTGTGCGAAAGATTGGCATTAGACCTTGAAGATTATTTTTATTCAACAAATAACGAAGGATTGTTGTATCCCAAATTTAGCGAATTTGGTCAGGATATAAAATCTATGGTTGTTAGAAAGGAGGGGAAGATATTTGCGACTCTAACAGTCCCGCAAATAGCCACCGAAACAAGAGACGCAGAAGAGTATTTTGCAAGAGAAGCATTGCTTCGAGAACAACTAAAAAATTACGTAAATTCAAAATATCAAGATTACGATATTGAGTTAATAGTTACGCCCCAAACATTATGTAAAAATCCAGTGCCATATTTAGTGACAGGCGGTTCTTGTACAGATTTTGGCGAAGAGGGAGCTGTCGGGCGAGGCAATAAAACTCATGGCATTATTTCTAGTTTTCGCCCGAATAGCATGGAAGCCCCACATGGTAAAAATCCTACTTATTTTGCAGGAAAGATATTTAGCTATATGGCTGATGTAATTGCAAAAGAAATATTTCAAAAAACAGCCTCTCCTAATCAAGTTTTGATACAATCAAACATGGGTGATGAGATATTCAATCCGTCTAATATTATTGTATCAACTAATAATCGTGTTGATCAAAAGATTGTAAATAATATCGTTGAAGAGGTGTTGGCGTTAGGTCGAAAAATTACACTGGAAATAATAAATAAAAAATACTTTGTTCCAAGAATTAATATATAAGCAGTTAATTAGGTGATAAGTTTAATAATTGGCGTAATTCGTTATGTCGAACTCATGTATTCTTAATTTTTATAACGTAAATATTAAACTAATGCTTCAGAATTGCATACAGCCTGATGTCATTATTGCCAACACAAAATTAGCACTCAATACATTTGCTCTAAAAATTGAGGGGCAAACTTGTGATAAGTTTATTGATGCAACAATATTTTTTATTGCAGATAAAGATGAATTAATTGCCTACAATGAAATGCACCAAGAAATATTTATTTATGGCAACGAGGAACAATTCAAATCTGGTCGGTCATTGTATTATATTGCTAGCTATATTGCTGAATGTTTGTCGGTTAATAAATCATGTAGTTTAATAATACATTCTGCAGCTGTTTTTTTAGAAAAAACCGGTAAGTCATATTTGTTGTTAGGTGAAAAAGGAGCTGGCAAAACAACTCTTACTATATATCTTTGTAAAGAGTGTGGATTTAAATTAATTGGAAACGACCAAGTTAGAGTAATAAATAATAATGGAATATTATCAACTCGTGAGGGCAGCTGTTGGTTTGATGTGCGAAAAACAGCGCTTAAGGCAAGTAAATATCTAGGTAATATTGGTATTGATGTAGCAGATAAACCACGTGTTACATCATGGGACAATAAAGCAAAAATCTTGCCAGGCGCTTTAGGAATTGAGACGCATTGCGAAGAAACAGTATTAGGCGGCGTTTTTAATATCAGGATTGATCCGTTTCAAGATGAAATAATTTCCCAATACTGGAGTGGAATACAGCAAAATTTAATTTTGCATGAAAGGCTGGGGCGTCTTGTAAGTGCCCAAACGACACCTTTTCAAGATGATGTCGGGAATTATTTTGGATCTTTGCCACTTATTAATACAAAAATTAATTTTGCTATTAGAGACGAGATGGTTAAGGCATTTATAAAGAATAAAGTTATTGAGCTTTTTGGCAGTAATGTTGAATTAATTGTAAAAACTTTTTTGGAGGCAATTAATGCTAGTAGTAGGAATTCCGACATTAAACGAAGCAGACAATATAGCTGATTTAACTGCAAAGATTGACGCTGCTGCACAAGAGTTGGGAATTGATATATTTATTATTAATGCTGATAGCAGTAGCGAAGACTTCACCTCTAAGATGTTTTTAGAAACAGGAACTAGATGCAAGAAGATTTCAATTATTAATAAAGAGGACGGCAAGGGCCGAAATATTTATTCAATTATTAAAGAAGCTGTTTCGCTAGATAATATTGAAGGATTAATGCTTATAGATGGCGATATAACCTCTTTTTCCACCAACTGGCTAAGTAGCTTCTATCAATCACTTAAGAAAAATAATGATTATATCATCCCTGTATATGCAAGAAATTTCCAAGAGGGGAACGCTACTAACCATTTCTTTTATCCTTTGTTGTATGCTCATACAAACGGTAATGCTCCAAGACAACCAATAGCGGGTGATTTTGGTTTATCGCATAAAATGCTTGATTTTTTAATGAGTAAAGCAGTGTGGCACAAATTTTGTTTTGAATATGGGATAGATATTTTTCTAACCTTACAAGCCTTATATAATAGCTTAAAAGTGTCAGAAGTGAAACTTGAAGCTAAATGCCATAAGCCAAGTTTTGATAAGATGATAAAAATATTCTCTGGTGAGGCGACTAGTTATTATGAAACGTCTGCCCAGTTATTTAACAGTAATAAGAGAAAAGTATTTTTATCAGATTTTGATATAATTGCTGATGAGTAAAGTTTTTTTAATTTAAATAATTATGTTTCCAAAGAGCAGCTTCTTAAGTGTAAAAAAGAAGCTATAAGATTATTATGCAATGATAATTCTCAAGCGTTGCCTAATGATTTAGAAATTGCAGTAGAAGAGTGGTGTAATATCTTGATAAAACACGAGCAGATGATTGGTGTTGTAAACGCAGCTGATATTACTAAAAGTATACTTCCGTATTATCTGTTGAGGGTGGTTACGTATCTGATGTCAGTTTCCAATAGAGTTGAAGCAAAAAAAATTATCGATCAAGAGGCGTCTTTGGCTTTGTCTCTTGTCTCTTGTCTAGGGTTCTAGAACCTCCAAAATTCCTGTGATAATCAATCATTGCTTAAATTGTGTCAAATATCTGTGAAATTATAGAAAAGCTAGGTTGCAACAGGTATTTTGAGGATAGTTTTACTATTAAAATACAAAAATCTGTTCCCCTGGTGCAGGGTTACTTTTAATCATAAGTTTCGGTGGGAACTTTTAAAAAATTGAAACGATGAAGTAAGATTTAGAGCATTTTTTTTCAATCAGAAAATCATAACAAAAACAT
>JAITKM010000038.1 GCA_031278395.1 Deltaproteobacteria bacterium | reverse complement strand
AAAGAAACTATATTATGATTATGTTCACCTATAGGAAAATGGTTATCATTGATAAATTCTTCTTTATACAATTTTATTTCCAAATGATAACTTTGAATTATCGAAAATAATTCACCCTTCTTAAGATAGTTATTAATATCATTATCAAAAAATTGAGTTGAATCACCTTCCAAAAAACTTCGAATAAACATAATACCATACAATGATAAAATATTATTCATTTTTTTTATTAATAGATTACGATTATTTATTGATAGAAATTGAAATACATTAAAAGCCAGAATAACGTCATAATTCTGAACAAATTTAAAATCCATGATATCTGATTGAATGAAATTTATGTTCTGTTCTGGTTTTAATTCAGGTAACAGTATATCTACTGCATCAACTGTTAAACCTAGTGTTGCAAGGTAGTAACTATTTGCTCCATTAGCACATCCTATATCAAGCGCTGTTACTTTATCTGTAATAAGAAATTGATTTTGGATCAGCAGTTTTGCAGGCTGTAATCCAAAAAAATTATTGTTTTTAAACATCATCGAACAATTAAATTAACTAATTTATTAGGGACAACAATCAACCTAACTATTTCTTTCTCAGTATAATAGGGTTTAACACTCTCGACAGTCATGGCAAGTTGTTTCATCTCTTCTGCACTTAAATTTATATTCGCTTGAATTCGCCCTCTTAATTTGCCATTAACTTGAACCACCATTTCAAAACTTTGCGCACTCAATTTGTTTTCATCAAAAGTAGGAAATTTGCGGTTACATAAAGGTTCACCTAAATTTTGAAGCAAATTAATTTCTTCAGTAATATGCGGAGCGATTGGATTTAAAAGATGAAGCAAAACATACAACTCGTCCTTAGTAACTTCAGAATATTTTTCATACTCATTGAGCAAAATCATTAAAGTAGAAACCGCAGTGTTATACTTCATCTGGTAAATATCTGAGATAACCTTTTTGATTGTTTGATTTACTAAAACTTCATTAGTCCAGCCTGTTTTGTTCACTATCTTTTCTTGTAATACCCAAACTCGTCTTAAGAACCGAAAACAACCAATTAAGCCATTGGTTGACCAAGCTACATCTTTTTCATAATCACCAATAAACATTTCATATGTTCGTAACGTATCAGCACCATATTTTTTAACTATCTCATCTGGATTTATTATATTCCCTCTAGACTTGCTCATTTTCTCATTATCAGGTCCTAAAACCATGCCATGAGAAACACGAACTTCAAACGGTTCTTTATTAGGAACTAAACCGATATTATATAAAAACTGATTCCAAAATCTGGCATATAATAAATGCCGAGCTGTATGTTCCATTCCGCCATTATACCAATTTACTTTACCCCAATAGTTTAATGCCTCCTGACCCACAAATTCATGCTCATTATGAGGATCCATATATCTTAACCAATACCAAGAAGAGCCTGCCCAATTAGGCATTGTGTCAGTTTCTCTTTTGGCTGGTTTTCCACATTTAGGACATGAAACTTCAACCCACTCGGAAATATTAGCTAAGGGACTTTCACCTGTTTCAGTCGGTTCATATTGTGCCACATCTGGCAAAACTACTGGTAATTCATTTTCTGGCACAGGACACCAGCCGCACTCTGAACAATAAATCAGCGGAATAGGCTCACCCCAAAATCTTTGACGAGAAAAAATCCAATCCTGCAATCTATAATTCACTTTTCGCCTACCTATTTTATGGCTTTCTAAAAATTCGATTATTTTATTAATACCGACTTCTTTGTTTAAGCAGCCGTTCAATATATTGGAATTAATCATCTCGCCACCACCTGTATACGCCGACCTATTTATATCACCACCCTTGATTACTTCTATAATTGGAATTGAATATTTTTTAGCAAAATCATAATCGCGCTCATCGTGCGCCGGAACTGCCATTATTGCTCCTGTTCCGTAATGTAATAACACATAATCAGCTACCCAAATTGATATTTTAGAATTATTAACTGGATTAATTGCTTTTAATCCCTTAAGCTCAACTCCACTTTTGTTATTTAAAATCTCTGAACGCTCAAATTCGGTTTTATTCTTAGCTGCTTCTCTATATTTTAGAACTTCATCAAGATTACTAATTTTAGAACAATAACTATCGATTAATTGATGCTCAGGAGCCAATACTAAAAAAGTCGCTCCATAAATAGTATCTGGTCTAGTTGTGTAAATTCTCAGAATGGCTTCATCTTCTAACCTAAAATCAATTTCAGCTCCAAACGACTTGCCAATCCAATTAATCTGCCCGATTTTTATCCTAGAACTAAATTTTGTATCGGCTAATCCTGCCAACAGATCTTCAGCATAGTCAGCCATCTTCAACATCCATTGCTCTTTTTCTTTTTGCACAACTTTGTTGCCACATCTTTCACAAATTCCACCTGATGAGTCCTCATTAGATAAGCCTATATTACAAATAGGACACCAATTTATATTTCTTTTTGCTTTGTAAGCTAGAGCATGTTTATAAAACTGCAAAAATTGCCACTGGGTCCATTTGTAATAACTTGTATCGGTAGTTGAAAATTCTCTTTCCCAATCAAAAGATATACCAAGAGATTCAATTTGAGATTTAAAAATTTTTATATTTTCCTCTACTGCGTTTTTGGGGTGAATATGATGTTTAATTGCATATTGCTCGGCAGGTGCTCCAAAGGCATCCCAACCAATTGGGAATAAAACATTATAACCTTGCATGCGTTTTAATCTTGCTAGAGCATCTAGTGCTGTATAACTACGGCAATGCCCCACATGTAACCCTGCTCCTGATGGATATGGAAATTCGACCAAAATATAATATGGTTCATGATTAGAATGATTAGACGACTCAAAAATTTTATTTTCTTTCCAAAACTTTTGCCATCTAGCTTCTATTTCTTGAAAATTATATTCTCGAACCATATGTAAAATTTTATTGTCTAGCTTGTTTAAAGTGCTTAAACATCTAAAGCATTTCAGATTGATTAAACACTTTCCATATACAAATCTTAATATTATAGCAAACTATTTAGCATAGTTAATTTTAGTAATTTTGAATTATCGTTTTTAGTATTTGTAGAACTTAAAAAATCTATAATTGTAGATTTTGAACTCCGGCAATCTCCACCACCAC
>JAITKM010000013.1 GCA_031278395.1 Deltaproteobacteria bacterium | reverse complement strand
TCTATCAAAATTGAACCGCTTTTCTAATTTCAAGGTTTCCCACCCCGCCGGTATTTCTCGACCCAGCGTGGGATTAAAAATCATCGCGCCGCCGGCGGATTTATACGGTCGTTTATTTTATACAAGTTGTTGTTTAAGAAAAACAAAGAAGTATAAAATGATTTAGACTACACATGTTCAACAAAAATAAAGGAGTATAAAATGATTTATGGCTACATACGGGTCAGCACAGCTACGCAAACAACAGAAAACCAAAGGTTTGAGATAGAGCAATTCGTTGCTGGGCAGCACATCGTTATTGATGAGTGGGTTGAGGAAACCATCAGTTCGCGGCAAGAGCTAAAAAAGCGCAAACTTGGCAGATTGATAAGGAAAATCAAAAAAGACGATATAGTTATTTCAAGCGAATTATCGCGCCTTGGACGTGATTTATTACAGATTATGGGCATTCTGAACCATTGTATGAATATTGGTGCGAACATTTGGACTATCCGAGACAATTATCGCCTTGACGCAGGTATACAGGGAAAAATCCTCGCCTTTGCCTTTGGTCTTACAGCCGAATTGGAAAGAAATCTCATATCCCAGCGCACCAAGGAAGCGCTGGCCGCCCGTCGTGCGGCTGGTCAAATTCTTGGCCGGCCGTTCGGCAGCAAGAGTTCATATCTGAAACTGACAGGCAAAGAAAATAGCGTGCGCCGAATGCTCGCGCGTGGTGATAGTAAGACCGCTATTGCCAGAAAACTTCGTGTCAATCGTGAAACACTAACAAATTTTATTCGGGTAAAAAATATAAACCTTTAAGAGAATATTTTCTATTGCCGAAATAATAAGTATTACGCGAAGTTGCGGCTAACAACGTTGGCTGCAAACGTGCCCTTAAACATACCGCCGAAGTGCAGAAAATTATGCTTTGCTCGTGGGAAGCGGTTTAGCTTCTCTATAAATCATATTTGATTCCGCGCTTCCTTGATGGCGGGAACGAGCAATTTGTAGATTGATTCGTTATCAAGATTCTCTTCCGGCTGGTCTATAAACAGTATCTCTTTCATGTGCATATCGATTGTTATATTTAATGCGCCACTTTTCAACAATCCGTCTTCTTTTATAATTTCTTGTATCGGAGCATAAATCTCTTCCAATTTGTTTTTGAACTCGGTTTTTATATGGATTTTAACGCGGACCGGCTTGGAGTTCTTACAGGGGCGCAAAAAAGTATCGCGGTTCGTATTCACGCAGAACGCCCGCGTCGTCATGTAAAGCGAAGAACTGGTCTTTGTTCAAGAAGTCAAGGACTGCGTGGCGTTCAAGGTGGAATGGCAGGAACAGGCCGCGCAACCGACATTGTTTGACCAAGGGGTGGGCAAATGAAGATTTTGATAGACCCCATGCTCGCTTTGCTGGTCAAAGACATTTTCCACGGAAGAAAAAGCTGAATTACTGATGTGCATATTGGAATACCCGAACCGCGACTGCAACCTTGGACTTTGGAAGTATGTTAAACGGCAGATTGACGTTTCAAATAGTTTTGGGTAATCTTATTACTATTTACTTTGTTCGTCGGAGGATTTGTACAGCGTAGTTACAAAGCCGGATAAGACGTCGGATAAGTTGGTTTTTCGGAGGGCGTGCAGACGTATCTAACACGCCGGATAAGAAAACCAATTACATCCAATTGGCGTCTTATTCGGCTTTTTTTTTGCAGTATGAGGACTTCGGTCGTTGCATAAAGAAATTAATTTTTTCGTAGGGGCGTTAATTTATGAAACGGACACGGGCGCAAAATATAGCATATTATCTTGTACCTTCGGTACTCAGCAGTTGTTGTTTTTTCTTATTTACAGTCATTGACGGCGTTTTTGTCGGCAGGGGCGTCGGGGTGGATGCGCTTGGCGCGATCAATATTGCGCTTCCTTTCGTCATGCTGGTCGTATCGCTTAATTTGCTCGTAACCATAGGCGGTGTAACAATTGCCGCTATTCGTCTTGGTCGCGGCGATACCAATGGCGCCAATCAGGTTTTTATGCACGCTCTTTCCGGTATTTTCATGGTTGCCGTACTGTTATGTATTGCCGGAATGTTCTTTACCGGACCGCTTGCCCGCCTGCTCGGAGCAAACGATATTTATTTTACCTACGTCCGCGATTATTTATTCTGGTATTCGGCGTTCCTGATTATTTCCGAACCGGGCTTTTTATTGCAAGCATTTTGCCGCAATGACGGTTCGCCGCGACTTGTCGCCGCGTCGGTTATTGTCAGTACCGCCGCCAATGTTTTTCTGGACTGGCTGTTTATTTTCCCCCTTCAACAAGGCGTGGCGGGCACGGCAATCGCAACGGGAATATCCCAAACAATCGGGGCTGTTATCATGCTGTCTCACTTTATACGCAAAAAAGGGGCTTTGCGGTTTCATCTCTTTACGCCGGATTTCGCCATGTGGCGTAAAATTCTCCTTCGCGGGCTGCCCGAAATGACCGCGCAATTCGCCATGCCGGTTACAACGCTCTGCCTGAACTACACGTTGCTTAACTCGCTTGGCGCCAGCGCGGTCAACGCTTATTCAATCATCAACTATGTGTCGTCCTGTTTATTTGCGGCATTTTGGGGCATTTCCGAGGGCTTGCAACCCTTATTCGGACAATCCTATGGGGCGAAAAAAGAAAATGATTTGAAATACTATTTTCATGCCGGCGTTGTGATCAACTTTTCTGCAAGCGTAGCGATCTTTGTTCTGTTGCTGTTTTTAGGCAGGGTAATTTGCGGGCTGTTTGGAGCGGACGAGACTATCTACAATGTCATCGTGGACGCTATGCCGAAATTCGCATGGAGTTTTATTCCGATTTCCCTGACTGCGATTATTTCTGCGTATTTATATTCAACTAAACGCACGAAAGAATCGGTTATCATCAACGTATGCCGGGGACTGCTGTTCAACTCGGTGATTATTTCCGTATTTCCCGTTTTATTCGGCGTTGCCGTTGTGTGGTTTACCGCAGGTATTGCGGAAATGCTTGCCCTGATTGTTGCAATTACGTTGCTAAAACGCTCAGAAAAAAACGGAATTACATTCAGATAAATCAAAGATCAAATGTAACGTTTCGCAAAGGTTAGTTTTTTTGGTACAGGGTTCTTTTGAATTAAGTTTGATGTAGTTTTATTATCTGTTTCAAAAAATAAAAATAATTTTAAACCATAAGAAACCATTATCATAACAATTTTGGGTCCGTTTCATACTTTGTTTCAAGCGCAAACTAAAAGTTTTTATTGCCAAATCACAATTTTTCTCCTAATACGACCACCGTTTTATGCTCTAAAAACGATAATAAACAACCTAAAAAATATTTAAAAACTAAGGACTAAGAGATTTATTTTACTTATACCCGTGATTGATTCACAAAAGTATAAGTGTTTGCCAGAGCTACAAAGGATTTTTTTTTGCAACAGCGCTGGAATTTACCGGTTAAGTTATTACATCGTTATGTAGGGCATAGCGAGGTTTTGGTGGGTCTGGGGGCGAGAGTAAAGGTTTCGCCAAGTCAAGAATTTTTTTTTCTTTCTGGTATAGGGTTCTGGTCTAACACTAGATTTCTGTTTAATATTTTCTTTCTGGTTCTCATGTAAACTAACCACTAACCACTCTTGTGCTAACCACTGACCACTAATTTTCTTTCTGGTATAAGGTTACTTTTCTGGTCTTTCTGGTATTACCCATATTTTTAGTTAGGTATCTTGATTAATATATTAGATTTATTTGGTATTTTTTAAAAGTGTCATCAAGAAATATAAAATGAAAGTAACCCTGTACCAGGAGGAAGGAGGAGGTCAGGAGGAGGAGAGAAAAAAAAGTCGGTAACAATTATCACCGACTTAAAACAAATTAGAATTCTATAAGAATTTTTTTAAAAGTTCTGCCGCTAAAAATATTTCGGCAAAAACTTTGTGATTTCATCACAATCTTAAGAATTAGAAAGTATATCTAAGCCCAAGTAAGATTTCATGTGATTTTAAATCTGCTTTAACAGCACCTGGATTACTGTTTCGGTCTGCATCTGCGCTAATTTCACCAAGATCAGTAAATCTATATCCAAGATCTAATGCAGTTTTGTCAGTTATGTTATAAGCAACACCAGTTCCTACCTGCCAAGCAAATTTATTATTCGTTTTACTTCCGCCAGCATACCAATCATTACCACCGTCATCACCAAAATAATTCATATCCAAAGTTGTATGAGCTAAACCCAAACCAGCTCCGATGTATGGAGTAAATTTTGAACAATTGGTAAAATCATAATAAACATTGAATAAAAACGTTTTACTCTCAACAGTAAATGACGGATATCCATCATCAACATAGCTAGTATCTACATTTTTATCTTTGTAATCTGAATTTAAACCAAATTCTAATTCTGTTCTGATTGCGCCATGAATAGCAGGGACAGCTGTTGAAACACCAACGGCTATTTTTGTACCAACTCCAGTATCAGTATTAGTATCAAAAGAAGTTTCATAACCATCATCTGACGATAAATCACCAACAGCGTTATGACCTTTTGTCCAGCCAAATGATAGTTTTGTTGAAACGTAAGGAGAAACTGTTACTTCATTTCCCTCTGCGAAAGTATGGGGTATGACAGCAAACAGCGATACTGCAAATGTTAATAAAATTAAATTACTTTTTTTCATAAAAAAAACTCCAATAAAAAACCGAACTAAATTTATATTCGGCAACAAATTATAAATAAAATGTTGTTAAATCACCATTACAACACGCAACAAACAACACAACTAAATCTAAAACTACTTCCATAAATAGGATAAAAAAACGAGTAGCTTTATCAAAAAAAAAAAAATAGAGCAAGTTTGATTATTTTCTATGGTGAACATGTGTTTCTATGGTGCTATGGTGTAGGGTTGTTTTCTATGGTGCTTTGTTTATTAGTTTTTTCATGATTTAAATAAATATAAGATTCTAAATTATTTTGTAATTTTTAAAAAAGTAAAAAGTTAGTGTTGGTAGTGTTGGTATGGGGTTACTTTAATTTAGATTAGATATTGTATTAATTTTGTTACCCAACATTCAATATTAATAATATTAAAGTTTTAATGTTAGTGTTTCGATTATACTTTTTTGTTCCTGCAAAAGTAAAATAAAAATCTATGCCAATAGCTAATTCAATCCAATTTTTAATAGAAGATCCTCAGACTGCCCTAAGAATAGTAATACTACTGGGAATATTAATCTGGGTAATGTATCTGTTATTAAAAAATATTAAACCACCTCAAGAGACTTCTAATACCAATGATTCATACTCACGAAATAATAATTTTTTAACTAACGATTTAGTTTTAAAAACAAATTCTCAAAAGACTATATTTTCAGAAAAAAACAAACAACTAAGTGACAAGATAGATATAGAAACTAACTATGCTGTTAAACAATGGAAAAGTAAATTTCAGCCAGATAAGCTGCATCCTCGGCAGGCTATAATTTTACTGCTGCTAATATTAATATTTCTTTTACTACCAAGGCTCAATGCACAATTTTCATTAGCTCCAGTTAACATTGAAATTGCTAAAAAGACATGCCAGAGAGGCAATATCACTAGTAACTCATGTATGCTGGTTGCGAATGATTATCGTTATAATAAGAAAGATTATTACCAAGCAATTAACTGGTATGAAAAGGCATGTGATTTAAACAACGGTGCAGGTTGTTTTCATGCCGGGTTAGTTTATGAGAAGCTACTTTATGATAATATAAATGCTCATGTTTTATATGGACGAGCAGTGAGTTTAAATCATGCTGGAGCACACAATAACCTTGGCACAATTGAGTTTATACGTAAAAATTATGACTTGGCAGAACTGTTGTTTGCTAAAGGACATGAACTTGGAGATATTAATGCCTATGGTAATCTTGGACGTACTAAAATGAAACTTAATAAAATAAAAGAAGCAGAGGCTATCTTTAAGATTTTATGTCATGAACAAAAATGGACTGCTGGTGCATGCTATGAATTATCTGTTTTATATAAAGAGCAAGGCAACATTGAACAGGCTAATATTTATAAAAAATTATCGCGGCAAAAAGAAGAAAAGAAACAAATTGAAGAAACCTATAAGATAATTCGCGGCGAAGCTTAAGAAGTGCAGCTTAATTCAAACGGCGGTTTTAATTGCCGATATAATCCACTACTGTTACTACCTGCTTACCTTTTAGTTGATTAAAATCCGTCATTATACTTATATTCGATGGGAACAAATATCTTAAAAAATTTCTTTTTCGCGCCATTGCCTATCGTCTCTTTTCGCATATTACTTGATTTTGTTTTTCTGCTGGGGCAGAGGGGCAGGGGCTGCACCAAAGAAAGAAAACAGCGGCACGGCGTAGACCCAAAAAAATATAAGCCGTTCCAGAAAAAATCCCCAGCTGGCTCATCGATTAAGTTCTCTGAAAATCATCAGCATAGCGCACAATATCATCCTCGCCAAAATAATCGCCGGTCTGCGTCTCCACAACTACGAGGTCAACCTCGCCTTTATTCTCCAGGCGGTGCTTCGCGCCGATCGGTATAAACACATGTTGACCTTTGTCCAAAATCCAAAACTCATCGTCTATCTCCACATAAGCCTGTCCGACCACAACCACCCAGTTTTCACTGCGGCGCCGGTGTGACTGCAGGCTCAAACGTTTTTGCGGACGGACAGTCAGAATTTTTACTTTGTAATTTACATTATCCAGCAAAACTTCAAAACTGCCCCAAGGTCGGTTTTCTATATAATTTGCCATAATTCTCCTTCCGACCGCCTAGGTGTTAACAAAACCGCAATGGTTAGCGTCCGGCATATTGTTTTCTTATAATACTTCTGATAATCGCCGGATTTTACAGAATTAACTCATTCCTGATTTTCGAGATACCACTGCAGTTATTTCTGGTATTTCTGGTTATTTCTGGTGCAGGGTTACTTTATAATCTTTTTATGATAATCCACGTATGAAACAAATTTTTGCTTGCTTTCTTGGTTATAGTGTTACCTTTTTAAAAGATAACTATTTAATTTTACTATCTAAAAACTATACAACTTTTAATAGCTTTTTATATACAAAAAGCTAAAAAAGAACCCTGCACCAAAGAAAAACAAAAAAAATCTAAAAAAAAATCTACACCATTAATAAGAACTTACTTCTCTTATAACCTTATTCTTTCTATTTCTAAAAGTTGCGCCTTTAACTCAACTCCACCACGATAACCAACCAAACTACCATCACTACCAAGCACACGATGACATGGAATAAAGACAGGAATCGGATTTCTATTGTTCGCCAGTCCCACAGCTCGCGCAGCTTTCGAATTGCCTACTTTTAAAGCAATATCCCGATAACTTACAGTTTGTCCATAACAAATTCTTTGCAAAGCTTTCCAAACCTGCTGCAAAAATTTAGTGCCTTGCGGATTTAGCGGAACTGAAAAGTTTTTTAAATCACCAGACAAATAAGCGTTTAATTGCTGAAACGCGGTTTGAAGTAGTGGAGTTTGCCGCAGTATATAATCTCGCTCCGGCTTCACATCATTAGTAAAATAAAGGTTGGTAATCTTTCCACTATTTTCAGCAATGGAAATTTTTCCAATTTTTGTCTGAGTAGTCCAAAGATACATAACTTACAATAAATCTAACCACCTCGTAATTTCATCCAGTAAAGCTGACTCTATCCTTGCAATTTCATTCCCCTGATAAACAAAAGCAGAAGCTTGAATATGTCCACCACCACCAAACTTCGCCGCTATTTTATTCACATCGATCCGACGCTCCTTAGAACGCAAGCTAATCTTCCACTTACCTTTTTCTCGCATACCAGGTCTAATAATAACAGACACAATAACACCAGCGGCAGAACGCCCAATATCCGGCAAAACATCGGTATCACCATCTTGCGCTCCTAGCTCCTCTAAAAGTTCCCGCGTTAAAAAAATTAACGAGCCACGTCCCTCAGCAAAATACCTCATATCTGATAAACAGATACTTGTTAAGTTTAAAATTCTTTGCGGAATAGAATAATAAAGATTATTAGAAACTAACTCTGAATTTGCTCCACACCGTAACAATCCCAAAGCAGTATTAAACGCAATTTCATTAGTATTACTAAATCTAAAAGAACCGGTATCATCCATTAAGCCTGCTAACAACAAATTAGCCATCACAGAGTCAATTTTAACCTCTAGTAAATTTAAAATTTCAAATACAATCGCGCTAGCAGCCGGATATTTATCTGAAACAAAATTCATAGTTGCCCAACTAATTTCAGAACTTACATGATGATCAATATTGATAATTTTGCCATCTGCTTTTACTAAACCATCTTGATAGCCTGCTAATCTTTTTTTAGTTGAGGTATCTAAGCCAACAACTAAATCAAAACTCTCTGCCTTCTGCAGTTCATAAATAATCGGAATAGTCTTGGCTAATTCTCTAATTTTATATTCTGGTTCAGCTTCAAGCAATAACTTAGCCTTTATCCCGATTGAATTTAGAGCTAAAACTAAGGCTCCACTTGAACCAATTGCATCTGGATCTGGACTAACATGAGTTAAAGCTAGCACATTCTTAGCTTGTTTAATTGCAGCAGCTATTTCTTGTAATGTCATACCTATCTTTGATTATTCAAAATATTATCAATCGTCCTATCAATCTTAGTCCCTTGTTCTTCAGAAAAATCATATTCAAAATACAGTTCCGGCGTATAACGTAGATTTAACTCCTTAGCAATTTGGCTTTTGAGGTTATTTTTATATTCATCAAAAATTTTGTTAAGTTGCGCTTGTTGAACTGGATTTGGAAAGCTTAAAACTCTAACTTCTTGGCTACCGTTTTTAACAGTATTCCAAATCGGCATTGACCAAAAAACTTGAGCATACTTTAAATCAGACGATACCCGCACGTCTGTAATTGTAACCAACATCAAACGCGCATCTTCAAGTTCACGCACTGCTTGCGCTAAAAAACCTAACAAAACTTCACTAACTCTTTCTTTACGAAACATAAATTAGACCTCGACCTGCTCCATGACATAAACTTCTAAAACGTCACCCTCTTTAAAATCATGATACCCCTCAATACCTATACCGCATTCATACCCTGCCTGAACTTCCTTCACATCATCTTTAGCTCTTCTTAAACTCGCCATCTTCCCTTCAAACACAACAACATTATCTCGCAGCAATCGTAATAGCGAGTTACGTTTAACCATACCACTCGTTATATAACACCCGGCAATAATCCCAATCTTTGGAACTTTAAAAGTCTGCCGAACTTCCACTCGACCTAAAATATTTTCTTTAAACACCGGAGCTTTAAAGCCCTTGAGAGCAGCTTCAATATTTTCGATTAATTCATAAATAATTCTTGAATACCGAATTTCTACTCCAGACTTTTCCGCCAGTTCTGTAGCTCGTGCATCTGCCCGAATATTAAAGGCAATTAATATGGCATTGGAAGCCAGCGCTAACTGAATATCATTTTCATTTACTGCTCCGACTGCTTTATGCAAAACTCTTACAGTAACTTCATTATTTGTCAGCCTCTCTAAAGCCTGCGAAACAGCTTCAACTGAGCCTTGAACATCGGCTTTAATAATTAAATTCAATTCTTTCTTATCTGCATTACCAGTAATCTCAGCAAAATAATCCAAAGTCAGCGGCGCGCCAACACCACCGCTTTTGTGGGCTAAATCTTTAAGTCTGGCACGACTTTGCCTAATTTCAGCAATCCGGCGCGCAGCAGCTTCGGACTTAATCACTAAAAATTCTTCACCAGCTAACGGCGCAGATTCAGCTCCCAAAATTTCAACCGGCATACTTGGCGTAGCAGCAGTAATACTTTTCCCATCATATGAACTCATCGCCCGCACCTTTCCCCAAGTTATGCCTGCAATAAATGCATCGCCTTTTTCCAAAGTCCCATTCTGCACTAGAATTGTAGTAACCGGACCACGTCCTTTATCAACTTTAGATTCGATGACTGTTCCAATTGCCGAACGGTTTGGATTAGCTTTTAACTCCAAAATTTCAGCTTGCAAGGCTAAGTTTTCAAGCAAATTATCCAATCCTTCCTTACTTTTTGCAGAAACCGGACAAATAATGGTTTGTCCGCCCCAATCTTCTGGAACTAGTTCATACTCGGTAAGCTGTTGTTTAGTTTTTTCAATATTTGCGCCGGGCTTGTCTATCTTATTAATCGCCACAATAATCGGCACGCTTGCCGCTTTAGCATGATTAATTGCCTCAATTGTTTGTGGCATAATACCGTCGTCAGCCGCCACAACTAACACGACAATATCCGTAACTTTTGCCCCACGTCCACGCATTTCAGTAAATGCGGCATGCCCTGGCGTATCGATAAATGTTACCTGCCCACCAGATTTAGTTGTTACCTTGTAAGCTCCAATATGTTGCGTAATTCCACCAGCCTCGCTTGCAGTCACAGATGAATTACGAATGGCGTCCAATAATGTTGTTTTACCATGGTCAACATGCCCCATAATTGTAACTACTGGCGGTCTGAGGATTAAATTTTCCTCTGCATCTAACTGCTTTAACTCAGCTAAAATTCCTAACTCGTCTTCCTCATCCCCCACTTTAGTTATGCTATAGCCATATTCGCTAGCAATTAGTTCAGCTGTTTCAAAATCAATTAGTTGGTTAATACTCGCCAAAACCCCAAGTGACATTAATTTTTTAATAATCTCACCCGACTTTACCTGCATGCTTTTTGCCAGCTCGCTAACAATAATTTCATTTTGCATCTTAATAACTTTCTTCGAGGCACGCATTTCATTAGCCAAAGGCTGCTCCGCCGTTTTGACCTTTTCTTGTTTCTTTTTATTTCTCTCTCTTAATCTAGCAGTGCGCCAACTAGACTCGTCATCCATATCAACCAAATCGTCTTTTTCAAGCACCTTACGCTTAGTTTTCTTTTGAAATTTTGGTGTTTCGTCAAGCTCATCAAAGTCTTTACCCTTGAGCCCTTTTTTATCTTTGTTTTTGGCGGCACTAGTTTTGGATTTGAGCTTCTCTTTTTTAGTTATTTCTTCACTCTCTTTTTTCTCAAAACCAGGAACTGTTGGTAAAACAATGGTTCCCAAAACATTAGGCGCTTTAACACCGTGTCTTTCACGAATCGCATTAAGTTTATTAGTGCGTTCTTTGGCTAATAATTCCTCTGAAGATAATTGTGGTAACTCTTGAACTTCCGGCATAGCAACGACCGCATCATTATCCGTTGCTACTGGTTCTGTTGGAAATAAATCTAATTCTGACCACGTTGGCTCTACTTTTGCACTTTCTGGCTCAACAGTAGGTGGGGTTTCTTCTTCAAACAACGCGTCCGCCGAGGCTAACGCTTGATCGCGTATGGCTTTTTCATCCGCAAAATTTGGCACAGAAACCGCAAATTGAGGCTCATTCTGGAGAGCTTCGGCATTGAGATCAATTTTTTCTTCCTTATCTTCTGGCGTATCTTCTCTTTTTCTACGTCTAATAATATTGCCACCAAGGCGCCTTTCTGTGAATTTACCATCTTCACGCTCTACGTCTTTAGCTATACCCACACTACCACCAACAGCTTGGCGCAAAACAGCCCGTCGCAATTTATCTGCTTCATCATCCGTCAGAGTATTAGAATGAGAGGTCTTACCACTCAAGCCAATCTTTGCACAAAGCTCTAAGAGGTCCTTATTTTCAAGTCCTAATTCTTTAGCAAGTTCGTGAATTCTAAGTTTTGCCATAAATTTATTTACCGTTTCTTCTTCCTAATGTTTTTCCTATTGTATCTGCCTCTATTTAAACTACCAGAAATAAATCTTGTAACCCTTGCTGAGCCCAAACACTCTGGCTGATTATGACAATACGCAGAACGTCCCGACATTTTTTGTAGTTCATCAAACATAACCTTTGGCATTGTTTTATCTTCTATCTTTTTTAAAACTTCATAATTTAGTTGGTTATCCTGAGAACTAGCTGCCCGCTGCTGAAATTGCTCTGTAACTAGCAGCTTACCACTTCTATTTCTTACTTGCACAAACCGCAATAAACTAGCTTTATCAGCTTTTTGTTTACATACAACACAAGTTCGTTGTGTTTTTTTCTCAAGCTTAGCCATTAATAGACGATGTTTGTGCCTTTAAAAATTTATCCACCGCGTCTGCAACAACTTCGGCTTCCTTACGATTCATGCCAGTTTGTTCAATCAATTCATCTGCTGTGATATCTGCCAAAAGTTGGATTCGATTATAGCCACATAAAATCAAAATCTCTTTCGTATCTTCTGGCAAAATCAGCTGATCAATATCACTAAATCTGCGATGTTTATCCCGTTTCTCTTCTTCGTCTTTATGAAGATCAAGATAATTTCTAGCTTCTTGGATAATCGACTCAACTCTTGCATTATCAATACCTTCAATGGCTTGTAATTCCTCAACTGCCGCATATGCTACATCCCGAATAGTTTGGTAACCTTCCTGAAATAACAACTCGGATTCGCCAAACCCAATGCCTGGGATGGATTCCAAAGCCGCACGAGCTGCTTTTTGTTCCTCCTCAACTGCAGATAAACTTCGCACATCAATTCGCCAGCCAGTTAATTTTGAAGCCAGCTTTACATTTGAACCGCGCTTACCAATTGCTTGAGCTAATTTTGCGTCCTGCACAATTACTTCCATAGAATGTTCATCCTCATCGACTAAAATTCTCTCAATATCTTTAGAGCCATCTTGAAATAGAGCCTTAGAAACGAAGGTTGGAGCATCTGCAGACCAAGCTACAATATCCACCTTTTCACCTTTTAATTCATTAGTTACCGCTTGCACGCGGCAACCTTTAAGACCAATACAAGCCCCTGTTGCATCGAGATTAGGGTCAGATGATGAAACGGCAATTTTGGCTCTCTCGCCAGCTTCGCGAACCAGTCCCTTAACTTCAATTGTACCTTCATTAATTTCTGGCACTTCTTGTTCAAAAAGCCGACGCATAAATTCAGGATGACTTCGTGTTAAAATTACCTGCGAACTACGTGAATGTGGATCAATCTCCAAAATCATGGCTCTAATTCTATCCCCTTGTCGATATCGTTCCTTTTTTATTTGTTCACGTTCAGGCAAAATTGCATCAGTTCGCCCTAAATTGACAATCAAGTTTCCCTTTTCAAAACGTTGCACAATACCATTGACTAGTTCACCTTTGCGTCCTCTGAATTCGTTAAAAATAATATCTCGTTCTGCTTCACGCAATTTTTGAATAATAACTTGTTTAGCTGTTTGGGCTGCAATACGTCCTAATTCTGACGAGTTTAGCTTGCGTCCTAACTCATCTCCAATTTCAGAATCAGCATCATATTCTTTGCGGGCAGTTTCTAAAGTCATCTGTGTAGCCGAATCTTTAACTTCCTCAACAACTGTTCTAAACTCTAAGACTTCAATCTCACCCAAGTCTGGATTATAAGACGCCTCAAGGTTTCGCCCATGCCCATAATGTTTTTTTGCCGCACTTAAGACAGCTGATTCCAAAGCCTTAATCAGAACTTCTTTATCAATGCCTTTATCTTTTCCAACTTGTCCAACTATTTGGTCTAAATCAAAACGTATTCCCATATTTCACCGTTAATCAAAACATTAATCAAACTTAAAATCTATTCTGGCTGACTTAACATCTTCCAGTAAAAAACTAACTTCTTTTTTGGTTTGTTCATCAGCTACGCAAGCTGTTTTACCATCTGAGGCAATTAAGTTACCAACTAACAAAATAGTCCCATTTTTTGTGCCTGCGGCTTGCACAATTATTTTTACTCGCTCCCCTAGCGCATTCATAAAGTGCTGAGATAAGCGTAAAATGCGGTTAATTCCTGGCGAACAAACTTCTATTTCTGGCTCGTTGGTTAATCCAAAACTTTCACCAGTTATCAGAAAATCATTCATTAATTTGCGAACCAGCTTAGAGCAATCCTCACTAGTAACAGCTGTAGCTTTTGTCGCTTTATTGATACTTACAATAATCTTTCCTCTGCCGCGTTTCTCTAAATCATAAATCGTAAATTCAAGTTCCCGAGCTAGACTTTCGATGTGTTGCCACAACTTATTTTGTTCATGCAAAAAAGCCATAGTTTAAAAAAATAGCGTGGCTGTCCATTCAAATGACAACCGAAAAATAACCAATGCAAGGGTAATTAAAGCTAGGACTAAAAAATACAACCCCAAGGATTAAGAACAAAAAACCTAAAATAACCTAAAATTTAAAGTCATTGTTATGACGACTTAAAAATTTTCGCTTTCCTAGCAAAATTTATATAAAAAGACAAACTTTTTTTAAGAACACCTAACTAGCCTGAACTACCATGTTTTTACTGCTATAGTGGCATCATCAACCAGAAAAAATGTGGAAAGCAGATACGATAATATGATCTCACTATCGCAGGTGAATATTTACGAAGAATCTTCATAATAGCAAAATTATTCTGGTCGTGCTTTGCAGCAACATCCTTATCAACCTCGCTGGATAGGATAAACATACGAACAAACCCTGTACTTTTATCAGAGCGCGGTTTTTGTCGTTGCCCGTCAATGGTGCTGCGTATTGCGCGAGTTGAATATATCTTCTTGACTAAGATTTTTTTTCAATGCTAAGCGAACAGAGTTTTTTTTACAAACAAACCAACATGATAATTATGAAACAACTTGAAAAAATTTATCAAACACGCAGAGTTAAAATCTTAAAACAAATCCCTAATGGCGTGGCTTTATTCTGTGCCGCTAAAGAACAAACCAGCGACAGAGATCAAAACTTCCCCTTTCAACAAGAAGCAGATTTTTTTTACTTGACCGGTATAAACGAACCAAACGCTGCCATCTTACTAATTAACACCAAAAAATATGGTATGAAATCTCTTCTTTTTATTAAGGATAAAGCTCCTGCACAAGAACGCTGGACTGGTCAAATATTAGGCATTGCTAAAGCCAAAAAAATTTTAAAGTTTAACGACGTTCTAGATATTCAGAACATAATCGACGGACTTCGTAAATATCTGGTTGGAGCAAGCACTTTGCATTATGCACTTGGAAATAACGATAGCTTTGATAACATTGTTTTTACACTTTTAAAAAGCACAACTGCTCCACGTGTCAACTATCCTAATACACTCTCAGATTCAAGACTACTGACTGCTAAAATGCGCTGGATCAAAAACCAGTATGAAATTTCTTGCTTAAAGCAAGCAGCAAAAATTACTACTCAAGGCTTACGAAACACTATTACACAATTAAAAACTTTTTCAAGCGAAAGAGACTGCGCCACAGCATTAGAACGCGAGTACTTTAAACTAGGAGCAGAAAACCTTGCCTTCCCTACTATTGTCGCAGGCGGAAAAAATGCCACAACTTTGCACCATATGCCTACTAATAAACCTCTACCTAAAAAAGAATTAGTTCTGATCGATACTGGAGCAAAATTTAGCGGCTATTGCGGTGATGTTACTAGAACTGTTCCAGTCTCAGGAGTTTTTACAAAAGAGCAAAAGGCAGTCTATAATATAGTGCTTAGAGCCTTGGAAGTCGGTATAAAAAACGCTAAGCCTAAAAAAACTTTGACAGAAATTCATTATGCAATTTGTATTAGTCTAACTGAAGGTCTGCTTGAATTAGGTGTTTTAAAAAAAGGCAAAGTTGCAAAACTTGTTAAAGATGGCGCATATAAGTTCTTTTACATGCACAGATCTGGACATCCTCTTGGGTTAAATACACACGATATTGAACCGCTTTATGAGTTAAATAACAATAATTTCAAACAAGTTTATGATATGCCATTAGTAGCTGGTAATGTGTTCACCATCGAACCAGGTTTATATTTTGATCTTAATGACAAAACCGTGCCGAAGAAATATCGCGGTATTGGTATTAGAATTGAGGAAGATATCTTAATTACTCGCACTGCCTGCGAAGTCTTATCCAAAGGCATACCACGAAATGCAGAAGAAATTGAAAAATTATACTTGCGGTAATTAGTGGAGGATTGTTTTTATTTGGGCTTTTTTTGGTACCGGGTTACTTTTATTTTTTAACTTTTAAGAAAATACAAAATAAATTAACTATGTTGCAGATATTCAAGGTACTAAAAAATAAGAAAAATAAAACAACCTCATACCCCATACCCCAAAAAATAACTAGAAAAACCAGAAAACTTTACTTTATAAAGCAATAGCTCTATAAGCCGTATCAAACACAATTGTTTGTATGACTTGTAGTTATACTTTGCAAAACAAGTTGTGAATCACTCTTTTTTAGACAATCACGTCTGGAAGGATTTTTATCATGGGTAAAAGAATACGAGTGTTTTCATCCCATCAAGCTCTTAAACTTTACGAGCCTAGGATTGAGAACCAAATGATTTTTGAAACTCTGCCCAAAATCCGCCGGGTTTGGTTAGCAGTTTATGAAAACGGAGGGATTTCGTTAGTTTCAACTAACAATCACCCTCTCCTAAAACTACCTAATCATCATGGAGGAATCATTATTCCCGGATGTGAGATACAAGAAGGACAAGACCATATTCAAGCCATAATAGACTTGATGAAAAAAGATTTTGGAACAGAGATTACTCCTCTAGTTTCAAAATTAGGAAACTCCCTTATTGGTAAAGGAAAGGGCAAAAACAGTGAACAATGTCTCTTTATTGATGACACTTATATAACAATAGGTAGAATCAATAAGGATATTGTTAACTGTAAGCAATATGTTTGGCATAACCAAGTTCATGTTGGGAGCTTAGCTCAATACGCGACAGACGTATTTAATCCAACAAATGGCGAACTTGGCGTAATGCCAGTAATTTTAATGCTGGTGTTTGCGGCAATACCCTTACTGCAAAACAATACTAACTTTGTTGAAAAATACGAAGTAAAAACTATCAACAACGAATGTTTCCTTACTAACGGGAAACAGCAATCTAACCGATTGCTGAATCCGACAATGTATGGAAACAAGTTTTTAGGCTTTGAGAGTCACAGTTTTTTGATTAACCAAGTTAATCAAAGAAGTAATCCCGTGACCAAAAGGTTTTAGAATTTGTGTCTCCTAAAGGTTTTGACTTAGCTGATGCTAAGTTGCAAGCTAGGAGGCACTTTCTTTATACTTTATGCTTGTGATCCGTAGGAACTAATGGAGCTTGACTATATAACTCCCAAACATGGATATAGAATTTTATGCCAATCAATTTTCAAATCTTAACTATTTTCCCAGAATTATTTGAGCCGTTTAAAAAATTTGGGCTTATCTCACGGGCAATAAATGAAAACAAAATTAAGATTGAAACTACACAACTTAGAGATTTTGCAATTAACACACACGGACAAATTGACGATACTCCATATGGCGGCGGTTCAGGTATGATTTTGCGAATTGAACCTGCGGTTACAGCAATTAAATATGCCAAAAAAAAATTACCTAATGCAAAAATCGTTCTCTTTAGTCCACGCGGAAAAACTTTTAACCAAGAGTTAGTAAAAAAATTAGAACTAACCCAAGCCAGTAAAGAGCAAAATACAGATTTCATTATTTTATGTACTCGCTATGAAGGTGTGGACGAACGCATTATTCAACATTATGTCGACCTTGAAATAAGCCTAGGCGACTACATTCTCATGGGTGGCGAAGTCCCGGCTATGGCATTCATGGAAAGCATTTGCCGTTTGTTGCCTGGAGTTTTAGGTAATCCAGAATCAATCAAAAACGAATCTTTTGAAAATTATTTGCTTGAATATCCACAATATACAAAACCGAATGTCTATGAAGGCTTGAGTGTTCCGACAGTTCTCCTGTCTGGTAACCACCAAGAAATTCAAAATTGGCAAAAAGAACAAGCCCTAAAAATCACTCAAGAACGCCGTCCTGATCTTTATCAAAAAGCAATTCATTCTAAACAATTAGTGCCCAAAGTTAACAATCCAAACATCTCATTAGCTTTAATCCACTATCCTGTCTTAGGCAAAAATGGAGAAATTATTACTTCATCAATTACCAATATTGATCTGCACGATGTCGCCCGCTCATGTAAAACTTTTGATGTTGATGCGCTGTATATAGTTCATCCAACAAAAATATTACGACGCTTATCAGAAAAAATCTTTGAACATTGGAATACTGGATATGGCTCAACTTACAATCCTAATCGCAAAGAGGCGCTAGCTTTACTAAAGATTTTGCCAACTATTGAAGATGTTATTTTAGATTTAAGAAATCGTAATGGTAAAACACCAATTATTGTAACAACCTCCGCTCGCAGCGGAAGTGACACAATAAGTTATGAGAATCTGAGGGAAATCATTGCTGAAACTGATCATCCGTTCTTAATTCTTTTTGGGACAGGCTGGGGACTAGCAAATGAAGTTATGGAGCTAGCGAAATATAGACTTGACCCGATTTTAGGATGTGGTAGATACAATCATTTATCTGTCCGCAGTGCTGCGGCAATTATTTTAGATAGATTGCTTGGATAAAACTTAAATCTTTTCAAGATATGAATAAATCACAACTTATTGATTTTCTGGCTACCGGCTTTTATTCTGGGAAATCACCGATTGCACCTGGAACTTGTGGAACCATTGCCGCATTAGTTATTGTTTCGGTATTAAAGTTTAGTTTTAATTTAAATCCGTCATATATTGTAACTATTCCACTGGCGCTGCTGATTATCTGGCTTTCAATATATGTTAGTAATGAAGCTTTAAAATTAAAGCTTTACGGCGACAATCAAGATCCGAATTCAATAGTGATTGACGAATTTGCTGGTTTTTTTGTGGCAATTTCTATTTTACCCTGGACATATTTTAGTTTTATTTTAGCGTTTTTATTTTTTCGCCTCTTTGACATTAAGAAATTTTATCCTGCTAATAGATTAGAAAAGTTAACAGGTGGATATGGAATCACATTAGATGATGTTGCTGCTGGGGTTTATGCTGGAGCCTACTCGTGGGTGATTTTGCTGGGCACAGGTGGTTTAAATAAAATACTTTTAGATCATATGTAAGGTTTTAGATTTGTATATATAATCTAGATTTGTATATATAATTTATAAGTTTTCTTAATCTTTCAAGGAGTTACAAAATTGTGTCGATAAGAGTCAAGTGGAACTTCAAGAGCAAAGTAAACAAAAAGTCCTAGTTATTGGGTTAGAAGAAGACCTAAAGCCAACTATTATAGGTAACCTACTTAAGAACCAGCTTAGTGATTGTTCGTTTGTACGGGATTTAAATAACGCATATCGTGAGCTTACAAGTTCAACTTTTGACCTGATTATTGTTGATACTGATAGGATCAAAGAACTTCCTGATTTTCTTTTATTGATTAAGAATAGAAAAGATCAACCTTTTGTGATTCTAATTGCTACTGAACCAAACCAAACTTTAATTGAGTGTTTGTTAAATTATCCGGCTTATAATTTAAAGAAGCCGTTCAATCTTACTGAGTTTAATCAGGTGATTGCAATTATAAAACAAAGTCGTAGGGTAATCTTAGAAAATCAGACAAATGTAAATGTGCCTTTACGAAAAGCTAATATAACCCTTGAAATAGAAAGTAGCTCAGAAGCAATAAAACATGCTTATAAAATTCTAACTTCTTTCTTTGTTTATACAATACACAAGAACGAGTTTAATTATATTCGTTTAGGGTTACAAGAAATCTTACGTAATGCGTTGGAACATGGTTCTTTTGGTTTAAACTCTGAAGAAAAGTTAAAACTTTGTGAAGATGGTCAGTTGGAGGCTTTTATTAAAAAGCAGTCGCAAATATCTAGTGATAAGAATCTAATTATTACAATCAAGATTGAACTTGAAGAAAAGAATATTGTTATTACCACGACTGACCCTGGCTGTGGTTTTGATTGGGCTAAGATTATCGAAGAATTAGATAATTCTCCAATGGACATGTTAAAAATCACTAAACGAGGTTTAACTATTATTAGACAAATTTTTGATCTAGTCCTTTTCAACTCAAAGGGAAATCAAATCACAGTAATCAAGAAGCTAAGTTAACTCCAAAAAATCATTAATAACCTAGCCGAAGAAAACCTATATCTCACACTTTTGAATTAGAACCTAATGCTTGGATGAAGGAATTTTAGGAAACTAACTTAGTATACACTAAGAATCAGATACCTGATATGATATACGTGTGAGCATGCCGGGCTGAAGTTTCACTATTCCTTCAGTTATGATAGTCTCGCCGATTTTTAATCCAGAAGTAACCTCAATTTTATCATTATATTCAATACCCAATGTAATATCTCTATAATTTGCTATACCATCCTCGGATACTACAAACACGGAAGATTTATCTTCTCGGTTGATAATTGCAGAACTCGGAATTAAAATTGCATTCTCTTTTTCTTCTAAGATTAGCTTAACACGCGAAAACATCCCTGGTTTTAGAAGTAGAACAGCATTATCAATCTTTGCTTTAGCCAAAACTGTCCGAGTTTGAACATCAACACTTGGGGCAATAAAAAAAGTTTCGCCAGTAAAAATCTGTTTGTCAAAGGCAGCAGTTGAAACTTCAACTTTTTGTCCAAGACTAATTTTACTTAAATAACGTTCAGCCAGATTGAACTCTAATTTGATAGGGTTCACACTACTAATTGAAGTTAGCGTGTCATTATTACTAACATATTGACCAGGGCTGACTTTACGCGCCCCCATAATTCCGTCAAATGGCGCAACAATAGAAGCCTTATCGAGTTGTTGTTTAGTTTTGTTTAAAGTAGCTTGAGTTGCTTTATATTGAGCAAACGCTTGATCATATGCTTGCGATGAAATAGTTTTATTTTCAAATAACTCTTTACTCCGTTTCAAGTTTGCATCAGCTAGATTAAAATTAGCTTGCGCCTGTTCCATTTCGGAATTTAAATTTTTGTGGTCAACTTGAATCAGAAGTGTTCCCTTTTTAACAGTTTGTCCTTCTTCAAAGTTTATTTTCTCCACGTTTCCAGTAATTTCTGATTTAATAATGACGTCTTCGTTAGCTTGAAGATTACCTACAATCGTTATGGCGTTTTGAAGTTTTTCGCCAGTAATAGTTAAACCAACAACAGGCACAATAATTCCAGATTTTGCCTGTTCTTGCTTATTACAAGCAGTAAGCGAACTAAGCGAAACAATGAGTAATAATAAAATAGTTAAAAATAAATTTCTCATAATATTCAAAAAATTTCTAATAATTTATAACGGGGTTTATGGTAATCAATATAATTACGCAAGATATAAATTTATAAAATCTCCCTAAAAAATTGATTTTTCAGTCTTTATATGTTAGAGCATTGCGTTTCTTTTTAGAATTAACTATCGACTATTATTTTAAGTAACATTAGCTGACTTAAATGCAAACTTCAATTGCCACTACTCCCAATGACAAGAATGAAAAATTAAAAATAAAGACTTTATATATATGATTTTTAGCAAAGCATTACATACTGAACCAAAAACTAAACGACTAGTCTGGTTGCATGGCTGGGGGAATAATCACCGTTGGCTAATGCCGCTGGCGGACTATTTTTGTTCGGAGTTTGAAAATTATGTGTTGGACTTGCCAGGCTTTGGAGAATCAACTACACCAGATAGCATTTGGGGTGTGCAGGAATACGCTCAAGCTATACATGATTGGCTAGCGACTTTGGAAGAGAAACCAACCTATTTTATTGGGCATTCGTTTGGTGGAAAACTGTCGGTCGTTTTGGCAAATGAGTATCCTAAAAATGTAGCTGGCATTGTATTATTGGCGGCGGCTGGCATGAAAGTTAAGCGTAACTTTTTCTTAAAAATTAAAATTTTTATTATTAAACATCTAACACCTATAGCTAAGCTATTTGAAAAAATAACAGGCTTAAATTTAAGAGAACGTTTTGGAGGGCTAGTCGGTAGTTCAGATTATAATAATACTAGCGGCATAATGCGACGAATCTTAATTAAAGCTGCTAATGAAACTATCTACGAATATACAAATAAAGTATCTTGTCCAGCGCTTATTATTTATGGAAATCTAGATACCGTTACACCGCCGTATATGGGAAGTGAGTATGCAGAGTTAATTAAAAAGGCAAAATTAGTTCTGCTGGACGATATTGACCATAACACAATTTTGACCTCTGCTCGTTTTCAAGTGCAAAATTTAATAAACGATTTTATCAATCATTCAAAGGAGAGCTAACCATGCCGATTATAATAGTTACAATTACTTTTTTAGTTTTCTTATTTGCGCGGGCTAAACTTTTGATGATTTTCTTTCAACAAGACGAATATAACAATATTCGTTTTTTAAATTTTACTTTTAGAAACTTAAGATTAGTTGATAAAAAATTAACAGTGGTTTTGTTACTGCTTGGTATCCTAGCTTTTATAGCTCAACATTTTCAGAGCAATCTAAGTCTAATTAATCTAATCGATTTGTTTTATTTAATAATCTTTCTAACTTTAATTGTATTTTTCTTTTTACAATTAAAACTAGCTAAAAACGCCAGAAAAGCCTTAGTGCAGACTGCTCGCGTTAAGCGTATTTTAAGTGTCTTTGGCTTACTTTATGTGCTGCTTTTAGCTGTTGTGATTTATCTGCACTTACCATTTAATTTTCTAAATTCGCCTTTTGTAATTATTTGCCCAATTAGCTCATTTATTATTTTGACCCAGCTGACTCCGCTGATGTTAGTCCTTTCTAATATTCTTCTATCTCCATTAGAAAAGTGGTCACAAAATAAATTCTTAACTGAAGCCAAAGAAAAATTAGCTCGGATTAACCCAACTATTATTGGTATTACAGGTTCTTACGGCAAAACTTCTACTAAACATATCTTGTCACATATTACATCATCATCAGTCCCGATTTTTTTTCCAGCTGGCGGAATTAATACCCCGATGGGAATTACGAGGGTTATTCGCGAAAAATTAAAACCTGAACATAAGTTTTTTGTTTCTGAAATGGGAGCATATGGACGTGGATCAATAGAACGAATTTGTAATCTCACGCCGCCGACATATGGGATTATCACTGCTGTTGGAAAAATGCACTTTGAACGTTTTAAAAGCCAAGAAACTATAGCTCAAACTAAGTTTGAGTTAGCTGAGGCAGTCTTTAAAAAAGGTGGAAAACTGGTAATTAACGCCGAGCTAGTTGATAGAAAATATATTGAGCATTTTACTGCGAGGAGTCAAAAAGACGTCATTTTAGTAGCGCGTAAGAAAGATCCAGATTATCAGACTTGTATCATTTCAGATGAAAAACTAACTGTTGATGGAGTTACATTTAAGTTAGAATTAAATGGAGAGGTTTACGAACTGCAATGTCCTATTTACGGCTTACATCAAATAACTAATATTGCTGAAGCGTTTGTGATGTCTACAATTTTAGGTATTGCGCCGGAAACAATTGTAGCAAGTTTAAAAACTATGCCGCAGATTCAACATCGTCTGGAAGTTTTGCGTAACCCTAATACCGCCATAGTTATCGACGATATTTATAATTCTAACCCTGTTGGATTTCGTTCAGCACTTGGCGTGTTAAATATCTTAAAACGACCTAAGGGGAGACGTATTTTAGTTACACCGGGCATGGTGGAGTTAGGAGAAATTCATGAACAAGAGCATTTTACTGTGGGTCAAGAAATAGGTCGAGTTGCAGATGTTTTGGTTGCTGTTATTCCTAAGAGAATAAAAAGTTTAATTGATGGTTTTAAATCCACCGCAGATTTAAGCCAACAAAAACTGGTTAAGCTTGATACTGCAAAAGAAGTAAAAACTTGGGTCGCCGCTAATGCCAAACCAGAAGATGTAATTTTGTATGAAAATGATTTGTTAGATTTGTATGAATCAAAAGTTCGTCTTTAAAATTTAAACTATCAAAGACCTAATTGATTCAAAAAGCCCATTGCCCGGTGGTCAGTTTTTTTAATATCTGGTAAGTAACCGCTAACAAGATCACGTATTTTATTTAATTGCTGTTCTTGCTTGTAGAAACAAATAAGCTGAAATGGTAAAGAAAATTTTTCGAGCAAGCCCTGCGCCTTATAGAATTGAAAAATTTTATCAAAAATAACCAGCCAGATATCAAAGGAATCGCCTTTCTCTTCTTTTTCTCTAGCCATCAAAGAATTTATATGTTGACGATAAAAATACAAACACTTGACGTCTGTGATAACAGTTAGTTTTGAAACGTAAGGCATAATACAGTAGTGCCAATAGACGTCCTCGTGAATTAAGCCAACAGGAAATTCTAATTGCACTTTATCAATTAAGGACTTCTTAAAAATTTTTGTCCAAACCATTACCGCAATACTATTAAGCTCCAACAATCTGCTATTAACTTCATAAATTCCTGGCGCTAGAACTGAGGAAGAAAATTCTAGCTGCTTGGGAAAAATATAAATAAACTGGTTGCAACAAGAGACTTCACAATTTTCTTTTTGGGCTGTTTTCCATAATATTTCAAAATACCCCGGAGAGATATAATCGTCAGAATCAACAAAACCAATATATTCACCACTAGCTGCAAGTAGCCCACTGTTTCTGACGGCTGAAATACCTACATTTTGAGGTAAATCAATAATTTTTATACGCGTATCTAATTCAGCATAGTATTTTAAAATTTCTAAACTATTATCGGTTGAACAATCATTGACACAAATAATTTCTATTTCTTTTAAGGTTTGCCTAATGATTGAGATTAAACATTTATCTAAATATAACCCTGTATTATAAACTGGAATAATGATACTAACTTTTATTTGTTCCATATTTTAATCAGCCAAAATTTTTTGTTTTTAATTAATCCGGTAAGGCGTTAAATTTAAATATTCAAAATAGCGCTGACCAAATGGTGGATAGCAACTTTGAATCCATGGTTTCACATTGCTGGCATAATGGATAACTATCGGTTGAGTTTGTGCCTCCTCTAACTCTCGGTTCAGATAATTTAACGATTTAGTTTTAAAAATTGAGCATGTTAGCAGATTATATTTGGGATGGATAAATAAGATACGTTTATCAAAGACTTTATTTAAAACATCTTGATCAACAAATTTAATCAGTCCTTGTTCTTCCATCTCGACTGTTGTTTTAAATAAGACCTCAGTAATATTGTTCTTAATCCACTGTTGGTTGTTAATCAACATAACACCGGCATTAAAATAGTCCTTTGTTTTAAGACGTTTGCTATTATTTATCGGATCACGGTCTTCAATCACGGCAGCGTAATTATCTCCTAAAAAAGTATCCCACAAATCTCTTAAACTGTTTTCAACTACAAGGTCGCAGTCTAAGTAAAGACATTTCTGAATTTCTGGTTTTAAGACAGGAATTAAATAGCGGTAATAGGTTGTTTTAGATATATGACTACAGTCAGAGACAAGAGGACAATTATCAAAAAGCGAACCATCAATTGTAATAAATTCGATATTACAAGATTTAATATTTTTTATTTCTTCAATCTTTTGCTTATTTTCAACTTGAATACCGCCATCTAAGATATAAAAATTAAAATTTTCTTCTTGGCGAGAATTAACTAGAATAGAGGTTAAAGCAACGCACATGGATTGAGAATAATTATTATCAGCAGCAAAAAATATATCCATAACACAAGGAGGTAGCTCGTCTAGTTCTTGAGTAGTTACGGCAGCTGTGTTGTGGGTAGCAGGAGCGCGCTTGGGAATATATAAAATTTCTGTGTTTAGGTTACAACTAGCCTTTGAGATTTGATAATTCACTACTCGATCAAAGAAGTTGCAAAAATAATCAGTATAGTGTTGGGCTAAATATTTTCTAATATTGTTAAGGTTTATGCCGGATGGCATATATTTCCAGGGCTGGAGTAAAAGATTAAAAATGTCCCAAATATTTTCTTGTTGTTGTTCATTAAGAATAACTCCAGCAATATTGGCAAATCTCATACCTAGATAACGGTCATAATTAGGGACTAGTTTCTCACCACTAATCGCACTGATGAGCATATTGTTACTATTCAAATCATTATAGCAGTTATTAATAGTATGTAAGTTAGTATCGTGTAGAACAATCACTGCATTTTGTTTGAGGTATGGGAAAACTAATAAGAAGTCCAGTATTTCGCCTGGAACTTTATGCACGGTATCGATAAAGCAAAAATCAAAACTTTCCTCCAGATTATCTATAAACTTGCAAGCTAGTCCGTTGGTTAAAAGTTGCCAGTTTTGCTTTAGTTCTGGATAGTTATCAACTGTAAAGCCTACGTGTTTAGTTAAGTCTCTATACAAACTACTGCTGTAATCAATTGAATAGAGTTTAGAACCAGGAATTTCTTGAAGCGCATTCAAAATAAGCACAGCGGAGCTACCGGCTGAAACTCCAAGTTCTAATATTCTTTTAGGCTTATGTCTTAAAACAAGCGTATTTAAAAAACTTCGTTCTAAAGGCTGCATTTCAGAATACTGAATATATTCTGGATTGAGCCGATTAAGAATTTGTTCTTCTGTTGAAGTTGATTGAATAAATTTCATTTTTAAATTTGATAAAATTTTATAGAATTATGCTAAAAACTAGATTTAATACTACAACCTTTGATGCAAAATAATTATAAAAAGTCTTTTGTTACATAGTTTTTACATATATAGACGCTGAGAGCGGAATCATTGAGATACTAACTTACCTCCCTCCCTGCATTTTTGCTTGCGGAGTAAAAAATGCAGGGAGGGAGGTAAGTTAGTGAATAGTTAAAATTTATTCTTATCGTTTATTTTTTAAAAGAATTTCTATTTAAATTTATGTCTAAAAGTAACCCCATACCAGAAATAGATAACAAATTAAACTACATATCAAAACCTAGCTACGATAAACACCCTGACAGGTTGTGTTTAATTGCCAGATTATTTGGTTTAAAAGCGAAGCTCTTAAGTCAAAATGCAGTAATTTTAGAGCTTGGCTGCGGAACAGGAAGTAACTTAATTCCAGTTGCTTTAAGTAATCCAAATAGCTCATTTATCGGGGTTGATATTTCTAAAGAACAAATTGCTATTGCTAACCAGCATGTCCAAAGCTTAAACCTAAAAAATATTAAATTTATTGCTCAAGATCTTAATCAGACTGAACAACATCTCTGGCAAAGCCAAACTCAGAAGGATTTTGACTATATTCTAGTTCATGGAGTTTTCTCTTGGGTTCCAACTGCAACCCAAGATAGTATTTTGCAAATCTGCTCGTCTCAACTTGCCTCAAACGGCGTTTGTTACATTAGCTATAATGTGCTACCAGGCTTCGAAGTTCGGAATTTCTTAAGACATGAACTACAAAATAAATTTTCTAATTTATCTGTTCCAACCCAGACAAACCTTCAAGAAATTCGTGACTTTCTTTTAAATTACAATTTTAAAAACAAACACCTACCCTTTCAAGCCGCAAGGTTAAATTTTGAAATTAATCACATTCTGCAACAAAGTGACGGTTATATATTTTACGAACTTCTAGCAGAACATAATCAAGCGTTCTATTTTCAAGAACTAACTGAGCATATTAAAAGTTTCGGTTTAAAATACCTAGGCGATAGTAAATTAAACAGAATTAACTACTTAGATCTTAATAAGAATCCCGAAGTTTACAGCGATGATTTTATTGAAACTTGTGAGCAAGAGGCGGATTTCTGTCAAGCTACTGCATTTCGCGGAACTCTTTTTTGTAAAAATGAAGCCCTAATAAATCGTAAACCAAATTTAGACATAATTGAAGATTGCTATCTTAGCTCCAAGCTTGTTTTTGAGTCGGACAATTTTGGTGAAACATATTTTTACGACGCACAAGGTGTAAAAGTTAGCATCCGCAATAAAGTAACTCAAGAAATTTTAAAATTTGTAATTCAAGAATGGCCTAACCCTAGAGAAATAAAAAGCCTAGCTCCATTAGTAGGAATGACTCTCGAAACTTCAGTTAAAGAAGAGCTTTTTAAATTATTTAAACAAGAACTATTAGATCTGTATCTAAGCTGCTCGACAGATAAGAAACCTATCTCGCCTTACGTAAAAATTCAGCTTGAAACTCAAGACTGGATAACTAATTATCGTCATGAATATGTTAAACTTACCCCAAATGAAATTAAAGTCGCCAAACTTCTGGATGCTACAAATTCCCTTCAGGACATTTCTAAAAAATTAACTCCTGAGCTTACACTCAATGAAATTGAAGATATTCTCGCCTTTTTCAAAGAAATTGCCTTAACTAGCTGAATGTAGCTAGTTTTAGACGTTGCATACTAACTGATAGTGTTGTTATATGGAAATAACCCCATACCAGAAATAACTTCCAAAACTTTTCTGAATATTTTCTCTAAATAATTTCATCACAAGAACATCTTAAGCTCTTAGTCTGTGCTATACACGATTATCTCCTTAGTCGAGTTAGGCGTAGAACATGATAAACTAATAAATAATAATGGAGAACAATTTATGTTTGAGTCATTTGAAGCAGCAGTTATAAGTTTTTTCTTTTTGATTATCTTAGCGTTATTTGGAGCATGGATAATCTATGCAATCTTAAGTTTAAGGCGCGTAGTTCCAACTAATCAGGTAGATATTGTGCAAAGAGCTAAATCTGCTACTTCATATGGCAAAAATAGTTCGGCAGGTAATAAATACTATGAATGGCCTTCATGGATGCCATTCATAGGTGTTTCAGTTGTAAGTTATCCTATTTCTGTTTTTGATATTGATTTAATAAATTACGAAGCCTACGATAAAGGGCGTTTGCCGTTTGTGGTTGATGTGAAAGCCTTCTTTAGAATAGACAATTCAGATGTTGCAGCCAGTCGCGTATCGTCGTTCGGAGAATTACACAAACAGTTGACTGATATTGTGCGTGGCGCTGTGAGAAGTCTACTAGCTAAATCTGATTTGGAAAGCATCATGTCAGAAAGAAGTATTTACGGAGCAAAATTCACCGAAGAAGTAACGCAACAACTTGAGGCGTGGGGCGTCGTGCCAGTAAAAAGTATTGAGTTAATGGATATTCGTGACACTAAAGATAGCCGAGTTATTGAAAATATTATGGCTAAAAAGAAATCTCAGATTGAAATGGAGTCCAGGACAGAGGTGGCTGAAAACAGAAAAAAAGCTGAACAAGCTGAGATTGAAGCTTCACGAGAAGTAGCTTTGAAGAATGAGTCAGCTAAAGAGGATGTTGGTAAAAAACAAGCCGAAGTTTCAAGAACCATTGGGATTGCTAAAGAAAAAGCTGAGCAGGATATTACTGAACAAGCCAAAATTACGACTGAAAAGCAAATGGCTGTAGAGCAAGTCAAGCAAGTTCAAATGGCAACAATTAAAAAGGAAGCTAATATTGTTAAGGCAGAAGAAGATAGGTCTGTCGCAGAAATTAAGGCTGAAGCAACTAAGAATGTTGCCATGACCGAGGCAAATGGTCATAAGGCTGTCTTTATTACTGAAGCTGAAGGTAAAAAAACAGCGATTGAATTAGAAGCTGCTGCAGCTTTGGTGGCTAAACAAAAAGAGTCTCAAGGTATTGAGCTTGAAGGTAAAGCCGTGGCAGTAGCTTTAAAGGAAAAAGAGTTGGCTTCGGTTGTGGCACAAGTTACCTTAGCTGAAAAGGTAGGCGCTAACGAACCATATCAGAAGTATTTAGTATCTGTGCGTCAGGTTGAAGCAAATGAGAAAATAGGAATTGAACAAGCAAAGAATTTAGGACGAGCTGATATTAAAGTTATTGCTAACGGCGGAAGTGTGGACAGTGGTTTAAAGTCAGCCATGGAAATTTTCTCAACTAAAGGTGGTTTAGCTTTGGGGAGCGCTTTGGAAGGCTTAAAAGGCACGCCTGCTGGTGAGAAGTTTGTGGATGGACTGGGTAGCGTTCTAAATAGAAAATAACAAAACAATGAAAATAGCACGGTGGACATTATTTATATTTATTATTGGGGGGAGTGTTTCTTCTCAAGCATACTCTATAGAAACACAAAGTATTCAGGATAAAATTAATAAAACTATCCACCTGGCAGATGAAACTGCCAGGGATAACCACTCTGAGCTAATTGGCGAGCTTCCCCCGCTATCAACTAATCAAACCAGTAAATATACGTTCACTCTCGACGATTGCATTAATTTTGCCTTACGTAATAACAATAATATAAAAATTGCTAAAAAAAATATCGTTAAACAAAATGCTATCCAAAAAGTGGCACTTTCCCAGCTGCTTCCAAGCCTGACATTAAATACCAGCGCCACTAAAATTGATGACGAAATGTTAAAAAAAATCTCTGGCACAAACGGCAGAGTTACTGAGAATCTTTGGGATGCAGATGCTACAATCAATCAAACGCTTTTTGCAGGTGGAAAAAATTTAGCTTTGCTACAAAAAGAAAATTTAATGCTGGATTCTTTAAAGAAAAAACTAAAATGGATTGTAGAAGATACGATATTTAATATAAAAACTATTTTTTACTCTGCTCTGCTCGCTCGTAACAGAATTGAAGTTCAGGAACAACTAGTAGAATTACTTTCTAAAGAATTAATTTCGGAAAAAAATAAATTTAAAGCTGGAGTTGTGCCGGAATTTAATGTTCTTAGAGCAGAAGTTGCTTTAGCTAACAGTAAAGTGCCTTTAATTCGGGCTCAGAATTCTTATCGCATAACTATTGAGGAGTTACGACAAGTGCTGGGGTTAAGTGATATTGAAACAGAATCGCAAATACTCTTAGATATTAAAGGTGAGTTAAAAGATAAGCCTTATAATATTAACCTGGATAAAGCCCTCGAAATAGCTCAAAGTAATCGCGCTGAACTTGAGGAGCTATACGCGGCAATTGCCGCCCAAGATAAAGTTATTCTGGCCAATCGAGCAGGCTATCTACCCAAAATCAATATTTTTGCGAGCTACGGGCTAGCCAACAAAAATTTATCTCATACATTTTACGACGATGCCGCTGCTGGCTGGAAAGTCGGCGCGCTTGCCTCTTGGAATTTGTTTGATGGTTTTGGGACAACTGCGCAAGTTGAACAAGCCATTGCCGACAAAAACATTTTAAAAACCAATAAATCTAACCAACAGCTGACGATTGAAGTTGAAGTTAGGCGCGCCTATTCAAGCTTTGTAGAAGCTAAAGCCTTATTAGAAGCGTCGACCAAAGTTACAGAACAAGCTGAAGAAAGCTTACGTCTTGCCAAAGCCAGCAAAGACGCAGGAGTTGGAATACAGTTAGATGTTTTGCAGTCCCAATATGATCTAACTGACGCGTGCAATAATAAAATCAGTGCGCTGTATGACTATAATGTAGCTATTGCCAGACTAGAAAGAGCTGTGGGGAAATAATTCACTATAACTTTGGAGATGTTCAAATTTAGGGAGCTGTAAGGTTTTAAATGTTACATGCTACTACAACACAAAGAGTTCTAAACATAAAACTGGCTGTGTTTCTTAACAAAAGGCATAATCAACAAAATATTAGAAACAAAATTCTTATAAAACATCATAAATTTAAAAAGGTTATTTCATTTAGTATGACTAAACGAAATAACCTTTTTTCGAAAGCACCGGTTATCTAATACAACCTAAATAATCTGAGATAATACTAACTATTACCTCCTCTTGATTTATGTCATAATCCAATTTGCTAACAGGTTTCCCTCTAATTAGTTTAGTAAGCTCAAGATAACGTTTACTTGTTTCGGATATCTCCTCTTCTGAGAAAATCGGCATTACAGGCGTTCCGCCAGTCCATCCCATTTTCTTCAAGATTTGACGAAGGTATTCTTTTGATAACTGAACAGGTTCTCTTCCTTCGGCAACAGCCTCTTCAAACTCTGCTCGATCAAAAAATCTAGCTGAATCACCTGTTGGGGCTTCGTCAGCCCACATTAATCTTGAGTCACTACTAATTCCAAACTCTAACTTACAATCTGCAAGAATCAGGTTTTTATCATTTAACAGATTTTGGATTCTGTAGAACAACGCAAATCCAACATCTATCGCCTCCTTTATAATAGGAGAAATTATTCTCTTTCCCTGAATTTTACCTGATTTAGCCTCCTCAAACATCGTGTCTACGGAGATTTTTTCGTCAAACTCAGATTTTCTGGTTGGCGTAAAAATTGGCTTTTCAAAAAAATGGTTTCTCTTCAAATTATCTGGGAGTTTAATTCCATAAACTTCCCCGCGCTCCCCGCGAGCATAATCATCTGCAAGCGATCCAGTGAGGATTGCTCGATAGATGAATTCGAATGGAATGATTTCCAACTTTTCTCCAATTAACAGGAGTGGGTGAGAAATCGTCCCTGCCCAAGGCTTAATTATGTTTTCACATTCATTGAAGAAATACCTACTTTGGGCGTTCAAACACTGCCCTTTAAAGGGAACTGCTTGAGTAGAAACAACATTAAAGGCTGACAACCTGTCTGTTGTAACTGCTATAAATTTATCACCAAACTCGCCCAGCGTTCTGACCTTGCCTTTCCTAACATTTTTAAGGCCAAGCTTAGTTAGGTCAATATCAATTAACCCTTTCATAATAAACCTCATTCCTTTTTCAAAAACTAAATTTATTGAATAAACAAGTTTTCCGCGAAAACTAGAAATTCAACAAAGGAACATAAAACCTTTTTCAAGAATTTTGTTTCCCTATTATAAAATCACTAAAATTACTCTATAACAGAGAAACAAATACGCACTTCTACTAAAATATAATAAATTTAAGCAGCAGTTCAGTATAGAATTTTTTACTAAAAATCAAGGGAAATACCTCAAAAAATTGTGATTTATTTTTCTTTGGTTTTCTTTGGGGTTTTCTTTGGTACAGGGTTATTTCATATACTTTCACATAAAGACCAAATCTAAAGAATAATACATAAATTTAAGATGTTAATAGCTCTGGATTCATCTGGTCATCTGGTATGGGGTTACTTTTAAATATAAACTTTTAATTTTTTTTCAAAGAATAACAAATAAATTCAATATATTGTAGTTTTAACAAATTATAAAAAAGATAATAAATAAAGTAACCCCATACCAGAATTTCCAGAATTTTTTTATTTTTTTCTCCAGAAATAGTCAACCAGAATAGATCAGCAGCAGAAGTGTGATTTTGTTGCTTTATCCATTCCAAACAAGTATGTTCGGCGACTACTTTACCATACTTTTTTAATATTAACGACGTTAGTTAAACATACTATTGGTCAGCATCGATGTGTTTAGACAAAACAATCAACTATATTTTCGTTATCTCATTATTCTTCTTTCTCCCAACCGCCTGTATTACTCCACCACAAAAAATTACTACTGACCCAGAGAACGCACAACAAATCGAATTATTAAGTATCATTAAAAAAGGAAAAGACCTAGCCGATCAAAACAGATACCAAGCCGCAGAAATAGAATTTAAAAAAGCCTTATCCTTAAATGACAACAACTCTGGAATATATAACGACTTAGGCTACGCCTTACTCAAACAAAAAAATCTGTCAGAAGCTAAAACTTATTTTGAAAAAGCATTAACTTTAGACCCCGCAAATATTAACGCCCAAATTAATCTAGCTTACCTACTCTATCAAGAAGGCTCTACAGACCAAGCTCTACAATTATATACTGAACTTCTCAAAACTAAAACCCAACTCACTAAAACTGACCTGGCGCTCATCTATCAAAATATATCTTTAATCTACCATTTACAAAATCTTAACCCAACCGCAATCCGATATTCAAAACTCGCCTTTGAAACTGAACCAAATACTTATTACGCCGAACAATACGCCAAGTTACTCTTAGCCCTAGACCAAACAGAAGAAGCTGAAGAATTTTTAATTTTCAATCTCAAAGAAAAAAAACTAAAATCTGTTAGTCTCAACAATTTATATGCTATTAGTTTATACTCCAATGGCAAAAAAAACTCCGCCTTTTGCCAAGTTAATAAAATTTTAAAACTCTTTGATTATAATTTAGAAGAATATTATACCGCTAAAGCCATTATCCTGTTAACTGACGCCAGCAAAGATTTGACAAAACTCAAGAAAAAAGACCGCCCCTTTTGTTCTTCATTTTCTCAAAACTTTCCAGAGTTCTGGAATACAAGTTTTAAAAACGATGTTCACATTCTAATTAAGGAAGTATGCTATGAGTAATAATACCGCAGAAATTCTAATTGAAAACACAACTCAAGATATTCAGTTTCCAGAACAATCCGCTGGACGAACTCCACCCCACTCTTTGGAAGCTGAACAATCCGTGTTAGGAGCCGTTTTGCGTGATAATGAAAGCCTAAACTACATTATTGATGGCAAACTCCAAGCCGATGACTTTTACAAAAAAGCACACAAAACGATCTTTACTGCCATGCTCAAAATGAATGCTAAAGGTGAACCAATAGACACTTTAACTTTGGCAAATTTTTTAAAAAAAGTAGATACCACAGCCGAGAAAGGTAAAAACGATAATGAGTTTTTTTCTAAAGCGGACAACCTCTTACAAGACGTTGGCGGTATTAATTATTTAATTACCCTGCTTGACTCTGTGCCAACCTCCGCTAATGCGGCTTATTACACAAAAATTGTTAAAGATTCCGCTTTACGTAGAAAATTAATCCACGCTGCTAGCGAAATTGTCGATAGCGCCTTTACTCACAAAGGCGAAACCTTAGACTTAATCGACAATATTGAAGAAAAGATTTTGCAAATTTCATCTGTGAGAACTCACAATGGCGTCACCAAGATTAGCGATATTATGCAAAACGCTTTTCCACGTATTGAAGCCAGATATAACAATAAAGGCGCAATTACTGGAGTTGAAACAGGCTTAACCGAACTAGATAAACTAACTTCTGGATTTCAACCCTCAGATCTAATTATTATAGCTGGCAGACCTGCCATGGGAAAAACCGCCCTAGCCTTGTCGATTGTGCGTAAAATAGCAGTTGAGTATGGTAAGAGAGTGGCTTTCTTTTCACTGGAAATGTCAGCCGATCAAATTGGCGATCGCATTTTAAGTATTGAATCCAGAGTTTCGAGTTCAAAAATACGTAGCGGATATTTAGCCACGGACGACTTTGCTAGATTAGCTGATGCTGGCGGTAGGATTAGTCCAGCTGATATTATTATCGACGAAACTCCGTCAATTACAGTTGGCGAGTTAAGAGCTAAAGCCCGTAGAATACATCGAGATAAAAATTTAGATATTATTTTTATTGATTACCTCCAATTAATGCGGGCTAATCCAAGCCGTAATGACCGTAATCGTGAACAAGAAGTCGCGGAAATTTCAAGGTCTTTAAAAGCCTTAGCCAAAGAATTAAGAATACCAGTGGTGGCTATGTCACAACTTAGTCGTGCTGTAGAAAAGCGCACTACCACTGGTATCAGTGATCCACTGCTCTCAGATTTAAGAGAATCTGGAGCTATTGAACAAGATGCGGATATTATTGCTTTTGTTCAACGTAAATATCCCATAACTAAAAAAGAAGAAGATAGAAATGAAGCTAAGTTAATTATTGCTAAACATCGTAATGGAGAAACTAGAACCATTCCGCTGATTTTTCATGGCGAGTATACTTCATTTGAAAATGCAGCTGAAGGTTATGGCGAAATTACTGAAGAAGCGATAATTAGCGGTGTTCTCAGCAGTTCTAATCTCAGAGGTAATAATGAAGAAGATAGTTTATATGATGAACCAATTTTATAGTAGTGGCGAGCGCTCCCGTCGCTTGTCAGCTTAAAGCTAAGGACTATGTTTAAATCTAAAAAAAAATTAACCCCAGTAGAGTTAGCCGAAATTAAAAAATTAAATAATAAAGCCTTTTGGATTGCCTTTGTTATTTTTACATTATTTATAATAATTCCAGCTCTGGTTATTTCACTACGCATTTATAAAAAATATTTAGAAAATGACGCGCCAACCTTAAAAATCATTCAAGCGCCAGCGGGTTTTGGTCTAGCAAAATCAAAAATCATTCTAGAAGTCTCGGATAAAGGCGCGGGTCTAGATGAAGTTGTCATTCGCGCCACAGAACGCGGAGTGAATCGAACTATTTTAAATAAGCGTTATGAGTTCAAGCAAGATGTTTATCAAGATAGAATAGAAGTTGAGTTGTCTGGCAAATCGAAAGATAAAGACAAAAACAGTATTTTCCCTTTTAAAACTGGCAAGATTGAAGTCAAGGTCTTTGATAAATCATTCTGGAGTAATAGCGCCGAAGCTAGTTGGGAGTATCTGGTAGATGTTACAGCTCCACGTATTGCAGCTTACACAACACAACATAACGGCACACAAGGCGGTTCTGAACTAATTGTTTATCGAGTAGAAGATAAAAATTTAGTTGAAAGCGGAATTAAAATCCGTAATCAATACTTTAAAGGTTTTCCGTTAGCGGAATATAGCCCGGAATATGAAAAAGCTAAGAACGCTTATTTTGTATTTTATGCTATCCCCCTGGATTTTAATCCAAGAAAAGATATTATTCGACTTTACGCCCGCGATAGCGCGGGTAATGAAAAGCTGGCTAAATTTAAATATAATACGCGACGAGTTTCGCAGACAATTCGTAATCTTGAAATTTCCAAAGAATTTTTAGAAAAGGCTGGGCGAGTTTATGAACAATACTATCTGGCCGAGGCTGAAACTTATAAAATAGAAGATAATCCTAATTTAAACCTAGAGGATAAGTTTAAGCTTTTAAATACAGAGTTTTTAAAACTTACTACTGAGCGAATTAGAACTTTAACGGCAGATACAGTTCATGCTAAGCTTTGGAATGGTAGTTTTAACCAAATTAACAATACGCTTTCGTCTTTATATGGCGATAAGAAAAATTTTTATTTCAATAGTAATCCGC
Source organism: Deltaproteobacteria bacterium (assembly GCA_031278395.1). GTDB lineage: Bacteria > Bdellovibrionota_C > UBA2361 > SZUA-149 > JAITKM01 > JAITKM01. The sequence continues at coordinate 19,807 of JAITKM010000013.1, read as the reverse complement.
TTAGTTCGGTAATTACCAAAGGGCTTGAAGTTTCTTTGCATACAGGAAGTGAAGTTTTGCCATTGGCTGAAGGCGTTGTAGTGTTTACGGGAAAACTAGGCGTTTATGGTAAGGCAGTAATAATTGACCATGGGTTTGGGTTAAGTTCAATGTATGGTTATTTGTCTGAAAGTTATGTTAGAGCGGGAGACTCTGTTCAACGTGAATCTGTCCTTGGCAAGAGTGGTAATTCTGGTTTAGCTGCCGGGGCTAAGCTTTATCTTGCTGTTTTAGTTCAAGGGCAAGCTGTCTCGCCAATTGAGTGGTGGGATAGAAGTTGGGTTAAGGACCACGTACTTAATAAATTAGCGGATGTCAAAAACGACTTAGGCGTTTCAAATACTGACGAAGTTGATTTTGACTGGGTTGTGATTGATGAAGAAGAAGAAGAACTAGACCCCTAAAGTTCCCCTCTTAGAATAGGAAGGAAAGCATTTTTCTTGGCGTTGCAAAAAAAATGCGGGAAGGTAGAAAACTATAGCCTGAACGGTTACATAAAATCACATAAATCATGCAAACCTACAACATAACTAACGCTACTTTTATTACTTCTGTTTTTGAAATTGCTAAGCTTCCGCAAACACAATTAAGTGAAGTAGCTTTGGTGGGACGTTCAAATGTTGGAAAATCGAGCTTGTTAAACGCCATTGTTGGCAGAAACAAGTTAGCTAAAACGAGTAACACGCCTGGCAAAACTCAATCCTTTAATTACTTTAAAATTGAATTTAAGTCTGTTCTAGATCAACTAGAAAATTGCAATCAGAATTTGGTAAAAGCTGAGGGACATATTGTTGACTTACCTGGTTATGGTTATGCCAAAGTGAATGCTCAGATGCAAAAAAAATGGGCTGAACAAATTGTGCATTACCTGCGAGAACGCCAGCAGTTGAAGGGAATTTGTTTATTTCTGGACTGTCGTCGCCAACCAGAACGAGAAGAAATTCTAATTTCTCAAATGTGCCAAGACGGTAGTTTTCACAATAGTAATTTTCTTTTACTCTTAACTAAAATAGATAAGTTATCTAATCGCGAGTTAGCCAATGCTAAAAACAACCTTAAAAAATCCCTTCTGCTTGAGGATTCGCAAATACTTCCAGTTTCTACTGTCGGCAATAAAAAGTTTTATGGTGTCGAATCTGCCCGCAAGCTCCTTTGTTCTTGGCTAGCTTCCTCCAGATGATTGATAATTATTTTGTAACTACTTCAGCCCTCATAAATGGTTATCTACCAGAATAACATTTTACCTTCTTATTACAAAGCGTGTGAAATCTTTTACAATTCTATGGCAACTCTGTTCCTAAAATAAATTACAAGCCCAAACACAATGAAGTTGTTTGGCTGTAAATATTAACGAAGTGGCGCTAAAGTAAAAGGATTTCAACAGATGGAAACAAGTTCAGAAACAACTAGAAATTTAACTACAACTATAACTAATCTTGAACTTACTGACGAAGAACTAATTATTAATTTTGTTAAAGGCTCTGAACTTAGCTTTCACGATTTAGTTGACCGTTATAAAGCTAAAGTTTTTAGTTTGGCTTTACGTTTAACAAAAAACAAAGAAGACGCTGAGGAAGTTTTGCAAGACGTATTTATTACGGTCTATCGTAAGATAGATAGTTTTGAAGGCAAGTCTAAATTTTCAAGCTGGCTTTATAGAGTAGCTGCCAATTCAGCTTTTATGAAATTAAGAAAACGCAGACAAGAACGTTACATTTCATTAGATGATATTATTTTAAACAAGGATAATACAGAATTATTAAATACTACTAATTCTGCTGAAGCTGAAATAAATTTCAGCGACATACGTTCTAATTTAGAAAATGCAATTGCGAAACTACCACCAGATTACAGGGCAGTTTATATTTTGCGAGACATTGACGAACTCTCTAATAAAGAGGTCAGTGCCATTCTAAATATTGGTATTCCAGCGATAAAGTCTCGACTTCATCGTTCACGTCTCATGCTCAAAAAAAGATTATTTCAGACTTATAATGAATACAAAGGGCTTAGCGGAGAAAAAATCACGAAAAGCAAAAAGAAAGGCAAACCTAACCCTAATATAAAACACGCCGCTTAAAAAGTTGAGACGACTTTTTTTGTGTGTAGCACAGCCCAATCCTGGCTGTGCTATCATCTATAGTGGTGCCAGAAAAAACCGAAAGAGAAAAAAACAGAAAGTGCAGGGCTCACCCTAACCACTTGGGGCAGGGTTATTTTGTTTGTATTTCCTGTTTTATTACTACATGAACCATGCACTAGGAAAAGGCTAGGAAAAAGAGAAAACACGCTGTATTACCTCTTTTGACTTTAGCGCTAGCGCTATATACATATCTGGTTTGTCATACTTAACACCTTGTATCTCAAACCCCTGGAGTTGAACTAAAATACCAAACATCCTTTCTAAGGCATGTGCTAACGTATAATCTTTAATTATAGTGGAAGAAAAATCGAAATCCTCTATGTTATATTTACCTTGCAATGGTTTTAATAATTTTGCCCGCACCATAAACATTGTGCCTGCCACAAAAGGTAACGGCATCACGTTGCTATAATTAATTTTTTTTAACTCCGAATTTATAAAATTCAACAAACCTTGATAACAAAAATCCTCGTCAGTTATACAATAACTAGAAGCTAACATGCCAATCTGCGGATTGTTTTCAAAGAGCTTTAAATTTCTTGCAACAACTGCTTTGCTCTTTAATAAAGAATTAATTAATAAACGCGACCAATTTTTGTGATTAAACCAGACGTTATTTAACCTAGTTAAATAACGCCAATTCCAATTCTTAGTGTGAATCTTGAGCACATAATCGTAAGCCTCTAATTCTATCTGGCTTAACACAAATATAAACGGACCCACATCAAAGCCTCGATTAGGAACAAAAATAATTTTAGCTTTTGGATTAAAAGAAAGGACGGCTTGTTCTATCATTTTATTTGAACTAACCATGGTTACAAATAAATCGTAAGAATTAGCTGGAAGATTTTTTAATTTTTTTAAGAACCTCGGCAGTTGCTCTAAATAATATAGATGCAGATGAACAGCTATTTTCATATGACACGTTCTAGCTGAGGCGTGGCATGTAATGCCTCGAGATACCAATCAAGAGTTTTAGCCATACCAGTCTCAAAACTTTCTTTAGCTTGCCACCCCAGTTCAGTTTTAAGTTTAGTAGCATCAATTGCATAATGTAAATCATGCCCCGGTCTGTCTGCGACAAAGATAATTAAATCGCTATATTTACCAGCAGCTCTTGGCAATTTATTATCTAAAAGCTCACATACTATCTGCACTACCTCTAAATTGTTTTTCTCATTAACCCCACCCACATTATAAGTTTCGCCCGTTCGCCCTTTATGAAAAATCAAATCTATGGCTTTACAGTGATCTAAAACATAAAGCCAATCTCGCACATTTTCACCCTTACCATAAATTGGAATCGCCTCACCGGCTAAGCATTTACGAATAATCGTCGGAATTAATTTTTCAGAATGTTGCTTTGGACCATAATTATTAGAACAGTTAGAAGTTGTAATATTTATACCGTAAGTCTGATAATAGCTGCGCGCTAAAAAATCAGCCGCAGCTTTAGTAGCAGCATACGGCGAATTAGGCGCGTATTTTGAGTTTTCTGTCCAACTAGATACGTCAGGTAAAATATCTAACGACCCGTAGACTTCATCAGTTGAAACATTATGAAAACGACAATTTTCATAATCAGCTTTATATTGACCTGGTTGTCCCATCCAGTGTTTATATGCGGCTTGGAGCAAATTAAAAGTCCCTACGACATTAGTTTCTACAAAAACTCTAGGATTATTAATAGAATTATCGACATGGCTTTCCGCGGCAAAATGAATTACTCCACGAATATCATATGCCTCAAAAATACTACTCACCAACTCAAAATTACAAATATCGCCTTGAATAAAGACGTAATTCGCCAATCTCACGACTTTAGGCGAGTCCGTCGGTTTAACTAAAGAGTTTAACTCTTGAAGGTTATCCAAACTTCCAGCATATGTCAGTTTGTCTAAATTGATAATTCTGTAATCGGGGTATTTATTCAAAAAATACGGCACAAAATTAGAACCAATAAATCCTGCACCACCTGTAATTAAAATTGATTTCATAACTTTTGTTTATATTTACTAAGTAACTCTCGTAAACTATCTTTCTAATCTGGAATTCTAATTCAGAAATAAAACGACCTTCAATACATTATATGAAGCCAAGATGCAAATCTGAAAAATCATAGCAGATTGCCGTTAGTTAGCAGTCTTTTTTAAGACTCTTTATACTCAATGAATCAATGCCACAAATAATCTAGCGTCTTTCAATCCCAAAAAAAGTTTGTGAACTACAGATTACAGGACCGACACCACGAATTAAAGTGAACAGATTACGGGCTGTTTTTTGGCGAATTAATTTCCCCTCATTAATACCATCTAATGAAGTAACCAAAGATTTATCATTACCATTATAAGTTATGCGAATTTCAAAAACTCCTGCATTAGAAAGAGAAAACAATGACTCTGGTTCTGGTAAATCCTCTTTATCGCGAGTTGAAATATCATTAAATAACTCAACTGCTACATTAGCAATTTTGTCAAATTCTTTGTCAGTTAAAATCTCTTTACCTGTATTAGTTAATTTTAAATTAGGATGATATGCAAAGGCTGGTAACATATCTGGCGATTTCTTGTTATCTTCTCTGGTAACATTACCACATTCACGCCAAAGCACATTATTATCTAAATAATACCTTTCGTAGCTTGTGCCACTAAGAAAACCGCGTCCTGCAAAAACATCAATTGCAATCTGTTGTCCCGCTGCAAAGTTAGATTTTGAATCAAAAGTTGAACAAGCGCTTAAGCCAGTAACTATGACAACACTCAAAACAAAAAATCTTAAAAAATTCATTTTTTAGTTCTCCACATATTTAATATATTTTTTGTAACGCGGGACGCTACTAAACTAATTAATATTTTTTGTCCATAGCAAATAATGAATAGTTACTTATTTCTCAAAATGTTTATACCAACGATAATAAATTGTTGGTAAAACAATCAAGGTTAAAGCTGTGGATGTGATAATACCTCCGATAATCACCACTGCTAGCGGGCGTTGAACTTCCGAACCTATTCCCATCGAAAGAGCCATCGGAATAAAACCTAGAATATCTGCCAAAGCAGTCATTAAGACTGGACGCAGACGCGACGTTGACCCTTTAACTATCTTTTCTTGCAAAGGCAAACTCTGATACGCACCACTACTAAAACCGTTCAACAAAACAATACCATTTAAAACTGCTATCCCTAACAACGCAATAAAACCAACTGCTGCCGAAATACTAAATGGCAAGCCCACAAAAAATAGACTCAAAATCCCTCCAAGCAGCGCAAACGGAATACCAACAAAAATTAACAATGTTTTCTTCACGCTTTTAAAAGCCATAAAAATCATAAAAAAGACAATTAAAAGCGTAAATGGTATTAAAATTGCAAAACGCGCTGTTGCTTCCTGCAAATTATTGTATTGCCCTCCCCATTCAATAAAATATCCTTCAGGCAACTTAATTTTTTCTGCCACTAACTTTTGTACTTTCTCAACAAAAGTTTTGGTATCCAGCCCACGAATATTAACCATAATTGTAGCCCGCCTATACCCATTATCACGATTAATTGCGCTATAGGTTTCTTTAAACCCAACCGTTGCAATTTCTTCCAGCGGCACAATCGTATCCGCAAACAACGGCACAGGCAGTTTTTTAATAACCTCCAAATTTTGGCGAGTCTCTTCGTTTAAGCGAATCATAATTGGAAAACGCTTATCTTTATCAAAGAAATAACCAACTGGTTCTCCAGCTAAAGCCAAAGAGACTAACTCTAAGACAGCCGCTTTACTTACACCATATCTTTGTAAAGCTCGTAAATTCGGTTCAATCGTCCAAACCGGAAAATTACCCGTTTTATCCAATTCAATATCACTAGTTGGTGAAATAGGCTTAATCAACTCTTCTACTTGTTCACCTATTTTTTCTAATTCTTGCAAATCATCACCAAAAATTTTAATTGTTAAATCTGCACGAGAGCCTTCTAGTAATTCATTAAAACGCATCTGAATTGGTTGTGAAGCTAGATAGGTCATTGCTGGCAAAGCAGTTTTCAAATGCTCCATTAACTCTTCGGAAAACTTATCAAAATCTAACCCCTTACCAAAATTTTTAAGAATAATGTAAGTATCCGAAACATGTATACCCATTGGATCAGTAGCCACTTCCGCAGTTCCAATACGCGAAAAAACATGGGACACTTCGGGATATTCCAAAATAATTTTTTCAGCTTTACCTTGCAAATCAACGCTAAGTGTTAAAGACACATTTTGCGGGCGAATTATATGAAAGGCCAATGCTCCCTCTTTTAATTGGGGTAAAAACTCCGCGCCAAAAAAATTAACTAATCCAACCGCTAAACCAATCAGGACTGCCGAGCCAGTAATAATCAAAGACGATCTCTTTAAAACACTTGTAATAATTTTTTGATACATCTGTTCTAAAAACGACATTAAGTACGATTTCTGCTCCGCATAATTTTTGCGTAGTAGCGTGGCAATTAAAGCTGGCGTTAAGGTCAAGGATAATAACAAAGCTCCTAGTAAAGCGCTGATGAATGTGGTTGCCATAGGTTGAAATGTTTTAGCTTCAATTCCAACTAAGGCAAAAATTGGCAAAAAGACAACCACCAAAATCAATTGTCCAAAACCAGCCGCAGTTCTAATTTCAGTGGTAGCGTCTAGCACGAAACTATCAATTTCTGCCTGAGTTAAAACCAGTTTAGTTTCACCGATTTTTTCTTTAATTTTGCGCAAACAATGATCAACTACAATCACCACCCCATCAATAATAATTCCAAAATCTAGTGCGCCTAGGCTCATTAAATTACCCGAAATATTCAAAGCTTGCATACTAATAATAGTAATCAGTAGCGCCAACGGAATTGCCAACGCGGTGATAAATGCTGCACGCAAATTTCCAACTAGTAAAAACAAAATTACAATCACTAAACAAGCGCCAGTTAAAATGTTGTGCCAAACCGTATTAATTGTCGCATTCACCAAATCTGAACGACTATAGAGGGGGATAATTTCCATTGCCGCAGGAAGTGTTTTAGCAATTTCCTCAATTCGTTCTTCTATGCGTAGGGCAACAGTTCGACTGTTGGCTCCAGTCATCATCATAGCTGTTCCGAGCACGGCTTCACGCCCGTTATAGGTCGCGGCTCCACTGCGGTTTTCTTTACCTTCTTGCACCTCGGCTACATCCCTAACACTGATAGTTTGAAAATTCGGCAAAGTCTTAATCGGTAAATCTAAAATATCATTTTTATCTTTTAAAAAACCAACTGCCTGCACCACAAATTGTTCAGAGCTTTGTTCAATATATCCGCCGCCTATATTTTGTGTCGCGTTCTTAACCGCGTTTTTAACATCTGCAAAAGAAATACCGTAATCTGATAATTTTTTCGGATCTGGAACAATATAAATTTGCCGTTCATAGCCACCAATAGTATTGACTTCAGCCACACCAGTAATACCAATCAAGCGCGGTTTAACAAACCAATCCTGCGTAGTTCGCAGTTCTACTAATTGTTTAAAACGCTCCTCGTTATCTGTCGCAATATTTTTAAATTCCAAAACATATTGATAAATTTCTCCCAATCCTGTGCTAATTGGTCCTAGTTGCGGTTTAGCGCCTTCTGGTAAATCCACGGCAATTGTTTGTAGACGTTCAGCTACTAATTGCCGCGCCCGATATATGTCCATGCTATCATCAAAAATAATCGTAACTTGCGATAAACCTAAATAACTAAGTGAAAAAATCTCTTTTGCATTTGGTATGCCACGCACAACTGATTCAACTGGAAAGGTAACTATTTTTTCAATTTCTTCGGCTGACCAACCAGCAACAGCAGTATTGATTTGAACTTGGTTATTAGTGATGTCTGGGACTGCATCAATTGGCAATTTGAGCAAGCTAACAAAGCCCCAAACTATCACTAAACCTGTAATAAAAAAAACTATTCCTTTATGGTAGACAGAAAACTTTATAATCTGATTTAGCATAATAAATTCCTCTTACTTTTCATAGCACACTTCGTTTAAAGAGCTTAGCAGTTTGCGTTGTCCGGCATAAATTTTCCAGAGAGCCTGAAGTGTGTCTAATTCATACTGATGATAGATTTTGACATTATCTGACATCTGGCGATGGGCTTCAATTAATAAAGCTCCACTTACTCGACCAGTTTTAAACAACTCTTCTATTTGGGCGTGTTGTTTTTCAATCTTGTCAATGTCGTATTGTTTTAAAGCTGAAACGCCTAAGATGTATTGTTCTTGTAGTCCTACTAGACTGTGGCTTAATTCCCGCTTTTTAGCTTCATAACTTTGTTCAGCCGCCCAAACTGCTAAATTACCTGCAGTTACAGGTTTAGCATTTGAATAAAGCGGAAGTGGTAAGGAAAACTTTAAACCATATACGTCAATTCTTCCTACATTACCCGGACGAGTTTGAATATATGGACCAATACTCAAGCCGCTAAAGGCAGAGGCTTGGGCTTCTAAAAAATCCACTCTAGCTCGTGCAATATTAATTCGTTCTTGAGCTAAATCTACATTATCTTCAGCCAAAGTTATGCTTGTTAGTGTAGGCCACTGGCGTGGCGGATAATAAAAAATTTTTTCAGTTACAGAGAAAGGAACATTTAAGATAGCTTTTAAATTATTAAGATAACCTTTTTCTTCTACTGCCAATTGGTTTTTCTCAAGCTGGTAATTATTAAAAGCAAATTGAAATAAATCTAGCGAGATTTTATCTTCAGGTGTTAAGGCTGGTCGAGCTTTATATTTCTGAATTACGTCTGAAAAAGTTTTTGTAATTTCAATTAACACGCCTCTTTCTTTAGCAATTTGCCGTAAGCGGTTGAGCAGTGTCATGACTTGAAATGCCGTAATTTCTTTTTGACCTTCCAAACTAGTTGTTGCAGCGGCAAATTCCGTTTGAGCTTTTTTGATACGGGCTTGGCGCTTAGTTAGCGTTTCCAGAGGCTGCATAATTGCCACGTCAATTTCAAAACCTCTGAGATCATCATCTTCTTGGTTATATCCACCACTAACTTCCAAACTTGGGCTTAACCAGCGGTTAGCTAGGTCTTGATTGATACTGGAGATTGAAATTTGAGATTTGGCTTGTAACAGACTAGGATGTTGTTCTAAAGCGCAATTTAGCACATCGCTTGCTCGATTTATTGAACACCCTTCACTGGCTTGCGCAAGTTGCGTGATGCTTGCTAAAGCCATACTTATAGCAAGAGTCATGATATATTTCATATATTTCCTTATTCATTATAAGGCAACTCTAGTGGTTTCTCTAGTGGTTTTGTGGTTGCCTGTTTGTGTATTTTAGCTATTCACAGTGTATTATAAGAATAAGGACGTGGAGGTTTTTCAATGCTTGGAGTGAAACTGAATAAAACAATTGAAGTATTAACGTTTACTAAATTTGTTTTGAAAAAATTTTTGGAAAAATTAAAAGCTTTTGTAATTAAAACTGGGCAATGTCCATCACAGCAAGAGCCAGACTCATGGAAGGTCGTATTTGCATGGACGTGATCAGAATCTTGAGTTTGATCCATAGCAGAGTCCCAAAAATTAGATGTTATTTTAAGCCAAGAACAACCATCTAGACACAAACACGACACAGAGAATATGTTGAGGCAAAATACAATCAACATGGCACTAACAATAAATTTTAATCTTCTTCTAATCATTGGGGACTTTCGCTAACATATAAATTTATATCTTGCAAGTTGCGAATATAAAGTAACCGTTCGTTCTCTAAACAATTTACCACCCTGCATTTTTGTTAGACAAAAAATACAAAGAAGATTTACATCACGATAATTTGTGGTTTTATCTCAAAAAATAAAAACTATAGATAATCTGGAGACGAATATTAAAAGACAAAACTACAAATAGTCAGGATGATTTAAAGCTCCCCGCCTGGAATAGACTGAAAGATATTTTTTATTTGCTTTGCGAATAAAAAAATGCGGGGCGGTAATTGGTTACTCAGAATAAATTAGCAGTTGCATATATAAGCCAAAAGCTTGCTAACATAGCTTAATCATGCTATTTTTTTCACTTTATAACTACATTAATTTATAGATATTTTTATATCACCTTAAATTATGATACACGTTCGCCGTATTTTTTAGGTTAAACTTGGCAACAAAATAAAAGAGAGCAACAATGGCAGAAAAAAATAAAAACATATCTAATGTTGTTAAATCGATAATTAAAAAATCCGCGACATTAGAATCAAAACCTAAATCCTCAAAAAGTATTCTAACTAAAGAAAAAACCTCAAGCAAAAAAAGTTTGAATACTGAGATTTCTGATAAGCCTAAAAAAACTAAAACTACCAAATTAGAATCAGAAGTTTTAGAACAATTAGAAGCAAATGAAGATTGTCAGGAATCTAAAGCTATCAAATCATCTCTTTACCAAAATACAAATATCAAACAAGTCTTGCAAAAAACACTTAATGCTCAAGATAAACTAGATAAATCAGCAAGCAATAATCCTTCAAATACAGACGACGTCTATATTCAGATTCCTGATAAAAACACCACTCAACCGCCCAAAGAGCCTACCCCTGAAGAAATATCAGCGCGGGCATATGCAATCTGGGAACGAGAAGGTCGTCCGCATGGCTATTCAGAAAAACACTGGCAAATGGCAGTGGAAGAACTAAAAAATGAATTATGAATCCTGAATTAAATGACACCCCTTACTTAGCCTTACTAATTACTACTCTTGTCTGCCTAGGCATTGTAGTTTTTATGGCAACTTTTAAAAATCTGCTTTTGCCTTTATGTTTATATTTTTTCAATCTAGTTTTTGCTAAAACAACTCGCCACCCCTTGAGTTTCTTTTTTAAATCTTCAAAAACAAATTCAGTTAAACAGACCGCTTTTGAGTGCGGAACTCTTGGAACTAACCAAACTGGGCAGCGCTTAAATATTAAGTTTTATCTAGTTGCCGTGGTTTTTGCGCTGTTCGATGTTGAACTGGCGCTAATTTATCCATATGCAGTTAATGTGGAGGTTTTAGGTCAGCAGGGATTTGTAGCAATATTTTTATTTGTCAGCCTGGTTGAAATAAGTCTTTTGTATATTTGGAAACGTGGCGTATTGGATTGGCTTAAATAAGAGTAGAAAAAAATCCTCTCCCTTAGCAACCTATTTTTAAAGCTGAATTAACATGTTATCCTTACTTAAAATAAAAAACTTAGCCATTGTAGAACAACTTGAGGTTGAATTTAACTCCGGCTTAAATATCATCACTGGTGAGACTGGTGCAGGTAAGTCTATTATTTTGAAAGCGATTGCTTTATTAGGCGGTCTGCGTTCCACATCAGATATTATTCGGCATGGTCAAGCCCGCTGTGAGATTGAAGGTTTATTTAATATTACGCCCGAAAACAAACAAGCAATTATTGAAGTAGCAGACGAGTTAGCTGAACTCTTAGAAGACGAAGAAATTATTATTCGTAGAATTGTTGAAGACAATGGAAAAGGCAAAGCCTATTTAAATTCCAGTCTTGTCCCGCTGGCAACTTTACAAAAAATCTCTGTTTTTTTGTTTGATATTACTGGACAACACCAGCAGCAATCTTTATTAGACCACAGCCAGCACAGAAGATTACTAGACAATTATGGCGAATTTGGGGAGTTGTTGAGCGTAGTCAAGGCAGCATATTTAGAATATTCCAAAGCTAAAAAAACACTGGATGATTTTAAAAAAGAAGCTAGTGAAAAGATGGAATATTTTCGTCGTCTCAGCTTTGAAAGAGAAGAATTAAAGCAAGTTGGTTTAGAATTAGGTGAACGAGAAAAACTTGAAGCGCAAATTAGTAAATTACAAAATGTTGAGTTTATCTGCAATACAATAAACGAAAGCTTAACATTAATTGATGCAGACGAACATGGCGTGTTGCTTTCACTGGTACGACTTAGGCAATTGTTGGAAAATGCTAGTAAAAAAGACAAAAATTTAGAGGAATTTTATAAATTAATTGATTCAACCTATCAACAAATTCGGGAAATTAATTTTAGTTTGGAGCAATATCTGAATAATCTTGAGGCAAATCCGGAGCAGTTGGAAAGTCTGCGCGAGCGTCTTGCTGAAATTGCAAGACTTGAAAGAAAATACCACAAAAGTATTCCAGAGTTAATAGAATATTATCAGAAAATTCAGGCAGAGTTAGTTGAATTTGAAGCCGGTGAGTTTGATATTGAAAAGCTTGAAAAGAAATTTTTACTAACTCAAAAAGAGCTTGAAAAATTGGCAGCGAAACTCTCTCAAAGGCGCAAAGCTAGCGCTAAAGTTTTGGAACAAAAAGTTGAAACAGAGTTGAATCGCTTAAATATGAAAAAGGCTAAGTTTAAAATTGACTTTCAAGAGGTTGAGCTTTCAAGTTTTGGCGCTGATGTAATTGAGTTTATGTTGGCTGCTAATCCTGGTGAGCCATTTAGGGGGTTAAATAAAGTTGCTTCTGGCGGAGAATTATCCCGTATTTTGCTAACCTTAAAAACTATTTTAAATGAGAAATACGCAACAATTTTGCAAATCTTTGACGAAGTTGATACTGGGATTAGTGGAGCGGTTGCGACTGTAGTCGGTGAAAAATTAAAAACTATTTCCAAGACGACGCAAGTTTTATTAATCACCCACTCTCCACAAATTGCAGCTTTAGCTGACACACATTACGTAATTACAAAGGAAATACAAAAATCTAGTAAAACAGAAAAAACTATTGTTCACATTAACCAACTAGATCGTCCTGCGCGGATTGAAGAAATTGCGCATCTACTGGCAGGCAAAAACATTACGGAAAAGTTTCGAGAAATTGCGCAAGAGTTAATGCAGGGATAATATACGGAGGAAGTAATCCCTTATAATTCTGACGCAGTTAATTTCTCGCTAGTCAAAATAGCCAGTGTTGTATCTTCATGATCAAGAAGCGGCATGCTCCAATCTAATTCAGTTAAATCTTGCTCACCTTTTTTAACGCTAAAAACTGAATGATTATGTTGAGCTACGCCTTCATTGACAAACTCAATTAATTCATTAATGTTTTTGACATGTTCATGATTAAACACAAGTTCAGTTCCATTTACACTTATTGTTAACATATTCGTTCACCTTTTAAAAAAATAATTGGATAAAAGATAATTAATATAAAAAATCTCTCCTTTTGATGTATCAACTTTCAAAAAGGATACAAATTCCTTGATCTGGCTGTTTTTATTGGGTGTTAAACTTTCAGGACTTATTTTTTGGGGGCGAAAATTTTGGCGACTTCTAAGTATAGGGATTGTGGAATATTTTGATTACATTGCAACTGTTGCAAATTTTCTGTTAGCTCTTCATTTGTGCAAATTGGAATTCCGTAACGTCTGGCAATAGCTTTCATTTCTTTGGCAACTAATAATTGCCCTTGCGCGGCAATCAGAGGTGCATCATCTATAGAATCATCATATTTCAGCGCTACTGCGCTTAGTTTTTGAATATTCATAAATAACTTTCGTTGTTCGTTATATTATTGTAACCCTTTAGCTCCAATAAAAAGAGTAACTACAAATCCCTACCCAGCCTCTATCGTTACTTTTAACAAAAATATTTCACACTACTATAGTCAAATATTGTAGGGGCGCCTCTACCTTGTATTTGTTTCATTTTAACATGCGGCGTAAAAATGAAATATCTTCTTTTAAAATATTTTCAATTTCCGAAAGGTCTTGGCTAATTAACTCTACTTCGTCCAAAGATTTCTTAGAACTAACTGTTCTGGTTTTAAGATTTTCAAAATCATTACCACTAGTCGCAACTAATTCTTTAACTTCAAAAGTTTTACCTGCCTTGGTTAGCTTTTCCAACAACTTATCACGCTTACTACTTAACGCCTCAACTCTAGTTATAGACTTAGTTAGCCCAGCTTCAGCAGATGGATTTAAACTACCACTAGCTTTTGTCTTTACTGCTCTATTAGGTTCAGCGCCCCACAAAAAATCATTATTTTGCGTTTCGTTATCTCGTTGATGTTGAATAAAAGCTAATGAGCTTTTAGTAATCTTTAATTCATCTTTTAATTTTACTAATTCCTGTTTCAGGCGCGCAAGCTCAGACTTTTCCTTAGCACACAGATTAGTAGACGAATAATAAGGGACTTGCTCAGTAGAGCTTTGACTGGCTATTTTCTTCTGTAAAGTTTGAACTAATTTAGTTTTCTCGTTTAACTCGTTTTGAGTTTCTATCAAATCATTGCGTAACTCATTAACAGTTAATTCTAACTCCGCAACTTGATCCATTAAAATCGTGCCATCTTTAGCAATTCGATAAGCGCTACCATCTGGCGTGCGACCATATGTAGGCTTAGTAGCTTGAGCAAAAGCCAAACTTAACGAGCATAAAATCACAAAACTACTAATAAGAAAAAAACGAACAAAATTTTTCATAGATTATTTTAAGTCTTCCTTTACCTGAGAACTAAGTAACTTTATTTCCTCAAGCTCCTTTTGAGTTGCTAGTTTATACTCTTCAATCCTCTCCACTGCAGCTTTTAAAGTTACATTATGGTAGACCAAATTGTTATTGATATAGTCATCCTTGACGCGAACACAAGCGCAATAAAAGAAAAGAACAAAAGTAAGATAAATTATTTTATTAACCATAATTTCTATTTAAATAGTATTTCTAAATCATCAATCTTGAGAAAATCTTGCCACTTTTAACTTCAATTCTTTAAATTTTTTTCCACAATTCAGCACAAAATCAATTTCTGACATTTGACCTTTATTTTACACACGCCAATAATATAATTTAATATTCTGATTCTTATTTGTTGTATAGTTTTCATAATTTTTGGTACCTAATAATACGACAGCCTGTCCGTAGGCTACTTTTAAAAAGCATAAAATATAACATATTAGAAATATTAATTATTTTAAAAACAAAATAACTATATAGCCAGAAAATAAAATATTTGCGTCTCATTTTTGATACGGAAACCAACTTAAAATGAGACGCAACAAAGAAAAATATAATGGCACAAAATAAATTAAATGAACGTCAACAAGCGATTTTAGATTTTTTACAGTTAAAAAAATCTGTTTCGCGACAAGAAATTCAGAATTTTGTATCCGAACATTTTGATAAAACATCGCGGGCAACAATACGTCACATCGAAGATTTGCACAAATTACTAACAAATGACCTAGATATCACGTCTGGAATTCGTAATCACAAAGTTGGAATTATTGGCATGAAATATCGTCCGCTGGATAATGCCAAACAAATCAAAGAAGCGCTGGAACAATTAGTAGCGCTTGTTAATCAAACTGAAAATCCAATAGAAAAAGCATTAATTTGCGTTTTAATGATTTCTTACATTCACCCCTTTGAAGATGGTAATAAAAGAACATCTCGAATTCTCGCCAATGCAGTCTTGCTTGCAAACGACTATTGTCCGTTATCATATCGCAATACAAATGTTGACGAATACAAAAAGGCAATTTTATTATTTTATGAACAAAATAACACTCAATATTTTAAAAAATTATTTATTGACCAGTTTAAATTTGCAGTAGATACATATTTTTAACTATTTCTGCCCAACGAATGGACATGAATTTGCACAAAGCAAGACGATCGCCGTCGTATTTATAAATTCTTTCTCGATATTCTAGAAATTCTAAATTCTAGAATATAAATAATAATAGTTGAAAAAGTCGTTTCAGGTTAATCAATTTTGGAGAAAAAGGTTTAAATTTATTAAAACAGCTTAATGTTACCAATTCGGAAATACATTTATTAGAAGGTGAACTGTTATGTGGAACAGATCTTGTAGATTTTGTAAAAGAAATTCGTTCTAATAATTTAATTGCTAAGATACTTACTAATGGTTTGGCAATGAACGAAGTAATAAAAGCAACTTTTGCTAAAAGTTAGTTGTGCAGTTCATAAAGATAATATCGAAAATATTTACGAGCTCCTGGAAATTTTAGATGAAAACGATATTAAAAGAATTCTTAAGTTTGATGTCTTGACTTCAAGTTTAATTTTATGTTCTACGTTGTCCAATTTGTACCGATTGAGTGGTTGGGAGGCTTTTGATATTTTTGAATGATGATTATCATGAAAATTTAAAAAAATATTTGAATTTCAAAAGACACAAATTGTCACATTAAAGCTACAAAAAAATTTAACAAAGTTATGTCTTTGTTAAATTTTTTTGTTTAATCTTAGTTAATTTAAAATGAATAAAACGCAAGGAAATAGTAATGCAAGAAATACCTATACATTTTAATCATGAAGAGATTGAAGCTCAGATTAGTGAGCAGTGGGAAAAGAGTCGTGTCTTTCACGCAGAGATAGATAAGAATAAACAACCTTTTTCAATTGTAATACCACCACCGAATGTGACTGGAACATTGCATCTGGGACACATCTTAGATAATGTTATACAAGATGCTTATCTGCGTTGGCATAGAATGCGTGGATTTTCAGCTGTGTGGATACCTGGCACAGATCATGCAGGAATTTCTACTCAGAATGTAGTTAAAAAATTTTTATACAAACAAGGCATAAATCCGGAAACTCTATCCAGAGAAGCTTTATTAAATAAGATTTGGGAATTTGCCTTAAATCACAAGAATATTATTACAACTCAGCTTAAAAAATTAGGTTTCTCTTGTGATTGGGAACGTGAGCGATTTACATTAGACGAAGGCTTGTCTTTAGCTGTTCGCACTGCGTTTGTTAGACTTTTTAATAAAGGGTTGATTTATAAAGGTTCGAGAATAGTAAGTTGGTGTTCAAGATGCGGAACAGCTTTTGCTGACGAAGATTTAATTCATGAAAAAAACAGTGGATTATTGTGGTATATCAAATATCCGTTTGTAGATGAACAAGAGAATATTCAAGACGACGGAGTTGTCATTGCTACGACTCGTCCCGAAACCATGTTAGGTGATGTGGCAGTAGCAATAAATCCAGAAGATGAAAGATATAAAACTTTAAAATATACTAAATGTTTTTTGCCGCTTGCAAATAGGGTTATTCCAATTATTAAAGACAACTTTGTTGCTTTAGATTTTGGAACTGGTGCGGTAAAAATAACGCCAGCGCATGATTTTACTGATTATGAAGTAGGAAAACGGCATAATCTCCCAATAATTTCGATTATAAATAAAGATGGAAAAATAATAGAGCCTGCACCAGCCAAATATATTGGCTTAGATATAATGACGGCTCGTAATGTTATTGTTGACGATCTAGTCCAACAAAAGTTTTTAGTAAAAATCGAGAATTATGTAAATAACATTACTAAGTGTGAACGTTGTCATAACGTAATAGAACCGCTTATTTCAGAACAGTGGTTTTTAAAAATGAGAGATCTAGCTTTGCGGGCAAAGTTAACTGTTGAAGCAAAAAAAATTAAAATTATTCCAGATTCTGAACGTAATGATTTCTTTCATTGGGTGGATAATATTCGAGACTGGTGCATTTCTAGGCAATTAGTTTGGGGACATCAAATTCCAGTTTATACCTGCGAAAAATGTGACAATCTCATGGCTGAAATTGATACACCACAAGCTTGTAGTAAGTGTGGGCACACTAAGTTAAGACAAGAAACAGACGTGCTGGATACGTGGTTTTCATCTGCCTTGTGGCCCTTTTCTACCTTAGGTTGGTCAAAGAAAACTCCAGAATTAGATTTTTGGTTTCCGACGACAACTCTTTTTTCTGGTCGAGATATTTTATTCTTCTGGTGTACAAGAATGATGGTAATGGCTTTAGAATTTACTGACAATATACCTTTTAAAACTTTGGTTTTGCATGGACTAATTCGTGACGAACAAGGACGTAAGCTTTCTAAAAGTCTTGGTAATTATCAAGATCCATTAATTTTATTTAAAGAATTTGGAGTGGATGCAGTTAGAGCTACAGTGATTAGTAAATATCCATTGGGAAGACAAGACTGCAAAATTAGCAATAATGATTATAAAGAAGGGAGAGCTTTAGTTACAAAATTATGGAATTCTTGTCGTTTTATCTTAACTAATCTAACTGCTGAAACAAAATTAGTTGATTTTGACAAATTTAAATCATCAGACAATGCAATAGACAAATGGATCATTGCTAAGCTCAAACAATGCGTTATTAATCATGATAATTATTTGCAAGCCTATAATATATCGCAAGCTTTTGTTGAGTTATCTGCATTCTTTCGGGGAGATTTTTGCGATTGGTTTATAGAAATAATTAAACCGCGTTTACATTCCAAAAACTTAGTAGACAAGCAACAAGCTTTGATGACGGCGGTTTATGTGATGGTGCAGATATTAAAAATGTTTAGCTTGTATATACCGTATGTGACGGAAAAGTTATGGCAATTACTACAACAAACTATGGATGTTAAGCACGAACAATTTTTGCTTAATACTAATTGGATAGAAGTAGATGTGCCTAGTGCAAATGATATTTGTTCTGCGATGTTGCTTAATATGAATTTGGTTACAAAAGTACGAGAAATGAGACATTTGTTTGGCATAGAATATAAAACAAAATTAAATATTTCTATCTATTCAGCTAGAGACAATTTGAAAAAATATCAAGAATTAGAGTTTGTTTTAAATAATACAGCTAATGCCTTTATTACAGAAAGCTTAACGAGTCCTAAAAAACAATTGGCAGGATATATTCCAATAGCACTTGATGTAGGTTTCGCTTATATAAAATTGGATGAAGGAATTGTTGATATTATAGAAATTAGCAAAATGTTGACTAAGAAAATAGCCGATAATGAAAAAGCTTTATTAACTTGTAACAAAACATTGAGTAATGAAAATTATTTACAAAAAGCTCCAGCTAATATTGTACAAGAAGTTAAAGAAAAACAAAAAAATCTCTTGGCAAATAATGCGACTTTAAGAAGTTATATTTCAATAATGGAAGGAAATATTATAGGTTAAAAAACGATAATTCCTGGCACCTAGTGCAGCGACTACTATGGAATTTGTGTCAATATAAAAAGCGACAAATTTTTAACGATTATAATCTCGATCAAAATGTATATTTTTAGCAATCATCATATTTCGCTGGTTTCGCTGGTATGGGGTTACTTTATTTATTAGTTTTTTCATACATTAAACAAACGTAACTCTCTAAATTATTTTGTAATTTCTAAAAAAGTATAAAAATAAAAGTAACCCTGTACCAGAAAAAAAACAGAAAAAAGCTCTTGAAAAAATATCTAGACAAGAAAATATAATTAATTTAATAGCCCCTCGGTCATTATAATGGGGTAATTTATGCAAAAAAAGTTACATCTTAAACAACAAATCAGTAACAACTTTTTAAAAAACAACTTCCACGAATTCCCTACTAAAAGTTGCGGGAGGGGGGGGGAAATGCAATAATTGCCGGTAGTTACCTTTTAAATATAAACAAAAATCACAACTTCCCAAGACTAAACAAAAATCATCACAGCCAAAGATTAGAAAAAAATTATCACAGCCCAATAGGATTAAACAAAAATCATCACCGCTCAATTGTGATAAATCGTAATTTATGGGCAATGCTTTTTGGCATTCACCATCTCCAAAATCCAAAAATATGGAGTTCATCAAAATTCCA
>JAITKM010000048.1 GCA_031278395.1 Deltaproteobacteria bacterium | reverse complement strand
TAGCAAAGTCAACCTGGTTCTTCCAGGCATCTTTAGGGATAGTACAACCAAAAGATTGTACAAATTTTTCTGCTACACATTCATCTAATCTGCCATGCATTCCGTTCTCCTCACCAAGGTAACATCCGCAGTCAATGTAACAATCTAAACCAAAAACATCTCCACAAGCAATATAACGATAACAACACGGCTTACCACCTGCAACCTTAGGATTTGGAAAACCTGCACAACTCTCGTCACATAACTCTTTCCAATTATCTAAAAGCTTATTGCTATTTTCCTCCCTAAATTTATGTGCTACAAAAGCGCAAGCCAAACCTTCACAGGCAGAATAATGAACTACCCCTTGACTATCCGTCCACTTATCAACACACTCGTTTTTATATTTTTCGTTTTTCAAACAATCGTTTACAGCAGTTTTTAATTTATTTTTTAAGCATTCTGGCTGAGAATCAACCAATTTAGTTATGTAACCGTCGTTAATATAGTCCTCTGAGTTTTTAAACTGTGTTGTAGCTTTATAAACACATGATGAAGAGGATGAGGAGGAGGAAGATGATGGATCTGGAGGAAAACTTAAACTACTACAAGACTCACAAGCAGACGAGCTAACTGAAGGTGTTTTTTTACAAACTTTATCTACACAAACCGAACAACCATCTTTAGCTCCAGCGCAATCAGCATCTTTTTCACATTTCTTGTCACAAAATTTACCATCAGAACAGACACCACTTATACAGTATGTGCAATTATCAGCCGCGTTCTTACAGTCATTATCTCCCGTACAACTAGCGCCACATTCTTTGTCACCAGATTCTGATCCGTTTGGTTTACCACCAATTTTTCCACCACCAGTAGGACGATCATGTACTTGCCCATGCGCTTGAATACCTTGAACACAAAAAATTAATAAGATAACTAAACTTAATAACAAACTAGAATAACTTGATTTTTTCATATTTAACCTACTATTTACATTAATATAACTATGTTAAAATTAAACAACATAATAATCATAAATAAGCCTTACATCCCTGCTATATTTCGTATCTAACTTTTAACTGACAATGCTTCAATTTTTTTTAAATACATAAAATATAAGTGTATAAAAATACACATTAAAATACTATCTTTTAGAGAATTGTGTACTTTTTCTTGCTTTATGTTTACCTGGCTTCTTTCTTTCGACTGAACGTGGGTCACGTGTTAAAAATCCAGCTTTTCTTAAAAGCGGTCTTAATTCACCATTGGTTGCTTCTAAAACTCTCGCAATTCCTAAAAGAACAGCTCCAGCCTGTCCAGATAAACCACCGCCACGAACATTAATCTTAAAATCATAATTACTAACCGACTCAGTTAACTCCAATGGTTGCATAATAATTTGTTGTGCAGTTTGACGCGGAAAATAATTCTCAAAATCCCTACCATTAACAATAATTTTACCTTCACCTTTAGTGGCAGGTGAACAATACACTCTTGCAGTTGCAGTTTTACGTCTTCCTGTTGCATTAATTTTTTTTACTTTATTTGATAACATTATGATTTTAATATTTTTGAAGTTTATAAAGAGCTAGTTAGTTCTGGAGTTTGAGCTGCATGTATATGCTCCGCTCCAGCAAATATTTTGAGTTTCTTTAGCTGTCGTCTACCTAGCGCAGTATGAGGTAGCATCCCCCAAACAGCGCGTTTCATAATTTCTTCGGGTTTCTGCTGTCTTAAATCACTAACTGTGTCTGTTCTAAGACCAGAAACATAACCACTATGAACATGATATAATTTATCTTTTTCTTTATTTCCAGAAAATTTAATTTTTGCCGCGTTCACTACTATAACAAAATCTCCATCATCGTTATGTGGAGTAAAAGCTGGATTATTTTTACCTCGCAAAATTGCCGCAACTTCAGAGGCAACGCGTCCTACAATCTTATTCTCAGCATCGATTAAAATCCACTTGCGATTTTTCAACGCAGCTTCTTTTGTTTGAAAAAATGTTCTCATAAAAAATACCTTAACCTCCCAACAATGGGATACAATCAAAAAATTACAATTAAAAAATTCGGCGGATACTACATACACTTTAATTGCTCGTCAATAAAAATTGAAAATTTTTTTAGTCTATACAAAATAAGGTTAAGTTAAAAAGAAATGTTCTCTACCTTAGATATTAATACAATAAAATCAACTGGTTGAAACTACTTTACGCTTTGTTTAGCTTTACTTAGCCTTACCTACTTAAATATTTTAATTATATGACTAACTGCAATTTTATAGGGCAATGATCTGAGCCTAAGACCTCTGGGAAAATATTTGCTCCAGTAATTTTTGATTTTAAAGTCCCGCAGACAAAAAAATAATCAATCCGCCAACCAACATTTCTTGCCCTTGCGCCTGTTCTATAATCCCACCAAGAATACTGCTCAGCAACATCGCCATTAATTAAACGAAACGAATCAACAAAACCAGCTTTTATTACTTTATCAATCCACTCCCGTTCAACTGCTAAAAAACCAGAAGTATTTTTGTTAGCTTGGGGGTCCGCTAAGTCAAGAGAACGATGCGCGGTATTGACATCACCACAAAAAATAACTTTTTCTCCATTTTTAATTAGTTTCTTACAATATTTTAAAAATGCCTCATAAAATTCTAATTTATATTGCAATCTATCAGCACCATTTCCACCGTTTGGAAAATATACGTTTAATAAAGTAAATTTAGGATATTTGAGAACTAAGGTTCGTCCTTCCAGATCAAACTTTTCTATACCTAAACCAAACTTTACTTCAAGTGGTTTCGCCTTACTCCAGATAGCCACGCCGCTATAACCTTTGCGCTGAGCACAAGACCAATATGAGTGATAACCATCTAAGTTACAAACCTCTGCAGTAAGTAAATCTTGTGAAATTTTAGTTTCCTGTAGACATAATATATCTGGGTTATTTTGATAAACCCATTTATCGAAACCTTTCTTCTTAATGGCACGAATCCCATTAACGTTCCACGAATATAAATCCAACCTTTTCTTTTGCATGTAAAAATTTGCTAAGGCGATACTGCTACTAATCTACTAATTCAACTTCAACTAATTAAGTTGAGTAGCATACAAAAATCAGACGATTTTTGTCAACGCTTGGTGAAGCTTAATGACCATTAGCTGAAAACCGCTTTTGAAACAAAGTTTGATAATTATTTTATTTTCTAATTCATGAAAATCAAATCCTTGACTAACTTTTTCTTTGGGTATGGAAAGAATACAACGATCTACCGCCAAAATTCCCTTCAAATTTCCGCCGATAATATTAGTTAATTCGCTACTGACACTACCTAACTCATCAGCATCAACTTGTTCCTTCTGTAACATATTTTTAGTTATTGTTGTCAGCAAATCAATTTCAATTTCTGAGGAAACAGTCCCTTGCCAGCCACCTAAGATATGAACACACGCAGACCTAGTTGCTTTCTGGTTGTCTTCGGGCAACAGTTCTTCAACCCTTTCGAGTGGGGCTTTCAACAAAGGTTCAAAAACTGCTCGAATTATATTCTCAAATTGTGTAGTCAAAGAATCTAAATCTATTTCACTTGTTTCCATAAAATAATTTATTTAGTATATATTACTGTTCTATCATATTTGACTGCTTTAAATGACGAATTAACAGTCAACATGCTTTCTGTTGAGCCTAAAAACAAACATCCATCTGGACATAAATTTTTTTGTATTTTTTGTAAAATTTCTTCTTTAGCTTTTAAATCAAAATAAATCAAAACATTCCGCAGAAAGATCAGATCCATTTGGCATAAAGCAGGCCAAACCGCTGCTAAGTTAAGATACCTAACTTCCAGCATCTCTTTAAGTGCATCGCTAACTACCCAATCCGTTCCTTTTTGTCTAAAATATTTGACTAAAAGAGTTACGGGCATACCGCGGTTGACTTCTAATTGAGAAAAAACTCCGGACTTTACTCGCTCTAGCATAGCATGAGAAATATCTGTGCAAAGAATTTTGACTTTCCAATTGCTCAGCTGTGGAAAATTTTCTTTTAAGATGATTGCAATTGAATATGCCTCTTGTCCTGCAGAACATGCTGAACTCCAAATATTTAACTCTTTTTTATCCTCACGAGCTTTAATTAAATTAGGCAAAATAATTTTTTTTAAGGTTTCAAAAGGATGTTGATCTCTAAAAAATAAAGTTTCATTGGTGGTTATGGCATCCACAACTTTAGCCAGCAACTCTGTATTACTTTTAATCTTTTGAAATAACTCGGTCAAACTGTCCAAGCCTACTTCCTTAGCTAAAGGCGTTAATCGGTTTTCAATCAGATACTCTTTGCCTGGGTCTAATACAATAGCAGACTTTTCCTGAATTAATTTTTTAAAATTATTAAATTCCTGTTGCGAAATACTCATAAACACTCATTGTATATAACCATTACACTCTTCTCAAACTTCTAAACTTATAGACTCTTGTTAAAATATCTTGCGCAATATTATCTAAGGGCAAAATTGCCTGTGCAAAACCAGCTTCAGCAATTGCCCCTGGCATACCCCATACGACACTAGTTTCCTTATCTTGAATAATTAGCTGTCCCCCTATATCGACAATTTGCTTACCACCTTTAGTGCCATCGTATCCCATACCAGTCATAACCAAAGCTAAAGTATTTTTGCCAAAAGTTGTGGCAGCTGATCTAAACAAGACATCTACCGCAGGACGACATGAATTTTCAGGTGGGTCTTCATTAGTTCTAATTACTGTCGTGGCTAAATTAAGTCGATCTAAAACAATATGTTTGCCGCCGGGGGCAATAAAAACTCCTCCAGCAAATATTTCTTGACCGTCAAAAGCTTCCATAACTTTTAAAGCGGATAACGAATTAAGTCTTTCTGCTAAAGATTTAGTAAAAACTGGAGGCATGTGTTGAACAACGATTACTGGCACTGCCAAGTTACCTGGTAATTTAGGGATAACATGTTCTAATGCGCTGGGTCCGCCAGTTGAAACTCCAATTACTACTAGATCAACTCTATAATTTTGAACTGAAGCAGGATTGAGAACATGTTGAGTTTTAAAACTAGTGTTTCTAACAATCTCGCAGGCTGAATATATTTTCGGAATAAGTTCTTTTTTGAGTGTTTCAAAAATGACAGCTGGGGAGACTCCGCCTTCTGGTTTGGTTATAAAATCATTAGCCCCTAAAGACAAAGCCTCAAGAGTAGTTTTGGCAGAAGCTTTAGTTAAACTACTGCACATAATAACTTTAGTTTTCTGGTCTATTTGCTTGAGAGCTTTGAGGGTTTCCAAACCATTTAATTCTGGCATTTCGATATCTAAGGTAATAATATCTGGTTTAGAAATAGTTAATTTAGTTAACGCAATTTTACCATTTGAAACTTTGTCAACGACTTCGAGATTGGGATCAGCAGTAATAATATCTCCCAGAATCTTACGCACGATGCTAGAGTCATCAACTATCATTACTTTTACTTTATTCATAAATTTGAAATTACTCTGCCGTGTTAAAAAAAGTTATAAAAAGAATATTATTAGTAGCAATTCGTCCTAAGCCAGTCCCATAAAAGACAGTTTGTCTATAATTACTTCATCAGTAAACGGTTTCATAACATATTCATCTACGCCCGCTGCTAAGGCCTTTAAAATCTGACTAGCTTCATTTTCTGTGGTAACCATCATAAGTTTTAAATCTGTATAAATTTGGTCTTTGCGAACTTCGCAAATAAATTCATAACCATTCATAACAGGCATGTTCCAGTCGACCATACAGATAGAAATTTCAGGAGTGGCGTGTAGTTTTTCTAAAGCTTCTTTTCCGTTTCCGGCTTCTATTGTTTCAAATCCAATATTTTGCATAATCCGGCTAATTACCATTCTTGCCGCTCTTGAATCATCAATAATTAGTACTTTCATTTTTCTTGCATTCCTCAGGTGAATTAAAACTTCAAAATATATATTTTTTACATCTTAACTAATCGTTTATATTTAAAAAAAACTTAATACTTTTTTGTTTGGTGGTGGTTCACTGGTATGGGGTTACTTTTACTATATTATTTCTGCATTAAATAAATAATTACACAGTTTTTCAGCGAAATTGTTCAAAAATTTATTCGATAAAGCGCAACGAACAGGCAATTTGCGTGTTCATTTTAATAACAATCTAATTGAAAGGATTAATATTATGACTGAAATAACAGAAATTAATAATTCAAGTTCAGCATTACTTGGTATGTTAAGTAGTTTAGATGATGTTGCAAACACAGCTAGTCCAACGACTACTAATAATACTTCAAGTAGTTCTACATCTAGTCTGGCTAATATGATTGCTGATTTTTATGCAAATCAGAAAGTCGACGAAGAAGGCAATGTTACTAACGAAGGCACAATCGCAACTTCAACTACAGAGGTTAAAACTGAAGCTCCTAAGAAGAAGAAAAAAGGGTTATTTGGTAAGATAGCTAGCGGATTTGCAAAAGTCGCTCAAGTTGTCAGCTCTGCTGTGCAGTTTGTCTATCCAGCAATTGGCACAGCGCTCACTAACATTAGCAAGATGCTTGAAGGCGTCGTTGATAAAGGAAAGGACTTTTTACAATCTCTGGCTAGCGCCTTAACCAACAGTGTTACAAACAATCTCGAAGGCATTGCCAATGGACTTACTTCTACAGCTACTGATTATATTGATAATCTTAGCGATTCGGTTTTAGATAAAATCGGCGTTGAGAAATAAGCAACAAAAACTACCAATGCTTTTAAGAAAACATTAAAAGTAAATTCAAAACCAAGTCGCGAAAAATGCAAAATTAAACTTTTGCAATTTTTCGTGGCTTTTCTCTAGACTTTCAATTTTTAAGAGCCTTTCTGTAAAAAGGGCATTTAGCAAGTCTAATGCTGTTGTTTCGGTAGCATTGGATTAATTTTCAATGGCTGAGGATCTGCTGCCTTTGGGGTATTTAGCTCAGAATATGGAAGTCGTTCTAAAGTCATATTGCGTAACCTAGAGCTAGTTAATTGATTATCGTTATTCGTTTGCTTGCTCAGCAGTTCTTGAATTTCTGTGGTATGTTCAAGTTCTGCCGAAGCCACAGAAAGAATTTTTGAGTTACGTGGGTCTAAAATTCTCACGTTTAGATAAACTCTTTTAGATGATACTGCATATGTCCCGACAACTATTCCTCCTAGATTATACTGCTTTTGAAGTTTATCTAGCTTACGAGATAAAGCAAATTCGCCTTCACCTTTAACAATTTGTAAAGCATCAGCCTGTCTAATCTCTAATACTGTATAACCTTTCATGGCTAACTCTGAAACCAACTGCTCAGACATTATCCTACCAAAAGAGGATGTAGAATCCAGATTGTCAATATCTACAAAAGTTGTTACAGCAAGTGACACGGAATAGCTACCTCTGAAAAAATTATGTATCTGTTCAGCTAAATATGTTGTCTTAAAACGTCCAACTGGTGTATCGTTTCCCGACGTCCAGTCCGGCTCAAGGTTGCCGTATCTTTTGCTGTAACTGCAACTGAGGCAAATAAAAATAATAAATAAACAGAATAAGATTTTTTTCATTGTTAGGCAGATAAATTGGTAAATAATAAAACTAAGTTGTTATTTGATCCAATCAAATAATAATTGGGGCATTTAGCAAATAACTAGGATTTTAGACAAGGATTAATTTATGAATAAAAAAATACTATATATTACGAAGTTAACTGTTACTCTACTGTTCTTAGTTGCTTGTAGCCAAACCAAAGAAGCAGCCCAAGATATTAAGGAAAGTCTCTTTGGTTCTACGCCAGATGAGCCAATTATTTGTAAGACTTCATTTCAAATAGATAAAAATTTTATTAATTATCTACAAAATCGCGCTAATCAAGAACTTTTAACTAGAGTTGCTATTGTTGCCTTTAATGTTCCGGAGAATTTTACTAGTATTGCCACAGCTAGAAAAGACTACGGAAATTATATCGCTAATAGATTTAAAGAATATTTTTTAAAATACAGCCCAAGTGGGGTTTTTGAATTACTTTCAACCGAAAATTTAACTTTAGCAGATAGAAAACATGATTTTGAATATGGTAATTACCGAGCTATTAGCCTTGCCAAACGTTTAGGGTATAATACATTGATAGCGGGACAACTTAATCCAATTACCAATGATTCAGAGCTTTACCTAATGTTAAAAATTATTGATCTGGAGAGTGAAATAACCCTTTGGAATGGAGAAATTATGGTTCAAGATGTGGAACGAAATAAAAAAAATAAAAACATTCTTAAAAGTAACCAAGCCGTCTTTTATTTTAACGAACGTATTACCCTGGCTGCCGAGTGTGCAGTTCAAAATATTGTTTATAAAAAGTAAATCCTAATTCCACCGAAACAACCTTATTTTAATCGAAACTATCAGTATCGATTAAAAAAACTTTACCGCCTCACAGGGTTGAATTTCAAGGATTTTCAACTCTGTCTCGGCTTTGCCGATTATTGCCGTAGCAACATAATATAAGCGGTTATTTCTTCAAATTTTTTATTAATGCCAAATATCTCTATAAGACACCTCTTAAACCTAAATATATTCTGATCTAAATTTCTTATATTAAATTTAATATTCTTATTCTCGTAATATAAATATAAATTTAATAAAATTGTATACGTTCTAACAAATCACCTAAAAAACTCTTACTCAAGTTAATTCCGATTACAGTATACGGTGCTACAAAACCAACCTTTGCAATTAAACGATTATCAAAATTAGAAATATAATTATAAGCATCAACTTCAGATAGATTTAAAGTTTCCCAAACTAGCTGCTTCAAATACGGGTCAGAATCAATAATCACCGTTTGTCCAACCACAACCATCAACACCATAAAAACTAATTATCTTGCCGCTCATTTGTATTTATCTGGTGTGCCGCTCATTCATTTGTATTTATCTGGTGCATTCATTTGTATTTATCTGGTGTAGGGTTCTTTTTGTAGTTTTTTGTAGATAAAAACCTATCAAAAATAGGACAATTTTAGATAGGAATATTAAATTTTAATTCTCATTCATTCTAGTCCATCCCTCATATTACGACTATCTCTGTATGAAACGATTTTGAAATTTTGAAGATAGTTGTTTTCTAATGAGCCAAAATAATAATGGTCAAAAAAAAATTGATGGAAAGCTTAACATATCGTCTAAGTTATTAATTGATTCGCTGGAGTTCGCTGGTATGGGGTTACTTTGTTTATTAGTTTTTTTTCTGGTTTTTTTTCTGGTGCAGGGTTCTTTTGGTGGCTTTTGGTAACTTTTTATAGATAAAAACCTATTAAAAATAGT
>JAITKM010000004.1 GCA_031278395.1 Deltaproteobacteria bacterium | reverse complement strand
TTTTGTAACTTATTCATACGTATGTAACAGTAGCTCAGGCACAGTAGAATTATCCAATCCAAGCCAGACCCTCACCTATGTTCCAACTGGCAATCTGTCAGATTGGAGTGTTTCAAACGACGCCAGCTTTAGTCCGAATACAGTAGGATCAACCAGTTTATCAGTCACTGTTTGCGGTCCTGCGGGTTCCGGTTTCTCACCATGCAAGAAAGTTACTTTCAGTCCTAGATCTCCGGCTACTCAATATGGAAGTAACACTGACGCAGGATATCTTGCGGCTCTTGCCGACGGTTGCTCGGAATCAATTAATTGTTCGGGCGTGCGTTTATTTATGAAAATTCAAGGAGAATGGAATGGGGGTCGCCATACTTATGCACTTTACGCAAGGTTATCTGAGGTATGGGCATGTAAAAAGTTAAATAATG
Organism: Deltaproteobacteria bacterium; assembly: GCA_031278395.1. Lineage (GTDB taxonomy): Bacteria > Bdellovibrionota_C > UBA2361 > SZUA-149 > JAITKM01 > JAITKM01. The sequence continues at coordinate 36,362 of JAITKM010000004.1, read as the reverse complement.
CTGAAGGTGGTATTGTTTGTCAACATTCTATCCGAAATTATACATACCCAATTTTCCCTCCTGATATTAATAGTTTTTTTGGTTGGGGGATAGATGATGTTGGTTCAGCGGATTTTTTTATTTTGACAGGAATTACTAAACAAGTTGTTAGTAAAGAATGGTTAATAACAAATGGTTATACAGCTTTAACTACTGATTTAATTAATTACTCGCATCTTAATAGCTGTTTTTATAACATTGATATATCTAGCTTAAATTGTGATAATTTCTGCGGAAAAATTACTCAGGAGATTCAAGATCCGTATAATATAGATATAGACATTGCAGTATATGATTTTTCTGATGAAATTTAAAAACAAAAATGCGCAAAAAATTTTCATGTTGTGTATGTGCCGAGCTAAAATTCGCTACTTTTATTTTGTATTGCCACCAAATTTTTATGCCTAAAAGTAACCCTGTACCAAGAAAAACAAGTAATTCTCAATTCATAAAAGTAACCCGATACCAAAAAATAAAATCGTCGTTGACAATTTTTATGCCTGATTATAAAAAACTCGCCTTTACAACTTAACAAAAATTTTCATATTATGAATTATAAAATTAGTTACGATGATTTTAGACAAAAATTTTTAGATTTTTTTGTTTCGAAAAATCATAAATTGATAAAAAACTCCTCTTTAATTCCTGAAAACGATCCAACTGTCTTATTCACAACTGCTGGTATGCAACCACTCGTGCCATACTTGCTAGGCGAAAAACACCCAGAAGGACGCAGGCTGACCAATGTTCAACGTTGCGTTCGTACAGTTGATATTGGCGAAGTCGGCGATATAAGTCATTTTACATTCTTTGAAATGCTTGGCAACTGGTCACTTGGCGACTACTTCAAAGAAGAAGCTATTAAAATGAGCTTTGAATTTTTAACCCAAGTTTTAAAAATTAATAAAAAGGAATTAGCGGTTACGGTCTGGATCGGGAACGAATCTGCCCCTAAAGATGTAGAAAGTTATAATATTTGGAAAACTATTGGATTAGAAGATTCACAAATTTGTTGGTGTGAAGATAATTGGTGGGGACCAGCCGGTATAACAGGTCCATGCGGTCCTTGTTCAGAAATGTTTTTTAATACCCAAGGCGAAAAATGTTCGCCAACTTGTGGTCCACTTTGCAAATGTGGCAGGTATTTAGAAATTTGGAATGACGTCTTCATGGAATACAATAAAAATAGCGATGGCTCTTTTTCAAAGCTCGCCCAACAAAATGTTGATACTGGCATGGGCTTGGAAAGGACTTTAGGCATTCTAAATGGTTTTAAGGACAATTACGAAACAGAGCTTTTTAGCGCGGTCCTGGCTAAGTTAGCAGAGATTTCAGGCAAAAAATACCAAAATAATCTGCGAGCTTTTAGAAAAATTGCTGACCACACGCGAACAGCAGTTTTTCTTTTAGGCGATGAAAATGGAATCGCGCCGTCCAATATTGATCAAGGTTATATTTTGCGCCGCCTAATTCGGATTGCTATTCGCAATCTCAAACAGCTTGAAGTCTCAGGACATGTCTTAGCAGAATTAGCAGAAATTTATATTGAAAAGTATAAAAAATATTACCCTATCTTAGAAACAAGAAAAGATTTCATTTTGCATGAATTGAACAAAGAAGAAATCTTATTTAATAGAACTATTCATTCAGGCTTAAAAGAGTTAGCAAAAGTGCTTGAGAAATTGCAAAGTAACGATACGATTAGAGGAGAAATAGCATTTAAGTTATATGACACTTACGGCTTCCCATTAGAATTTACAGAAGAAATTGCTAGCGAGAAAGGGGTTAAAGTTGACGTCGCAGGATTTAATAAGTTTTTTGCAGAGCATCAGGAGAAATCCAGAAGGGGTGCAGAGCAAAAGTTTAAAGGCGGACTGGCAGATCATTCAGAGATTACGACAAGATTACATACTGCAACGCATATCCTGCATACAGTTTTAAGAAAGAATTTCGGTCAAGATATTAAACAGAAAGGTAGTAATATTACAGCGGAAAGAATGCGTTTTGATTTTTCTTTTGATCGCAAGTTCACACCAGATGAATTAAAATTTATTGAACAAAAAGTTAATGAAGTCATTGAGCAAAATCTTGAAGTGCAGATGGAAGAAATGATGCTTGAGGAGGCACAACAAGCCGGCGCTATTGGGTTGTTTACCAATAAATACGACAAGGAAAAAGTTAAAGTCTATAGCGTCGGGAAGTTTTCTAAGGAAATTTGTGGAGGTCCCCATGTCAAAAATACTTCTGAAATGGGACATTTTAGGATTTTAAAAGAAGAAGCTAGTTCAGCTGGTGTTCGTCGAATCAAGGCGGTCTTGGAGTAAAGTGCGTGAATATTAATATTACTCTCCGACCCGAAATTAAAAGCCAAATGCCTAGGGGGTTATCAAAGAAAAAATTAATTTCTTTGATAGAAATTAATCTTACTAAACTCAGATGTAATAAAAATCTTGAATTAAGTCTTTTGTTGACTGACGACACAGAGATTCGCCAGTTAAATAAACAATATCGCAAACTGGATCTGTCTACAGATGTGTTGTCCTTTGCGTCACAAGAAGCTAAAAATTTTGTTTGTCCTCAGTATATGTTAGGTGATGTTATTATTTCTGTAACAACTGCCAGGCGCCAAGCCCAAGAGCTGGGTGTTAGTCTAGAAGATGAAATCTTAAGGTTGTTAATTCACGGCATTCTGCACCTTTTAGGTTATGACCACGAAAAAGTATCCAGCAAAAAAATTAAAGAGATGCAAGACCTTGAAGATAAACTGTTCAACGCCATAAAAAAGTAGTGATAGTAATAGTAATATCCAGTTATTAGATTAATCTAGGAATTTTGTAATATGTTTCTCTGGTATCAGGTTACTTTTCCTATCATAAAAAAATATATAAAAAGAAGCGTAAATAGAAATTAAAAACCTTTGTGCTGCTGAGCAGAGATTGTAGTGAATTAAACTAAATTTCTTAGCCAGCTATATAAATTTGTCAGCAATTATATTTTGGTGCTGGGGTTAAGACGAACTTTGTTATAATAGCTCGCCACCGTCTGCAATATAATTGTAAGACATCAATCTACTACATTTCGTAGAGGATTGTTATATACACATTCCTTCATCCTGAAGTAACCATCAAATCATTTTGCATGTTTAAACGACTTATTTTTTATTATGATGTTAAAAACAAATAACAAATAATAGAACTAAGTTGAGATAGCAGATTGCTCCACTATACTACACTTGTATTCTAGCTCACCAAGATTTTTCTTCTCAGGGTAGAAATATAAATACCTTACACCGTCTTACTCAATTAAGGTAAGCAGATATTCTATTACTTAAAATTACGTTTTTCTTAAATTAACTATCAAAAAAAATAGGAAGTTTTACCACTAATTAGCAAACAAACAGAAAACGCTTGCTAAGCATGCGTCATACTTACCAAGCGTTTTCTGTAATTTAAATAAATCGACGATTAAATTAATCTACAATTTATCCTCTCTCTAGAATGTGGAATACAAAACAATTAATGTTTGGTTTAAAAATATGTTAAGCCTTTAAAACCTAACATCCTATCTACGCTTCTCATGTTAAGCCATGACTTAACATGAGAAGCGTCATTACTCATCTACTCTAAAGAAATATGTGATTTTTTCAGTATACCAGTATACTACTTTTTATTAATCGGCATAATTTTAGCAAACCTTAATTTTTTAGCACAAAAAGTTTTATTAACGAATTTAAAATGTTAGTTAATTTCAACGCCAATTAAAGTTACATCGTCTTTAATAATTCTACCTTGAGTGTAATTCTGTTGCTCTTTAATTATATAATCTAACGCCTGTTGAATATTGATTTTTTGTTTTCCAGCATTGGAAAACAAATTTGCTAAGCCTTCTACTTTTAACATCTTACCTTGCATATTTATAGTTTCAGTTATACCGTCTGAAACTAAAAGCAGTTTATCGCCATGATTTAGTTGTGTTTCAAAGGTTGAATACATAGTTTCTTCTATCATACCTACAGCAAGCCCACGAATATTGATAACTTCAATTGTATTTTGATTTTTGCGCCAGATGATGGGAGCAGGTTGTCCACCACAGGATATCGTTAGTTGGTTAGTTTTAATATTTAAACAAGCCATACTAGAGGCAACAAAACGTCCTTCTGGAATAACGCTTACCATATTCTTGTTTATATGTTCTAAAACATAACTTGGATTTGGAGAATTTGCATATTTTAAAGCCATTTTAGCCATTGCACCAATCAAGGCAGCAGATAATCCATGTCCTGTAACGTCGCCTAAGAACAAACCAAGATGTTCTTCATCTATCATCCAAATATCGTAAATATCTCCACCGATTATGTCTAATGGAATAAAAGTTACTGCTAAAGAATAATTTTCTACCTTAGGTAAGGTTTTAGGCAGAATTGCGTTTTGAATATTTTTTGCTTCTAATAATTCAGCCTTTAATTTATTATTAACATCTTTTAATTGTGAATTTTGCTGAATTATATCATTGGTAACTTCTTGCTCTTTTGTTTTTAATTTTTTTAAACGTAATTTAGTGGAAATTTTACACAAAAAATCTATTTTCCCAATTGGATATTTTATAAGGGTAATATTGCTCGATTTATAGGTCTCTGAATTTTCTTTATCTGTAATATTAGGATTAACTACTACTAGATTATATCTTGAAAGGTTTAATTTTGACTTTATAATATTAATAGCAGTTTTATAATTATCATTTTGTCTGGTTTGATATAATATAACTAAATCAAAAATATTGTCTTCTGCCAGTTTACTTGCTTCATCAATATCCTTAGCTTGTTTACAGGTATACTCTTCCATAGTATTTAAAAGCTGAACAATTTCATTGTTGGATTGTCCAGAAATAACTAGGATATTATCAATATGTTTTGTAAAGTCTTTTTTGCTAGGCGTCATAAAAATTATGTCGGCAAATTTTATAAAAATGGTAAATTTTTTTAATTTCCCTTAAAAAACAACAGAAAACCATTAATAACCTAGTCGGAGATAAACCTATATCTCACACTTTTGAATTAGAACCTAATGCTTAGAGAAAGGATTTATCGAATACATCGTTACTGTTTATTACCCTCTCATACTAATTTATCTCTATCCGATACCTGAAACACCAATCAATTGCCCGCAAGCAGCGTTGACGTCGTTGCCTTTTGACCACCGGATTGTTGTGTTAAATTTGGAATTACATAAATCTTGCTGCCACTCAACAAGCACCTCACGACTAGGTCGCTCAAAACCGAGCTCGACATTAGTATTATAAGGAATAAGATTAATCTTCACTGGAATATTATGCAGTAGTTTTTTTAAGCGCCTTCTATCTGCGACAGAATCATTAACCCCCCTTAACAACACATACTCAATTGTAATACACTGCCTGCCACGTAACGGATAACTCCGTAAAGTTTCAATCAGCAGCTTTAGCGGATATTTTTTGTTTATCGGCATAAGCTCATTTCTAACTTCATCCGTAGTAGCATTCAGAGAAACTGCTAAATTAGCCCGGTTCTTTGCATTTCCAAATTTTTGAATAGCTGGCACAAGCCCAGATGTTGAAACTGTCAGTTTACGTTCTGAAAAGCACAAGCCATAGTCATCACTCAAAATTTTAAGCGCTACCAACACATTCTTAAGATTATGTAGCGGCTCGCCCATCCCCATAAAAACAATATTATAAAAGTCAACCTGTGTATCATCTTTAATTGCTAAAACCTGCCCAATAATTTCATGAACCTCAAGATTTCTTTTCAACCCCAACGTAGCCGTTTTACAAAACTTACAACCCATCGCACAGCCAACTTGAGTTGAAATACAAACCGTCCAACGCTTAGGCTGTTTGATTAAGACACTCTCAATACATTCCCCATCTTCCAACTCAAACATATATTTTTTAGTACCATCTTTGGACAGATTAACTAATTTAACCCGCGGGTAAAATATTGAAAAAGATTTTGCTAACTTTTGTCTAACTGACTTAGTAATATCTGTCATGAGCTCAAAAGTCTTAACTCGCTCTTTATAAATCCAACGAAAAATCTGATTTGCTCGAAACGGCTCTAACCCTAAATCGTCCCGCAAAACTTCTTGCAACTTCTCTCTGTCGTAATCTAGAATACTTAACATAACACTCTTATAGTCAGGCTCCATTAGTTTAGTTAGCTTTACCTGTATTTTTAGGAAGCCTGACTATTTGTATATGGCTCCGCATACAGTTCTGCCAATTGCAGACTTAACTACATTCTGCAACAACATGGCGATAGTCATAGGACCAACCCCACCCGGCACCGGAGTTAGCGCAGCAGCAACCTGACTAACTTGTTCAAAATCGACATCTCCCACTACACGCCCATCAGCCAGTCTATTAATACCAACATCAATTACAATCGCACCAGTTTTAACATACTCAGACGTAATAAAATTCGCCACACCAATAGCGACAATTAATATATCAGCTTGTCGACATTCCTCTTTTAGATTTTGCGTTTTTGAATGACAAAACGTAACTGTGCAATCCTTTTCCAAAAGCATTAAACCAATTGGTTTTCCCACAATTAAAGAACGCCCTAAAACAACAGCTTTCTTTCCTCTTAACAATATAGAATTGCCCAACAACTCGTTAGCTTTATCTATTAATTTTAAAATTCCAAGCGGCGTGCAAGGCTCAAACCTAGTTTGTCCACGCAACATCAAACCTTGTGATAATGGGACTAAACCATCAACATCCAATTCAACTGGAATTACAGACAGCACCTCATCCACAACAATCTGCTTGGGTAAAGGCAGCTGAATTAAAATACCATCTGGTATTTGATTACCATTCTGACCTTTGACTATTCTTTCAAGTTCAATTTTAAGCTCTGAAGTGGATATATTTTCTGGATAACAAAAATCAGCAACTTCTATTCCACATAAATTTGCTCTTTTTGTTTTAAGACCAACATAAATTTTAGAAGCTGGATCACTTCCAACTAACACCACAGCTAATCGCGGTCTTTGACTAGTTTTAACAATTAATTCATTAACTTTTTGCGCTAAACCCGACTCAAGTTCTTTTGCCAACTCTTTACCGTTAATAATTAGCGCCATGCTCTAAACCTTAAGTGTGTCTTCTATATTTTTTGATTTTTTTACAAAAAATTATCCACGCCCCTTTAGCAAAGAGAGTTTTTATTTTGTACCAACAGCTTTTTTCATTTTTCCACCAGTAACAGTTCGCACCATCACCGGAGTATTAATAATTAACGCAGTTGTATTATCTTTTTTATCCCACTGAATATCTAACTGATTATTTTCGATCACAAAATAAGTTGAAATTACTGCTAATAAATCTTTTCTAAAAGCTTCCATGTCATTTGAGGATAACCCAGTTCTATCTTGGGTTAAGACCATCTGTAATCTGTTCTTCGCTGCATACTTAGAAAAACTTCCTGAAAATATTTTTTTTATAATTTTGCTAAACACCATTTTCTCTATTTACTGTATTTAATAATTAATAAACCTAACTCAAATTAACTGTTACACTGCTCGACTAAACTTTCTTCCCAATCTAGTCCAAAAACTTTCACTAATATTTGTTGAAATTGGAACAGCAACTCCTAATAATCTATCGGCAACCTCTAAAAAAGCTTTTCCAACTTTTGATTTCTCATTATAAACAATAGGGTCGCCAGAATTTGAAGAAATAACTATATCATTATCTCTAAAAATCATTCCTATTTGATCTATTCCCAACATTTCTACTACTTCTTGCGGCGCTATCATATCACCTTGCTTGACTAAATCTCGATCAACCCTATTAATTAACAATGATGTCTCAATCCCTTCTGAAGCTAAAAGCCCAATTACTCGATCAGCATCACGAATTGACGATACTTCTGGCGTAGTTACTACGATTGCTTGATCAGCCCCAGCACAGGCATTTTTAAAACCTTGTTCGATACCAGCCGGGCAGTCTACCAAAATAAAATGAAACTCTTGTTTTAACTTATTTAACAAATCTCGCATTTCATCGACATTAATCACATTTTTATCATCAGTTTGAGAAGCAGGAAGCAAAAACAAATTATTTGACCTTTTACTTTTGATAATAGCTTGTTGATGCTTACAAACCCCTTTGATAACATCCACTAAATTAAAAACTATACGATTTTCAAGCCCCATAATTACATCTAAATTACGTAACCCAATATCCGCATCAATAACCAACACTCGTTTTCCTCTTAAAGCAAGCGCAGCCCCTAAATTTGCGGTAGCTGTTGTTTTACCTACTCCCCCTTTTCCTGAAGTAATAACAAGCACTCTTCCAGACATTATTTTAACCCCCTAATAAAATATAAGGTTAATATTATTAATTACAAATTATTATCTTTTCTTTAAAGTTGAACCACGTGGACTAAAACTTTCTACTATAATTCTTTTATTCTCAACTCTAGCAATTTCTGGCGTTTTGCCACATTCATTTGAACCACGAGAAATGATAGCCCCAATTCTTAATTGCATTGGTTGCATCTTTAAAGCAAAAATGATTCTATCCTCAGCATCATCATATGCAGCAGCATGCGCTGTTCCACGTAGATTCCCTAAAATTATAATATCTCCACCAGCTATAATATCAGCACCTGGGTTGACATCCCCGACAACAATAAGACTAAATGGCGTTTCAATTCTTTGTCCAGACCTCAGGGTTCCAAAAATTACTTTAGCATTTGCCTCATCATCATAAAAACAATCATCCCCCAAGACACTACTCACTCTATCTAAATAATCTCCGTTAGCTGGCATTTTTTTATTAGAATCTTTATTGTCCTCTAACTTCGCAATAATTTCTGACGCGCTCGACCATTCAACAGCTTGAGTATTATAAAGACTATTTTCACCTTCAAATAAGCCATTTAAATATGATGCTGTATCTACTGCTATTTCTTGATCTTCTTTAACTTCCAGTGGCTCGCTAGCTAAAACCAGCTTAGCTTCTTTCTTTGGACTTGAAATTACAATTATTTCAAACTCATCTCTTAACATTAACTCTAACTCTTTACATCTTTCTTTGGAGGGCAACTTTCCTACCCATTCTAAAGCAACATGCCCACCTTTTAAAAAACCCTGACTTGCCGAAAAAAACTGTCTCACCTCTTCTATAATTTCACGCCATTCGATTTGACCATCAATCCTAACAGTTAAGCCTTCTTTAACGCCTTTAACCTTAATAGTTTTTCCATGATGTTGTAGCGAAGAAACTTCAGTAAAAAACTCATTACGTTTAGAACTAAATTGCGATTGTTTAAGATTGGAATTAATATCTGGTTCTTCTAATATCTCGTTGTTCATCTGTTGTAATTTCCTTTACTATTTAGTCAAAATAGTTGGCTGTGTAATAATTTGAAAACACAAATATAGCGAAAGTTCACGTGGCTTGTAGCAAACAATAACATCTCACGTCAAGTTTAAATTTAAGTTAGTTAAATTAGGATTTTATTATGGCTTTCAATTAGTTAAATTTTTGGAATTTCGTTAACATAAAGTAACCCTATACCAGAAACAAAACAACAAATTAATTGGGACTTACCTACGGCGTCTTAATATTTCGTACAAAAAAATTGATGCTGCCTGACTGACATTTAAGGATTCTATACGGCCTTGCATCTGGATAGAAATTAATAAATCACACTCCTGCACGGTCAGTTGCCTAAGCCCACGCTCCTCCGAACCAAGTACAACTACAGTCGGCGTTGGAATTTCAGTTTGATATAAATCAGTTGAAAAGTCATTTTTCTGCAACCCAACAATCCAGAAACCATTCTCTTTTAAATTACGCAAAGTCATTTGCAAATTTTTGATATAAACAATTGGCAAAAACTCAACCGCGCCAGCACTTGCCCGAATAGTAGCGGAAGTTAAGGGGGCGCTCTTATCCGTCGTAGTTATTAGCCCATCAACTCCAGCAGCTTCTGCAACTCGCATAATCGCTCCTAGATTGTGCGGATCTTTAACTTGATCAGCTACCACCAACAAACCATTTTGTTTTTTACTACGCAAAATCAAACTTGCTAAACTTAACTCAAGCTTAGGTTTTAACTCCACCACAATCCCCTGATGTCTACCCAGCTGAGTTAAATTATCTAAAGTCTCTTCTTCACACATCTCTATCTCTCTAAAACCATCCAAAACATTTTTTAATTCTTGGTCTAAGTTTAGCTTATTCTGCAAATAAACTTTTTTAATTCTGCCAATTTCATGTCGAAAAATTTCCAAGACTGGTTTTCTCCCATATAAAAAAGCAGAATTTACAATAGGTTGCATTTGTGGTTTTAAAAATTTTTTCTTCATAGCCGGTTGTTTTTAAACTTATTTTATTGTAGTTTTCCACACCTTAAATTTAGGTATTTAGTTTTTTTTATTTATTCATGATAATTAAATGTCCATCTTGTAATTCTGAGTTTGCAATAGACGATAGCGTCTTAAAGAAGGCGAAGTCGCCTAGATTTCACTGCAACATCTGTAACTTATTCTTTAGAATTTCAAAAGATGACATTTTCCCATCCACTTACCAAGATTTTGAATCTGAAAACAAATTAACTCCGCAAGAAATTCAAAAATCAACTCATATTATTAAAGCCAAATACAAAAATATCTTTCATATTAGAAAAACTGCAAATAAACAAATAGAAAGTTTGCCACCCACTGCAACCGAACCTGAATCTGAAATTTCGTCAGCTGAACCATCCTTAACAAAAAAACTATCGCAAGTTACGCAGCCTGTCTTACCTCAAGACAAAGTTTCTTCTAAATCTGGGGTTTGGATTTGGGATAATACTAAAAAAATTGCTAGCACTAAGCCGTATCAAAAGAAACTTAAAAAATATATTGACGATATTAATTTTAATCTCGGTGAAGAAGGCGTATTTATCGACCAGATAATCGCCAAACAAGAAGAAAATCTCATTATCAAACAAACTAAGGAACAACTAAAAAAACAGTTCTTGAATCAACTAAATCGTCTTAAAAAGACTGCAACTAGTATCTATACTTTAAGTAGCAAAGTCGGAGCAAAAATCAAGGCTAATCTCAAAGCTATTCCACCTAAAATTATTTTATTTTTGTTCTTGCCATATGCGTTTTTTGTAACGGTTTGTTATGGCGCCAAAAACATCGAGCAGGCTCCCAAAATTATTTCAGTTTTAATGGGAATTAATAAAGATAACTTACAAGAAGTTGCTCCCAGTTCATTGGAAATCTTAAACTTGGAACAGCAAGAAATATCAACTCCTGGGTCAGAACGTGTAGTTATGGTCTCGGGTAATATTTTTAATACTGATATCTATTCTTTCGAAAATATTTATTTAGAGCTAAAAACTTATGACAAACACAATAGAACTTTAGCGAGTCGTGTTGTCCCTATCTCAGAAACTAATAATATTAAATTAAAGCCCAACCACAGTGTAGATTTTAAATTATCCCTGACAGATGCAGAACAAAAGGTGTCTTATTTTTCAGTTAGAGTTTATAGTGTTAAAAGAACGATGAATAATCTATAGGGGATTTTAGAGGTTCCCTGAATCATTAGAGATACCCTATAATATGAGATATACGACAACAGAAAAGAGACTATCTAAATTTATAACTCTCTCTTTAATCGTTCACTTGATTTTACTCTTCTCGGTTAAAATACCTAATACTCTTAAACCCGATACGCTATCCAAACCACTAAGTTTAACAAAAATAGAAACACCGCAAATTGTTTCTCTGCCAGAGCAAAGCACAGAAAGAGAAAATTTAGAGCAAGCTAGTTTATTAAGCGCCAAAGATTCTTTGGCTAAACGTGAACAACTTAAAAAAGGAATAACTGAACCAGCACAACCTAAAAGATCTACAGCCCAAAACGCTAACCAGAAGCAATCGAGCAAAAAATCTCAACTACTTCTGGCGCCCAATGATTATGTAGATTTGCTAAAAACAAACTCAATCCAACAAAATACTAAACCAGCTGTTGAAGCAGTTGCAGACGAAAATGTCCGTAGTGCAACACTAGAAAAAACACAACCTTGGATAAAAATCAGTCAGTCTCCTGATTTTCATATTTCTACAGGTAGTTTAGATTATCTACCCAATATTCCCGATGGCGATATTACTCTTTTAAATACCAAAGCTGACATTTTTGCCGTTTTTGTCCGGCGGGTGGCTTTACAAGTCTTTGCTACAATTAGAAAGAATAATTGGCAACAATTATCAATTAAAGAAATTTCAAAGTTAAATCAGTTTGTAACTATTAAAGCTACGATGTCACCCCAAGGTAAAATTTTATCTACAACGATTGTGAGTAGTTCAAACAGCGTAACTTTTGATAATCTAGTTCGAGATGCTGTGTTATCCAGCGCCGCCGACCCAAATCCACCCGCCGCAGCTATCTCAACTGTAGATGGCAATATTCAGTTTATTTTTAAAGCCCGCACCTGGAGCCAGCGTCATGCAACCACATTTTATGAACAAAGATGGCTACTGCTCGGAACTGGATTATTATAAAATAAGTTACCTACCATCCCACACAAAAAATTCTAACTTTTGTTGCGCATTACTACTGAATGTGGCACTGAACAAATTCATTATGTCATTTTTTGAAAATCAAAATATAGAATTGAACGCAATTGAAGTCGCTTGCCAAAACAGAAAAGCTCAAGGTTTGCCATTAAGCGATTTAACTTGCTCTAATCCAACACTACAAGGCTATATCTTCCCTACAGATATTTTAAAAAATGCAGCTACCCAATATTTTAACTCTCGAATTTACGACCCTCAATCTAAGGGACAGCTAAAAACCAGAGAATATATTGCTAAATATTATACTGAACGCGGTTTAAAGCTATCACCTGAACACATCATCCTGACTGCCAATACTTCAGAAGCCTACAGCTTTTTATTCTCTATTCTTTGCGCTACTGGCGATAATATCTTAACTCCAGCTATAACTTACCCCCTTTTTGAATTTTTGGCAGAATATCAAAGAATCCAAATGCAAAAAAACAATGTTACACAGCGCACTAAAGCTTTACTCTTTGTTTCCCCACATAACCCACTAGGAACTGTGATCCAAAATAGAGATACTGAAATTGCCAAGTTCAATCTGCCAATTATCTGTGATGAAGTTTTTGCAGAATTTGTGCGAGATAAAAAACTATTAACCCCATTAGGAGTTTATTATCCAGACCTACCAGTCTTTCACCTCAACGGCATTTCAAAAATGTTTGCCTTGCCCGACTTAAAACTCGGCTGGATTGCCATGAATGACCTCGCCTTAAAAATATATGGCGAACGACTAGAACTTTTAAATGATATGTTTCTTAGCGCTAATTCTTTTGTTCAGGCTGCCCTACCTGCAATTTTTGAATTTGGACAAGAATTTAAAAATCAGATGGTGCAAAGTATTAATACCAAACTTGAACAAGCCGTGAAATTGATTAACTCTTCAAAACACCTCAAGGTTAGCTTGCCAGAGGGGGGATATTATTTATTTCCTCAAATAATCGGGCTAAAAGAAACTGAAGAAGAAATTGTCTTAAAATTAATAGCTCACGGGGTCTTAGTTCATCCTGGCTATTTTTATGGCAAGATAGAGCTTAAACACCTAATACTTTCATGTTTAGTTGAAAAACAGGATCTTTTTAACGGACTTGAAAAAATTATCGCTGGGCTTGAATTTTAATTGCAAATGTTATAGATTTCGCCGAATTTTTTAAAGAGGTGGACAAAAATCATAATGTCTCAGTTCGTAATGACGTGCCAAAATTCGTTGCGGTTAATTTTGCACTGTCTGTAAATTTCATGCAAATTTTGTCTGACCTGCAGAATTTTGGAGAACTATATGGTAAAACCAGATTTTTGGATTAGAGAATGGGGGAAACATGGCGGCATTCAACCCTTTGCCGAAGAACATGTCAACCCAGCCAGTTATGATTTAACGATTGACAATCATTGGATTTGCCCAACCAGAGATCCTGAAGAATTTACTGCTGACGAAATTACACTCTTCCCTAACGAGGTTATCTTGGCAACTAGTATAGAATACGTAAAACTTCCTCGCGATATTGTTGGCGATTTAAAACTTAAAAGCTCATTAGGCAGACTTTGGCTTAACCATAGTTTAAGCGGCTGGATAGATTGTAACTTTCAAGGACAAATAACTTTAGAATTGCAAAACTTGGGTCCTTATCCAAGAAAAATTACCAAAGGCACGCGTGTTGCGCAGTTAGTATTCTATCAAATGTCAGATCCGCCAGAAATAGCATATGGCGAGAAAGGCAAAGGACATTACCAAGGACAAATTGGTACAACTAGGACTTGGGATGATTCATTCTTCCCAATTAATACTAGTCGCGAAAAAATCGGAACGAAGAAATAATTTGAATTTATTAATTTTTGAGAAACAGGATTTAACTGCCGGAAATCATATTTTGGTGAGTGGTGAACGCGCAAAACATTTACAAAATGTGCTGCATGTCCTGCCTGGCTCAAAAGTCAAAATAGGCGAACTTGGTGGTTTGATTGGCAGTGGAATAGTTAAGGAAATTGGAAATAGTGTTTTGCTTGAAATTCAAGAGCTAACTCAAAATCCCCCTACTCCAGCAGCTGAGCTAATCTTGGCTTTGCCGCGTCCGCAAATGTTGAAGCGTATTTTGGAAAATAGCATCACACTTGGTGTTTGCAAACTATATTTAATTAACTCGCAGAGAGTTGAAAAAAGTTTTTTTTCTTCGCCTGTCTTAAAGCCAGAAAATATAAAAAAACATTTAATCATTGGTCTGGAACAAGCAGCGACAACAATTTTGCCAGTGGTAGAAGTATTTAAGAGTTTTAAAGTTTTTTCAGAAAAAATTTTAAAACCAGAACAGAAAACAGAAAGGTTACGGCTGATTGCCCATAATTCTGCGCTTAGCCAGCCACTAGCTAAAGTTGTGAATAGTTATCAGCAGTCAGCGCTACCAGCAAGTTCACCAGTGGTAGCGATTGGACCTGAAGGTGGTTGGTTAGACTACGAAGTTAAAACATTTGGTGAATATGGTTTTAAATGTGTTAGTCTCGGCAAATTAATTTTACGAGTTGAGACAGCCGTATCTGTAACATTAGCACAAATTACAAATGCACTATATGAATAACGAGATTGAAATTACAGATGATGAAATTGAGAAAGTTGAAAACGCCGCTGATAATAGGGCGCTATTTCCCAAACTCTCTCAGACAACTGCGCTTTTAAATGACGGCTATATTGCATATGACGCAACGCTTTTGCCTTCCCAAGCCAGTTCTAAAGACTTAGTTATTTCTGATCCGCTGGAAAGATATCTTTCTGAAATTCGCCATTATCCGCAGCTGACCCGTGAGGAAGAACACGAGTTAGCTATAGCTTATAAAGAAGGTGGTGATCAGATGGCAGGCTATCGTTTGGTGATGGCTAATTTAAGGTTGGTAGTTTTTATTGCTAGGGAGTATCAGCGTAATATTCAGAATATTTTAGATTTAGTGCAGGAAGGAAATATTGGTTTGCTGGCTGCGATTAGGCAATTTGATCCTTATAAAGGCATTCGTTTTCCTTCATATGCAACATATTGGATTAGAGCCTATATGTTGCGTTTTATCATTAACAATTTACGCTTAGTAAAAATCGGCACAACTCAAGCGCAACGTAAATTATTTTATAACCTACAAAAGGAAAAAGATAAATTAATTGCAGCAGGTTTTGTTCCAGAAGCTAAACTCTTAGCTGAAAAATTAAATGTTAAAGAGTCAGAAGTTATTGAAATGGAGCAGAGGTTAGCTTTGCCTGACGCTAGTTTAGATGCACCTTTAATTAAAGAAGACAATGGTAGTCAGACCTTGCTAGGAATTTTGCCAGACCATAATAGTGATGTGGAAAATAACGTAGTGGATAGGCAATTTGTTAATTCTATTCGTAATGAGATTGAGCTTTTAAAACCCAAGCTTGATGCTAAGGAAAAGGACATTGTCGAGAACAGGCTTTGCGCTGACGAACCGCAATCGCTACAAGAAATTGGTGAAAAACATGGTGTAAGTCGTGAACGAATCCGTCAGATTGAAACTAAACTTAAAGAAAAACTAAAAACGCATCTTTCGAAGAAACTAAACCTTAATCACAAAGGGGATGTAATTAATTTATCATAGAGAATATACGACAGAGATTAAAAACAAATGGATCTTGAGCTAATTCAAAAAATTATACTTTACGCGCCGCCATTATTATTAGCTGTGATGTTGCACGAAATTGCGCATGGCTGGGTGGCCTATAAGTTAGGTGACCCAACAGCTAAAAATAGTGGACGTTTGACTTTAAATCCGATCAAACACGTTGATCCATTTATGACGATTATTTTTCCTGGGCTGTTAATTTTGGCTAATTCGCCTGTTATCTTTGGTGGAGCCAAGCCTGTCCCAATTAATCCGAGTTATTTTAAAAATATTAGGAAGGGCATGATATTGGTTGCTTTTGCTGGACCAGGCGTTAATATTATTTTAGCTCTACTTAGTTTTATTTTGTTTAAGAACTACGGGACGTTTTTACAAGCTGGTAATTATCTGGCAACACTAACTTATGGTTGGTTGTTTTTAAGTATTGTCATCAATGCTGTTTTGGCTCTGTTTAATCTTTTTCCTATTTTACCTTTGGATGGCGGGCGAATATTAACTGGGATACTGCCTAGAAATCTGGCAATCTTTTTTAGCAAATCTGAAAAATTCGGCTTGTTTCTTATCTTTCTCTTACTCTACAGCGGCGTTTTAAACTCTGTTCTTAACCCAATATTAAAATTTATTCAGAACAACTTGAGATAACGTTTCCACAAAAACGATGAAGTAAGATTATGAAAAAATTTCTCTTGATAGCTTATATAATCTTATTTATAGTTCTGACCTTTAATACTCGGCTACAACGCAGATTTTTATATAATTTAGGAATACTAAAGGAAAAAATTACTATGATAGATAATCAATCCACCAGAATGGCATATGTAGCTGGTTACTTTTATCCAGATTCCCAAAAAGAACTAAACCAAAAATTAGATGAATACCTATCCACCTCTGAATGGACAGATTTACACCTCACTCCAAACGAACAAATCAAAGCTTTAGTCGTGCCACATGCCGGCTATATTTATTCCGGCGCTGTCGCAGGCACAGGATATGCTACCTTAATCAAAAATTACAAATGCGATCCAAAAACTACCAACTGTTTTAGCAAAATCTTCACTCAAAACAATCTAATCCCAAACCCAACATTTAAAAAAGTTTTCATCTTAGGATCAAACCATAATGAAAAAGCAGGACACTTTAAGTTTTCAGTCTTTGAAGAAGACTACTACCAAACCCCACTTGGAAAAGTTAAAATCTCGGACATCTCAAGAGAACTAGTTCAAAAATATCCTAAACTTTTTACTTATGAAAAAAACGCTAATCAAAGCCATATCATAGAAGTTCAGCTCCCCTTTCTCCAGCGCAGTTTAAAAAATTTTGAACTCATCTCCATCATCACTGGCGCAAGTCAGCCTAAAGATTTATTGGCGCTAGCTGAAATATTAAAAAATTATCTCGATGACCAAACCTTATTAATTATTACCTCTGACCTCTCACACTATCACCCAGCTGAGCTGGCGAAAGAATTAGATTCAAATTGTGTTTATGCTATTACTCAGCTTGAT
This sequence comes from Deltaproteobacteria bacterium, assembly GCA_031278395.1. Classification (GTDB taxonomy): domain Bacteria; phylum Bdellovibrionota_C; class UBA2361; order SZUA-149; family JAITKM01; genus JAITKM01. The sequence continues at coordinate 18,589 of JAITKM010000004.1, read as the reverse complement.
CAAGAAAAACTTGTTAAATGCGAAGCTTGTGGCTTGCCTGCTCTGTTTGTCCTACTTGAGCTAGCCCGTGAAAAGGGGTGGGAAGCAAAACTAGTTAATTATAAAAATTCTGGCGACACAGCAGGCGATAAAAAAGCAGTCGTCGGCTATTCAGCTATAGTTTTTTATGGCGCCAAACAAAATCAACAAACTACTGATACTGATCCTGATCAGCAAATGACAGATAATGATAAACAATTTTTACTAAACTTAGCACGGCAAACCCTCTCAGCCGCGGTTAATAATAATACCCCATATATATTAGAAAAAATAGCAGCTAATTTAGACCCGACCAGATTATCCCCTTACCTCAAAACCAAAGCCGCAACTTTTGTTACTCTAACTAAAAATAAAAACCTCCGTGGCTGTATTGGAGATCTAATCGCTATACAGCCAATATATAAAAGCGTTATCGCCAACACAATTAGCGCCGCCCTAGACGATACCAGGTTTTCAGCTGTCCAGCCTGAAGAGTTAAAAGACATAGAAATTGAGATTTCCATTTTGACTAAACCAGAACACTTAACATATAGAACAACTGCCGAGTTGCTAACTGCTTTAGAAGTTGGAAAAACTGGCGTCATTCTGCAAAAAGGATTTCATAAAGCGACTTTCTTGCCCCAAGTCTGGGAGCAGCTGCCAAATAAAGAAGACTTTTTATCACACCTGTGTCTTAAAGCCGGACTAGATAAAGACGAGTGGAGAAGTGGTAATTTAGTTGTACAAACATATCAAGTAGTTTCAATAGAGTAATATGTTAATTAGGATTACTTCATTCTTTTGAAATAAAAAAATTTCAGATAATCTATTGTTTTTATTAACTATTTTAAATGCAATAAAAAAAATAAAATTTAAAGGATACTTTTTAAAAAAACTCTTCATAACATATTCTATATATGTAAATCAGAGTAGAAGAGATTAGTTAGTCTCTCAATTAAATTGTTAAACCAATTTAATTGAGAGACAGAATAAAAAAATAAAAAGGTTTTTTATTTTTTAATATACATCAATAATCGTTTTTTTCTTGTAAAAATCAACAACGGAGGACAATACATCAGAAATATTTTGATGTATGATAGGCATTACGGTCGAAATTTAGTTTAAAGTTTGTTTTTTATTGCCGTAAAAAGCAAACAAGCAAACCTCTTAAACTTAACGTAACCTATAGTCCCTCCACAACAAAAGAAAGGACTAAACAATGAAGTTAGTTTTAAATAAGCTCTAAGGATTTACTTTAGCCCCCCCCCAAAAAAAGGCTTCTAGTTTTTTTTGCGCAAGTCAATCGTTTCACTTGGCTAAAAAACTAGAAGTTTTGGGGGAATTTTTTCTTTTTATTATTTTTACAATAATAAAGGTTTTCAAAAAATTTATTCTGTCTTCTCCACCATTCTTTAGGTAATTCTTTTTAGGTTTTTTAAAATGACTCTCAAGTATCGAAAGCCAATATCAGGCGCCACAGATAATAGAAACAAAGAAATTAGTAAATCTAAAGTTACTGATATTTATAATTCTAATATCGATCAGAATATTAAAGAAATTTCTTTGCTCAACTATCAACCACACATTACAAATATCGTTAGCAAACAAGCCGGCAAGAGCAAATTAACTGACGAGGTATTTAGCTCTCAATCTGGAGTTAAATCTGAGCTAATAGAAAAGATTGTCAAAAACCTAACTCAAGAAAAAAACGATACACAGTCAACAAATAATCCGGACGAAATAGTAGTCATGAAAAATAACGCTAGAAAAGAAGCAATTAAAATGGTTACCATGCTTTCCTCCACTGAAATCAATACGCTAGCTAAGGCAACTCCCGAAGATATTAAATTATTATTGCGAAGCCTAGTGAAGAAAAATAAAGATGGCTATTCAGTCTAAACATTAACTGTCGAAAAATAAAAATCACCGATGCGTTTTAGCCTGAAAAATGAACAAATTCCAGCCAAATTTTGCTGTGGCAAAATGCTATGATGAACCCAGCATAAATACAACTCACCACCCAAAGAGCGTAGTTTATAATTGTAAGTAATAATGTTCACCCAAAAATTTTCTGGAATATCGCTCACAATTGAAAAATCCATAATCCAATTAGTGCCACTAGCCGTATATTTATAATAAGAAAATACTTCGGTATAAAACTTTTGCCAGTTTTCTTCACTAACATGGTTAGGCAACATTATAATCCTGTTATTCTTAACAGTAGTATGCAAAACCCCACTGGCTTCAACTCTTAATTGACCAGTGTCATGATCTGATAACTCTGATAAATTCCAAAATTCTTTACTCGGTAAATCATTAACATTGATTGACCTGCAACCCAGCAGATATAAACAGACGGCATTCACATGTTTCTTATAGGTCTCTTTTAACTCCCCAATCTGCGAGCGTGATAAACAAGTCGCCTGCCCTGATAACAAAGTATTATATGATTCTTGCTCCTCAATACTTAATAAATTTTCTAACCTTTTACTTTTCTCACTAGGGTATATATACCCGTAATCATAGAATGTTGGCATATTTTTAGTTCTCCTTCTAATTGCTACAGTCTTAGATTATTAAAATCTCATAAAAAGTTTCACTTTTTTGCTATATTCAATATAATTAATAATAAAACATAATAATAAAAAAATAATTGCGTAATATTAACTAGTTATGTTTAAAGGACAACTTCAAATTAGTTTATGTTTCCCACTTTATAACAATGATCCAACTTTAAAAACTAAATGATTTTCTTTAAAATTTTAGGAATGTTTATTGGTTATGCCATTAGCAAAAATGGCTTTGGGGTAATTCTTGGGATTTTAGTTGGCTTTTGTATAGATGAAATCATCAATGTCAAATTTCGGACATATCAAGCTCGTAAATATGCAAAGCAATGTTCTCTTAGGAATTTTAATGAATCTTTTATTCGTAGCGTAATAGGCATACTCGTCAAACTTGCGCTGGTGGACGGGGACATAAACAAACAAGAAAAAAAAATGATTGAAAACTTTATCAACTTAAACTTCAACGTTAATGCCAAAGGTAAGAAGCTTATAAAACAAAGTATTAAACTTGCTTCAAATTCAAGAAGAACACTCAATTCTTACGCAATTGAGTTTATGGAGTTACTGCCAAACGAGAGAAATCTTACTCTTTATCTTTTTGGTTTTCTTTTAAATTTAGCAACTGCTGATAATGATCAGATTTCTCCCGGAGAACGTGTTGCCTTATTGAGTGTAGCTAATATCTTCGGAATAGACTTAGAAAGTGAAAATTACAAACAAAACTTTAACACTACAAACTATTCAGATAATAATTATCAACAAAGTAATTCGTCTGCCGAAGAGCATTATTTTAGAGATGCTACAGGCATGGATCCTTATAAACTACTCGGTTGTAAACCAAGCGACTCAAACTTCACAATCAAGCGACAATATCAGCAATTAATAAACGAGTATCATCCCGATAAAATTTACTCTAAAAATTTACCAGAAGATTTTATTAAATTTGCCAATTACAAATTCAATTTAATTAAAAATGCATATCAAACTATTCGTAATGCGAGAAAATTTTGAGATAGGTCTGAAATAATCCAATAGGCATCCAGTTCTTCATTATCTGGAGCCATAATCCCTTCAATATATCCATAATTTAACGGATACAAAAAACCAGTGAACATTAAAAAAAAATAGTATAAGAAATAACAAAATTATGTAATTCAAGGGAGTTGCAAGAAAAAAATAAAAAATACGTGCCAAACATTATTATCCGTGCTTTATAGCCACCCCGAAAACAGTCAAGAAAATTTTAAATAACCCTATTACATTATATGTCCATTATTGATGTTGAACTAATTCAAGAATCAAAAAACAGATACCTGACATATGCCCTAAGCGTAGTCAACGGCAGAACTCTGCCCGACATTCGCGACGGACTAAAACCAGTCCAACGCCGCATTCTCTATGCCATGTCGCACAACCTCCACCTGACGCCAGAAAAAACGCACCGCAAATCAGCGGCTGTCATTGGTGAAGTTCTGGCGCGCTATCATCCACACGGTGATGTGGCTTGCTATGAAGCAATGGCGCGTATGGCTCAAGATTTTAATTTTCGCTATCCACTAGTTGATGGACAAGGAAATTTCGGTTCTATCGACGGCGATAATCCTGCCGCCTACCGCTATACAGAAGCTCGACTTAAACCAATTGCCCTAGAAGTAATTGGCGATATTACAGAAGAAACCGTTCCTGAACGCGATAACTTTGACCAAACTACAAAAGAACCTGTTGTTTTCCCTTCACGGATTCCCAACTTACTGCTTAACGGTTGTATGGGTATTGCAGTCGGGCTTGCAACCTCCTGTCCGCCACATAATTTAAGCGAAGTTATTAAAGCCTTACTCTTATATATAGAAGACCCAGAACTCGGGCTCAAGAAACTTTTAAGTATTATCAAGGGTCCAGACTTCCCGACTGGTTGCTCAATTCTCAACACCAAAGAAGAATTAGTAAAAATTTATAGTTCTGGCAAAGGTGCAATTCGCATGCGCAGCGACTATCAAATTGAAGATTTAGGACGTGGCAAAAAAGCCGTGATTGTTACCTCAATTCCTTACACCGTTGATAAATCCATACTTGTAGAAAAAATCGCCGACCTGATTGCGACCCGCAAAGTTCCGCAGTTTGTTGATATTCGCGATGAATCCACCAAAGATATTCGCATTGTTCTAGAACTAGCGCCAGAGGCAGACGCTGAAAAAGCCATGGCATTTTTATTTAAAAATACACCTTTACAGCTTAATTTCAATGTCAATCTCACGGCTTTAATTCCGACGGCTAACCCACTCACTGGACGACCAGTTACGGTTGGTTTATTACATATCTTAAAAGAATTTATTAACTTTAGAGTCATCGTAACTCGCAATAAACTGTTATTTGAAAAACAAAAACTAGACGAACGCATCCATCTCTTAGTTGGTTTAGTTCGGGTTTTAGACGCCTTAGACGAAGCTTTAAAAATAGTTCGTAAAAGCACAGGGCGAGCAGATGCAGCCGAGGCTTTACAAAAACGCTTTAAACTAACTGAAAAGCAAAGTTATTTTGTAGTGGACATGCATATTTATCAACTTTCCCAAACTTCAATTACTGAAATTCTAGCTGAGCTTAAAGCCAAACAAAACCGAGTTCACGAAATTGAAAAAATCTTAAAAAACGAACGTGAGCTAAAAAAACTTATTGCCCAAGATTTAACGCGAATTAACGAGAGCTATGGAGATGCGCGTCGTTCAAAATTGGTTCACGAGTTTGAAGAGGTTGAAATTGTGGCTGATGATTTTGTGCAACACGAGGATGTGTATGTCCTAGTTACCAAAGATGGCTGGATTAAACGAATTCGTCAAAATAACGATCCACAGTCCGCCAGACTGCGCGAAGGGGACAGCCTGTTTTTTACCGCCCCAGCTTCAACCAAAGACTCATTAATTATTTTTTCAAGTCTTGGCTGTTTGTATTCTATCAAAGTCAACGAGCTTGTTTCAACAACTGGGTTTGGCGAACCAGTGCAAAAGATGTTCAAGTTTGCTGATGGTGAAACTATTGTGCAAGCTGGCATCATGACTAAAGACGAATTACAGGCGATTGAGTCGCAGCAAGAAATTTTGCTTTGGACTAAGAAAGGGCTGGGCTTTAGAGTGAATAAAAGTATTTTGTCGGATACAAAACGCACCGGCAAAAAACTAATCAAACTTACGGACAAAGATAAATTAGGCGGCGTCTTAGAAATTAATCCTGAAAAAAAATTTTTTTTCCTACTTAGCCAAGCGGGCTATGCTTTGTTGTTTGCTAAAAACGAAGTGCCAATTTTAAGCGGAGTTGCTAAAGGCGTTATTCTGCAACGTATGCCAGATGAAGATAAATTAATCGGCGTGCTAGGCGTGGATAAAAAAGAGCTAATTACAATTGAGCTTGAAAAAGGCCTAAACCAAACCAGTGTACAGGAATTTGGCATATGCAGTCTGACTATTGCTACTCGTTCTCGTCGTGGCGAAAAAATTATAAAAAAAGGTTTTGTCAAAAGAATAAGAAATCAAGAAATAAGCAAGAAATAAAAAAATGACTATCTCAAAAAATAAAACCAAGCAATCAAGTTATACGGCAGAGGATATTGAAGTTTTAGAAGGTTTAGAACCTGTCCGAAAGCGTCCCGGTATGTTCATTGCTGGCACAGACACCCCAAGTGGACTACATCAATTAGTTGACGAAATTTTAGATAATAGCATTGACGAAGCTATGAACGGCTTTGCTGATAAAATCGTAGTTATTCTGCACCAAGACCAACAAAGCGTAACTATAACCGACAATGGTCGCGGCATTCCAGTAGACATGCACCCGAAATTTAAAAAACCTACACTAGAAATTATTCTCACCACCCTACACGCAGGTGGTAAATTTTCGGGTAAGAACTATCAAACTTCTGGCGGCTTACACGGCGTTGGTAGTTCGGTTGTCAATGCTCTCAGTGAAGAGTTAGTGGCGACCATTACTCGCGAGGGTAAGACTTACCAGCAAAACTTTAGTCGCGGCAAACCAACCAGTAGCTTAAAAACTATAAAAACTGATGCAAAAAAAACAGCTAGTTGTGGCAGTTCGCACGGCACATCTATTTTTTTTCGCCCAGACAGTGAAATTTTTAATCAAAGAAAGTTTTCCATTTCGTATATTAGAAATACGGTTCAAACCAAAACCTATCTTAACCCTGGATTAAAAATTACATTAATTGACGAAGCTTCTAAAATTCAAGAAGAGTTTTGTTATTTAGACGGGTTAAAATCTTATTTAGCCCAACTAATCCAAGATCAAAAAGAAACTGTTGTCGGCGAGAATTTTCTCATCAATAAAGAAGACGGAATTTCAATTTCTATTGCTTTAGCTTGGACTGAAAACCCTAAGGAAGAGTTTCTCTCTTTTGCTAACGGAATTTACACTCATGACGGAGGCTCTCACGAAATTGGAGTAAAATCAGGCATTGTGCGAGCAATTAGAAACTACATGAACGTCCACAAGGTGCAAACTAAAGGTTTAAAAATCACTGCCGACGATATTCGTGAAGGCTTAATTTGTTTAGTTTCTGTAAAAATTCCAAGCGCTTTATATCAGGCGCAGTTTCAAGGACAGACTAAAAGCAAGCTGAATAATCCCGAAATTACACCGTTGGTTGAAAATGCTTTGCGAATTTTAGAACAACAATTGAATCAAAAACCAAGTATTGCTCAAGCTATTATGGGGCGAGTTTTACTTGCAGCAAAGGCGCGCACTGCTTCACGTGAGGCAGTGCAAAGTATACGCCGCAAGGTGGGAGTCAGTCATAGACTGAATTTGCCGGGGAAGCTGGCAGATTGTAGCGGTAACAAGCAGGAGCTGACTGAGTTATTTATTGTAGAGGGTGATTCAGCTGGCGGTTCAGCTAAGCAGGGGCGTGACAGAAATATACAAGCTGTCTTGCCGTTACGTGGGAAAGTTCTAAATACGATTACTTCTAATGGTAAAAAAATCGTGGAAAATAAGGAATTTTCAAATATTATTTCTGCGTTGGGCTGTGGTTTTGATAATGATGTGCGTTTGGAAAAATTGCGTTATGGAAAAATAATTATTTTAACTGATGCAGATTCTGACGGTATGCATATTGGAACTTTACTGATGGCGTTTTTCTTTAAACATATTCGAGCTTTGATTGAGGCTGGACATTTGTATTTAGGTAATCCACCGCTTTATGGAATTTTTCCCAAAGGTAGTTCGCTTGAAACGAGTAGCGCGAGTTTTAAGAGCCAAAAAGCTAAAGCCAAGAAAACTGGTGTTGCAACCAAAACTAAGGCGCGAGTTTCCAATGTTTATTGGGCATATTCAGATGAGGAGTTAGAAGTAATTTTAAAAAAGCACAAATTATCTAATCCGCGCATTGTGCGTTATAAAGGTTTAGGGGAAATGAACCCTGAGACACTTTGGGAAACTACGCTTGACCCAGAAAATCGCACGCTGTTACGAGTTACAATTTCTGATGCCCAACTAGCAAATCAAGAATTAGAAGCCCTAATGGGTAGTGACACGCAAAGACGTTATGAAATGATTCAAGCCTCGGCTGACGTCGTTGAAATTGACGTATAAGGACGCCCTGCATTTGTGCGAGCGGCTTTACTCATTACCTAGAGTAGAGATGCGCGCCTTGTAGGATTACCTCTTACTAAAAAAGGCAACAAAAATAGGACTACAAATAAGAGGCGAACTCTTTTAGAATTTGCTCACTATCAATGGAATTCATTTTAACTAATCTTTCCCCTAACAAACTAGCTGGATATCCCAGCGCATCTTTAATAGCGAGAGCATTAACAAAGGTTTGTTTAATATTTGGTGGTAAATTTGAAGTTGAGATTTTCCCAATAGCCTGGTCAACTTTTTTTTGATTTTCTTGTTTTATTTCTTCAAATTTAATTTCTTGTTGTTTAGCTATTGAGTAACTACCTCCGCCAGTATAGCTAGTTAGCGTAGTAGGTAGCTCTAAGATTTTAAAATCTTCATTCTTTAAATTTGGTGAGCAAAATAAGGTTCTCGTAACTAAATCTATGGATTTACAAACGTGACTAACTACTTGTTTGACATAACTAGGAACAATCGCAGATACGAACTTAGCCGCGCCATCGACTAAAGACTTCATAAATCCAAAGATCGTGTTATTTGTTTTAGGTTGTTTTTCTAGCTCTACTGTCGTCATCTGTTTTTAGGTTTATTAGTAGCTTATTCTAATCTCGTACCTATATTATAAAGCTTTTTTAAAAATAATTGACTTATAATTTTTTATAAAAAAATATCATGTAAAAACAACTAGTTATTTAACTAATAACCTAGTATAATAACCGTTCAGGAAGCCTTTTTTAGGCTAATTCGTGGTGTGTAGCTGTTTTCTGATTTATTTGTATTTTTATAAATTAAATTCAACCTGACGTTTAGCTTCGTAAAGGACTATTGATACAGAATTAGATAAATTCAAACTACGAACATTAGGATTATTCATTGGAATACGATAACGCTGCTGCGGATAGCGTTCATGCAGTTCTGGCGGCAAACCAGTTGTTTCTGCGCCAAACACCAAAAAATCGCCAGCTTTAAACTTTGCTGAAAAGTAAAACTGCTCAGCTTTTTTAGTTAATAAATAAATTTGTTCGGGCTGAGCATTTGTCGCAGCCAAAAAATGTTCCCACGACTTATGTATAATGAGTTTTATTTCAGGCCAATAATCCAGCCCAGCACGCTTAACTTTCGCATCCGTAATTTCAAACCCTAATGGCTCAATTAAATGCAAAAGCGTATTGGTCGCTCCTGCCAAACGACCAATATTACCTGTATTTTGCGGAATTACAGGGTGAACTAAAACAATATTAAACATAGTTATTTTCTAACGCCTTAATTCTATCCTCTAAATCCGGATGCGTGCTGAACAACGACCAAAAAGATGGTTTTGACGATATTTGTAAAGATGCAAAAGATTCATGCGCTTCTTCTGTCTTGAGATTAACTGTTTTTTGTAATGCCCGCAAAGCAGCAATCATTTTTTGTCGTCCAGCTAAATCAGCAGACCCCTTATCAGCTCTATATTCACGCTGTCTTGAAAACCAGCAAACCACTAAAGAGCCAAGTATTGAAAGCATAATTTGCAACAGCACTACCAACCAAGTTGTTTCACCTCGACGATCAGAATTACGCATTATCACCTGAGCTAAAAGTCGCGAAAGCACCATCACAAAAGCATTGATAACACCTTGAAGCAAAGTCATTGTTACCATATCGCCGTTAGCAATATGCGAAATCTCGTGAGCTAATACTCCTTCTAATTCATTCTTATCCATTGAATGTAGCAAACCAGTTGAGACTGCAACTAAAGACGATGATTTAGTAGCGCCAGTTGCAAATGCATTTGGAGAACTGCTTTCATACACGCCAACCTCTGGCATTGGCAGATTCGCACGCATAACAAGGCTTTCAACCGTTGCTAGCAAACTAGCATATTCGCCAGAATATTCGCTAATCGAATTAGGATTAATAATTTTTACTCCCATCATCCACTTTGCCATAGTTTTGGAAAGTAGTAGCGAAATAAAAGCGCCGCCCATACCCCAAACTGAGCAAAAAATTATCAACGCTGAATAATCAATACCATTTTCAGTCAGATAACCATTCACCCCTAACAAATTTAGAATTATACTAATTGTGGTAATGACTAAGAAGTTAGTTAAAATAAATAAAAAAATTCGTTTGAACATAATTTTAAATCTCCATTTGTTAAGTTGTAACCAGCCTCCTTCCCCTATCAAAATGCAGCGGATTTTAGCCATTTAAGATGACCAATGCAAGATATTTATAATTTTTATACGAAATTTATAAAAAATTTGCACAAGAATTTAGAAAATTACATCTAATATGATATATCTCCAGCACTTTCGGAAAAAAAATCGAAGTTATCAACCGAACTGATAAAAATAAGTCTGATATACAACTTAAAAAAATTTAAAAATTCAATTTAATTCAGGAGAAAAGTATATGAATTGGTGGCTTTGGATAATTATAGGATTAATTGTTTTATCTCTAGAGATGTTAATTCCGCTAGACTTCTTCTTAGTCTTTATTGGTTTAGCTGGTATTATTACTGGCGCAATTTCTGGCATAGCTCAGCTTTGTGGATTTGAAATAGGTTCCTCAGCCGAATATTTTATTTGTGCTGTTACAATTGTTTTGTTGTTTGTATTTGCCAAAAAACCTCTAATTAATCATCTCTCAAGCAATAAAAAAGATATCATATTAGACGACTACGTTACGATTGAGGGAAATGATATCAACCCTAACGAATCAGGGACAGGTAATACTCGTGGAGCTGTTTGTAAAGTGCGTAATTTAGGCAACACAGCGTTAGAAGTTGGCAAATCTTATAAAATCTCTCGCAAAGATGGGATTACATTAATTATCGAGTAGGTTTAAGAGGCATTTGTATAGGGTTATTTTTGTATGGAAGTTATTAATGGTTAAAATTTTTTTATTAATAATTGTAGTCTTTATGCTTCGTAAAGCGATCGTGATTGTTCCACAACAATCAGCATATGTTACAGTTTAAATTTTTTAATAACCGTTTGTAGTTTAATAATAGGAGAATTTGTATGATAACAGGATTATTGGCAGTAGTTGTAGCCTTATTGTTTACCGTTGTAGTATTGCTTTCTAAGTCGATCGTGATTGTTCCACAACAATCAGCATATGTTACAGAAAGAATGGGACAATATCACAATACCTTGGGCGCTGGATTACATTTTTTAATTCCTTTCGTTGATATAATTGCTTATCGCCATTCACTCAAAGAACGAGCAATTGATACACCTTGCCAAATTTGTATTACTAAAGACAATGTGCGTATGGAAGTTGATGGTATTGTTTATTTACAGGTTATGGATGCACACCGTGCTTCTTATGGTATTGCAAACTATGAATATGCCATTGTGCAATTAGCTCAAACCACACTCAGAAGTGAAATCGGAAAGTTAAAACTGGACGAAACATTTGAAGAACGCTTACGTATCAACGCAGCTATTGTAAGCCAAATTGATAACGCCTCTGAAGCTTGGGGGGTTAAGGTTTGGCGTTATGAAATTAAAGACATTACTCCACCACCAGAAATTTTAGCTAAGATGGAAAGAGAAGTAAGCGCTGAGCGAGACAAGCGTGCTAATATTTTAGAATCGGAAGGCTTTAAGGAAGCTGAAATCAATAAAGCTGAAGGTAATAAACAGCGGGTTATTAAAGAATCTGAAGCTAATAAGGCACAACAAATTAACGAAGCTGAAGGTCAAGCTGAAGCTATTTTAGCCCTGGCTAGAGCTAACGCTGAAGGTATTGTTCTTATAGCTCAAGCCCTGGCAAGTCAAGGTGGTAATAAAGCTATGGAATTAAAAATCGCTGAAAAGTATTTAGATGAGTTTGGTAAACTAGCTCAAAAGAGTAACACCCTTGTTTTACCAGCTAACTTAAGTGATGTTGGTAGCATGATAACTTTGGCCAAAGGCTTACTAACTGACGACAATCCTAATAAAACAAATAAAGCCGAGACTTTTACAAACCTCAAAGGGTTTTAAAAAAATGAGGGGCGTGTGTTTTGCACGCCCTATTCAATTTTATAAGTTAGTGGTTTTAGCAAAGACCTTATTAAAGCGTTCTTGCAATTCAATAATTGAAATTATGTCTTTGGTAGGAACAGCGACACTAATTTCCGAAATATCTGACGCCTCATGTTTAAAATTAACATTAGCCGACACATTATATATAGGCACTTTAATTATAATGTCTTGTGAATATGAACTAATATCATTTTTGTTTGACCACTGAAAATTAAAAGAACTTCCGCTTGCCATTCCAGTTAGCATTGCAACGGCAATCATTGACGTCTCAAGTTCTGATTTAAGCAAATCACGATTTTGCTTAACATCTGCAACGAGTTCATCAATTTTTTCAAAAAATTTCTGTTTTTCCTGTTCTATTTCTGGTTGTTGAAAAACTCCATCAGTAATTACGTCTAATAATATCGTTAAAAAATTGTTAACGTTTACCTGAATTGTTTCAACATTATCTATTAGATAAAAAGTAACCGATTTAATGAAAGGAACGATATTTTCTGTATTTAATTTTAAATTATAGACGCCGCTTTGTTCAATTACAAATTCAGATTTATAATTTTTAAAGGCGTTAGATACTTCAACCCACAACTGCTTACGTGTTGCTTTTGGCAAAATAGATTTTAGTTCAAATAAATCTCTTATTTGCTCCTTTTGATTTTCTGATAAGAAAAATTTTTTTGTATTTTGTAATGCCTCAAGATCGTCATTAACTTTTTGTGGATCATCACCCGTAGCAGCCTTTAGTTGCAATGCTGTTTTAGCAAGTGCATCATCGACATTATTTGACAGAGAACTTAATAAGTTTATAATATCGTCAGCAGTTGTAGAAACCCATTTAACGTCTTTTAAAACCACATCTACCATCTGGTTTGCTTTACTTGCTTCACTAGTGAGACTGCCAAAACTAGAAATAATATCATGAATAACTGGCTTTAAACCTGTAATATCAACAAAAAGCGTTTTATCAGCTACTACAGACGAATAAATTCGCTTTCCTGTTCTAACATTGTAGGTTACTGACGAGAAAAGCTCTTTGTCGCTAGCTATAAAATATTCGGTCTTAATATCAAAATCTAAAAAGGACTTTACAAGTTCACTAATTTCCCCTTTCTTATTAAGATCTTTAACAAATAAGTCTAAAAATTTTTCCTCCAAATCTTTTGGCAAATTCAATTTAAACTGTAACGTTTCCCGCACCCTTTCAGCATCTGCTGTAGCAACAGTTATTATTCTATCAGTTGCATCTGCTTGCAGTACTGGCTTGTCCTTTTTGCATGCGGTAACAGCAACGGAAAAAACAACACATAATGTCAAAGATAAAAATTGTTTAAACATAAATCTCCTTAAATAAATAAAAAGCGCGTTTAACCGCACCAACAATAATATGATTTGTGCAATAGGTTATAAACTTTGCTTTAGCAAGATGTTTTTACGATTAACTACTTAACTCCCTGTTTCCCATTATTTCTCCATGTAACTTATGGGCATGAATTAACTTTTCTGTCTTCTCAGTTTTTTAGATCGTTTTTTATAAATATTTTCAGATTATGCTTTTTTCTGCACAGTTATAATTTTCATTTACATTTCAATATCCCCTAAATTATTGCGCGCGCCGGCAGGCTTTAGTTTAACAGCGCGTTCACAAAACATACGTGCATTTTTAGAATCCTTAAGTATATTATGAAAAAGAAGCCCAGACCAGAAAACAAACAGGTATCCCATTAGAATCCTTAGATTTTAGTATTTTTTTAGTTTTGTCGATATTGAATCCGTAGTTAATTTTAGCACGATGCTAAAATTATTAAGGAGCAAGTATGCAAAACCCAAATACAACTAAAATTTTATTTGTCGAAGAAGATGAATTAATATTTGAATTTAAAAAGTGCATTGCCCAAGCTTTGCAAAAAACAGATAAACTTGAATTATTTTACGCTCAGGATGCAACTGAAGGATTAAGACTTCTTGAGAAAGAACAACCAGATGTAATCGTATTAGACGATACACTTAACGAAGAATGTGAACTTTTTCTGGAAAGCCTCTCTCCCCTACACCCACCAGTTGTTTTACAAATCGAAGGTAAACAAAAAACTAAAATTGGAAAGTCGGATAATTTAAACTGCGTTAAAAAAGATGAATCTCTGGCTGGTATTCATTCTATACTTATAACTGCAACTAATATAGCTTTACGTAACAATCAAACACTACCCCAGTAAACAAACCTTGCAACATTAAGTTATTAAAAACTAATCGTTGGAAGTGTTAAGTTCTTTAAATTCATTGCTCACTTCAGTGAGTTTAACCTTAGTTTCCTGCAAAACTTCTTTACAAATTTTAATTGAAGTTAACGCCTCCTTCATACGCGGAACTAATTCATCAATCGAAATATTGTCCTCTTGTAATTCTTTTGATAACTGTTCTAGCTTTTTAAAATTAGCTTCAAAACTTTTTTCAATATTTTCTTTTTTCATAAAACACGCTGATTCTCCATATTTTTTTGTTTCTCACTAGGCATACACGAAGTTAGAAGTATATATAGTTTCTTGACTTTTAAGAATTGTTGCACTACAACAAACCTCCTCAAAATGAAAGCTTTTTAATTAGCACTTTATAAAAATCATCAACCATATGCTATCTGATATTGAAATTGCTCAACAAACTAAAATGCTCCCCATTACAGAAATTGCCAAAAAACTTGGGATTTTTACTGAGGACCTAGAACTATATGGTAAATATAAAGCCAAACTTTCAGAAGAATTATTTTTGCGATTAAGTAACAAGCCTAATCACAGCAAACTAATCTTAGTTACTGCCATTAATCCCACACCTGCTGGTGAAGGTAAAACTACAACCACTATTGCACTTGGTATGGCTTTAACTCACACAAAGAATGCAATTATTACACTGCGCGAGCCTTCACTAGGCCCAGTTTTTGGGTTAAAAGGCGGAGCTACTGGCGGTGGTTACTCACAAGTCCTACCAATGGAAGAAATAAATTTACACTTTACTGGCGACATGCACGCCATTACTACAGCTAATAATTTACTTTGTGCTGTCGTTGATAATCACCTCTATCATGGAAATGAATTAAAACTTGATCTGGAGCGCATTTGTATCCAGCGTTGCATGGATATGAACGACAGGTCTCTACGCTCAATTAGTATAGGTCAAGGTGCCAAAACAAATGGTCTGGAGCGAGCAGACAGTTTGGTGATTACAGTTGCCAGTGAGATCATGGCAATTCTCTGTTTAGCTGAAGACTTGCAAGACTTAAAAAATCGTTTAGGCAATATACTAGTTGGTTATTCAACATCTGACCAACCTTTATTTGTCCGGGATTTTAAAATGCAAGGCGCAATGGCAGCGCTCTTAAAAGAAGCCATCAAACCCAATTTAGTGCAAACTATAGAAAATACGCCGGCGATTATTCATGGTGGACCTTTTGCGAATATTGCACATGGTTGTAATTCTATACGCGCAACAAAGTTAGCTTTAAAATTAGCTGATTACTGTGTTACTGAAGCCGGTTTTGGTTCAGACTTAGGAGCTGAAAAATTTTTAGATATTAAGTGTCCAGTGGCAGGTTTTATTCCGTCGGCGATTGTTTTAGTCGCAACGGTTCGAGCTTTAAAATACAATGGTGGTATAACAAAGGAAAATCTGGCTTTGGAAAATTTGCCTGCCTTACATAGTGGGCTTTGCAATTTAGCGGCACACATTGAAAACTTAAAACAATATGGTGTGCCATTAATAGTAAGTATTAATAAATTTCTCACAGATACTGAAGAAGAACTCCAAGCTGTATTAGATTTTTGCCAAACTCAGGAAGTTGTAGCTGAGGTTTGTGAAGGATTTGCCAAAGGTTCTGCTGGAGCGGCAAATCTTGCGAAAAAAGTCATTGCTCTTTGTGAAACAAAATCAAATTTTGCTCCATTATATTCTACTACGCAACCAATCAAAGAAAAAATCTCAATTCTAGCAAAAAAGATTTATGGTGCTGATGGTGTTGTTTATTCAGAACTTGCAGAAGAGAAAATTTTGCAAATTGAAAAACTTGGATTTGCTGCACTGCCAATTTGTGTTGCCAAAACGCAATATTCTCTTTCAGACAATGCCAAACTTTTAGGGCGACCAACTGGATTTAACATTAATATAAAAAACGTTAAACTTTCTACTGGAGCTGGTTTTATTGTCGTCTTAACCGGAGATATTATGACCATGCCAGGCTTACCTAAATTCCCAGCAGCCCTAAACATAGATATAGATAATCAAGGCAACATATCAGGATTATTTTAATTTTTCTTATACTTAGCCCTGGCTTATCTTCAGTGTCAAAATACAAAAATGAAAATTATTCCTAAGTATAATACTTATTCTAATCAATATTAAATTATTATTTTTTTTCATTATAAAGTTTTAAATATAATTAGTTCTGTTTTTTTTTAACTAAACTAGACTTTTTAGAATTTAATGCTATTGTTGTCGGCTCGGTTGAGGTGCAGTTTGAGAGTAGTAACTTTGTAAAAATGGAGTAGTAAAAAATATGGAAAATAATCCTTTTCAAATTATTAAGCTAAATAAAGGTGAAGTTCATATCTATGATTTTGGTGAAATAAAATTACATGCTTATAAGACTAATGATTCTCTAAATGACGAAATTTATATTTTAGAAAAAAACCAAGAAGCACTGATCATTGAAACTCCTTGCTTCTTTGAAAACATTAAAGAATTGGAACTATATCTTAGTCTTTCCAAGCTACAAATAGCAGGCATACTAGTTATGTATCGTGCAGTCGGAGCGAGTTTTTTACCAGACGTCAAAAGATATTCGACTAAAAATGCTGTTCATTATTGCAGTAAAGGGACAGGCAGAATAATCATCGATTGTCATATTCGAAAATACGGAGAAATTTTTGATAGTTCAGTTCCTGTAATTCATGAATACATTGATAATTCAGAAACAGTTATTGCAGGTATCAGAATAAAAATTTTAAATACCTCACCTAAAACTTTTAATGTAGAACTGCCAGATATCAACGCGGTCTATCTCCATTTGTTTGGACACCATATTCATTCAGTTGTTCCTCGCAAAGCCGATATCATATACATGATATCCCATTTAAAAAGCGTCTTAAATAAAAGCTATGATTTAGTTTTAACTCCTTATTATAGTTTGGAAACTTTAAAAGATATTCAAAACAAAATAGAATATTTTAGATGTTTACATTCTATTGCAGGAGTAGCCAAAACACCTGAAGAGTTTAAAAGGATAGTTCAAAAAAATTATCCTAATTATCGTGGAAAAAGGTTACTCAATAGAACTAGCAAATTCTTCTTTGCCCACTACTTAGTTTGAAACGTCTAAAACCTTACAAATGGAATTTTTTAACCCCAGAGGATACACAGAGAGTATGAAGGATAATTAAATACCCCCTTCTATGTTATCTGTACTCTCTGTGTGTCCTCTGGGGTTAATAAAAACAAAATAAGGTTAGTGCATAGTGATTTAATGATTTGAACTTACAATCGGTGATAATCTCCGCATGCAAACTAACCACTATGCACTAACCATAGTATTATTTCTGGTACAGCGGTTTCGAGGTGAAATCCTGCTGAACCAGAAAACGAAATCCTTAGGCGCTTTGCCTTTGCGAAAACCTTTCAGCTGCACACCGCCCAGCAACCGAACCAAGCTTTTGAGCCATTTGCGCATTAAATATCGCGCAGGGGATTTCAATTTTAATATTTTTAAAAACCTCACTTTCCGTTTCTATAGAAGTCTTAACTGTCATAACTGAATAGAATAAAAAACTACATTTATAATTACTATAGTTTTTTGTCTGTAGGACTTAAGTAAGTAAGTAAGAATGGCTATGCGAAAAAAAAAGGGGGGGGAGTCGAACCCACACACTAAAAGCACTAGATCCTAAGTCTAGCGTGTCTGCCAATTCCACCATTTCCGCTAAACGAGGTAAATGTTCGCCATCTTGAAAAAATGCACCTAACCGTTGGCGAGTATACGCAGGTGCAGGCGAACCACTGCCTGATGTTCATTTCATACTTTCTGAACTGGTGTGAAAAACAGGAGTATCAAACCCTTGGCACTAACCCCGTCCGCCTTATCCGCAAATTCAGAACCAAGGGACGCGACCGCGTTCTATCGCGGACTAGCCTACTTTATTATTTTTCTTGCTTTTTTTCGCTGGGCTTAGTAGAAAAACTATACTATATTTCTACTAAATAGAAAGGGCATCCCATGAAGAAAGACGCACAAAACAGCATATTTGAAAGAATAAGGCGCAAAGGCTGGGTCTTTTTCGCAAAAGACTTCGCACCGGACTTTGACAGGTGGGAAATTGACCATTC
>JAITKM010000046.1 GCA_031278395.1 Deltaproteobacteria bacterium | reverse complement strand
TAGAAGAGACGACTCCTTATAAAAGGTTAAATATAACAAATAACGAATTTTTAGATATGTGGAAAACATATTTAAGAATCAAATTACCAACTTAGAGTTAAAGTAATTTAGGGTGTTATGTTTTTTCTTTTTTTTTGTTCTGTTTTATTATGGGGCTGGTGCGGGGTCACTTTCACAATAAATACTTTCATTTTTTTTAACCAAGAAAGGAAAAACTAAATATGGGTAGAGTTATTATATTAACTGAAAATCCAGGCAGCGGTAAATCTACTGTAGGGAACATATTATCAGGATGGTTTTATTATAAATATTTTTCCGCAGGCGATGTTTTACTGAAAATTTCACATCTTTTGATGAGGCATATCAAAAATATTGTGAAAGACTAGATTACGAAGGTAAATTATTGGGGACAAACGTTTTAAATAATTTGCCTTTTAATTGTGTTGTTAATGTAGGTGCAAAGACATCTGTCGCGGTTGCTTTGGAAATTTTTGGTAAGTATAAAAAGCTTATCTAAGGTTTTTTATTTCTTGCAAGTGGTAGCCAACCACTTGCTTTTTTATTACTTAGACTATGAAGATTTCAGATTGATTATTTTTAGCAGAGGGAATGATGCATGTAAAAATCTACAATAGTGATGGACTTGACGAAAACGCCATTGATGAAGTTGTTATTAGGATTAAGGTCTTTTTGATTAACTCTAAGGAGCAAATATTGGTTGCAAGATCTGGCGGAGGCATCCAGCTTATTGGAGGTCATCTGGAACGGGGTGAGGATATTTCTGCTTGTATTCGCAGGGAAGTACTTGAGGAAACGGGAATTCACCTGCTAAAAGAAGAAAAATATGTTCCGTATTTTGTAATTAAACACTGGACTAAGAACTATAATAACACGGGATTAAACCGAGAATCACAAATCTTATATTTTTATATTAAATTAGATACAGCAGCAGACTTATCAAATCTTTTATTAACTGAAAATGAGAAAGCCAATGCTTTTTCTCTTGAATATATTCCAAAATCAAAATTTTTTAATGTTATTTCACATTGTGAACGGACTAACGAGAAAGAAATTAACCGCACTATCGCTACAGAAATATTATCTGCTTATACGGAACTAATTATATATTTGGAAAATCTGGAAAATTCTCCTTAGGCGCGTTTAATTCGTAATAATCCAATTCTTGCAGAAAGACGTAAGGGGTTGCCGGATGTAAGCAAGCCCCCAATAAATAACGTTCGTTTTTCTGCTGAGGTTGAAGAGTTGTATAATTCTTATAAATTTCTCGGAAATGAATAAGCATGAAAGAAGATTTTGCATTTTATCATGCGCGCGGCATGTAAATAGAATACAGAATGATTTAATGTTTCAAGAGGTTTTAAAAGAGCAATTTTAATGTAATATTTTAGCATGGGAAGAGATTACAGAAGGCATACAAAAAACTCAAAAAGTAACCCTTATATGGTTTTTCAAAGAGTATTAATATTAAAAAGATCTTTTGTTTATAAGAAACAAGAGAAAAACCTAATATTTTTTTACTACTTGTCTATTTTTTTTTTTTTTGATAACGGCGGTCGGGAATTTTTTTTCTGAAACTCCGTTATAGTTAGGAAATTAATTTTAATAAAAAAATTTTTTAAAAGGCAAGACCATGAAGCAAACTAATTTAAAATTTTTAAGTTCAGTGTTTTTATTATGCGCACTAGTGTTTAGCGTGCTTGTAATAAATGCATTTTTAATCTTGCGCGTTTCTATCGGTCAGGAAAGCGGAGATATGCTATGCAGCAGCGAACAGCCGACAAATGTAGCGTGCGGTGGAGCATGTTGCAACAATTCAGATTGTGCTGGTTTGGCTGGTGCTGGCATATTAGATTGCAGGTTTTGTTCTGTAGATAAAAAATGCAGTTCCAGTGCTTGTGGTATTGCTTGTGAAGATAAGAGTTCGTGCGCTGGTGGTGATTTTAATTGTAAGTTTTGTAGTTTATCTAAAATTTGCACCGATAGTGCTTGTGACCAGCCTTGCTCTAATCCTGCGGATTGCGTTGGAGGAAATGGGGGATGCAAATTTTGTGTTGGCGATACATGCGGCAATAAAGCTTGTGGTGCAATATGCGCTAGTAGTTCAGATTGTGCGGGTTCGACTGATGATTGTAAGGTTTGCGAAAATGGAATTTGTTCAGGTTCAACATTTAAAACGTCTGTCATTAAATTTGGATTGAATTTTGAGGATTACAATGATGGCGATTACAATGATTTGAGTTTATGTTTTGAAGGTAAGTATTCAATTGACTGGAAGAATAAGAAAATTATCTCCATAGTAGATCAGCCTAACCAAGGAATTTATATTCACAACAATTCAGCTTGTTATCACAAATTTGTTATTTATCATGAAAATTCTAAAGGTATTTTAAAAGAACAAAGATCTTTAAATGATGAATCTAATCGATCAATTTATTTTAATTTTGCGAAGGGAGATACAATAAGAGTTACGATTAATTACAATTATGGTTGCAAGTCAAAGTTTATCGGCCAATACAACAATAAAACAACATTTGACAAAGATCGTGTAAAACTTGAAATCGATAAATGTAGAATGTAAAAACGGTTCTGTCATGCTTCTGGTGATTATTCTGGTGCAGGGGGCTTTTTGTAGCTTTTTTATATTGACACAAATTCTATACTCGCTGCACCAGAATAAAAAATCTCTCTCTCTAATTATACAAATCCTCAACTCCACCAATTACCCCCCCGCCACACCAACTTTCCACGATTCCATTGACAAGTTCCTTTTGCTCTCATAGATCACCTCCACCACATCTAATACCTGCGTAAACTCCAAATAAACGCGATGACCCAAATTGTTCGTAAATGCATATAGCTCTGCTCTCGCTAAACGCCGCTGACCATGATTGTCCAGAGTAAGGAACATCGCCAGAATTGGCTGTGTTACAGTCTTGACTGTGTCCGCGGTGCTCTAGTTAGTATTAGTGCATCTTGCTCCTACGGGTTGTCCTGTTTTTATGTCGGCGTTTGCGGAAAAAGGAACCTGTTGTTTTTTACTACTTGCCTAGTTTTTTTTTTTTTGATAATTGCGGTCGAGATTTTTTTCTGTGAATATAAACAAACAATTTTTTAAGGGTCAGACAGTGAAAAATAAATTAAAAAAATTATGCAATTTATCTTATCTATTATTTGTTAGTTATTTTTTGGTTATGTTTAATAACCAGACTCAAATAGCTTCTGCTCTTCAAAGTGGAGATGAATACGATGAGTTATGTCCTAGTGAGATTATTAAAAAATGCGGTCATCGTTGTCAATTAGAGCATAATTCTGTTGTTGCCAAAATTGATGAATGTAAATGTGGGGAAGAAGAATTTGATAACATTCTAAAAAATGAGTGTTTGTTTTGTAAAACTCCTACGGCGTCAAAACCAGAAGCAAAAGGTCAATGCAGCAAAACAGCTTGTAACTTGGGATGTATCAAGATAACGGATTGTCAGGGTGGTGATGGGACATGTAGTTTTTGTGTGCCATATACTGGAGCACCAGCAGAGACTTTAAATGTTAGTGCAAATGGAACTTGTAAACAAAGCGCTTGTAATGCTGTATGTGAAAAAAGCAGTGACTGTGAAGGCGGTACAACAGCACAAAGTTGTAAGGTTTGCTTGAAACAGGTTGGACAGGCATATGGTAGATGTCATGGAACTGTTACGCAATTTACCGCTGTTAGAAATGCGAGGGAATATGATAGCGTAAGTAGCACCTTAACTGCTAATATTGGTATGGTTAATAATTCAAATTGTTTTAAGGCTATTCAAATGCCTATGAGTACTTTTACTGCTCAGAATAAAAGTCAGACTGTTTGGAAAAATAGTGATGGTGAAACTTTATACACTAATAGAAAAGGTAGTACAGCTGGATATGCAGCTTATATGGGGACTTGTGCTGGTGGTTATAATAGAGGGGGGTGCCTCACTAGTTGCGATGCGGTAAAAGGAATAAGTAGTGGTCTTACTCAAGGAGAAAAAGAAACATTGTGCGCGGTGATGAAAGGACTTGATGGTAGTCAAAGTGGAAGATATGGACGTTATTTAACTAGTGACTATTCTACAGCTGTTAACTCTACAAGTTCAATTTTTCTTGATTCAGAATGTAATATAGTACAAGTATCTGCAGCAGATCTTGCCCTTCTTGGTATTGCTTCAGTTACTATGTATACTCTCTCACCAATTAGCTTGGTTTGGGATAATAAACAACAATCTGTGACGATCGTTCAGTTTCCGTTGGGCTTAGTTGACAATAAAAAGTATGTCATTTGGCAAGCAAGTAAAAGCACCCCACTTCTTGTTTTTGATCCAGAGAAGAAAGGTTCTATTACTAGCGGACAGCAGCTTTTAGGGCAATTTGCTTTTGGTAAAAAATGGCAAAATGGTTTTGAGGCGCTGGCTTCTTTGGATGCAGACGGAGACGAAAAGGTAAGTGGTAGAGAATTAAAACCATTGTCGTTGTGGTTTGATAAAAACCAAAATGGTATTTCAGAAGAAGGTGAAGTTGTTGACTTGCAAGAAGCAGGCGTAACAGAGCTTTATTATGAAATCTCGGGTGATAATGCAGTTACAGGTTCAATTGTTGCTAATGATGGTTATGTCAGAGTCGGTAAAAATAAAGAGTTGATCGCTGGCAAACTAGTAGATTGGTATAGTGCTGAGTTTGATAACCAACTAGAGGCAGAAAAAGTTCTTAATGCTCAAAAAGCTGAACTTAATGATGTAGATAAAGTAAAAACTAATCCTTTTAGTGGAGTTTGGGCTTGGAGCAACAAGAATAACCTTACCTCTGAACCAGACGGCATTTTCATTATCAACAATGAGAATGGGGCAATTACTGGTTTATCTATTGCGGAAGTTAAGTTAGAACAAAATCCAAAAGGCATAAAATCTGCACTTATCAGAACGCCATTTAAAAACGTTGTGTATTCAGAGAATGGTTCTAAGAAAGAGTTGAAATTCACTCTTGAGTTAGAGGAAGGAGTTAAAACAAATTCTACCATTGAGCTTTCTAGTAATGGAAAAGCTTTGTATGGTGTTTCTCGTTCTGAAAGATTAGACAAAAACGGAGAAAAGGAATTTGTAAATTACAGCTGGAGCGCTAAACCATTATACGAATAAAATTATTTTGATATTTTGTTAAAGAAGTAGGAACAAGTATCTGCTCCTCGTGTGCCAATAAGTTGTAAATTATTGGCACATTTAGAGTTCTTTGTATTTTTAAAAAAAGTGGTTACGTCTTGTGAGAGCTTGAAAAATAGTGTAGA
>JAITKM010000055.1 GCA_031278395.1 Deltaproteobacteria bacterium | reverse complement strand
CTGTAGCACATTACCTTTTTTCTTTCGTCATAAATTAGAGATGCCGAACCAGATCTTTCGTCATATGCAAAATATCCCCCCATGCCGTCGGCACAAATTCTTCTTCCTTGCTCATTTTTCAAAATATCCGCTGTGTTTGATGACATACATAATGTCTGAAAACGAGCTCCAGAAACATTTGTAGTTAGCGCTAGAGTAACGCCTGGAGTTCCAGATAAAATCGTATTGTTGATTGCAGAAACTGTAGACAAAGATGGTTTTGGTGAATTATTATTTATTATAACTAGTGGTGCTTGTCCGTCTAGCTTAGCTAGTGGTGGTTTTGGTGAATTAGTTACATTATTTCTAGCTAGTGGTGCTTGTCCGTCTAGCTTAGTTAGTGGTAGTTTTGGTGAATTAGTTACATTATTTATAACTAGTTGTGCTTGTCCGTCTAGCTTAGCTTGTGGTAGTTCCGGTGAATTAGTTACATTATTTCTAACTAGTGGTGCTTGTCCGTCTGGCTTAACTTGTGACGACATATTCCGTATTGGTTCTGAATATTGACGGCCTGTAGTAACCACAGGCGTAGTATATATTCTGTTAAGTCTTCTAAGTCTTCTAGCAAAAAGTCGTTGGCAAAGTCGTTGGCACATAAAATTGGCTTTAATTAATAAAAAGAATATAGTTTATATTGGTATATATTATAGTTATAGCTTTTTTAATGTATTATGTGACCTATAATTTTAAATTTAAAAAATAATCATCCTAGCTGGGCATAATAATTGCCACTTTTTTAGGCATTATGAGAATTTCTCTGCAATTTATATGTACATAGGGTTGCACCAGATTGATTGCCAGACCAATTGGTAAATAATTCTTTCGGATTAATTTTTCACGAACAGCTTCATCGTTACAAGGAATTTGCAAAAGAGCCATAATATTTTGGAAGGCTAGCTTAGCCCAATTTTTTAACAATTAACTCAGCTAGTTTCATTGGGATTTTACAACGAGTCGAAATTTCAGCCGCCGTAGCGGATTTGATAGTTTTAAGACTGCCAAACTCTTTTAGTAAAGCTTTCTGGCGTCTCAAGCCAATACCCTGAATTTGCGAAAGTTGCGACCGCGTAATATGTTCACTACGAAGCTTACGATGAAAGGCTATGGCAAAACGATGCGCCTCGTCACGTATCTGCTCAATCAAATACTCTTCTGCACTTCTTGGATTTAAAATCACTGGCTCAGCTACACCTGCTATAAATACTCTTTCTGGCTTAATTGTTCTGTTCTGTTTTAGTTCTGTCCGCTGACTAAAAAGCAAATCTTGATTTTTATGAAATAGTAACTTTTCTTCCAAAGCCGAAAGTGGACGAAAAAGTTTATGCTGTCCTTCACGTTTTTTGGCTAAACCGACCATTTCTGGTTTATCTAAACCTAGCTCTTTTTTAATTGCTAACCCCTGCGCTAGCTGAGTAGGACCACCGTCAATAATCATTAAATCTGCCAAAGTATTTTCTTCTGCACAACGTGATAAATGCCGCCTAATAACTTCACGCATAGCTCCAAAATCATCTGGTTTCCCTTCAATTTCCGCTGACAATTTAAATCGTCGATAGCGACTTTTATCCGGTTTAGCACCTCGAAAAAATACAACGCTTGCCACAGTATCTGCGCCCTGAAAATGCGAAATATCTATACACTCAATCATATGCGGCAAATCTGATAATTGAAAAGCCCGCCTGAGAGATTCTAAAATTTTATCCTGATTAGTTCCAGAAAAACGCGCTAAGTAATTTTCTTTTGCGTTATCTGCTGCAAGATTGAGAAGTTTTACATTTTCACCGCGTTTAGGATTTGAAATTTTAATCTTTGGTATTTCCTGGGTTTTACCGTGATCTAAATTGTCGTTAAGCACTATTTCTCTGACTTCCCTATCTTTGAGATTAAATGGTAGTAAAACAATTTCTGGCAATAAGCTCTCAGATCGCCCATAATATTGGCTTAAAACCTCGCCTAAAAGTTCGTCATCATTCATAACTAAATCTTTAAAACCATAACTTTGCACATCTTTAATACGCCCATTACGCAGCTTTAAAATAGATATTTCAGCTTGATCGCCTTCACGATAAAAACCAAACACGTCCCGACTGCGAAAAGAAACAGAATAATTAGTCTGAGTTGTGTTCATTTTTTTTATTACTTCAATACTATCGCGATACTTAGCCGCAGTTTCAAAATGTTGCTCTGCACTGGCTTTGAGCATTAATGCCTCTAACTGTTGAATAACATCTTGAGTTTTCCCATCCAAAATAAGCATAGCGCGTTCAACCCAGCTACGGTATTCTTGCTCGCTAACACGGTCACAACATGGGGCACAGCAGCGTTTAATTTGATATTCAAGACAAGGGCGCACGCGATTATACATGATTTTATCAGAACAAGTGCGTAGCATTAAGGTTTGATTTATAACTTCCAGCAGTGTTTTTATTTCGTAGGAAAAGGCATATGGTCCGAAATATTTAGCTCCATCATTTTGAGCCTGACGAAAAACTTCGAGCCGTGGCCACTGATTGTTTAAGTCAACCCGAATTACAATGTAAGCTTTACCGTCTTTGAGCTTAATATTATAGTGAGGTTGATATTGCTTGATGAGGTCTGATTCTAGAATTAAAGCTTGCCTTTCGTTTTCAGTAATAATAGTTTCGATACTGGCAAATTGCCGCATTAAAGAGTTTAGTTGATAGCGTCCGTCTCCGCCTTGAAAGTATGTTTTAACGCGATTTTTTAAATTCTTTGCTTTACCAACATAAATCACTTCGCCAGTCGTATTTTTCATAATATATACGCCAGGCAATTTTGGTAATGTTTTGAGTTTGTTCACTAAGTCAGTCTTTTTTATTTCGTGATTAAGCATACTATTTATACTCCATGAACTTTTTCAGATTTTGCTTATTTAGTTATAATCTAGCTATACATATATTTTCTACGATACTTTATGCAACAATGCCAGATTTATCTAGCATTTCCAAAAAGTAACTTGATCCAATCAACAAAAAACAAGTAGCCTCAAAGGCTAAAAAGTGCTTAAAAATTTGGTTTTCTGAAAAAGACTAAAACTTCCCTCAAGCCTAAAAATTGGAGCGAATATAATCACAACTTGATTGATAGAGGAAGTCGAAATATATTTTTTAATTTTAAGAAAGTTAAAAGTTCTATTTGGAGATAAATAAATTATTATGGGTTTATTAGAAATTATTTTAATTGCTTTCGGGGTGGCAATGGACGTCTTTGCCGTATCAATCACCTTGGGTTTATCTACAAAAAAACTAAAACCAACGACAATAATAATTCCGGGAGTGTATTTTGGTTTCTTTCAATCCCTGATGCCGGTGCTTGGATATTTCGTCGGTATTTATTTTATAAATAAAATTGAAAACGTAGACCATTGGATTGCATTGGTTTTACTTGGAGTTATTGGTGGAAAAATGATCAAAGATAGTTTTGCAAAGGATAATAGCGAGGAAAGTGTGGATAAAAATTCTTTTTGCTTTGTAAAAATGTTGATTCTAGCTGTTGCCACCAGTATTGACGCATTGGCTATAGGCATAACCTTTGCCTTTTTTAAAGTTAATATATACACAGCGGCATTAATTATCGGGCTAATAACATTAGTTATCGCCATGTCTGGAGTAGTAATTGGCAATATCTTTGGCACAAAATTTAGCTCAAAAGCTGAATTTATCGGAGGCGCAGTTCTAATTATAATTGGGATAAAAATTGTGATAGAACACCTTTTTTGGTAATTTCTCGCATTGGTCAACCACAAGCAAATTAGCGACAGTTGATTATTTAAAATCCAATACTTCTTAATCTATATCCTATAGCCTCATTTAGATGCGCTTCGGAAATATTAGCGGCTTCTGCTAAATCAGCGATCGTGCGGGCAAGTTTTAAAATCCGCGTATAACTTCTGGCGCTTAAATTTAATTGTTTGTTCGCAGATTCTAAAAGTTTCTCACAAGCTGCGTTAAGGACACAGTATTTCTTTAATTCACTACTGGTCATGGACTTATTCATTCGCCGCAGATCTTTAAAACGTAAGCGCTGAATTTCGCGAGCTTTTAAAACCCGTTCTAACATTTGAGGAGTTGGATCTCTTTCAAGCGGTTTATTCAAATCCAAAAAATTCACTGGTGAAACCCAAATTTGTAAATCTATCCGATCTAAAAATGGTCCAGATATTTTAGATAAATACCGCTCTATCATGAGCGGTGTGCAACGACAATCACCGCCAATCAAGCCTTTTTTTCCACAGGGACATGGATTCATCGCCGCCAACATTATAAAATCTGCGGGATAACTAATACGATGATTAGCCCGTGAAATTGTAATTTGTCTTGTTTCTAATGGAGTACGCAGAGTTTCTAAAACATTGCGCTTAAATTCAGTAAGTTCGTCTAAAAACAAAACGCCTTTATGCGCTAACGTAATTTCACCTGGCGTTGGTACTGTGCCACCACCAACTAAGCCTGCATAACTTACGGTATAGTGCGGTGAACGAAATGGACGCTCTGTCACTACACCAAAATTATAACTTGTCGTAGTAGATAAGAGCTCACCTGTTTTCTGCACTGAATATATTTTGGTCAGCTCAATTATTTCTTGCAATTTCAAGGGCGGTAAAATACTGACAATTCTTTGAGCTAACATACTTTTGCCAGTCCCAGGCGGTCCAACCATTAAAAGATTATGTTCTCCTGCGGCTGAAATTTCTAAGGCTCGCTTGGCTGCGTGTTGCCCAACTACATCCGCAAAGGTCCAGGGCGATTTATAAACGACTTTCGGTTTAAAATCATCTTGACCACTGTCCAGAGCAGGCAGTTCTCCGCGCAAATAAAAGGCTACCTCTTGTAAAGAAATCGCTCCTTGAATTTTAATTCCGGAAATTAATTTCGCTTGGGCTAAATTTGTATAAGGAATAATTAGTTCTTTATCAGGCTCTAACTTCTTGACAAAAGACGCGCTGGCAATAATGCCTGGGACAGAACGAATTGTCCCATCCAAGGCAAACTCACCAAGAAAAATTTTATTGAGTAATGAGTTAGTTGGAATTTGATCACTAGCTGCCAGAATAGATAAAGCGATTGCTAGTTCAAAGTTTGCTCCTGTTTTAGGAAGTGATGCGGGGCTTAGGCTCACAATCACTTCACCATATGGAAAACTAAAACCACTATTTTTTATGGCGCAACGAATTCTATCTTTGGATTCTTTTAAAATGCCATCTGGTAGTCCAACAATTACAAATCTTGTAGCGCCACTTCCGATCTGCGCTTCAACATCAACCCGCACCGCATCAATTCCAAGTAAAGTGGTAGAATAAGTTTTTGAAGCCATTTATAAAAGCAATTGTTTTAGTTAGTTGATAATATTTTAATATCGCCTATTATTTTGTCTCTGTGCCTATCGAATAAGTTATCAGAAGGTTTCTAACTAAATTACTTTGTATTTTTTAAAATCTAAAAGCAAAAGAACCCTACACCAGAAAACCAAACACCAGAAAACCAAAACTGGAAAAACTGGTATGGGGTTACTTTGGCGAGAGCGCTGGGAGCGCTGGTATGGGGTTACTTTTAATTATAAGTTTCAGTGGAAATATTTTTGAATTTTCAACGATTAAGTAAAGTTTGGAATATTTTTTGAAAAATAGAAAATCATAATAAAAATTAAAGGTTAGAATTAGCTTAAAGTAACCCTACACCAGAAAACCAGCCAGAAAGCAGAAAATAATTCTTCATTTTTTATATTCTTCTATTAGTAACTTCTGGACGTCAGACATATTATCAAAGATGCATTTGATGCCTAGTTCTTTAATTTGCTGGATATAGGCAGGGGTATTATTCATCTGACATCCTACAAAAGCAATTGTCAGCATGCCTGCTTTTAAACCCGCAGTTAAGCCAGCCAGGGAATCTTCAATCACAATACAAGCTTCTGGTTTAAACCCCATTGATTCTGCAGCAAATAAAAATAACTCCGGCTCTGGCTTGCCATATTTAACCAGCTCAGCAGAAAAAACATGAGCTGGCGGAAAATATTGAGCTAAATTAAGAAGCGCCATTTTGCGCTCGGTTTTCTTAATATTACCACCAGTTGCAATACATTGCTGAAATTGTTTTAACTTAAAAATATCTTCAACCCCTTCAACCAATTTTAAACCTTTTTCCATAATCAAAGCTTCTCTGCTTTCTAGCTCCTGCAAAAAAGCTTGATTAATTTCTATTTTACTATCTATGCTTTTTAGTCTGGCAATTTTTGTTTTAGGAGCAATGCCACCTAAAACCTGATTAGCTTGGGCAAAACTCCAGTTTAAATTATATTTTTCATTCAACATGGTTTGCCAAACATTTATCCATAAATGTTCTGTGTCAGAAATAACGCCATCAAAATCCCAAATTATGAGCTTCTTCTTCATAAAATTATATTTTTGCTAATTGAAAAACTTTTGGGCTAAACGAATAGCGGAAACAACTTTTGAAATATCTTCCTCTGTATTATAACAGCCCAAACTAATTCTTGAGCTTGACTCATAACCTAAATAGTTAATTAATGGCTGAGCACAGTGATGCCCAACTCGAATAGCTACTCCCTGATTATCCAAAAACGTTGCCAAATCATATGGAGAAATATTTTCAAGAACAAAACAAAGCAAGCTCTGGTGTTTATCCTTAGCACCTAAAATTTTTAAACCAGGTATCACCTGTAACTCGTCTTCTAATTTTTTAATTAAAATCTCTTCATGAGCAGAAATCTTATCTAACCCAACACCACTCACAAACTCCAAAGCTGCTTTAAAAGCTATAACTCCAGCAATATTTGGCGTGCCAGCTTCAAACTTATAAGGTAAGTCATTAAATATCGTTTCAGTAACTGAAACTTCTTTAACCATCTCACCACCAGTTAAAAACGGTGGCATAATCTTGAGCAACTCTTCTTTGGCGTATAAAACTCCCACTCCACTAGGACCATAAACTTTATGCGCTGAAAAAACAAAAAAATCACAGCCTAAGTCTTGCATGTCTACTTTTTTGTGAGCCACAATTTGCGCCCCATCAATTAAAATTTTAGCAGTAGTATCCCGCTGGGTTAACTTAATAATTTCTTTAATTGGAAATTCCAATCCTAACCCATTGGCTAGATGAGTAATACAAACTAGTTTAGTCTTATCAGTTAATAAACTTTGAAATTCATTTAATGAAAAATCTTGATTTTCGTCCAAGTAGCAGACTTTTAATTTTGCTCCGCGTTTTTTAGCAACCCTCTGCCAAGGAATTAAATTTGAATGATGTTCACAAATAGTAACAACTATCTCATCATCTGAGTTAATAAAGTTTTCCCCATATGTATAAGCTACTAAGTTAATACTTTCAGTTGCGCCCTTAGTAAAAATTATTTCTTGTGCAGAACTAGCATTGATAAATTTTTGAACTGCAATTCTAGTATTTTCATATGCGGTGGTCGCAGCTAAAGCTAATTTATAGGTTCCACGATGAATATTAGTATATTGATTTTTATAGCAACCTAGTTCAGCCTCAATTACCGTAGCTGGTTTTTGGGATGAAGCGGCAGAATCCAAAAACACGACATTATTTGTGCTAAAAATAGGAAAATATTTTTTAAAATCTAAATTATTATTCATAACATCATCTTTTTTATTGCAAATAAATTTGTTTGTTATATAGTCTACGGCTGCCATGGGGCATGAGGTTTGGCTAATATAGCAATGTAAAAAAAATAACAAGTTTATTTATTCTAAATAATGCGTAATAAAAAAAAAATTAGAGCTAGAAAAATTTTTGGAAAAAAGAAAAAAAGAACTGCCAAGATAACTTATATTGTTCTGGTAGTGGTGGCGTTGGTGATTTTTGCTTTTATCACCTATAATTACATGTTGACCTGCTATCACTTTGCAAAATTTCAAAATTTAATTGGTTCCAGTGCAGATATTTCAACTATTGAAAGTGACAATTTGCAAAATAATTTTGCTTATAATGTTGAGATTCGTAGTAGCCTTATATTTTTAGAACGGCTTAAAGCGAGCGATATTGCGAGTGCCCAAAACATAGTAGAACAACAGGATAGGTTTAATTATGTTGATAAAGCCGCTGTCTTAGAAAAACTTAAAGCAATTTTAGCGGCGCATAAGCAATTGGAAGATTTGCAAAAAGAGGATACAGAAACGCAAAACACTTTAGCTAATTTAGCGGATAGATATCATTATTATCAAAACGAATTGCGCTATATTTTTAGACAGCCGAGGCAGAATAAAAGCGCAAACATTACATTGGAAAAATCTAAATATGTTTTTTACCAAGATGGCGTGGCACAAGGCATGCCGGTTGTTGATACCATTCCGGAATACAAAACAATTACCGAAATAGCCATGACCCATAATTTAGGGAAAAAACAATTACAACGCTTAACTGCTGATCTGAGTTATACTAAATGGCGAGTAAAGGGGATAGAAGAAGAATTTAATAATTTATTTAAACTACAAAAAGAAAGAGAAGCTAAGAGGGAAGCTATCCGCAAAAATGAAGAGCTAATGATTAATGAGTTAACAAATTTTGCTTTGCAAAATATGCTTGAACAATTTTATCAAGCTATGCCAGAATTTTTAGTTATCACATATAATTTTGGAGTTGAGATTAATAATGGATTAGCTTCATATATTGAATCCCTTGAAATACTCCCCAAAATTAATCAACCTCAACCATAATAATTACAACTCACTATCCACCGACAGCCAAGATAAAAAGGGCGAAGGAATTTTTTTTATAGAAAAAATTCACGGTTGGATATATTAACTACCCAAATATGTCTTTAGAAATTTTAGAAGCCGAGATAAAAAAACGTCGTACTTTTGCTATTATTAGCCACCCCGACGCAGGTAAGACAACCTTAACGGAAAAGCTACTTTTATATGCGGGCATGATTCGCACAGCGGGCATGGTGCGTGGGCGAAAAAACGCTAAAGCTGCAAGTTCAGACTGGATGGAGATGGAAAAAGAACGCGGTATTTCAATTACAGCTTCGGCAATGCAGTTTAGTTATCGGGATTGTATAATTAATGTCTTAGATACTCCTGGTCACCAAGATTTTTCAGAAGATACGTATCGAACGTTAACTGCGGCAGATAGTGCGGTGATGGTGATTGATGCTGGTAAAGGCGTTGAGTTGCAGACCCGAAAACTTTTTACTGTGTGTCGGATGTGCAACATTCCAATCCTGACCTTTATTAATAAAATGGATCTGCCGGGGCGTGATCCTTTTGAGTTAATGGCCGAAGTTGAGGATTTATTAAATATTAAAGCTGCGCCATTGAATTGGCCGATTGGGGCAGGTAAGGATTTTATGGGGGTAGTAGATTTAAAATATTATTCCAATCTGGAGAAGTTGGAGAGTTCGCAAATCAAGAATGGACAAGAAAATGTTTTGTTATACGAAAAAGCTTCTGTTGGTGGTAGTCAGAAAGCGGCAGTAAATAAGACGACTTTAAAATCAGTATTAGACGGTGGAAACGCTGCAACAGGTTTTAAAGAACAGTTGAGCTATGAGTTAGAACTTTTAAAAGAGGCGGGTAATAAGTTTAGTTTGGAAGGATTTTTACGGGGTGAAATAACGCCAGTGTTTTTTGGTTCAGCTTTAACTAATTTTGGGATTGAGTTTTTCTTTGATACATTTTGTGAAATTGCGCCGGCTCCGAGTAGTAAAGTTGTTACTGCAGATAACGGCGAGAAGCAGATAATTAATCCATTACAAAATAGTTTTAGTGCCTACGTGTTTAAAATTCAGGCAAATATAGATGCACGACATCATGACAGTATGGCGTTTTTGCGGGTTTGTTCGGGAAAGTTTGAACGGGATTTATTAGTTAAACATCACCGCACAGGTAAGGAAGTGAGGTTGTCGAGAACACATTCCATGTTTGGCGGCGAGCGAAACATTGTGGATGTAGCATTTCCTGGGGATATTGTAGGCGTGGTGAATCCAGGCTTATTTTTAATTGGTGATACTATTTCCTTGGAAGGTGGTTTTAACTATAAAGCAATGCCTAAGTTTCCACCAGAGGTGGTAGCAGCAATTCGTCCGCTGGATGTTTTAGCTCGTAAGTCTTTTGATAAGGGGGTGCGGCAGTTGAGTGAGGAAGGGGTGGTGTTAGTTTTAACGCCTTTGAAAAGCGCAACTAATGAGGTGTTGATTGCGGCGGTTGGGTGTTTGCAGTTTGATGTAATACAAAACCGTTTAGAAAACGAATATCGAGTAAAAACTAAAATTGATCTTTTGCCATATCGTTATGGCAATTGGTTAATTGGCGATCCTGAAAAGTTTCGTCCAACCTCGTCGGCTATGCTTGCTAAGGACTTGCTGGGTCGTGTTATTCTTCTTTATACCCAAGAATGGGAAAAAAATTATTTACTGGAGCAAAACAAAGGTTTTGAATTAAAGGAGTTTGTATAACCAATTTAATTTATTTATATTTCTCTGGTATGGGGTTACTTTTAATATAAATTTCGGTGGAAACTTTGATAACTATTTAACGATACATGAATTTCTGGGAGATTTTTTAGCTTGAAAAATCACGATAAAAAGTAAC
>JAITKM010000063.1 GCA_031278395.1 Deltaproteobacteria bacterium | reverse complement strand
TGAACTTACGTTCGAGTTAATTGTAATTGCCATATAGCTAATTCCTCCTTGGAATATATAATAATGTCTAAAATTTGTGTTTGCTTGTGTGCAAGCACAGTGAAATTTACAACTTTAATACTGATAGGAAATTGTTTTCTTATCCATTCAGAAATCAATTTCGGTGGAATTAGAAAAAAATATTAGGAAAAGAATGGTTGGAGATTAAATATTACATCTTTGTTACAAGTTTTTATACCACAGGCAGGATTGACTGCACTTTCTACATTCTCAATTTATATAAAAGATTTTGTGTAGGAAAGTTCGAAAAAAGTGCGAATGTTTTTTTAAAACCTTTCAGTTCTAAAGAAAACATTCGCAAGCGCATCAAAATGATATATAAAAGTTAATCTTATTCAATAGAGGATAAGATTGACTCTATTTCGGAAAAGAATACATCTGGAATACTATCGATTTCGTGTTCCAATTCTATTATAAGCTCTTCTTCTTTTTCTCCTTCTGGAGTAACGCATAGAAGTAATAGATCTAAGACGCTATTCATATCAGCCGATTTACCGTTGTAGATAATTTTAGCTGATTTAATTCCATAATTAAAAGCCTCCTTTTCGAATGCTTTTACGATCTTGCCACAAGGACGAAGATGTAATACCATTTTTGCCTTGATAACTCTTGTTGTTTTCTTCATAAACCTAAAAAAACTCCTTCCAAGTTAGGATTGTTGAAAGTTTAAAACCAAAAAAAGTACAAAACGCTCGCACTTTTTGAAAAAAAATTTTCAAAAAGTGCAAAAAATACTCTTCTACCCAGATAAAAAGGAAGGATAAGATATATCATATTGCAAAATCTTAATCAAAATGTTCAAAAAAACTAAAAATTACTTATAGTTAAAATCAGGCTTCATTAGTTTTAGATCTTTAGAGGTAAAACTAATGAAGTAAGATTATATAAAATTAAATTTGTTTAAACATTTGTCCGATAAATAAGTAGGAATAATAAATTTTTTGTTTTAATATTTTTTAAGGCGTAAATAATTATAGCACCAAAACTATCAACTAAATGGCGGATAAAACAATTGTAAATGCAGAAGAGTTAAAAATCGACATTGTGCACGGCTGTCGATACGTAACTATTGACGGGGTTAGAATTCGTTTAGCTCGTCCACTTGAACTAGATACGCGCTGGGTCGGTAACCAAAAAGTTTTTAATCAACTACGCGCTTGTTGGTATTGTCATACCGAAAAAGACTTTTCAATGAATCCCAAGCTTGTGGGTAAACCTGGTGTTGGTAAAACTATGCTTGCCTATTCTGTAGCAAAATCTCTTGAATCTGACGTTTATTTTTTTCAAGCAACTTCGGATACCAAACCTAATGATGTATTAATTAACCCTGTGGTGGCTGAGGGTGGTGTGGCAGTTGGTGAAGGGACAAATGTTGAATATGTAGCTAGCTCTTTAGTTACGGCTATGATTTTAGGTTCGGTTATAGTTTTTGATGAAGGCAACAGAATGCAAGAAAAAGCCTGGGCTTCCTTAGCGCCACTTTTAGATACTCGTCGTTATGTTGAATCGGTTGCTATAGGGTTGGTTATTAAAGCTCATCCTGCTTTTCGTTATGTAGCAACCATGAACGACGATGCGTCGTGTTTTGAGTTACCAGAGTATATTAAATCCCGTTTGCAACCCACAATTATGGTTGATAGTCCAAGTAAAGTTGAAGAACGGGAAATTCTGGAGGCGAATTTACCGCGAACTAATCCATTAGTTTTAGACTATGTAGCGGAATTTTTAGACACTGCGCACAAAGCCGATGAAAGCTATACAGTTCGTGAAGGTATTCATATTGCAAATTATGCAGGTAAGTTAGTAGATTTTGAAACTTCGTGTGGGCGGGAGCTAGATCCGGGCGAAGCGGTTATTAATTCTGTTGAACAAATCTTAGGCATACGTCAAGCTAGATATATCAAACAAATTTTGTGGCGCGAAAGAACTGGAGAGTAGTAGTCGAAACAGCTAAAACCTAACAACTGGAATTATTACCCCACAGAAGACACAGAGATCACAAAGGAGGATTGTAATAAAAATACTCTATGCGCTCTGTGGTTTTATTTCCTAAAGTAAGGTTGAAGGAAGCAAGTTTTATTAGATTTAAATTAACCATTTAAAATAGTATTATCTTCTATTACCTTTTGCACTTCATGGTTATTTTCCAACACAATATTGCCTTTGAGCACAACATTTTTGCCAAACACAAAATCGCCTTTAATAATCAAACTCTTGCAGTCTATTAAAGACGGTGCGCCGTTCGGGAAACGTTGAGTAAAGTCAGTAATGTTTTGATAATATCTAGGATCAAGTTTTACTACTATATCTCCAGTTTCTTCTTTTCTCTTTTTAGAAATTTTCCAACTTTCTTCTAAAACATAATTGTCAGACCAGACATTTAAAAGGTTACCCGTATCTTTAACAGGAGTAAATCTGGCACGGGAAACATTAATTGCTCTGGCTCCAGCAAAACATGAAATTGCGGCGCCCATGGCGGTTTCTAACTGATAAACTTTAGGCGAACTTTTGTCAGTTGGATCTACATTTTTTTCATTACGAATAAGCGTTAATTTTAAAACATTATTATTTTGACTTAAAGTTTCTTTTAAAGCTTCTAAATTTACCCACAAACTGTTGATATTAAAATATTTATATTTTTCGACATTTAAAAAATCATCCATTTGCTCTGGTGGACATTGAGCAATTTCTCTTAACATCAGACGATCATCTTTAAATTTAGCTAAGTGTCCGCCCTTAATATCACTAAGAGTTTTGGTCGTGGTCTCTGAAAGCCAAGGAAGTTTATTTTGGAAAGTCCAGCCAAAAATTTTAGGACAAAAGGTTGAACTTAAATTATCACCGTTAGAAACAAAGATATACTCATAACCTTTACGCAGCAGCGTATCTAATAAACCAGTCTGAACTAAAGAAGTCCAAATATCACCATGTCCCGACGGACACCATTCTAACTCTGGATTCTTCTGCCATTTGACAGCCGAAAAATCGTCAGCCTTAATTTTAGGAACTTTGTTTTGAAAAAAAGTAGCTGGTATCTCGTTTTGTCCGCTGTAAAAGTCTTGATATTGCGCCAAGGCAGCTAAGGTATCATTTTCAGTACGAAAACTATTCATAAAAATCAGAGGAATTGCGACGTTAATTTTTTTTCTAAGATAAAGAATTTGATTGATAATAATCTCCAAAAAAGAATGCCCGTTTTTGGCAGGTAACAAAGCTTTAGAGGCATTTAGCCCCATAGTTGTCCCAAGCCCGCCATTTAGTTTTATAATCGCAAGCTTATCTATATTAGCCAAACCAACTTGTTCAAATGCGTCTAATTCTTGATCAGATATTAAATCTTCAATTGGAGAAATCATACTCTGCTCAATGTAGCCCGTTGCGCCCTGAACTACCTGCTCATAGTTATATCTAAAACTCTCAATAACTAGTTGGGACAGACCTTCTTTTTGCATAAGTTGTTCAATTATCGGAAATTGCTTTTCAATGATGGTTTGGGTTGTTGACATATAATTATTCTCCTTAATTGCTAATTTTTAAAATTAGTAAACTTAATATTTTGCGTTGTCTATAGAAGAATGTTAAGCGCCGCAATTGGAATCTTAATAGGTAACCGTTAAAATTCCAGTTTTGAGCAAATTTCCTAAAAAATTTCTTGACAACAAAATTTTCTCTTTTATTTTCGTTTCTATAATTACTGCTTTATTATTAATAATAGAAAAGCTAAATAATAAATTTTTCTGATTTTAAACATAAATTCAATAAGCCACCTATTATTACAACAAATGATATTCTTCAAATAGAAAATTCACATAAAAGATATAATCAGATAGTGATTGGGGTTAAAAAGAGGAAGTAAATTTATTAACTAAAGATAATTTTAAGGCACTTTTAAGATAAGAGTTTTATTTATTGAAATAATTACATTTTTAACATACAGAGTGTGCAGAGGAGAATTGAAAGAAAATTTTACGCTAAAAGTATTGCATTGCAAAAAAATAGTGGAGTGGTTTAAGGTGGCAGCTTAAAATTATCAACAAAGATCAAGCAAGGAACTTTAAAAAATGTCTAAAAAGTTAAAAGAAATCACCGATGCACAGTTTCAAAAAGAAGTCATAGAAGCCAATCTTCCAGTTTTAGTCGATTTTTGGGCGCCTTGGTGTGGCCCCTGTAAAGCTATGGCGCCAATTTTAGAAAATTTAGCTGAGGAAATGGCTGACAAACTAAAAATTGTCAAAGTTGATATTACTACTAATCAACAATTTGCTACTGCTAATAATGTCCGTAGTATTCCAAACTTTGTGCTTTATAAAAATGGCGCAAAATGCGAGCAGTTTATCGGCGCCAAAGATAAATCCGAACTACTCAAAATTATCAACGCTGCCTTACAATAGCCTCCAGCTTCAAACCATGCAGAATAATGAATCTAATCCAGTTTTTTCAATACAAGACACAAACTTTAACTTGTTGGGTTAATAGCGCCTACGACTTGAATGTAGCAAATTTTCAGGACTTTATTAAACAACTGGAAAGTTGCCAGGCAAACCTCAACCCGAATGAGTTTAACTCTAAGATCAAGCTGGGACGTGGGAAAGTTAAAGTTTTTGAAATAGCCCAAGTTTCTTTAGTTAATAAAAAAATTGTTATGCGCCAATGTCTTCGTGGCGGATTAATTGGCAAAATTTTAAAAAATAAATTTTTAAATCCGGCACTGCTAAGTAATCTTGTCGCGTTCATTCATTCCGAAGTTGGCTCAGAGTTTGCTCAATTTCGTCCTTTAACCGAGATTAATAATTTAAAATATCTCTACGACAATGGTTTAAACGTGCCATGTCCAATTGGTGCCTTGGTTAAGCCAACTACGAACAGGCTGTTTTATGTAGGCTATGTCGCAACAGAATTTATTGAAAATACTATTAATTTTTTGGAATTTATAAAATCTCCAAACGTCGAGCGTGAAAAAATTATTGCGCTTGCGTTTTTAATCGGGCAAGAAGCCCGTGAAATGTTAGAACTTGGCGTTTACCATAGTGATTTTCATCTTGGTAATCTGCTAGTCAATCCTGAAACTAACGAAGTCTGGATTATTGATTTTGATAAATCAACTCGTTTTGATAAAAGCGCAAAAGAACTTTATGCTATTAAACTGATTAAGCGTTTTACTAGATCTGCTCAAAAACATGAAGTAACAGAATTAATAGTGCGCCCTTTTTGCCAAGGAATAGGATTAGATATGTAGTTAAATATTAAAAAGGAAAATTTGATTATGAACAGCATGACTGGCTTTGGTAAAGCCAATTTTGAAAATGATAAATATTCATTAAGTATTACAATTAAATCTGTAAATCATAGGTTTTTAGATGTGTCATTTAAAACAACCTCCTTATTTGATGAGTGTGAAACACTCTTGTTAAAAGAAATTCAGCGTGGGGTTAAGCGTGGGCATTTGGAAATTATGTTCACAAGAAAAGTTAAACTTAATAATAAACTTTCCGACAAACCAACCTTTGAGTTAAACCACACCTATTTAAAAAATTATTTAGATTTATCTAAACAAGCCATTATACTGGCTAGAGCCAAGGAAGAAGACGTGATGCCGTTAATTTTGGCTAATTTGTTAAATAAAAAAGAAATACTAGAGGGGCAAGTCAGCGAGAATATTATCGAGGAAAGCTTTACCGAAGAGGACAAAAATATTGTGTTACAAACATTTAGCGTGGCATTAGCTGAACTGATACAACAACGCGCAGTTGAGGGAACAAATTTAAAAGTAGTTTTAAAAGATTATCTTGAACAATTTGCCCAAATTACAGCTAAAATTCGGGACCAAGCAAATGGGTTAGCTCAAAAACTTGGTGAGAAATTAAAAAGCCGTTTAGAAAATTTTAAATTAGAAATTGAGCCCAACCGTCTGGCTCAAGAGATTGCAATTCTGGCAGACCGGATTGATATTTCAGAGGAACTAGTCCGGCTTGATTCACATTACAAACAATTCTTAGATTTTCTTGAACTGCAAGAAGCGGGCAAAAAAATGGATTTTTTAATTCAAGAAATGGGACGTGAAATTAATACCCTTGGTTCAAAAGCCCAAAATAGCGAAATTAGCAGTTATGTTATTTCCGCCAAGGCTATCTTAGAAAAACTTCGAGAACAGGTACAGAATATCGAGTAAGTTAGTTGAAAAAAATTATAACACGCTTTCTTAAAGCGCTAAGTTCAAGATTACTCAGATAGCCTTTACAATCCAACCGAAGGCATCTTTGGTTTTACCATATTGAATACCTGTCAGATTATTATAAAATTTTTGAGTTAATGCGCCAATCTTATCTTTGCCCTCGCCAATAACAAATTCTTCTTCCGTAGTAGCTAACAAGCCAACCGGAGAAATTATAACCGCAGTGCCAGAACCAAAAATTTCAGTGATTTGTCCGGCTTTCAAATCCTCTACAATTTGATGAATATCTAATTTTTTCTCAACTGTTTCCAGTCCCCAATAGCGAGCAAGTTTTAAAACTGAATCGCGAGTTATACCAGGCAAAATTGAATTATTTAAAATAGAAGTTACTAACTTGTCTTTATAGACAAAGAAAATATTCATTGACCCTACTTCCTCAACATATTTTTGCTCAACACCATCAAGCCACAAAATATCGTCATAACCTTTTTCTTTAGCAAGCGTAATCGGATAAATACTAGCTGCATAATTACCGCCAGTCTTAGCCATGCCAGTCCCACCACGAACTGCTCGCACATATTTATCTTCAACCATAATGGCTATAGGTTTTGTATAATAAGCCTCCACTGGCGTTAAAATAATATAAAACAACACTTCTTCTGCAGACTTTAACCCAATATATGGATCAATCCCAATCATCGTTGGACGAATATATAAAGCTGCCCCTTCTGACTTTGGTATCCAATCCTTTTCTAGTTTTATAAGTTCAATCAGAGCTGACAAAACATCTTCTTCTGGGAGCTGTGGCAAACACATCCTTTTGGCTGAAACATTCATGCGGGCAATATTGTCTTGTGGACGAAATAAAACGATACTATCATCTGCCCAACGATAGGCTTTTACTCCTTCAAAAATCTCCTGCCCGTAATGCAAAACTAAAGCCGCCGGCGAAAGCGAAAAATTGCCATATGCGCAAATTTCTGCTGCATGCCAGCCTGCACTTGGCGTCCATTTCATCTTAAACATTCGATTAGTAAAATTTTTACCAAAATCTAATTTTTCACCAACTTGCGGTGGTTGTTTTAAATTTTTGGAATTTAATTCTTTGATTTCTATTTTTAATTTTGACATATTTTTAATATCTAAAATTTGTTGATAATAATATTATTGTAGCCGTTTAGTCCTTATAACTTACCATTTACCACTCCGTATTTTTTGCTACATAAAAACAGAATAGTAGATAATTTATTCACCACCACCACGCTTACGCTTCTTAACTGTCCCTCGAGCGCGCTTTTCGTCAAGTAGATTCAAGGCTTGCTCCAGAGTAATTTTTTCTAAGTCTAAATCTTTTTGCACTGTAGCATTAATTTCTCCGTCGGTAACATATGGTCCATAGCGTCCGTTTTTAAGTTCAATTATCAGCTCGCTAGTTAGCGGCGACGATTTTTTCTTTGATTTTGTAGCTGTTGCAACAACTTGCAGCGCTGGCACTTTTCCAATAACTCTTAAAGTTTCTGGCTCCTTAACCGCACGCCTAGTATTTTTCTCTTGTGCCAACAATTCCAACGCCTGTTCTAACTTAATATCTAGCGGCGAATACATCTCATATTTAAACGACCTATTTTCTTTGCCGCACTGTACATATGGTCCAAAACGCCCACGAGTTGCAATAACCTCTTCACCAGTTTGAGGATGTTTCCCCAACACTCGTGGTAAAGCAAATAACTTTAAAGCCTCCTCTAAGGTTAGGTTTTCTGGCGACATGTTCGGCATTAAGGAGGCCATCTTAGGTTTATTTTTTTTATCTCTATTTTCTCCAAGCTGAACATAATAGCCATATGGTCCAGTTTTTAAATAAACTGGCAAATTACTCTCTGGATCAACGCCCAAACTTTCTGGCACTGGTTTGGCTGTATTTAAAATCTCCTCGGCTTTTTCAAGAGTTAATTCATCCGGCGCCATTTCACTCGGCAAGCTGGCGTTCTTTTCGCCATTAGTCAGATAGGCTCCAAATTTTCCAATTCGCACTTCAACCACCTGTCCCGCCGTAGTCTCTCCGATTTTTATGCCGCACACCTCACGTGGATTAATTCCGTTTTTTCCAGACTCTAACAAAGTTTTAAGCCCGGTATGTTTTCCGCCAAAATAAAAGTCCTGCAAATATTTTAGTGATTTTGCCTCGCCTCGCGAAATATTATCCAAATCGTCTTCAAGGTTAGCTGTAAACTCATAGTTCACCAAGTCATGAAAATGCTGTTCCAATAAATTTAACACAGCAAACGCTGTCCAAGTTGGTAAAACTGCATTCCCTTTTTTAAAGGCATAACCCCGGCTTAGCACAGTATCCAGAACAGTCGCCCAGGTGCTAGGTCGCCCAATACCTTTTTTCTCAAGCTCTTTAATTAAACTTCCCTCTGAATAACGAGCTGGTGGTTGGGTATTCTTATCCAACACATTAAACCCCTTAACTACTAATTCTTGTTTTTCGCTAAGTTTAGGTAAAATTCGCTCTTGATCTTGTAAGTCTGCTTCAGGGTCTTCTGAACCTTCGACATATGCTCGTAAATATCCAGGAAACTCAATTGTTTTGCCAGTTGCTTTAAATTTGGCATCTTCAATATCAATAGTTACCGCAATCTGCGTGCCTTTGGCGTCTTGCATTTGCGAGGCAACAGTCCGCTTCCAAATTAATTCATATAGTCGTCCAGCTTCATCGCCTAGGCGGTTTGTAACTTCGCTAATTGGGACAAAAACTTCTCCAGCTGGACGAATTGCCTCATGGGCTTCTTGGGCATTTTTTACTCGTGTGGCATAAACACGAGGCGTTGCGGGCAAATACTCCGCTCCATATTCATGTTGAATTAAAGTTCTAGCTGCATTAATTGCTTGCTCTGATAAAGTTGTCGAGTCTGTTCTCATGTAGGTAATTAAACCATTTTCATAAAGCCGTTGAGCAACTGTCATTGTGCGTTTTGCCGAATAATGCAGTTTAGTATTAGCTTCTTGTTGTAAGGAGCTAGTTATAAACGGAGCTAGCGGTTTTGAGGTGTAAGATTTTTCTTCGACAGCTGAAACTATAGCTGGTTTGGCTTTTAAACGTTCCAGCAATTCGGTAATTCCCAGTTTATCAAAGGCAATAACTTTATCGGGATGAATTAGCTTGCCGGTGCTAGGGTCAAAATCTTTGCCTAGGGCTACGCGTTTGTCGACAACTGAAAACAATTCCGCTACAAAATCGCTATCAACTTCTTTAGCAGACGAATTTAAATTAACTTTTAAAGTCCAATAGTTTGAACTAATAAAACCGATGCGTTCTTTTTCTCGTTCAACTAGCATTTTCATGGCTACGCTTTGCACACGTCCTGCGCTAAGCTTAGGGGCTATTTTTTGCCAAAGCAAAGGGCTGACTTCATAACCATAAAGTCGGTCTAAGATTCGTCTAGTTTCTTGAGCTGAGACGAGGTCAAAATCAATTTGGCGTGGTTTTTCAAGTGATTTCTTAATTGCTTCTTTAGTAATTTCGTGAAAGACCAGACGTTGATAAGGAATTTTATATTTTTCTGGTTTTAAAATCTCAAGCAAATGCCAACTAATAGACTCTCCTTCGCGGTCTTCGTCAGTGGCAAGATATAACATATCAGCTGATTTTATGGCATCTTGCAAAGCTTTGACTTGGGCTTTTTTTGAGG
This sequence comes from Deltaproteobacteria bacterium, assembly GCA_031278395.1. GTDB lineage: Bacteria > Bdellovibrionota_C > UBA2361 > SZUA-149 > JAITKM01 > JAITKM01. The sequence goes on along the minus strand of JAITKM010000063.1, from coordinate 5,369 downwards.
CTGGAATAACATAGATTGGTTCAAAGTCTTTTTCAACATTAACCCCTAGCCGCGACCATTTTTCTTTTTTTATATTAGCAGGTATTTCGTCTGCTTTGCTAGGTAAGTCGCGAATATGACCATTTGAAGCTTTAATAACAAAATCTTTCCCTAAGAATTTAGCAATTGTTCTAGCCTTTGTTGGAGACTCTACAATGACTAACGTTTTTTCTGACATCCAATTTCCTTTATAATAATTTATATTTTACTTTTTTAGCTCACCGCACATATTATAAAGTATAGGCATAAATCAACTTTTTTTAATTAATTTATGTTATTTGCACTAATTTAATTTAAAAAATCAATAAGTTAGTATAATAAACTAATCTTACAAGCACATAACTAACTCTATCCGTCCTTTGACTTTGGTAGGGAGTAGTAAGGGGTTTAACAATTCGTGATAATCTTTAATTCCTATTTTATAAAGCAGCTTTAAAATATTTCTCCTCAAGGGGAACCTAGTAGCTTGTAAAATTTAAAACTTGCTCCCTCACCCCATCCTTAGGAAACAAAAAACACAGAGTTCACAAATAAAGATAGGAATAAAAACTCTCTGTATCCTCTGTGTTTTTTATATAAAAAACAGGCACGCTAATAAAATTAAAAGTTAAAACGCACTCCTGCTAAGAACTCGTGTGAATCAATTTTAGCCTTGCTTAACTCGTCATCAATATTAAGGCTACCCAAATTATTGTAGCGATACCCAACATCTAAGGTAACATTATCAGTAACTGCTACGCCCAAACCAACACCTGCGTCAAAAGCAAAATTTGTTTCTGACTTAGACAAAGAACCATAATCCTCTATAGATGCTTTAACGTCCACCACTGCCGCACCAATACCAAATCCTACATATGGTGTAACAATAGATCCAGTTTTAAAATCTACATATTGATTTACCATAAATGTTGTAGCATCAGCTTTAATTTTTAAATCAGCCAATCCAAAATCTAGATCTCGTTTTGCTCCACTGCTGTAACCAATTTCGGCTTCTGTTCGTAATCCAATAAGTTGGTTGTTATTTAAATAAGAAATACCTAATGCTGTTTTTCCAGAAAATGTTGTTCCTATTCTTCCTGAAGTAATAAAATCTTCACCACTTGCCTTGATATCATCGACAAATTCATAATGCGAACTCCAATTTTTTAAGAGGTGGGTGCTCAAAATAAAAGTTGGTAGAGCATGGTAAATAAGCGAGCGCGACCATCTATAACCTCTGAAGAGGCGCTGATTACCTCGCCAACTGCGTTGAGTTCCGCCGACGTTAGTTGGCGGGGGGCGGGTATGGTTTCCGTGGCAAAGTGAGCTCGTAACATCTCGATTGGGGTCAACTCGGCGTCTGCCATTAATCTGCTTTGCCAATCCTCTTCAAATCTATCTAGGAGGATACAAGCGAATCCCCCCACGCTGTAACCCTCTACCACCAGCCCGTGCGTAACGTAAATGTCGTCACGGGTGGCGAGCAAAGCCAGAGCGCGGTTCAAGTCGTCTTTAGTTTTTATTTTGTCTGGGTAAGCCGAATAGAGGCTAGCAATTAACTCGTAGTAATAAGCTGTGCCTTCGATTCGATCGCCAAAAAATGAGTTTTTAAAGTCATCCGGAAACTGAACTTTGTAATCTTCATATGTCGCTAAGGCTTCTAGAATTAAAGCCTTGTTACCAGGAGTGGCAATCGCCTGCAATAACTGGCGCTGGAGTAAATCACGTTTTGCTCTGGCTGGGATGTTCTCCAGAAATTCGTTGCGCGCAGTATTTGCGATGTCCTTCATTTTTGCCCACTTCCCCTGCTCGGCGCCATGAAAATCCTCGTGAACAAAAGTAATGAATGGGTCGTAGGTCCCTAGATGCAGATATTGCTGATACAAAAGGACATTATGCAAGTATTCATCCGATACAACTAGATACATGCCGCCGTCAAATTCACTAAATCCGCCAGCATATACGACGCGCTTAATGCCGCGGTCCAACACTTCTTGGCGCGATAAAGAACTTACTTCTCCATTCGGCGTGATGCGCCAAAACTTGCCACTATCAAGCGCTTCCACGATCAGTGTCCGGCTAATTAGGGCGTTGTTAAACCAAAGTGTCGGTGCGACCCGTTGATAATTTTTTACTTGTTCCGCTAAAAGCGCAATATACTCATCCATAGTTTGTGGCTGGGAGTGCCCTTGGATGCCAAAAATAAACTCATTATTTTGAGCAGGCGCGATTGTCGGAGTCGTGGCTGTTTGCTCCTTAAATAAAAACTTATGGCAGACAAAAACTATCCCATACACCAATCCCACCAGCACCACGATAATAATAAGAATTGCCTTAATGACTTTAAGTAATTTTCGCATAGTTTCCTTGAATTAAGAATTTTTGAGTTTAGTATAACAAATTACTGTTTGATATACTAATTGACACCGGGTTGATTGTTTTTACAAATTACTTGTTGTAATTACAATTGACGTTATTTTTCCCAACTACTAACCTAGCAAAGCTAAACCGTTATAACTATCAATACTTGAACAGTTATCAAATATTGACAAACTGTCCTAATTATAGAAAATTGCGGCACTTTACTGGACTAATTATCTAAAAAATAACACATTATACCTGCTAATTTTAGATTAATCCGAAGGGCTCGGTTTGAGGTAATTTCAAAAGATAATTTTCTAAATTTTTGTAATATGAAAAATAAATTACTAGGAGAATTTAAGCCGGGAGAAACTGGAATAGTTGAAAAGTTAACAGTTCTCGGACCGCTGCGTCGCCGACTGTTGGACATGGGAATAACTCCCGGAACAAAAATTACTTTTAACAAATTTGCTCCACTTGGCGACCCAATAGAAATCAAATTGCGAGGATACGTATTAGCAATCAGAAAAAGCGAAGCCCAAGCAGTCTTAATGAAAATGGAACTAAAGCCATGAGATTTGTAATAACGGGCAATCCAAACAGCGGCAAAACTACTCTGTTCAACTCTTTGACTGGCAGCAACGCTAAGGTTGGCAACTGGCCTGGCGTAACAGTTGATAAAAAAGAAGGTGTCTATAAACTTAAAAACAACGATAAAACTAGCGAAAAAATCACTATTGTCGACTTGCCAGGCATATATTCCCTTTCGCCCTATACCCCCGAAGAAGTTATTGCGCGCCAATTTATTATGGACGAAAAACCAGACTTGATTATCAATATTGTCGATAGCACCAACCTTGAACGCAACCTATACCTCACCACGCAATTACTAGAAATGGACCTGCCTGTCGTAGTGGCACTAAACATGATAGACCTCATTGAACAAGAGGGCTCGATTATTGATTCTGAAATTTTAGCGCAAAAACTCGGCGTTCCGGTTGTGCCTGTCAGCGCACTAAAATCCGGTAATGTTAAGTTGCTAATGCGCAAGTGCGTCGAATATGCGAAAACACCACGCCAAGGTTCGTCGTTTCTGTCAAATACGGATCTTGCCCCGCAGTATAAAAAAGCGTTGCAACTCGTTCACAAACACCAAATTAAACATCCTGTATTTCACGCTATTAAACTTCTCGAAAACGACTCCATTGAACTGATGCACGATGTTGCACTTTCTGCCAGTATTCAAAATCTTAAATTAGAATACGAAACAAATAAAAAAACTTTTGACTACGAAGCCGAAATTGCCGATTTGCGCTATAAATTCATTACTAACGAGATTAAACCCACAGTTGTCCAAAGGTTTAAAAATTCAGGAGCCGTAAATTCAGAAAAAATTGACCGAATTTTAACCCATCGTATATGGGGCTTGCCTGTTTTTCTAGCTCTAATGTTTTTGATTTTCCACATTATTTTTTCAAGAGATTTTTTATTTCTGGAAAGTTTTGGAATTATCCAAAGCGGTCTTGAAAGTCCGGGCGTCCTATTAAAAAGCTACCTGGAGGATTTTCAAGAGCTTGCCACCAAACAAACTGGTTTGTTTTTCGAAAACGCCGGCGCTGCCACTTGGGCAAAAGGTGCAATTGTGGACGGACTATTAACTGGTGTTTGTTCGGTTTTAACGTTTTTGCCGCAAATACTTTTGCTTTTCCTGTCACTGTCACTACTCGAAGACAGCGGCTACATGTCGCGTATAGCCTTTATTCTTGATCGAGCATTAAAACGTTTTGGCTTGTCCGGCAAAGCAGTAATACCCATGCTAATGGGGTTTGGTTGCTCAATTCCAGCCATGATGGGCACGCGAACTTTAGAAAATCTCCAAGAAAAACGAATGACGCTCATGCTTATACCGTTTTTTTCGTGTGGAGCAAAAATGGTTATCTGGGCAACTATTGTTCCTACTGTCTTTAAGTATCATGCTGATTTCGTAATATTTTGTATTTACATAACCGGCATCGTAGTGGCGATTATTAGCGCTGTCCTACTTAAAAAAACCGTGTTCAGAGGCATTAAATCGGATTTTATTCTAGAATTGCCTACCTATCGTTATCCTCGCCTAAAAAGCATCGCCTTTCAGTTATGGGAAAAACTGAAAGGATTTTTAACTACTGTTACAACAGTCATAGCCGCATCAACTTTAATTATTTGGTTTTTGCAGAATTTCGACCAGAACTTGAGCCTAGTTTCTACAAACAGCGATTCGTGTATTTTGAAAATCTTCGGCGACACTGTTAAATGGATTTTTGTCCCGCTGGGATTTACCGAAACTCCTGACAGCTGGAAATTAATTGTAGCTATCCTCACTGGGTTGCTTGCCAAAGAGGCGGTTGTTTCAACTATGGGAGTGCTTTATCAGGCTCAGGGATACGGCGCAGAAGACGACACCTACAGCAATGAAGAATCCGTAACAGCAGCGCTGGTAGCAAATTCGGTATTCTCGCCCCTAACTGCTATCTCGTTTATAGTGTTTAATCTCTTAGTTATTCCTTGTTTTGCTGCCGTAGCAACCGCGCGCTCGGAACTACAGAGTGCTAAATTAACCTGTTTGGTGATAGCTTTTTGGTTTGTAACGGCCTGGATTGTAAGTTTTTTGGTCTATCAACTAGGCTCATGGCTGACAGAAATAAATTTAATCAACTTGATTGCAGCCCTATTTATAATAGGTATAATTTTATTTACAATTTTTAGACATAAAAACAGGAAAAATAAATGTGCCGGCTGCAATAAATGCCATAATTATTAAAAAATAAACCTCAATTCCCCCCCCCGCATTTGTAACAAAGATGTAATATTTAATCTCCAACCATTCTTTTTCTAATATTTTTTTCTAATTCCACCGAAATTGATTTCTGAATGGATAAGAAAACAATTTCCTATCAGCATTAAAGTTGTAAATTTCACTGTGCTTGCACACAAGCAAACACAAATTTTAG
>JAITKM010000062.1 GCA_031278395.1 Deltaproteobacteria bacterium | reverse complement strand
CTAAAATTTGTGTTTGCTTGTGTGCAAGCACAGTGAAATTTACAACTTTAATGCTGATAGGAAATTGTTTTCTTATCCATTCAGAAATCAATTTCGGTGGAATTAGAAAAAAATATTAGGAAAAGAATGGTTGGAGATTAAATATTACATCTTTGTTACAAATGCGGGGGGGGATAGGTTGTTATTTATGGTTATAAGGTAACTACAACTCTAAATTTGTTCTTGGGATATAAACTTCGCGATTTTCATCTTGCAATAAAACTTTGGCAACTCGCACCATGGCGCCGCTTTCAATTTTAGTCAATTGTGCGGGTAGTTCTGTAATAACGCCAAATCTGCCAAAATATGGCGTTCTAATAATTCGCACTGGACTGCCACAAGTTAAAGTTTCTGAGCTGCAAAGCTTAGTTGCGCTGGCTTGTTCCTGTTCTGCTTGCGAAAGAAAGCTTTGGTTTTCCTTTGTAAGATTACTAGAAACTATTACTTCTGGTCTCATTGCCCCAGCTCTGACTTGCGTAGCTCCATTAATCGACGCCATTTGTCCTTGCAAAGTTTTAGCAATTTTCATCACACGTTCTGAAATTGCTAGTTCTCCAAAACCTTCACTAATAATAAAAGTTAAACCTAACTTCTCATCACCAGTCATGGCTGTACCTAAATTATAACCTACAAAATTTCTTAAAACTTTAGAGGTAATTGAACCAGTCAAAATACCAGCAGCTTTTTGTTCCAAAGCAAAGTCGAGAGCTGATAAATCAAAACTACTACCGCCAATCAATACCAGCCCAGCCAAACTAACGCCTAAATTACTTAGATACTCGCGGGTAACAACCTGGTTATTGGCAATATTTAAAACCAAAATTTGACCAAACCTTTCTCCACCAATTCCAAAAATGCCTTGCAACATTGCCACTGTTGCTTCAATTTTAACAAATTTGTCAGTCCCAACCTCCGTGACTGTGCCATTAATATAAGCTGGGATTTGTAAAGTTGTAGCTGGAGGTCTAATCCCTAAATGTCCTGTTGAGGTGTTAAAAAACTCCACCACCCCACTCACCGGGCTTTCCAATTGCGTAGTCCACAAGCCCCAACAAGTTTTTAGTTTAAAAATAAGCTCGCCTTTTTGAACACTATCTCCGACTTTGTGCAGTAAGCCGGCTTTCACCTGCAAAGTGTCAATGCCAGTTTTATCAGGAATCCGAACAATATAAATTTCACTGGGCATTTGAGCCGATAAGGTGGGCGTATTATAAGCCACTGTAGCGCCAACTTTAACTAAAGTTTTGCCTGGCAACGAAAGCTCTCTGACTTTTTCAATTTTTATTTGAGGGCTAATAATTAACCCAGGCACATATGCAGTCATAACCCAACCTCCCGATGCCAACTTTTAACTTGGATGATTCTTTCTTCTTCTGTTTTTGCAAACATAATTTCTCGCCCGCGAGCATCTAAAATAATTCCTGCTGCTCCGCCCCCAATTGTAGTGGACAGGCTTTTGCCGTAGCCTGTGCCAAAATCTAAGGCTGAACTTTCGGGAATAATTTTTATTTCGGCTTGTTCCTGTTCGTTAAGAGGTAATGAAATTATTTCGCCGCCCAAGACAGTCGTAGTAATCGCGCCAAGTTGGACTTTAAAGGCTGGCTGTCCGAGTTTTATCTGTCCCTGCGGAGCCAGTACAGTGCCGAGCTTGACTACACAATCATTTTTGTAAATTTCTAAAGCTGCGGACGGATTTACGTGAGACAAAACTCCAAGGTGGGGTAGCATAAAAATCGAATCGACAACTAGGGTGGTAATACCCACAGGCTCAAAGGCGTCAATGAGCATTAAGGCTGAGCTTTTGCGGTTTGGAGCATGACTTAATACCCCGCCAGAGCCAATAATTAAATTCAGCTCCAACATATTTACTAGCGCATCTGAATTTTTGTTGTCCTTAAATAAACTGTCAAACAATCTTTTTTTCTGTTTACCCTTTAAACCTGTAGCCAGCTTTTGATGATGCGCAAAAGCTAGTTTTAAAGCTTCACGGCACAGAGCTTGTTCTAAAAGCAAATCTTCCACAGTTTGCGGAATTGTAGTTGGACGAATCATTTTATTTCTTAAGCGATCCTCTATTTCTGAATCTTCAATTGCAAAGGGTAGCCAGCGCTTAATATTTTTTAAGCCCGCTGACAGTAGCACATTAACTATGGAATAACTCATGCCGAGGTTAGCGCTAACTGTTCTGTTAAAGATAGGGGTAGTAGAATGATTTTCAACCACATTAAACACAGAAAAGACGTCAGTCGTTGCTCCACCAATATCTACCGCTAGAATTTGTTTTGTATCTAGTTGAGCTATGGTTTGAATCATATCCCCAAATCCGACTGGCGTAGGAATAATTGGAACTGGTGAGTAATTAAGTAATTTTTTATAACCCGGCGCATGGCTCATGACATGTTGTAAAAATAGCTCATGGATGGCGTTACGCGCTGGGGCGAGATTTTCAGTTTCTAAGGTGGGACGAATATTTTCAACAGCTGTCCAACTAAAAGTTTTATCGAGTATTTGTTGGGCTTGCTCGCTGGCGGCTTGGTTGGCAGCGTAAATTACGGGTAACTTTAAAGTTTCGCCAAAACGTGGTTGGGGATTAGCTTGTAGAATTGTTTCAGCTAATTCTAGTGGATGCGCAGTTGTGCCTCCGTCAGTGCCGCCAGCAATTAAAATAATATCGGGTCGCAAATTCCTAATTTTTTTTATTCGTTGGTGAGGTTCGCGTCCGTCATCTAAGGAAATGGCGTCCATGACAATTGCGCCAGCGCCGAGGGCAGCGCGTTCAGCGGAAGCGGCAGTCATATCGCCGACTACGCCAGCTACCACCATTTGTAACCCTCCGCCAGCCGAGCTAGTGGAGATATAGAGGTCTATTCCGTTTTTATCGTTGGCGGAAGTTTTAAATAAAAAGGGTGAGGCTTGGTCTTCAAAATTATTTTTTAGGATTTTTCTGTTTGATAACTCTTCTAGCTCCAGGCAGGCATTGCAGACACCGATAGTAACGTCGGCGACTGGTTTTTCGACAGTTGTTGGGGCTTCTCCGCGATATGTTTGACGCCAGCCAGTCGAGGTTAATTCAAATAAGATGGCTTTGGTGGTAGTTGAACCACAGTCTGTAGCTAAAATTGTTGTTGGAGTTAAGTCGCCCATAATGGTTGGTCACGACTTATTATATTTTTTTAAGTCGCGCAACGCACAAAGTCTATCGGTGAATCAGGGCTACTTATTTTATTTAGATTCTCTAGTTTTATTGAAAAACTTAGATAACAAACCTTCCTGATCATTAAAATAGATATTCTCTATTTTGTCGTGATTTGGTTTATCTTTAGTTCTTTCAATTGTAATATGACTTACTAATGGGTTGCCGGATAGCTTGCTTAGTTTTTCAAGAGTCTTCTTGTCAAAATAAGCATCTTCATATGTTTTTGTAGTATGAATTGATCTAGTCATAAATTTCCCCTTTTGAAAGACGTTACAAGAACGTTACAATTATGTTATGAGAACTTTACAAAAACCGTTACATTTATATAGTAAATGCAAAAAAAAACAAGCTTCTCCTAATAACTTGATTTTACTCACAAAGTCAAATTAGAAATTATATTATTAAGTAAGTGTTCGGACTTTAGATTTAGATTTTTATATAACTATTTAAAATAATTAACAAAATGATTTATATTGCTTTTGCTGGGTGAGTTAGCTACTAATTTTATTTTTTTATAATCAAAAGAAATATCTAAGGAGGAAAAAATATGAGTGAACCATTAAATATTTTAGTTACATTTCGTCATACAGAGCCAACTGAAGCTTTAAGACAACATGCTATAGAAAAAATTTCTCACGCCTTAAACAAATATAGTATTCGTGACGGAGTTGAAATTTCTGTAACTCTTTCAGTTGAAAAACGCGATCACACCGCTGAAGTTCGCGTCAAATCTCTTGGCTTTGATTTAACAGCTAAAGTTACAACTGAAGATTTATACTCTGCCATCGATCAAGTGATTGACCCTCTTGAAGCACAAATTAGAAAAAACAAAGATAAACAAATTACAGCTAAGCACCAAGCTTAAATTAAGAAATGCCCTACTAAAGCGAAGCCATGACTAACAGCAATATTCGGAGCAATATATTAAGGCATGGGATTGAAGCCCTTAAGTCTGAAGCGGATGCAGTTTTCCAAACAGCTGCTTTGTTAAACGAGAGTTTTGTTGCAGCGGTGCAGGCTATCCTGAATTGTAAAGGGAGGCTTTGCATTACTGGTATGGGCAAGGCTGGGCTAGTAGGTAAAAAAATACAAGCCACTTTTGCCAGCACCGGGACGCCTAGTTATTTTTTACATCCCGTTGAAGCCCTGCACGGCGATATAGGAATGGTGCAGGCTGGCGATATTATTATCGCTTTGTCGCGGAGTGGTAGCACAGAGATTTCTAATATTTTGCCAATCTTTAAAAAACTGGGCTGCAAAATAATTCTGATTACTGCTAAGGAGCAGTCTGTTTCAGCTAGAAGTTCTGATATTGTTTTGTTAATTGGAACAGACAAGGAAATTTGTCCGTTGGGTTTAGCCCCCAGCTCAACAACTACGGCCATGCTGGCGTTGGGAGATGCTTTAGCTTTAACAGTTATGAAGTTTAAGGGAATTACTGCAGAGATATATGCTTTTAATCATCCTGGCGGCGCGTTAGGGCGCGATTTGATGTTGGTCAAACAAATCATGCGTTCTGGTGCAAATTGTCCGTGTCTTAGTGAGACAGATGATATTTTCGCTTGTTATCAAGCTATGCAGTCTGCGCCACTAAGAGCTGGGGCAGTCTGCATAGTTAATGAAAAGCGCCAATTAAAAGGCATTTTAACACAGGGAGATTTATTTCGTTTTATCATGCAAGAGCATCCTGATAATTCGGCTATTATCAAGCTACCAGTTGCAAAAGCTATGACTAGTAATCCTAAAAAGGCTTTTGAAACGTGGAAGGTGGTGGAGGCAATCACGCTTATGAAAAGATACTCTATTGATGATCTACCGGTAGTTAGTGAAGATAATACTGTAGTGGGGTTGATTGATATTCAGGATTTAGTCTTAGAAGGTTTTGAAATTATATCATAACTGTTATGAAAAAATTACTAGATTGGATATTATTTATTCCTTTTGCTCTAACATTTATATTATCGCTGCTAGTTGGTGAAATTTTGCAGCGTCTAGCGTTACCCTTTGGGCGTTCGTTTCATGCTCGTTCAATTCAAATTATTACGTTGCTATTGATGTTTAGTTTGAAAATTTTCGGTATCAGAATCAAAATAAACTTACCAATTGATTTTAAACTTGACCCAGATAAAACTTATATTGTTATTTCTAATCACCAATCAACTATTGATATAGTGCTACTCTATTATGTGTTTTTTAGTCGGGTTCCACGTTTTGTTGCCAAACAAGAGCTTGGTAAATGGATTCCAACTGTATCCTTTAATCTTCGTAATGGTCACAATGCGTTAATCGATCGTAATAATCCCCGTCAGTCAATAAAAATCATTGCTGAATTTGCTAAAATTATTAATGACAACAAATACCTCGCCGTCATTTTTCCTGAAGGCACCCGTTGCCGTCGTGGAGAATTAAAAGAATTTATGCCAGCTGGAGTTAGCGCTTTATTGAGATATTCTCATATGGCGGAGATAATTCCAGTGGCAATTAGTAACTCATGGAAACTTAATCCGCATGACGGCGTGCCTGCTGAGAGTTTTGCCAATGTCTCAATTACTGTTGGTGATATTATCGAGAGAACTCAAAATGTTTTGCCCCAAGAAATTATTGACCAGTGTTATAATTTTGTTAAGGCAGAACTCTGCAAGTTCTCCTAATTTATTTTAATATGTGTGGAATCATTTCGTTAATCAATAAACATTTTACTTGCGTGGAGCCCTCTTTAATTGACCAAGCCTCGCGTGCAATTGCGCATCGTGGACCAGACGATACAGTCGCCTACTTTTGGCAAAATGTGGGGGTGGGTTTTGTCCGACTTAGTATTGTAGATATTAACGGTGGTCGACAGCCGTTTGTTAATAGCAGCCAAGACATAGTTTTAGTTTGTAATGGTGAAATCTATAATTATCGTCAGCTGCGCGAAAATCTCAGCCATCTAGGATATACTTTTACAACCCAGAGCGATTGCGAAGTTATTCTGCACCTCTATCAAGAAGATAACGAGGATTTTGTTAAATATTTAGAAGGCATGTTTGCTTTTGTTATTATAGACAAAAGGCGTAATAAAATTGTTATGGGGCGGGATAGACTAGGTATTAAACCTCTCTTTTACGCTAACACTCCTGAATTTTTTGGATGCTGTTCTGAAATAAAAGGTTTATTTGCAACCCAAGTATTTTCCTGTGCGCTAAATCCTCAACACGTTAAAGATGGATTAGTTTTTAATTATGTGCCTGGCCAAGCTACCGTGTTTGACGATGTTTATCATCTGCCACCAGCCACTGTGCTGGAATATAACTTAACAACTAATACACTAGAAAATTCGCGAGAGTATTGGCAACCAGAGTTTCGGGATAAGAGTGATCAAGGCTCACTGTGGTTACCTAAATACACTAAACCTTTGGCTCAGGTATTACGTCAAGCTGTAGCGTCGCATTGTATCGGTGAGGTTGCAATTTCGTCGTATCTGAGTGGCGGGATTGATTCAACGATTGTTACAGGCTTATTGGCAGAGCAACAAAAGAGTAAGCAGGTGCAAGATGATTTTTGTTCGTTTTCCATTGCCTTTCAGGAAAAAGAGTTTGACGAATCGGAAATTTTTAAAAAAACGATTAGCAAATTTGGAATTAAATCAGAAATTTTAGAAACAAAAAATATTTTTAACGGCAAATTATTTTATGAAACGATTGCTTCTATTGAGCAGCCGCAGACAGTTCCGATGGATATTCCTTTTCAGCAATTGTCTCAATTAGTGCGCAGTAAAAATCGCAAAGTTGTTTTAGTGGGCGAAGGCTCGGACGAATTATTTGGCGGTTATCTTAGTTTTGTGCTGAATAATTTGCGCTGGTTTTTTGCGACAGATATTGGTGAGGTGTTTAAAGACGCCTTATTAACTAAATGTCTGGAGTATTTTTTGGGCGCTAGCGAATTTGCTAAACAACTGGAGCAAATATATCGAGAGGATAATTCACGGGTAATTGAATTATTTGGAACATATCCGGCTTGGTATCCGTATTGGAGGCTAACCCAGGAAAGTTTGCAAAATATCTTTCATGATGATTTGCAAGATAGTTTAGCTGCTGGCTCGTTAATGCAGGAGACGCTGAATAGTTTTAGGGAGAAGTTAGCGAACTTGTCAGAATTTGATCAGTCAGTTTATGTGGAGTTAAAAACGCGGCTGCCCAATTATATCTTAGTGCGGGCTGATAGAAATTCAATGGCAAATTCTATCGAACAGCGTCTGCCGTTTTTAGATAATAATGTAATTGATACAGCCTTAAAGACACCGACGGTTTTTAAAATGCTAGGGATAAAAGAGAAGTTTATTTTAAAATCTGCCTTTAAAAAGGTTGTGCCGCGGCATGTTAGAAAGCGTCGCAAGTTTGGCTATAGTTCGCCAAACTCTTGGGTTTGGGACAAGCCGGATGAGTTAACCTTGTCCTTGATGAGTAAGGCAAGTTTAGACCGAGTGGGAGTTTTTAATAGTGCGGAAGTTTTGAAAATGTTAGAGGATATTAAGCGAGAGGATTTCAAGGCGAATGCTATAACATATCAAGCAACCCTTTCTAAACTAACTGGTATTTTATCTGTGCAAATTTTGCATGATAAGTATGTTAAGTGTTGATGCTGAACATTGATTTTTACTACCCTTCATATTTTAGATGAGCCAGACTACTAGGAGGGAGATTGAATTATTACTAAATTTTTCCTACTTGCTTGTAAGTTTAAAATACATTATTGTCCCGCCCTCGTTAGGGTTAAAAAATATCTATTTATAAATAATAAATGTCTTTAAATACTTGGAACATAATTAAAGCTGATCCATATTTAGCTAGGTTTGCATGGTTTTTTGACGATTTTAAAAAATCCTGTGACGCGCTAGAACAAAGGTTAACTCAAGGACGAATTACTCTTTCCGAGTTTGCCACGGCGCATCATTATCTTGGCTTACGCCGTGAAGGTGAACAGTGGGTGTTTAGAGAATGGGCGCCAAGCGCAACTTCATTATGCCTGATAGGTGAATTTTCGGATTGGAAAGAAAAATCAGAATATATGTGCCAAAGAATCCATGACGGAATTTGGGAACTTTTTTTGCCAATTGACGCCCTAAAACATGGACAACTTTATCGGCTGGCAGTTAAATGGCACGGCGGCAGCGGACTTAGAATTCCAGCTTATACAAACCGAGCGGCGCAAAGCCCACTAACTAACGAATTTGACGCTCAAGTTTGGTCGCCAGAATCTGGAGCGTATCAATGGCAGTGTGACAATTTTAAACGGAAAAAAGAAGCGCCTCTAATTTACGAAGTGCATATTGGCATGGCAGGCGAAGAAGGAAAAATTAGCGGCTATAAAGAATTTACAACTAATGTTTTGCCACGCATTATTAATGCTGGTTACAATACGATCCAAATTATGGGGGTGCAGGAACATCCTTATTATGGTTCGTTTGGTTATCAAGTTTCAAATTATTTTGCTCCCTCGTCGCGTTTTGGCACACCAGAGGAATTAAAAGAATTAATCGATACCGCCCATCAAAACGGTGTTACAGTTTTGTTAGATATTGTGCATTCGCATTCGGTGAAGAACGAAATTGAAGGGTTAAGCCGTTTTGATGGTACATATTATCAGTATTTTCATGACCGTGGCGACCGCAAGCAGCATCCAGTTTGGGATTCGAGATTATTTAATTATGGCAAACCTTGGGTCTTGAAATTTTTGCTTTCTAATATTCGCTACTGGATTGAGGAATTTAAGTTCGATGGTTTTAGATTCGACGGTGTGACTAGCATGCTCTATCATGACCATGGAATTGGAACAATCTTTGGTTCATATGGAGATTATTTTTCACACAATTTAGACAAAGAAGCTTTAGTCTATTTAGCTTTAGCTAATAAGCTGTGTCATGAATATGATCACGTTATTACAATTGCTGAAGACGTCAGTGGTTTGCCAGGGCTAGCCGCACACCAATTAGATGGTGGGGTAGGGTTTGATTATCGTTTGGCGCTAGGTATTCCAGATTTTTGGGGCAATTGTATTGATAAACAAAAAGATGAAGATTGGAATGTTGATTCAATTTATCACGAGTTAACTAACCATCGCCCTGAAGAAAAGACTATTAGTTATGTTGAGTCGCACGACCAAGCTTTGGTCGGGGATAAGACTTTTATTTTTCGCATGATTGACGCAGATATATATTATAACATGCAGCTTTCATCGGCTAATCTACGAGTTGAGCGCGGGGTAGCGTTACATAAAATGCTAAGGCTCGCCACCTTGACGCTGGCAAGTTATGGATATTTAAATTTTATGGGTAATGAGTTTGGGCACCCGGAATGGATAGATTTTCCGCGACCAGGCAACAATAATTCTTATCATTATGCGCGGCGGCAATGGAGTTTAAGAGATAATGAAAATTTATATTATTCCAAGTTGGCTGATTTTGACTGCGCTATGTTAGAGTTTTTTAGAGCCGAGCATATTTTAGATATAGCTCAAGCTAGTAAGTTATATTCGCATTGTGCTGATCAAGTATTAGTTGTGCAGAGGGGCGAGGCAATTTTTATTTTTAATTTTAGTCCCACTAAATCCTACAGCGATTACGGTATTCCGGTACCAGAGGCTGCTTATCGTTTAGTTTTAGATTCGGATGCCAAAGCTTTTGGCGGGCTAGGCAGACTGCACGAGCAACAAGAGTATTTTTCACATCTAGCTAGTGACGGTGTGAATCGTATTCAGGTTTATTTACCAACTAGGACAGGGATTGCGCTATTGCCGAACTACTAAACTTTTTCGAAAAGCTTTTCAGGAAACAATTATCTTTTCATAAAGAAATTGATTTAGAGAAGAAGTGGATTTTCTCAGCGGTTACAAAATCTCGCCGGAGAGATAATTAGAAAATTTCTGAAGGACGTTTCCACAACCGTTTGACAGTCAAACTTTGTTGTTTTACTTTTTATATGACAATGTCTTACAATGAGATAATTTTTTTGTTTTAGATGTTAAAAGAAAAATATATAACAGACGGTTTAAGTTCGTTGGCTTATAGGTTAAGTAGTTTAGTCTGTGGTGGTGGGTCTAATTTAATAGTCGTGACGCCAGAAAGGAAAATTGCTGAAATATTGGTTTCCAATTTGAATTTTTATTTATCCTCCAAACAAGTAGCTTTTTTTCCAGATTGGGAAGTTTTACCCTTTGATACGCTTTCGCCGCCAGTTGAAAATTCAATTGCTAGGTTAAGCACATTATATAAGCTATTACATGGCGAGAGTTTGTTAGTTGTTACGACAGCCAGCGCTTTAATGCAAAGAATAATTGCGCCTGCTCAATTACAGGTTTTAACGAAAAAAATTCAAGTTGGCGTAGAGTATGACAGAAAAGAATTATTAAACCTGTTAGAGCGCGGTGGTTATCACCGCACCACGTTAGTTGAGGAACCTGGTGACTATGCAGTGCGTGGTGCGGTGATAGATTTATTTTCGCCAGTTAGGACTAATCCAATTAGAATTGAATTTTTCGATGATTTGCTAGAATCCATTCGCGTTTTTGATTCTGAGTCGCAACGCTCTTTAAAAACGCTAGCTAGCTTTGAGATTGTGCCAGTAGCCGAACTTCCTTTTTTTTACGCTACTAACGAGGCTTTAGCTAAGCTTAAAATTAGAGCGAGCGAGCTGGAGATTCCATACAGTAGTTTGGAACTAATCGAGGCGGCGATTGTTGAAAATAGTTTTTGTCCGGGGTTTGAACATTTGCAGGGACTACTAAATCCAGAAACAGGGACTTTCTTTGATTATGTAAAAAGCGAAATTCAGTGGTGTATATATGATGAGTTAAGTGTTTATAGTTCGCTGAGTGTATTTGAACATTTAATTGAGGAACGAGCAGATAGAGCCTTGCGCGCGGGGCGGGTTTTTCCTCAAGTTAGTTCAGCCTTTAATTCCGCCAAAGAAGTAGTCGCGAAGCTCAAAGATAAGTTGCAATATAGTTTTGAAACAATTGATTTGTCTGTGCCTGGGGAGAGTAACTCCCCTCTTCGAGAAGATGAGCAATGCTTCGCATTGACGAGGGAAGTGTTCACCTCGGCGTTTTCTACACTCCCTCCGGCCGCTGCAGTGTCGCGACGTCCCTCGGAGAGAGAGGTAAATGAGAAACCGTTCTTACCAGTTGTAACAGCAATTCGCAGTTGGCAGCAGCAAGGTTATTTGGTGGCATTTGTGACTAGTCAAAAACAGCGTAATCGCAAGGTGGTAGAGTTGTTGGCAGGGTATGACATTCCGAGTCAAGAGCTAGAAGGCGTTAGTTTTCAAGATTGGTTTAAGCTAATTTCTGAACACCAGTGTAGTGGGCAAACTTCAAAAACAGTTTATATTTTGAGCGGTATTCTCAGCACAGGTTTAATTGTTCCAGAGTATAAATTTGTTTTAATCTATGAGGCGGACGTTTTTCCAGATTTAATTGTGCGCCGCAAAACAACTGGTAAAAGTCTGAGAAAGTTTTTAGGCGCTTT
This sequence comes from Deltaproteobacteria bacterium, assembly GCA_031278395.1. Taxonomy (GTDB): domain Bacteria; phylum Bdellovibrionota_C; class UBA2361; order SZUA-149; family JAITKM01; genus JAITKM01. The sequence goes on along the minus strand of JAITKM010000062.1, from coordinate 15,889 downwards.
AACTCAACTCCAAGATGGCGATTTTATTGTGCATAATGATTATGGTGTAGCGTGTTATCATGGTTTAGTTGAAGTTTTAGTGGATGGTAATTTAGGTGATTTTTTGCAGTTGGAATATGCTGACGGAGCTAAACTTTATTTACCAGTCGAAAACATTGGTAAAATTCAAAAGTATATTGGGGTTGAAGGGCGAAAGCCTGTCTTGTCAAAGTTAGGTACTAATGCTTGGGCGAAAACTAAACAAAAGGTTAAGCAGCAGGTAATTGAGTTAGCTGGGCAGTTAATTAATTTATATGCGCAGCGAGAAATTATGTCTGGGATTGCTTATACTGCGCTAGATGAGCAGGACCAAGCTTTTGCAGATAGTTTTGGTTTTGAAGAAACACCAGATCAAGCGCAGGCAATTGAGGAAGTTTTAAAAGATATGGTAAGTAGTAAGCCAATGGATAGGTTGGTTTGTGGTGATGTGGGTTATGGTAAAACTGAAGTTGGTATGCGGGCAGCATTTAAGGCGGTAACTTGTGGCAAACAAGTAGCGATTTTAGTTCCGACAACGGTATTGGCTGAGCAGCATTACAAAAATTTCAAAGAACGTATGGAAGACTTTGGAATTATAGTCGGGGTGGTGAGTCGTTTTTCAACAGTTCAGGAAAATAAAGAAACTTTGCAAAAGTTAGCTCAGGGCAAGATTGATATTATTATTGGCACGCACAGATTAATTCAAAAAGACGTTAGCTTTAAAAATTTAGGGCTATTAATTATTGATGAAGAACATCGCTTTGGGGTGGCACATAAGGAAAAACTCAAACAATTTAGAAAGGAAGTTGATGTGTTAACGCTTACAGCTACGCCAATTCCGCGGACGCTTAATATGTCGCTAATGGGGATTCGGGATTTGAGTGTAATTGAAACGCCCCCCTGCGATCGGCAAGTAATTCAAACTTATATTTCGCAATATGAAGATAGCACAGTGCGCGAAGCGATTTTGCGTGAGTTAGGGCGAGGTGGACAGGTGTTTTATATTCACAATCGGGTGCAAACTATTGCTGGTATTGCACAGGAAGTTGCGGCGCTAGTGCCAGAAGCGCGGGTTGAATTTGCACATGGGCAAATGCAGGATGGACAGTTAAGTAAAATTATGCATCGGTTTTTAAATAAAGAAATAGATGTTTTGGTTAGCACTACGATTGTAGAGTCTGGAATTGACATAGCTAATGCTAATACAATTATTATTCGTAAAGCTGAAAGTTTTGGCTTGGCGGAGTTGTATCAGTTGCGCGGGCGAGTGGGGCGAAGTTCTAGGCGGGCATATGCTTATTTATTTATTGGGAATATGAATAGTTTGGGAGCTGAGGCGCGCCAGCGGCTGAAGGTTTTGCAGTCGTTAGATGATTTGGGGGTTGGTTTTAGGTTAGCCTTACAAGATATGGAAATTCGTGGAGCGGGAAATTTGTTAGGTAAGGATCAGTCTGGGGAAGTGAATGCAGTGGGGTTTGATTTGTATTCTAAAATTTTAAAAGATGCGGTTCGAGAAATACAGAGGCGAGAGCGGCAGGCTGAAGCAGGCAGTGTTGAGAGTGCAGCCAAAATTAGTGAAGTAGTTGACCCAGAGCTTAAAATTGGTTTTCCGATTCATATTCCAGCTGATTATATTCAAGATGTTTCGGATAGGTTGCTTTTATATCAGCGTTTGGTTGAGCTGGAGAATAAGCAAGCGGGTTATGATATTTTGGAAGAGATTGAGGATCGTTTTGGAACAGTGCCTAAAGAGGTTGAAAGTTTGATTGAAATTATGATTTTTAGGTCATTATTAAAGCAGACTGGGATTGTTAGTGTGATGTATAAAAATAATAAGTTAAGTTTTAGTTTTCATCCGCAGGCTGAATTTGATAGGCAAAAGCTGGTTCAGAAAGCCTTAGAGGCAGGCAAGGTTAAGCAAAAGGCAGACTTAGGAGTTGCGGGAACAATTACGATTAGTCCAGCTATGGTAATTACACTCAACCTGAACGAGCATGCTGTAGAAACGCCAATAGATTTGTATAATTGTTTGTTGAAATTATTACCAGAGTTAGGAGTTAGCCTCTCTCAAAGAGTGGGGGGGCGCGTAGCGACGGATGTTTCAAGCGAGGGATTTGGTAGTTTTAAATGTAGAGGTTAAACTTATTTATGTTTGGCGCCCTCCTGTCATTATTTTCCTACTTTTCCTCATTGGTGATTAATACCAAATCCGGATTGAGCAGGGCGATTAACTTGTTTTCAGCTTGATAGACGCCGTCAAAATATTTGCCACTAATGCCTTGAATATTGCCTGGGGCAGGAGCAATTAACGCTGTGTCTATTTGCAAGACGTCGCCGATTTTATCGACTAGCAAACCAACATATTCGTTGTTGTAATCTAAAATAAAAATTCCTGTGTCTTTTTCAATCTTGGTTTTTTCTAAACCTAATTTTTCAGCTAAATCTATAATTGTAACAATTCGTCCACGTAAATTTATAATACCCACAATAAATGGCTTAGTCTGCTGGTGAACTGGCGTAATATGTCCAACATTAATTACCTCCTGCACCTTGATAGCTCGAATACCATAAATATTATTTTGCACATAAAACGTTGAAAATAAATCTATTTGGTTATCGGCTACTACCGCTGTATTTATTTCATTTTCCATAACATTATTTCCTATTTTTATTTTGAAACTTACCGTTCAACCCATCATAAATAACCTACCACTCCGCTTTACATCACAATTATTTGCAACTTTACTTTTTATCCTTAGCTAAATAATGGTCTATCGTCTTAATTAATTTTTCTTTGTCTAACTTAGCTAAATAATCGTTAATCCCAGCCGCCATACCGCGACTAATATCCTTCTCATTAGAAAGCGAGGTTACTGCAATCACTGGTAATTCCTTAAATCTAGCGTCCTTTCTAATTTTTTCAGTCAATACTAAACCGTTCATGTTCGGCATTTCAATATCTGTAACTACAATATCAATTTCCGAACCATTCTTATTTAAAGCTTCCCAAGCCTCAACTCCATCCGAAGTTACTATCGTCTTATAACCCTGTTCCTCAATATACGATCTAATTTGGAATTTAAAGAAATCAGCATCCTCAGCAATTAAAACTAACGGCACAGAATCTTGATTTTCTAACTTACTCGGCTTGTCTTTTTTTATCCATTGCGGATAGGTTGACTCAACTAATTCAAAAATATCCAACAACATGGTTGGTGTGTCGTTAATTACCATCGACCCCATAATACCCTTTTGTTTTAAGGTTTTCTGGTCCAAATTAACTACTAACTCTGATACATTAATCGGCAAGGTAGCTAATAAGCCAATTTCTTTGCTTGCAATTTCAAAAACAATTGCAATTTTATCAGACTCTTCACAAATATCTTTAACATCCACTACATCTTTTAGAGTAATTAACGGCAGTAAACCACCGCTATATTTTGTTACTCGTCGACCGCCAATATATTCAATATCTTCATTGGCTATGGCGTCTACTCTAGCCACTAACTCAAGCGGCACACCACAATTCTCATGCTGACTATTTCTAAACAACAAGAACGCGCTCATTTCTTGATTAGCATCCACTGCTTCAACTCCAGCCTTTTCGTTAATCTTTTCTGCTTCTTTGCTGGTTAAACTAGCTTTTGCTGCCACCCCAGCTACATCCAAAATTAGCGCCACCTGACCATTACCCAAGATCGTAGCCCCTGCATATTCTTTAGCAAACTGCAAATGTCGTCCAACTGGTTTGACTACGATTTCAATCGTGTCATGTAAGCCGTCAACAATTAAGCCATAATGGAAAGAGCCAGCGTTGACGATAACTACATTTAAATCCTTTTCGATTTTTCTAAACTTAGTGTTTTTTCTCTGTGACCGGCTTTCAACAAGTTTCGCTAATTGTTCTTGTGGCGGAAGTTGCGATAAATCAAGATTGTCCTCTTTTTCCTTGTCAATTCCTAGGACCTCGGACAAATGTAAAATTGGAATTAACTTACCGCGCAATCTTAAAACTTCAGCGCTACCAACTAATTCTATTTTTTTAGCTACTTGCTCCTTAGGAATTAAAATTAACTCGCCAACGTTAACTTGCGGAATAGCAAAACATTCATCGCCTAAAGAAACTAATAAGGAAGGAATAATCGCCAAAGTTAGCGGCAACTTAATTTTAAAGGAAGTTCCCATTCCAACTTCGGAATCAATTTCTATTTTGCCGCCGAGTTTATCGAGATTCGTCTTAACTACATCCATACCTACACCACGCCCCGAAACATTAGTAATTTTTTCAGCAGTCGATAGACCTGGTAGAAAAACCAAACCCATTTTTTCTTTTTCAGACATTTCATCGGCTTGGGTTTGGGTAATGGCGTTATTTTTAACTGCTTTTTCGACGATTTTCTCAACGGCTAAGCCTTTACCGTCATCGGAAATTTCAATTACAACTTGTCCAGCTTCGTGATAAGCTTCAATTTTTACTGTGCCGGTTTCTGATTTACCGACAGCCTTACGTGTTTCTGGTAATTCAATTCCGTGATCAACTGAATTACGAATCATATGAGTTAGTGGATCGCTCAAGCCTTCGATAATTGTCTTATCCATTTCCACGTCTTTACCGACAATTTCAAGGTCGATTTTTTTACCTAACTCTCCAGCTAAGTCACGGACAACCCGTGGAAACTTATTAAAAATATTACCAACTGGCTGCATGCGCGCCAACATAATCGCTTCTTGCAAATCAGAAGTTACTAAATTAATTCTTTGCCCGCTGGCGTGAATTAATCTCTCGTCACCATTATTGATAGCTCCATTAAGTTGGTTTCGGCTTAGAACTAACTCGCTTGCTAAATTCATTAAAGATTCAAGTAATGAAACACGCACTCTTAAAGTTGCGTCTTCATCAAACATTTTTTTATCACTGTTAGTAGGTTGAGAAGTGGTTTTAGTAGCGGCTGACGCTGTAGCTTGGGCTTTAACTTCTGGTGTTGTTTTAGCTGGCTCTGGCGGATTAGCAGCTTGTAACGCCGCGCACTCTTTTATTTTATCAAGTCCTAAAATTTGGCTATCTTCAGTTTCTAATAAACCGCCAACAACAACTGGATCGAGAATAGTAGCAAAGAGGACTTCAAAAGGTTTGGAGGTTAAGTTATTAAAATCTAGTTTATCAACTTGTTCTAGTGGTAGAGAACATTGTAAGATTTCACCGCCACTTAATAGATGTTTCATAAAAGCACTAATGCTTTTGCCTTTAGCATGCACATCACGAACTAAATCATATTTTATTAAATAAATAAAACGACCATCGGCTGCTAGTTTATCAAAATCTAGGGTTTTTAAATCAATTTCGCATTGTTCTACGGAAGTTGTAGTTGAGGTGGTAGGGGTAGTATTTGTAGCTTTAGCTGGAGTTGGGGCTCCACCAGCAATTGGTTTGCCTTCAATGATGCAGGCCAAGTCTGCCAAAAGTGTGCTGGTGTCAACTTTATCGCTATTTTGGTAGTCGTCTACAAAAATTTTAAGTTGGTCGAAGGCACGGAAAAGCACGCTAACTACTTCTGGAGTTGGTATAAGTTTTCGGGAACGAATTAAATCTAAAATATTTTCTGTTTTATGTCCCACGCTTTGAATTGCGGTCAGATTGAAAAATCCAGCTCCGCCTTTAATTGAGTGTGCTGCTCTAAAGACTTTATTGACTAGTTCTTCATCAATATCTGCTCCGCCTTCTTCGATAGTGATTAAATCTTGTTCAATTGTTTCTAAGTGTTCGCTTGATTCAATCAAATACTCTTTAATAAGATCATCCATTTCTGTTGCCATAGTTGAAACCTTGAAGTTAATTTGTATTGGTTACCAAATAAATTTTAAAATTTGATGTTTCTTAGATGAGTGAACTTTGAAAAAAGCTACATTTTTGTAAATTAGGCTGCCAAATTACGAAAAACTTAATAAATTTAGATAGCTAGCATAGGTAAGTCTACCTCTCCAAGAGGTTAATCTCCAAAGTAACGCTTAAGGGCATTAAGTGTATTTTCAAAGCAAAAAATAAATCCATTATTGTTACCAATAACCCACAACAAGCAAGTATTAACCCAACAAAAAATTGAACCGCCAATATATGTGCCAGCCACCAGAAAGCCACCCAGAATTTTTTTAAAATCATCTTGTTCATGGTGAATGTCATGAATGCCGGTGTTTAAATCAAAAGCTAAGGTTGCTCCAAGTAATAGCGACAGCTCAAGAGAATAGGTATTATCGAACCACAGACAGAGGATCAACACTGGTAAAGAAAGTAAAGGAAAATAATAGGGGGCTAGAGCTATTAGGGGAAGATAAACAATGTCATCTTTAGTAATTTTATACGAAACATTACCGCTATTTTTTTTAACCACAAAGTCATTAATCTTATTGCCCGTAAAAACAATAAAAATGGCGTGTTTTAATTCGTGGATAAAAACGCGAAAACGACCTGTCGGCAGTTTGGACATTATAATCAGGATGCAGATAAAAATAACAAAAAACAGTTCAATTTCTTTTTTTAGAGAGCCTATTATTAAAAGTATAAGAATTGAGTGAATAAAAAAACAGATTCCAATTACAAAAGTCATCATGGCGCTAAAAATAAAACCTAACCCACCGACTTTCTTAGTATATTCTTGATTTTTATTTTTTTTCTTTTTGTTTCGCATTATTCGGGGGCTTGTAGCATTTAGTGCAACTTTTTTGCCAGTATATTTTTTAGTTGCATAGATTAAAAATTTATATTAGCTGACTGTGGCTTTTAGCAATATTATTACAACTTAAAATCAATAAAAAAATGGGAAAAACTTTAATATTGGTGGTATGTATTATAATTCTGGTTCAAGTTATTTATGCTTTTACTACTGTTAATAATGCTAGTAATGTTGCAGTAACCAATAAGGTTGGGCATGTTTGTGATAATGATTGTCCCTGCGTTCAGCATGGAGATTGTCAGACTGATGAATATTGTGAGCAAGAAAAAGGCAAATGCCAAGCAGCTAATACTCCTCAAGGGGTTTGTAAGCCAAAACCAGTTGTTTGCACACAAGAATATAAACCCGTTTGCGGTTGTGATGGTAAAACATATTCAAATCCTTGTGACGCTAAAGCGAGCGGAATAAATTTACAAGCTGATGGCGTATGTAGTATTCCTAATTAAAAAACTGTTTCTTTTGAAAATTTGTAATTAGTTATTGCTATTGCAAAAATTTAAAATTCATAGTTTAACCCCCGCTTGTATTTTGAAGTCTCTGTATTTTTCTTTTCAAATTAATCAAGCAGTAAATGTTGTTTTTATATTTTGATATATCAATACTCCGAGTGTTGTTGTACGAAAGGCTGAAAAATTCGCGGAGTATGGGCATAATTGGCTTAGTCTTGGATAAGTCCGTTTTGTTTTTTAGGGGAAAAAGATCATGAAGGAAGCTTGGTCAAAGTATTATAAAGCTCGCGAAGATATAAGAAACGAACACTCAACTCCGAAGCATACTCACCGTAGTAATTATGTGCGAAAGCATGTCGAGAATTTAACTGAGAATGCAGATATTGCAGATTTAAAACGACAAATTGCTGAAAATTTATATCATACGCAAGGCATAGACGAGGCTTTTGCCACACGTAACGATTACTACATGGCAGTCGCCTATACAGTGCGAGACCGCTTGGTGCGCCGCTGGATCGAGACAGAGCAAAGCATTTATAAAAATTCCGCTAAGACAGTTTATTACCTTTCCGCAGAGTTCTTAATTGGTCGTCAGCTCACAAAAAATTTGATTAATGTTGGATTGTTAGATTCTGTTAAAACCGCACTTCAAGAAAGTGGATTAAACCTTTATGAAATTTTAGAAGAAGAAAAAGAGCCGGGGTTAGGTAATGGTGGACTAGGTCGTCTAGCGGCTTGCTTTTTAGATTCGCTGGCAACGTTGGAAATCCCAGCTATTGGCTATGGAATTCGTTATGAGTTTGGAATTTTTGAACAGATGATTCGTGATGGTTGGCAGGTTGAACGCCCTGATTTGTGGTTGAGGTTGGGCAATCCTTGGGAATTTTATCGTCCGCAGTTGGCTTATAAAGTGCCTTTTTGGGGACATACCTCGCGTAGCGTAGATAACAAAGGTAAAACTCGCGTGAAATGGGAGCCGGGGTTGACTGTTTTAGGAACAGCATATGATACTTTAGTGCCGGGTTATGGAGTGAACATGGTCAATGTTTTGCGCTTGTGGAAGGCTGGAGCAAGTAAGGAGTTTGATTTTCAAGTTTTTGATGCCGGCGAGTATGAGCGTGCGGTTGCTGAGAAAACTTTTACAGAAAATATTTCTAAAGTTTTATATCCTAATGATAGCACGCCGCGTGGTAAAGAATTACGCCTTGAACAGCAGTATTTTTTTGTCTCTTGTTCGCTACAGGATATTATTCGTCGCTATAAAGTTATCAATTCAGATTTTAAAGATTTCCCTAAAAAGGTTGCGGTGCAGCTCAATGATACTCACCCATCTATTGGTGTAGTTGAGTTAATGCGCCTGCTCATTGATATACATGGTTTGGAGTGGGAGGAAGCATGGAGTATTACTTGCCAAACCTTTGCTTATACTAATCATACTATTCTTTCAGAAGCGCTTGAAAAGTGGTCAGTCAATATGTTTGCCACGCTTTTGCCGCGACATTTAGAGTTAATTTATGAAATAAATGCCAAGTTCTTAGATGTAGTGCGCAGTAAATATCCACATGATGAAGCTCGTGTGTCCAGGATGTCGCTGATTGAAGAGGGCGAAAATAAGAAAGTCCGCATGGCAAATTTAGCTTGTCTTGGAAGTTTTGCGATTAATGGTGTAGCGGCTTTACATACAGAGCTTTTAAAAACTAGCGTGTTAAAGGATTTTTATGAAATGTTTCCAGAAAAGTTTAGCAATAAAACTAACGGCATTACTCCTCGGCGCTGGTTATTGGTTAGTAATCCAAAGTTAGCTTTATTATATACGCAAAAGATTGGACAAGGTTGGGTCAAGAATTTAAATGAATTAAGACGCTTGGAGAAATATGCAGATGACCAGATTTTCCATAAGACCTGGATGAAGATTAAACAAGAAAATAAAGCTGATTTAGCTGAGTATATTTTAGAGCATAATAAAATCGACGTGGATGTTAATTCAATCTTTGATGTGCAGGTTAAGCGTTTGCATGAATATAAACGGCAGTTGTTAGATGTTTTATATATTATAACTCTTTATAATCGGTTAAAAGCTAACCCTAATCTGAAAATTGTGCCGCGTACTTTTATTTTTGGAGCAAAATCAGCGCCGGGATATTTAATGGCGAAGTTAATTATTAAGCTCATTAATTCCGTGGCAGAGGTAGTGAATAATGACCCGGATGTCAGAAACCAAATTAAGGTTGTTTTTATTGCTAACTTCTGCGTGACGTTAGGAGAAAAAATCTATCCTGCGGCGGATTTATCTGAACAAATATCCTTAGCTGGCAAAGAAGCATCTGGAACTGGCAATATGAAATTTGCCTTGAATGGGGCGTTGACAATTGGCACACTGGACGGAGCAAATGTGGAAATTCGTGATGAAGTTGGACCTGAGAATTTCTTTTTGTTTGGGCTAACAGTTGAGCAGGTGCGGGAATTAAGAAAGCGCGGCTATAATCCACGTGATTATTACAATAACAATCATGAGTTGCGGCAGGTAATAGATAAAATTTCAGAAGGTTGTTTTTCTAAGGGTGATAGGCAGTTGTTTGCTCCGATTGTTTCATCTTTATTGGATCGAGATGAATATATGCTGCTGGCAGATTATCAATCGTATCTCGATTGTCAGGAGCGAGTATCCAGAGCCTATTTAGATAAGTTTTCGTGGACTAAGATGTCGATTTTAAATGCTCTACATATGGGAAAATTTTCTTCCGACCGCACAATTACTGAGTATTGCGAAGAAATCTGGAAGGTTAAACCGCTGGAAGTTAAAATCCAAGAAGTGTTCGAAGAGGGTATTTACATCAAACCTAAAAATATTTTTTATTAAGTTATGGAGTATCTAATTTTAGGAGTAGATGAAGCGGGGCGTGGACCGCTGGCAGGACCTGTAACAGCAGCAGGTGTGATTTTTCCTGTAGGCTATAGAAATGAGGCGATTAAAGATTCTAAGAAATTGTCAGCTAGGCAGCGTGAAGAGTTATTTGAGACGATAATCCGTAAAGCTTTGGCTTATTCAGTGATTAGTGTTGGGCAGTGTAGGATAGATAAGTTGAATATTTTGGGGGCGACAAAATTAGCCATGTTTTATGCGGTCAAGAGAGTTTATCAGCAATTAATTAAGCAAGGATTAGATTTGAACCTAAAAATTTTAATCGACGGTAATCAACTTATTACGCCGCTGGCAAATTCTGATTTTGGCTCACACTTATCTCAAGAAGCAATTGTTAAGGGTGATGCAAAAGTTATGCAGATTGCTGCGGCTTCAATTTTGGCTAAAGTTTCGCGCGATAGGCTAATGGGGTTAATTGCTAAAAAATATCCGGGCTATAATTTTGAAGGACACAAAGGTTATCCAACGCCGGAGCATTATCTGCGAATTCAAAAGTTGGGAATCTCCAAAGCGCATCGCAAAACTTTCAGACTGGCGTAGAATTGTTTAACCACCAATCAAATATTACATCACGTTAAATACCTCAATCGTGAGTTTACCGTCTGTAAGAGATATTGTAATTCTTGCCCCATCTAAAATTTCACCAGCTATCATTTTTTTAGCAAGCTGTGTTTCAACATTAGACTGAATATAACGCCTCAAAGGTCTAGCGCCAAAACTCGGCTCATAACCATGCTCCACTATAAAACTAACTGCCGCATCTGTTAAATCAACCGTAATCCCTCGCTCGGCTAAACGTTTTCTTAAACTATCAAACATTAAAATTACAATTTTGTTGATATCCTCTTTAGATAGCGGCTTAAATAAAACTGTCTCATCAACTCGATTTAAAAATTCTGGTCTAAAACTACGCTTTAATTCCTGCAATACTGAGCTCTTAACACTTTCTGAAATTTCACCATCTTTTTTCACGCCATCTAACAAAGTAAATGAGCCAATATTAGAAGTCATAATAATAACAGTATTCTTAAAATCTACGGTGCGTCCTTGAGAATCAGTAACCCGCCCATCTTCTAAAATTTGTAACAAAATATTAAAAACATCTGCATGCGCCTTTTCAATTTCGTCAAACAAAACTATCGAGTATGGTTTGCGACGAACTGCTTCTGTCAATTGTCCGCCTTCCTCATAGCCTACATAACCCGGAGGCGCGCCAATTAACTTTGAAACTGCATGTTTCTCCATATATTCACTCATATCCACCCTAATCATATTTTCCTCAGAATCAAATAACGCCTCTGCTAATGCCCGCGCTAACTCAGTCTTGCCCACACCTGTTGGTCCAAGAAAAATAAAAGAACCAATTGGACGTTTTGGATCTTTAATGCCTGCCCGTGCTCGCAAAACCGCGTCTGCTACTAAACGCACCGCCTCATCCTGCCCAATTACGCGCTGACGTAAAATAAAATCCAACTTTAACAATTTCTCTTTTTCCCCTTCAACTAACTTCACCACTGGAATCCCAGTCCAGCGCGACACAATTTCAGCAATTTCATTTTCCGTAACTTCTTCACAAAGTAGGCGTTTATTTTTGCCTTGCTTAAAGACCTCTTCTTCAGCTTTTAATTGTTTTTCCAACCCCGGCAATTTACCATGTTTAAGCTCTGCGGCCTTTTCTAAATCATAGTTAATCTCGGCTTTGACAATTTCATTCCGAACTTTCTCAATCTCTTCGCGCAGATTTTGCACGGTTTTAATTACAGTTTTTTCGGTTTGCCACTGAATTTTCATCGGGGAGAGCTTATCTTTTAATTCATTAAGCTCTTTAGTTAAATCTTTCAGACGATGTTTGCTTGCCTCATCTGTTTCTTTTTTAAGCGCTGCTTCTTCAATTTCTAACTGAATGACACGACGATTTATTTCATCAAGTTCAGCAGGCATCGAATCAATTTCAGTTCTAATCATCGCACAAGCTTCGTCAATTAAATCAATAGCCTTATCCGGTAAAAATCTGTCTGTAATATAGCGATTAGACAAAACACTAGCCGCTACTAAAGCATTGTCCTGAATTTTGACGCCGTGATGCACCTCAAAGCGCTCATCTAAACCACGCAAAATTGAAATCGTGTCCTCAACTGTTGGCGGCTCGACTAAAACCGTTTGAAAACGCCTTTCCAAAGCCGCATCTTTTTCAATATATTTTCGGTATTCATCTAAAGTTGTTGCGCCAATACAATGCAGCTCACCGCGGGCTAGTAACGGCTTTAAAATATTGCCGGCGTCCAATGCTCCATCAATTCGTCCTGTTCCAACTATGGTATGCAGTTCGTCGATAAACAACAAAATATTGCCAGCCGACTCTTTTATTTCACTAAGTACTGCCTTTAATCTTTCTTCAAACTCGCCGCGATATTTCGCCCCAGCCACCAGCGCCCCCATATCCAAAGCAAAAATCTGCTTATCCTTTAACCCCTCTGGCACGTCACCGCGCACAATTCTATGTGCTAAACCCTCCACAATCGCAGTCTTACCCACGCCCGGCTCACCAATTAAAACAGGATTGTTTTTGGTTTTGCGCGACAAAATTCTAATTACGCGCCTAATTTCCGAATCACGCCCAATAACAGGATCAATTCGCCCCGCTTTAGCTTCTTTGACCAGCTCACGTCCGTATTTGCTTAAGGCTTCATATGTTGATTCAGGATTTGTCCCTTGCACACGTTGATTACCTCTAACTGCAGCCAGCGCTTTTAAAAATTTGTCTTTATTAATACCAAAACTTTTAAAAATCTGCCCCAGCTTAGTTTGGTCACCTTCCTGTAGTAGAGCTAAAATGACATGTTCTACTGAAATATATTCATCTTTGAGACGCTTAGCTTCTTGTTCAGCAGATGTGAGAATAACAGCCACTTTTTGAGAAATGTAAATTTTACCCGCTTCAAAACCAGGTCCGGAAACCTTTGGCTTTTTTTGTAATTCAGTGTATATGGCGCTTGCAAATGACTGTGGCACAATGTCCATTTTATTTAAAATCTTTGGAAAAATTCCGTTGTCTTGATTCGACAGCGCATAAAGCAAATGTGCGCAATCAACTTCGGTATTGCCGAGTTGAATAGCTAAAGTTTGTGCATCAGAAAGCGCGGCTTGACATTTTTGAGTTAGTTTGCTGGTGTCCATAATAAAAAAGTATTTTTAGTTTTATTAAAAATCCTAAAGCTCTCCTCCTAAAATAAAAGTGGAGGCATTTTGTTTTTTGCAAAACAAAGAACAAAAAATGCGGGGTCGTATATAATTTTTCATTTTTGCCCCTGCAAAAAACGCGGCGGAATGTAAACATGCTAGTTTAACTTGTCTAGTAAAATTTTAAAAAACAATAAATTTAATAATGATTAAAACTATTTACGCTTCTATAACACCACCCGGCTATTCTTCAACAGCTATTGTCAGAGTTAGCGGTGAGTTATGTGTAACAATTCTCCAACAGTTAGTTGAAAAAGCGGATGAAGTATTAGCTAATCCGCGTCAGCTCGTTTACACTAAAATATCCCATATTGAGCTACTCGATTTGGCTTTGGTAGTTTATTTTAAGTCGCCTCAAAGTTTTACTGGCGAAGACTGTCTTGAGTTTCATCTGCATGGCAGTCCTTTAATTATTAACAATCTGCTGCGCTGTTTAAAAATGCTAGGCTGCGAGCCAGCCCAGCCCGGCGAATTTAGCCAGCGGGCATTTTTAAATGGCAAACTGGATTTAACGCAGGCAGAATCTATTGCGGATTTAATTTCAGCTGAAACAACTGCGCAAGCTAAAGTTGCCTTTGAGCAACTGCAAGGTAAATTAAAAGACGCCCTTATTAATTTAGGGGAACCGTTAAGAGAGTTACTCGCAGAGCTTGAAGCTTTTATTGATTTTCCCGAAGAAGACATTCCACAACTATCGCTAACTAGGTGGCGCAAGCAAGTCGTCGAAGTTCAGCAAAAACTTGCGCAATATATCAATAGTTATCAGACTGGAAAACTTTATAAAGATGGCGCCAAGGTTGTACTAGTGGGGCGACCTAATGTTGGAAAATCAAGTTTGCTTAATGTCTTAGTGGGTGAAGAGCGTGCAATAGTTACCGCCATTGCAGGAACAACCAGGGATACAATCGAAGAACATATTTCAATTCGTGGTTTGTGTGTTAAAATTTTTGATACAGCAGGTTTAGTAACTGACCTTAAGCGTCAAATTGATGAAGTTGAAAAGCTGGGAATTGAGCGAAGTTGGCAAAAAATCAAGCAGGCAGACTTAGTCTTATATTTAAAAGACGCCTCGTTAAGTCAAGCCGAACTGCAAAACGAAGAAGTTCTTTTTGCGGAAGTCAAAAAACAAGCTAGTCAGGTTTTGAGTGTGGCGACTAAGATTGATTTATGCTCTGTGCCGGTTAGTAATGTGGAGTCGGAAATTTCAGCTAAGCAGCAGCTTGGAATTAAAGAGTTACGAGAAACAATTTATAACAAACTTATGGCTGGTAAACCACAAACCACAGTTTATATTACAACCCAGCGGCACTTTGATGCTCTGTGCGCTGCTCAAGTTAATTTAAATTCTGCCCTGAACCTACTAGATAAAGCGACGGCTGTGGAGGCTTGTAATAGTCAAGCGAAAATAACAAACTTAGCCTTTACTTTTGCACCAGAAGTATTGGCAATTGAACTGCGAACAGCGCTTAAAATGTTAGAAGACATTATCGGAATCACTTCTAATGAGGATTTACTGGCTCGTATCTTCTCCAAGTTTTGCATTGGTAAATAAAGGCGTGCATCGTTAATTGAAACTAAGTGTCGTCGATAGTATGAAGTTTTAAAAAAAACACGGGCAGGATTGTCTGTGTGTGGTAGTTTAAAAAGAGTGTATAAATAAAAATTTCTTATTTAAAAAAGTAAGAAAGTAATGATGATAACCGGAGATAGAGAGGCTGTTTGTCTATGTTTGTGTGTTTTGTATTTTTAAAACCTTCAAGAAAACAGGACGGAACCCATTGCAGATAAAAGTAATTCAGCTTTTAGGATTCCGTCCTTTAATCATCATCTAGTTTAATTTAAAAACAAAATGCTTTTAAAATAAAAGCCAGAGGACAAACACAACAACAAATCTCAAAAAATTTTCTAGTGAAGATTATGAGCTAACTCAAGATCTTCATTTTTTTTAAGAAGAACCTCTACTAACTGGTTAAAATCCGTGTCAGTGAGACTATTCTTTTTATTCTTGATTAACTCTCGGACTTGATTTAGAATATTTTTAGCTTCTAAATTGTCCTCGTGTCTTATTTTCATATAATCAATAGTGAGTCTTTCAAGTTTTTTGTGATTTACAGTTTTTTTAATTGTCATCATTGTTAAACCTCCTCACTAACCTTGTTTACAAAACACACACACACCAATAAAGGTGACGGGGCTGGCTTATAGCACTCTTAATTTGGTAACACAATTTATATTATATTTTTTATAAATTAGTGTAGCGCAGGCAATTTTGCCTGTGTATCAAGCGTCGAATTATCAAGATTCTCGTTTCTTCTGGTGCGTTTTCTTCATCTTCTTCTGGTGCGGGTTACTTTTGCTTTATATAACTTGTTAATTTTTATAGATTTTAAAATATTTTTTTAACTGCTTGCCTATTTTTTTTTTTTTGATACTGGCGGTCGGAAATGTTTTCAAGAAAAACATCCTGCGGCAGAAACATAACGTTTGTATTTATCGTAGAAAGTGTTTTTCTTAAAGGTTTTTACATAAAC
>JAITKM010000003.1 GCA_031278395.1 Deltaproteobacteria bacterium | reverse complement strand
TTCTCTGGTATGGGGTTATTTAATTTATTATTTTCCTATTATTTTATAGATTTTAATATATTGAATTTATTTATTATTTTCTTTTAACCCTATATATAAAAGTAACCCCATACCAGAATCTCCAGAATCTACCGTCCTTGATAATTTTTAGTATGGAGGGGGTGGGGGAGACTTTTTAGAACAAAAGATGTTAAGGAGGAAATTATGTTTTTATCAGATACTTTTGTAACCCTAACAGGAAAATCACTTATCATTACTTTTATTAAGCATGCCAGTTTAATGCTTAATTTTAATAAGGCGATTATTTACATTGATCCAGTCAACGAATTTGCGGATTTTCATAAAATGCCAAAGGCGGATTACATTTTGATAACCCACGAACATTATGACCACTTTGATAAGTCTGCTATTGAAAAAGTTAAAACAGATAAAACAAAAATAGTTTTAAATGCTGCTTCGCAAAAGTTGCTACCAATTGGCACTGTTTTAAAGAATGGTGAGAAATTAATTTTAGCTGAGGATTTCAAAGTTGAAGCAGTTCCTAGTTATAATTTACTTCCAGAAAAACAAAAATTTCATCCCAAAGGTGGGCGTGATAATGGATATGTCCTCACACTTGACGGGCTTAGGATTTATATTGCAGGCGACACCGAAGATATTCCAGAAATGGCAGAAATAAAAAATATTGACATTGCATTTTTGCCAATTAATCAGCCTTATACAATGCTACCCGTGCAAGCAATACACGCTACCAAAATTTTAAAGCCTAAAATTTTGTATCCATATCATTACAGCGACACCAAGTTTGATGACTCGTTTTTTAATGAACTAAAAAGCGTTGATGTGCGCATGCGCGGGATGGAGTAAGGCTTGACGCATAAAAATGTAGTAAAATATATTGCATGAAGAAACCAGAGCTTCATTGCGAAGCTGGAAAATGTGTCCCTTGGGGAGTTAGAAAAACCAGAAAATAGGGGGATTTTACGCGCTTCGGAGTTTGATATAATTCTCAATCTGTCTGCCGTAATTGCAGGCTTCTTCCCAAGTGATAGATAGAGTTCGGCTACTACCGCCGATTATTTCACGTCCGCCACAGTCGCCAGGGTAAAGGTGTTGATAGACATTGATTAAACCACGTTTGCCAAGTAACTCTTTGGCTTTCTCGGAACTACTTACTGCAAAAGAGCAATTTCCTTGATTATAAGAATTACCCATATAAGCAACTAAGATAGGGTATTTATCTAGCCAGACACGATAGTAAATTGAATTTGGACCGAGATTTGAAAAGTCAACGACTACTACATTTGTAGAAATTTCTTGAGCATTAGCTTTTAAGACTTTTTCAATATTAGAAACTTGCGAATCTATAGCAGCATTAATAAAATCACTGTTTTGCGAAGTTAAAATTGTGCGCCATCTATCAATTCCGCCGTACCATGCTAATCTATCGCGACAATTCTTGTGTCCTTGCTGTCTCCAAGATAAAATAATCCTGCCTCGATAGGAGTCAATTAGATTAAGCGCAAGATTTGGGTCAAGATCAACATCGTTAATTAAAATAGCAATAGAAGTTAAATCCATTTGCGCGACAACCTGAACACTCTCTGGAGCAGAAGGGAATTTGCCAGCAAAACTTGGGTGGGGGATTATGCCAGCTAAGGAGCAAATCGCAAAAGTTGCATCTTCATCTGGAAAACCTGTTACCACAAACTTAGGATCGTGTTTCAGAGCAGCGAAAAGATCGCGGTAAGCCCTAATAGCTACGCCTTCTAGATCGCGGTAGGGTCCGTGGTGATCTAACTGAAAGTCATTAACTACTGACATATCGCCAAAAGAGCATTCGATGGGGGTCCAGCCAGCATCACATAAAGCTATAGCAGATTCGTAAGTATTGACTATTTTTATCTGAATATCATTTGAAGCTTCAAATGGAGTACTATTTAATTTCGTATCTATTCCCATATATTATTACGTCGACAATAACTTAATGTGGCTTAAGGTAACTCCTAAAAATCACAATTTTTTCGTTAACCGTTTTTGCAAAGGAATTCTATTATAAATTATGTCTGGATGCCCGATAAGGTTTCTTATCGGGCATCCAGACACTAGTGTATTTTAGCATATTCATCAAAATCTACTTCGTAATAATTAAATTTTTCACCAAGCTGTTGTTTTATATCAGAAATTGAAACTTTTCCAACGATTACTATATATATACTATCATTCTTAATCCAGTGTTTGCGAACATTAGATACATCTGCTGGCGTTACCGCATCTAAATTCTTTAGATAATTTCTGTCATAATCTTTTGGGAACTCCAAAAGATCTAGCGTTGCCTGTCTTAGTGGAAGTTCTTTAGCGTTTTCAAATTTAAAAACAAAAGCCTGAGCCAAAGATTTTTTGGCTGATGTTATGCTTTCTAAACTAAACTCCGGATAAGTATTAAGTATTTCAATTATTTTTTTCACAGCCGTTATAGCATTTTCACTTTTTGTTCCAAGACTTATTTGGAAAACCCCCTGTTTTGCTGCTCCGATTAAGCCGCCACGGACTGAATAAGCAAGCCCTGCTTTGGTGCGGATTTCGTTAAATAATATACTATCAAAACCACTTAACCCAAAGATTTTATTATAAACATGGATGGCAATCATATCCTCAGTAACTCTAGCAGGTCCTAAATGCCCAATTAAAATATTGGCTTGGACAAAATCGCGGTTTAAAACATAAACTCCAGGTTTATAATTTGACTTAATGTCAGGCAATTTCATTTGAGTTGATGAGAGTTCTTGTTGTTCACCCCATGAGTTAAAATACTTCCCTACTAAGTCTTTAATTTTGTCAACTGAGATCGATCCAGAAATTGCTAAGTATGCGTTTTGAGGTAAGACAAATTGTTTATGAAAGTTTATCAAGTCATTTTGGGTAATTGTGTTGATAGATTGTTTGGTTGAGGTTTTACCATAGACGTTATTATCCCCATAAACTATTCCAGAGAAAATTATTCTAGCCATTGTGTCAGGGTCATCTTTTCGTCTCTCAATAGAGTCGCTTGCAATCCCCTGCCAAAGTTTTAGCCTTTGTGGGTCAAACCGTGGTTTTAAGACAACTTCTGAAAATGTTTGAAATACTTCATCTATATCATCAGTTAAGGTTCTAAAGGAGATGCTGCCATAGTCTGTACCAAAGTTAGATTCTATTTTTGCTCCTAGGTAGTCTAAATGCTTGTCTAGTTCATCTGGTGCAAAGCTTTCCGTTCCCCCTTCTCGTATTTGTGAGCCGAAGGCATTTGCCAGTCCTATTTTGTCTAGTGGATCGAATAAGCTGCCACCAGCAATCAGCAGAGAACCATCTATAATTGGGACTTGGTCGTCGAAATAATAATAAACTGTCAAGCCGTTATCTAGTTTCCAAGAGATAGCTTCTTTGGAGACAAATTTATTTTGATCAAGCTTTAGTTTATATGGTGAGCTAACAATTGTCTGCTTGATTGGTATGAAATTTTTATATACTCCGATACCACCAACAATAATAACTAACGCACAGATAATTTTAATTATTCTTTTCATATTCAGTTTTCAAATACAGTATTTTTACTTAATGTCAAATTTTTTTCTCTGTTTATTTTCGTAGTCCGACAAATCACTATTAATTGATAGCGTTGTAAGAAAATGTTGAAGCAATATGAAAGCATTGTAGTCCCTTCTACTTAATCATGCTAATATTCGTAGTGTTCTTGGTAGTGTTAATTGCTAAGAGGTGAGAAACAATGCGCTCCATTGATTTTTTAAATACAGGTGCAGCTAAAACCCCGCCCCAACGCGAAGCAGTTGCGGGCTCGTCAACTCCCACAAACATTATCAACCGGCTTTCAATCCCTAATTCACGAGCATCAACAATTCCAATATACGACGAAAAAATTTTCCCCTCAGCATAACCTTTACCTTTAAGTTTTGCTTTTTGCGCTGTGCCAGTCTTACCCGCAACTTTAACCCCTTCAATCTTAGCGCTCTTTCCAGTCCCATCAGTAGTAACTTTAGTTAACAACTTAAATATTTCATTAGCTGTTTCTGGCTTTAAAACTCGCTTCGTCTCATTAACCTTTCCCTGCTCTTTAACAATAAACGGCTGCACTAACATTCCCTCATTGGCTATGACCGTATAAGCCTGCATTAACTGCAAAGCAGTAACTGATAACCCCTGCCCAAAAGCATGCGCAGCTGTATCAACTTCCCCCCACTTCTTTGCCTCACGCATAATTCCAGCTTCCTCACCATACAACTCAATTCCAGTAGCTTTACCAAAGCCAAAACTTTTTAATCCAGTAGCAAACTTCTGTTTACCAAGCTTTTCAACTATTTTTATCATGCCTATATTAGAAGAATAAGCCAGAATTTCAGCTAACGTGGCTTGGTCTAAAGGATGAACATCCTGAATCGTAACATCTGCAACCTTATATGCGCCATTCTCACAATTAATCACATCGGTTAGCTTAAGCGCTTTTTTCTCTAAAGCAAAGGCAGCAGTAATAGGCTTTAAAGTTGAGCCAGGTTCAAAATTACTCTGAATCGAAAAGTTGACCAATTGCTCAGGCTGAATATTCCCCTGATTAAAATTAACACCTGGCGTTTGTGCCATGGCTAAAATTTCTCCAGTTGTTGAATCCATAACAATCCCAAAAACAGCCTGCGCTTTGAATTGTTTCTGTGCCTTAGCAAACTCTTCTTCCAAAATACCTTGAATATAAGCATTGATTGTCAAAATAATATCTGCCCCCTGATGACGCACCTCAATTGTTTTTTGATTTTCTTCATCTTGTTCTGATACTGTCTTGGCTGCCTGCTCTTTATTGTTAATTGAAACAAAATTTCCTCGATTGTCTCGGTAAACATCAATATTATATGTGTCAGCCGTCAGATATCTATTATAGGCTGCCTCGATTCCAGATTGCCCCTTTCCATCACGACTAACCTTACCTAAAACCGTTGCTGCCAATCCTCCATGCGGATAGTAACGCTTAAACTCTTTGATTGCTATAATTCCCTTTAGTTTCAAATCCCCAACCGCGTTATATAATTTTGACGGCAAACCTCGCGCTAACCAAATAAAAGATTTATCACTGTTTAGTTTTTCCTTTAATTCAGCTGGCTGTATTGAAAGCAGTGGAGCAAGCACTGTAACTGTCTGCTCTAAGTCTTTAATCTGTTTGGGGTGCGCCCCAAGAGAAGTTGATTGAGCGGAAGTCGCTAAAATTCTCCCTGAAGAATCTCTAATCGCACCACGCACACCAGCAATCTGAATTGATCTGTTTTGTTGATTAGCAGCAAGCTTTTGCCATTTGTGATGTTCGGTGCTTTGAATCTGATACAGCCTAAACAAGATAATCCCAATAAAAATAATCAGTCCCCAGGTAACTAACTTAATACGTTTGTCCCGCCTGACTTCGGATTGTTCCGTATAAATTGAATAATCAAAAAAACTAAACAAACAAGCTATGATTTCTTTGACATAATCAAACTTGGTGGAACATTTAGAAAAATCACATTTTCGATAACGAACTAGCGCTTTTTTTTCTGCTTGAACTTGATAAGTTGTGTTGAGGGTGTGCGATTTGAGATTTGGCTTATCTGCAACTGCAAACCAAACGCTGAGGCAACGAAAAATCTTAAGAATTATATTTCTATTGCTGCTATATTGCTGTCGTGGTGAATTAAAATGATAGGCTTTATATGGAGTTGGAGTTTTATAAAAATCCTGTTTTAATATTTTACTAGTTTGATAGATTTTCCTTTTCTGAGAATAATCTTTTCCTAAATAAATATTTTTAGAACGATGATGATTTTTAACTTCTCTTACTGCCATACAATAATACCCTTGGAATTTTCATTTTACAAAGTCAGCCAAAAGTTTGATTTGTTAAAAATTCCTAATATGATAATTTGATAAATTTATCTGCATCAACTTGCCCCATGGCAAGCATTGCTTCAGCATTTTTAGCTAACTCTATCGGACTTTTATAATAATCGTAAGCGAGTTTGAGACTTCGCAATTCTTCATCGTTTTGTAAAGCTAATTTTCGCATGGACTCTATATTATAGCTCTGCTGGGTGATAACAACTCGCAAAAATAGTTGAAATCCTAAGATTAAAAAGAATACCAAAAGAGTAAAAAATAATCTTTTTTTATGCCAATTTTCTTCTCTAATTTCGTCAGCAGTTAAATTTTTATCCTGAGCAATTAATAAATCATTTCTTTTAACCGCAATTGTTCCAGTATGCATTGGCATTCCAATATAGATAGACATTTCTTTTCTCCATTAATTTTTTTCAAATACTCTTAATCTTGCACTTCTCGCTCTTGAATTATTATTTACTTCTTTTGTAGTTGGCATAACTGCCTGCTTGGTTAACAAGCACCCCACAGCTTGGCTATTATTGATTGCCAAGCCACGAGGAGCTGTTTTAGCTTGTGACCAACTCCGCATTTTTTTGGCAACCAGTTCATCTTCTAAAGAATGAAAACTAATAATTGCTAAACGTCCTTGCGGCGCTAGAAACTCCAAGACCTCATTTAATAAACTTTTCAGCACTGCAAACTCGCTGTTCACGGCAATTCTAATTGCCTGAAAAGGCACTGCCGCTAAATGCTTATTGACAGAGTTGCGCTGCTTAAACAAAAGCTCTTCACAGATATCTCGTAACTGCCAAGTGCTTTTAATTGGGCGACTTTTAATTACTACGTCTGCTAAAACTGCCGCTGCGTTTTTACGCATCCCACCACTAATCAAGACACTTTTTAACTGCGCATATGAAAAATTGTTCACTACTTCAGCGGCAGTTAATTTAGTTTTTAAATCCATGCGCATATCTAGTGGACCATCTTTAGCAAAAGAAAATCCTCGCTGAGAATCATCTAACTGGTCGCTTGAAATTCCCAGATCAACTAAGATGCGATCAAATAAGATTCTATCTAATACCGGCACTGACTGCGCTTGTTGCCTCGGCGGTGTCACAGTCGCAAGCAGTTTTTTGATATCTCCAAAATTCCCCTGTATTGCCAAAACCCTGTTCCACAACTTCCCTAAATTTTCTTTAGCTTGCTCGATTGCTCCAAGGTCTTGATCAAATGCTACAACTTGCAAATTTGGGTTTGCCAAAAGCAAAGCTTTACTATGTCCGCCTCCACCTAAAGTGCAATCGAGTAGACGCTGCCCGCCAGCTAAATACTGCAAAACCTCTTCAAGCATTACTGGAACATGAACTGTCATATTATTTCATAACTCCTTTTGCCTGAACTAATTGATTTAAAGATCCACGGTATTAAATAACGCAGGATTTTCTAACAATGCTGTTTCAGATTCTCTAAAAATTAATTCCCAAACTCGACTATCCCAAATCCTAAAACCATGTAGTGCCGCTGTAAAAACGATTTTCTTTTCAAATCCAGCGTAAGTGCGAAGTTGTTGTGGAATATTGATTCTGCCAGCATTATCAACTGAACACTCGATTGCACGAGCTAAATAAAAATTTTCTAATTTTCTAATTTGTGGATCAAAGCGGCTTTTACTTTTTAATTTTGCTTCAAAAATTTTCCAATCATCTAAAGCAAAACCATCTAAACATCTTGCACCATCAGAAATAAAATTTGTTATGACTACTGAGTTAATTTTTTTCTGAAATAAAACTTGGCGAAAATCAGCTGGCAAACTCACTCGACCTTTGTCATCCAACAAATGCTCAAAACTTCCTTTAAAAGAAGAAGTATCGTTACCTATATTTTCGTTAGTTGCTACTGCCATAAATTTTTGCCAAAATTGTTTTCTGCAAAAGAATTTTTAAAAAATAGCCGACAATATGTTTACCCACATTGTCCCACTTTACTGCAATTGTGTGCCACCTTATACCACAAAATTTTTTTAATTCAATAAAAAAAATAATATTTTCAATATTTTATCTTTCTTAAATAAAACTTTCTTATCAACAAATTATAAACAGATCTGGCACAAGATAACGGCAGATTAAGCTAACTAAGCGCTATATATAGTATATTTAGATAGTTATTATCTATAAGCCACAGCTTAGAAAAAGTGAGTTTAGATGTAACATTTTTTTTTTTTAAGTCATAACGTGCTAGTGAGTTAATTTTTATTTGACTTTATGCCCTAACTTCCTGTAAAAAGTCGCCTCGTTTTTGGCTGAGGTAGATAAGAGCAGGCGTTTTACCCTGGTTTTTAAAAGCGATAATCTAAGAGATATTGAGTTTAGTATCGCCTCTGTTTTTTAAATGATGATAAAGATAATTTAGTAGTTTAAATTCGTTGGTCATAAATAATTATGGCATTGCGGATTTTTGTTATTAGAAACAATTTTTAAAGGAAGAAAAATTATTATGAAGCTATGGTCAAACAGCAGTATTGTTACAAGTGCAGGATTTAACCCAGAGAAACGTTTGCTTGCTGCAGTTTTGCAACGTGCTATCACTGATTATGTGGTAGGAGAAGGAGAGTTACAGGAATCTGCTGCGCAGTGGCTTTATGGTTCTGAGGAAAATAACTCAGCCTTTGGATTTTCTTTTATTTGCGAAGCCTTAGATTTTCATAAAGATGAATTACGTAAGGCAATCCTTAAACAGCATCAAATCGCTCAAAATTTTGGCGGATTAAAAAAGAATTTAGAGAATTCTCTTGATTTTATCTAAACTTTATGATGTAGCCAAACTTCTTGGCTACCACTTTTGACCTGAGAAGTTTTTATTAAACAAGCTCAGGTTGATTACTATATAATAATGTAATACCTAGGGTGAATTTATGACAAAAATATTTGTTGGTAATTTTAATTTTGCAATTGATGAGAATAAATTAAGAGAATTTTTTTCAAAAATCGGTGAAGTAGTTAGTGTAAAAATCATGACTGAAAGCAATGGTGGCAAGTCGCGTGGCTTTGGTTTTATTGAGTATGCTACAGAGGAAGAAGCTAAACGAGCTATTGCTGAGTTAGATGGAGCTAATTTCGATGGCAGAGTGATAAAAGTTAGCGAAGATAAGGGTAATGTAGCTCAAGCTAACAATGCGGTGAGTATTAAAAAGTCGCAATATACTAGATCTAGCCAACCTAATAATTCAACAAGAGTTAATAATAATTTAAATCGTTCTAATAGTTTTAGTCAGCAATATGCTCGGCAACAGGCACAAGCCGCCATGGGCTATTTTAGAGCGCAACCATTAGACTTAGGTATTAAGAAAAAGCGTAGACAAGATCCATTTGTTGAAGATCCAAGTCTAAAAATAGATTACAAGAATCCGAAAGTTTTGCGACGTTTCATGAGTGAGCGTGGTAAAGTATTATCGCGTCGGGTAACTGGTTTAACAGCTACAAACCAAAGATTATTGACAATTGCTATTCGCCGCGCCCAGCAGTTAGCTCTTCTCCCAATAGTTAATAAATAATTTTAATATTACTGATTTTTTCTGGTTCCCTGGTCTTTTACCTGGTTCCTGGTCTTGTTCCTGGTATGGGGTTACTTTTTTCTTATCTTTTTAATATGTTAAAATTAGTAACATAGTTAATTTATTTGGTATTTCTAAAGAAGCCTAAATTTAAAAGTAACCCCATACCAGGAAAACCTAGAAAAACAAACTTTCACATTCCTTGAAATTGTGCTTAATAAATCCGCCTTACTCTAATCATAGCAAAAAACTTAGAAATAATTTAAATATCACCTTTTCAATTAAAGCCTTATGTCTCTTTCAACAATTTGTATTAAGCGACCAGTTTTTACTATCGTGATGAATTTCGCCTTAACTTTTGTTGGGGCTATTTGTTTAGCTCGTCTGCCTGTGCGTGAGTTGCCAGATATTGACCCGCCAATAGTTTCAGTTTCGACTGTTTATGAAGGAGCAAGCGCTGAAGTTGTAGAAACAGAAATTACCGAGCGAATTGAAGAAGCCATTAACAGTATTGAAGGTATAAAAACTATCACTAGTGAAAGTCGCGAACAGGTTAGTAATATTTCTGTAGAATTTACCCTCAATCGTGATATTGAACTAGCTGCCCAAGATGTCCGCGATCGAGTTTCTCGTGTGCGTGGCAGACTTCCCGACACAATCAACGATCCAACTATTGCTAAAGAAGAGGCAGATACATCGCCAATGCTTTGGATTGCCCTCTCCAGTGATCGTTACGATTCAGTAGCTTTAACAAAAATTGCCGAAGAGCAATTTAAAGAACCTTTGCAAATCGTTGATGGTGTTAGCTCAATCATGATTGGTGGTGAGAAGCGTTTTGCAATTAGAATCCGCATTGATCCACTAAGAATGGCGGCACACCATGTAACTTTGCAAGATATTGATAATGCTTTAAAAGATCAAAATATTGAACTCCCCAGCGGCAGGATTGAAGGACTAGACAAAGAGTTTTCCATCACTATGAAAGGACGAATGCTGACTGACGAGGAGTTTAATAATATTATTATTAAACGTAGTCCTGAAACTTTAGTCCGCTTAAAAGATATTGGCTATGCAGAAAATGGAGTTGAAAACGAATATGGATTGAGTAGATATTCTGGCTCATCCTCTATCGGACTTGGTGTTATTCGTCAATCGCAGTCTGATATTACAAAAGTCGTGGACAATGTCTTGAAAAAGCTAGAACAAATCAAACAGTTTGTTCCTAAGGGAATTAATATAAATGTCGCATATGACGAATCAAAGTTCATTCGTAAATCCATTAAGGAAGTTTGGGAAACCTTGTTTATTGCTTTTGGATTAGTTATCATTACAATTTATATTTTTCTGCGAGACTGGCGCTCGACTTTTATCCCTTTCTTGACAATTCCAGTTTCAATTATCGCGACTTTTGCAATTTTTGGTTTGTTTGGTTTTTCAATTAACACTCTCACAATGCTTGGATTAGTATTAGCCATCGGCATTGTAGTTGATGATTCTATTGTGGTAGTTGAAAATATTTATCGCCATATAGAAAGGGGGGAACATCCCCAAAAGGCTGCCGTGTTAGCCATGAATGAAATTACCTTTGCAGTTATTGCAACGACCATAACACTAGTTGTAATTTTCATACCTATGGGATTTCAGTCTGGCTTTACAGGGAGGTTGTTTATTGAGTTTGCAATGGCAATTGCTGGCTCAGTTTTGGTTTCAGCCTTTGTAGCTTTAACACTTACGCCTATGGCAGGCGCCAAGCTGCTCAAACATATTGACCATAAAAAAGAAAACAAATTTACCAAATATTTAAATCAGCAGTTTGATAAGCTCGGTGAAAAATATGCTAAAATTCTGAACTGGGCAATTGAGCAAAGAAATAGCATTATCGCCTTTATGTTCTTATCAGCTTTGCTAAGCTATGGTTTATTTTTTTTACTGCCTAAGGAGTTTATGCCTAACGAAGATAAGGGACGTTTCTTGGTTATACTTAATGGCACGGAAGGTGCGACTGCTAATTACATGAATAAAGAATTAAAAAAAGGCGAAGATATATTATCCGAAATACCAGAAGTCGAAGGCTATATGGCGTCTATTGCGATGGGCAGAAATAGCAGTCCAGGGCGAAATAATATGGCAATTATGTTTACTCAATTAAAAGAAGAACGTCAGCGAAATGTTCACGATATTTTGGGTGGACCTAAGGGACTGGGCACGAGATTTTTTAACGAAATTCATGGGGCGATTGCGTATCCTATTGCGCCTAAAGCTATTGAACGTGGAATGCGTCAAGAATTTCAACTGGTAATTAAATATAGAGAGTTGAAAGTGCTAAACGATTATACGATTCACCTGGTTAAGGAATTGACCAAGATGGGAATATTAAAATCAATTAGGGCAAGATTTAATCTCAATAAGCCAGAACTTAAACTGACGATCGATAGAGATCGAGCTGCAACACTTGGTATTTCAATTCAAGATTTGTCCCGTACTTTGCAGGTTTTATTTGGTGGGTTAGACTTAACTAGAATTACGAAAGACGGAAAAGAATATTTAGTAATTGTTCAGTTAAATCGTGAATCACGTGGAACGGCGGACGACTTAGATAATATTTATATTAGAAATAACGTAGGTGAGTTAATTCAGTTAAGTAGTGTTGTTTCACACAGCCAAGTTTCTGGACCAAGTTCAATTTATCATTATAATCGCCTTCGTTCTTCAACGATTGAGGGGGCGCCATCCGGGAAATCTATTGGTGAGATAAAAAATGAAGTTGAAACATTTTTAGCCAAAGATTTGCCTGAAGGGTTTACATATGAGTGGACTGGAACAATTAAAGACATGAATGAAGCTGGCAGTGATACATTATTTGTAGTGGTGTTAGCGTTAATTGCTACCTATTTAGTGCTGGCAGCACAATTTGAAAGTTGGAGTGATCCATTTATAGTGATGTTAGTTGTGCCGCTAGCGACGGCTGGAGCTTTTTTGTCATTGTATTTACTGAATCTAGTGAACATGCTTGGTGAACTATTTTACGTAATGGCAAATTATGTTCCGGATCCGTCGTGGTGGGCAAAGCTGGGGGCAAATCTTGTGCCGCGAATTCCGGCAATGAATATGAATTTGTTTAGTCAGATTGGTTTGCTGTTATTGATGGGTTTGGTAACCAAGAACTCGATTTTGATTGTCGAGTTTGCAAATCAGTTAGTTGAGAAAGGTATGGATTTAAAGGAGGCAGTTATGACTTCGGCAAAAATTCGTTTTCGTCCGATTCTCATGACTTCCTTTGCAACGATTATGGGTATTCTGCCGATTGCCATTGGACTAGGAGCTGGTGCCACGAGTCGGCGCCCGATGGGTGTTGTAGTTGTGGGTGGTCTGTTAGTTAGTACTCTCTTGACCTTAATTATAATCCCGCCGCTATATTTAATGGTTAAAAAATTTGTGAATTTCGTGAATAAGAACTAGTCATGGCGATAAAAAATGGAGTATGCAATGTCATATTTTTACCCGAGACTTTCATGCCGGGCGGTTTATTCTTAGAACCTTTGCCGCCAGAGTTATTTCTAATTAATGGTATATAACAATATATTTACTCGGTTATCGCTTAATTAATTAGCCATATTTTGATAGTTAGAATCATTATAGAAGTAAAATACAATGGAATTGCAAGGGGAATTAGGACTAACTTTTATGTAACCCGATACCAAAAAAAATGGATACCTACTTTTTTACTCAAATAATTAAAATCAAAAAGTTTGTTAAATTTTAATAATTGGTTATAAGCAGCAGGCTTTTATAAAACTCATTGGGTAAAAAATATTGTATTGGTTTTTAAGCGTATTAAATCATTACAAAATTTATATAATAAACTACTAAGATGCAGATAACTAGACTTGAAATATTCGGATTTAAATCATTTGTTGATAGGTTTGTTTTAAACTTAGATAAAAAATTTGTTGGGATTGTCGGTCCTAACGGCTGCGGCAAGTCAAATATTGTAGATGCCTTACGCTGGGTACTGGGCGAAACAAGCGCCAAACAATTGCGCGGCGGTATCTTAGAAGATCTAATCTTTAATGGTTCTGATGCTAGACGCCCTCTCGGTATGTGTGAAGTATCTGTAACGCTTAAAAATAATAACGAACCTACAGCTCAAACTTTTACTGTTATTTCTGGCGGAATAGACGAAATAGTAAATATTGATCAATCAACCCTTTTAGATTCAAACAATATTTTCAAACAAAATATTAACAAAACAGAGTTTTCTAATCCGAATAACTCATCCCAACAATATATTGATAAAACAGCATCTTCAAACCCGAACGACCTATCCCAACAAAATGCTAATGTTGCTAACGGAATTATTACCACAGAAGATCAAATTGCCAATAAACATATCCTTGCCTCAAATATTACCGATATTCCTGGCATTTTCTCTGCTACAGAAGTTCAACTAACTCGTCGCCTATACCGTTCCGGCGAAAGCGAGTATTTTATTAATAAAGTTCCTTGCCGCCTCAGTGATATGGTCGAGTTCTACAGATTTGTCGGACTTGGCGCCAGAGGGTTAAGTATTGTTCAACAAGGACAAATTTCTCAGATTCTTTCTAAAAAGCCAATCGAAAGACGCGAGCTACTAGAAGAAGCAGCCGGAATCTCAGGGTTTAGAGCTAGAATCGAAGTTGCACAACGCAAACTCGAAAAAACCTCTCAAAACTTACTTAGAATTTCCGACGTCATCACCGAAGTTGAGAAACAAGTCCGGTCCTTAAAAAAGCAAGCTACTCGCGCTGAACAAAGAGCTGAACTTAAAGCTCGTCTTAAAGAATTAGATTTCCTTTTATTTAATGCCTTATCTTCACAAATTGTTATTCAGAAAAGTGAACATAAAAACAAAATAGATTCTTTAGCGGCAGAGCTTGAGGAGCTTCAAAATCAACTCTTAGCACTATCAGCCGAAAGTGAAAAAATTAGAGCTGACCTCCACATTAGTGATACCAATATCGTTCAACTGCGCTCACAAAATGATATTCTGTGGACGAAAATCAGCGCCGAAAAACAAAAAGAAAACCAAATTAAAATTGAAGGCACTCGCATTGAAGAACAAATTACTTCTCTTTACCAACGGCTTGAGCGCCTACACAAACGTCGTGTCGCCCTCAAAACCGAATCTCAAACTAGCGAAAACAATTTGGTCTTATGGACGCAAGAAATTGAACAATTAAAAGATAAACAAACTCAAACCGAGCTTAGCCTCGCGCAGGTTTTAGCAGAAATAGAAAGTGGCAATGAAAACTCAAGTTTACTAGAGCAGAAAGCTGAAATTGAAGAGTTATCTGCACAGTGCGAAAAACTTTCTGGTTCAACAGATATTTTAAGGCAAGCTGAGTTTGAGATTGCCAATAAAAGAAAGACTTTTAAAGAAAATCAAAATCAAAAAAATCAAAAACAACTACAACTAGCTCGCATAGAAAGCGAAATTGCCACCTTAAATGCTCAACTAGAAGAAATGGCTAACCTCGTTGTCAAACAAGTGAACGAATTAACTGGTGAAGCTGGTAAGGTTTTTGCTGCTGGAATTACTGTGCCAGAAGTTTACCAAACAGCAATCAATGCTGTTTTGGGGGATAAAGCTGATTTTCTAGTGCATGCCGACTATCAAGGCTTTGCTGCAAAATATCCTGGTTCTAACAATAACTCAAAAGTCAAGTTTGGAGTAATGTATCGAGAATGTCCAACTCCAGAATTAGTATCTATCAACAATACTGAAATAGAACTTGCTCCGTCAGCTTTGGCTTTATTGGATCTGTTACAAATTGAGCCAGAATTTTTACAAATAGCTGGAGCAATTTTAGGCAATGTTTTTGTAGTCAACACACTAGCCGAGGCAATAGCTTGGCAGGAATTTCGAAGAATAAATAACTATTCCGCGATTGTAATTGTTACCAAATCTGGAGAAGTCGTTACACATTGGGGGTGGTTTACCACCGACGGAAAAGGCTTATCTTTGTCTTGGACACGTCGTATCAAAGAGCAAACACTAGCAGCCGAAGCTTTAAATAATGAGCTATTAGTTTTAGATTCCCTACTCTCTAGCCAAGATGAAGAACTCAAAAAATTAGACCAAAATATTCGTGAACTCAAAGCTAACCGCGAACTATTTATTGAATATCAACGAAAATTAAATTTTTCGTTGAATAAAGTTAGACAAACCGAGCAAACAATTAACAACAAAAAAGTTGAATCCGAAAGGCGCGTCCAAGGACAATTACGAGCTGTCTTGTCTGAGGTTTCTGCCGCTCAGAGTAAATTAGAATTTGAACAAAAAAAGATAGCTGGTTTGCAGGCTGAATTGTTAAGGCTGGATGAAGAAGAAGCTGAATTAAAAACTGCTATTCAAGGGTTACAAGAAACTAGTGCTAAATTAGAAGATAACTTAAAACAGTTTCAACAGTCTCATACAGGCGGGGATAGCAAATTTACTAAACTGCAAGAAGAATATTACCAGGGACAAACTCAACTCAAAGAATTAGAGACTGCCCGTGATCTGATGGTTGCAGCTTTATCTGAAAAGGCACAAAGTAGTGAGGAATACCGACGCCAGAGTGATAAATTACTCAAGTTACAAAACAACGCCAAACTCACTTTGGAAAAAGGACAACTTGAACTTACTATGTTGTGCGAAGAGATAGAAAGAAATTATCCAGAACAGTTGGCTATTCCAAGTTTAGAAGCCGCACTAACTTTTTTGCAGGGGTTTAATTCAGATATTGCGGCTGGTCTTGAAGCTGCTAAACAGGAACAACAACAAATTAGAAGTCGGATTGAACGTGAAGGTGAAGTTGATTCATCAACTATTGAATTATATAAAACCGAATTGGAACGTTTAACCGGTATGCAACAACAGAGTAAAGATTTAGAGTCTGCTAAGACTACTTTGGAAAATACAATTAAGAAATTAAAAGAAATTTCTAAAGCTCAATTTTTAGAAACTTACGAATTTGTTAGTAAAAAATTTGAACAATTAATACCACAATTGTTTGGTGGAGGCAGTGGGCATTTGACCTTAATTAATCCAGATGATCCTTTGACTAGTGGGGTTGAAATTGCAATTCGTCCACCGGGCAAGAAATTAAAAAGTTTGGACTTAATGTCTGGTGGTGAAAAAGCCTTGTCAGCGATTGGGCTTTTATTTTCTGTATTTTTGTATAAACCTAATCCAATTTGTGTTTTAGACGAAGTTGACGCACCGTTAGACGAAGCTAATTTAAGTAGGTTTTTGGAGCTAATCAAAGGAATTTCAAAAAAGACACAGTTTCTGGTGATTACGCATAACAAGCAAACCATGGTGTCAGCTGACAGATTAATTGGGATTACCATGCAAGAAAAAGGAATTTCTACAGCCTTGTCAGTCAATTTGGAACAAACTGACGAATTTTTAAATGATGTTGCATGAAAGCGTTAAGCTGATGCCTTGAGATTAATTTTTTAGCCTCTGAACGATTTAAATTAAAAATATTATGGATTTAAATATATTAAATATTATTTCTTTTGTTATTTCTGTATTTGCCTCGTTAATAGCCATTATAGCAGTGGCTAGGACAAGAGAAGGTTCTAGTATTAATATTAAAAAACAGAGTCAGGCTTTTAGCGAGCAGGCTATAAAAATAGAAGATTTGTCCAGCAAACAACAAACCTATATAGCTAATTTCAAGCAGGAGATACAAAAAATAAATGAAAGAATCTTAAAAATTGAAGATTATTTATTAGAAACTTCTAAAGCTTTTAATAATGCTAATAAATTTTTAGTCCATCAATATAAACATATAGATTCTCCAGATAAGTGCCATTTTGAGGTGAATATAGGGCAAAAAGACAATCAGTTAGAACCAGATATTACACAATTATCGCCACAAACGGCAGAGCTTGATCAAGCAAAACAAGCTCCTCTTGGAGTAGGACATGGTTTAAAACAGACTAGAGATAAATTACTTTCTGGTTTAAAGTTGCTTTGGGTAAGGAAACAAGAAATTAATGCTGAATTTTATGCAAAACTAGAAGAACTATTAGTAACTAATGACTTAGGGATTAATGTATCTAACTTGCTGATTAAGTCTATTAAAGACTTAGCTAGTCAGGACACTAATTTAACAGAAGATAAGTTAATATCTATTTTAAGAACTATTATTTATAATATCCTGGATGGTAGCCATAGTGTTGATAAATTAGAGCTAGCTCTGCACGATAGAAAGCCCGTTATTATTTTAATGGTTGGTGTAAATGGAGTGGGTAAGACTACAACAGTTGCGAAATTTGCAGCGCGTTTTAAAGAACTTGGCACTAAGGTGTTGGTTGTTGCGGCAGATACGTTTAGGGCGGCAGCGGCAGAACAATTAAAGATTTGGGGGCTACGTAGTGCAGTTGATATTATTTTTGACGAACAGGGGCGAAGGCCGGGGGCAGTGGTATTTGATGCAATTAAAAAAATGCAGGCGGAGAATTATAATGTCATGCTTATAGATACAGCGGGTAGGCTTAATAATAAAACAAACTTAATGTCAGAGTTAGAAAGCTTGGGTAATTTAATTAGGCGAGAATACCAAGAAGCTATCTTGGAAGTTATTTTGGTGGTCGATGCCTCGACGGGACAAAATGCTTTGCAACAGGCGCGTGATTTTAATCGAGCTGTAAATATAAACAGTATGGTTGTAACTAAACTTGATGGCACATATAAAGGCGGAATTGTAGTCGCGATTAAAAATGAACTCGATATACCAATTAGATTTATTGGAATTGGAGAAAAACTTGAGGATTTAAAACAGTTCGTAGTTGAAGAATTTGTTGATGCCCTATTAAATGTCAATAGTGATGAAACTGGCAATTACGAAAGACCAAATGAAGTTATTGAGAACAACCGCCGAGCAATTCGTAGACAGCGCCAAGAAATATAGTCCACGCTTTTAGTTCACGATTTTTTTATTTTTTCTCAATTACAGAAGATACGAAAAACACAGAGTTTTTTCTATGTTTTCCGTGGATTATTATCTCTGTTTTTCTGGATAATAAGTCTCTAGGGGAATAGCAAAAGACAGTAAGCACCTAAGAGCCGGAGGCTAGCAAGCTAGCGGTAGCACCTAACAGCGAGGTAATTACTCGTATTGTAGCTGTAGCCGCTAGTAGTCAGACCGCCAGTGTAATTGAAGGACAGGTTCGACTCGGCACTACTTACGTTAGCCGCCATAGGACCCCAATAGTGGCCGTGGGTACTCTGCTGAGTGAGGAAGCTACTGCTGTTATAGTTGCCAGAATACGGCGCCTGAAACGCTAAGCCTCCGCCATACTTCAGGCCATCACCTCCTAGCGCACTAATCATCATACTATTCAAATACCCATACATTCCATCTGCCGGTAGTGTCCAGCCGCTTGGACAAATAACGCTGCTTCCGGTTACTATCGACCACGACCGCGCATACAAATATCCGCACCCTGTCGTCGAGTTAGGCCACTTGCCTCCAGTAAACGGAGACGAACCATCATTGTTACTGTTACAATACGTACCTCCATCTTCTGCTGACGACGACGCTGGATCCATGCAAGCACCTTGAGCATATCTCAAATTATCTATCATCCAACACTTACCATCAGGCATCTTACGAACTCTGTAGGATTGGCTATTGCGACTATCTGTTACACATACTGTATCGACTCCTGATAACGAACCTCCCGCCGCGCCTGCAAACATATTCTCTGTTCCTGCATACTCCGCCATCTCATTACATTTACCGGACGTAAAGTTTGCCATTGTTCCCCACTCAACCATTCCCTTAGCACTGCAACTAGTTATTCCGGTATTAGTACAATTACCTGTCGTCTGTTGAACACAC
>JAITKM010000020.1 GCA_031278395.1 Deltaproteobacteria bacterium | reverse complement strand
GTAAAATAGGCAAGCTTTTTTGTTGTAATGGACTTATTATTAATCTTGGTGATTCTGGACAGTGTTTTATCGGTGATGATTGTATGATTTCTAACGAAATAGAAATTTCAACAACAGACAATCATACAATTTTTGATAAAATTAATAAAAAAATAATTAATAAACAAAAACGCCCTTTGATTATAGGCAATCATTGCTGGATAGGTAGACATGTTAGGATTTTAAAAAATGCTCAAATACCCAATAATACGATTATCGGGATGTCGTCTATTGTGACTAAAAAATTTGAAGAAGAAAATACTATTATTGCTGGATACCCAGCTAAAGTAATTAAACATAATGTAGAATGGGATGGTGCACCTATTTGTTCTTTTGAAGAGTCTATGAAGTTATAAACTTTTTAAAATAATAAAAGGTAGCTACGTATGTTTTATTTATAGTCCAAGTAACTTTGTCCCCAACGCCTAAAATTAAACTTGTTGTGGCTGTCTGGTAGGGGACTCTTGTAGCAATATCCGTGAACTTAACACCATTAATAAAAATATTCATTACTATATCTGTTCCATTAATTAACGAAAAAATTGATACTACTTGATTTATTAAATCCTGATTGTTCATAATGCCTCCAACTGCTTAATGTTACTACTAATACCACACCAGCCGCTGGAAATTTTTTTATACTTATATTTTATAAAAAAATAAAACTCTTTATAAAATAAGTATTGACATTTAAATTAAAACTATATAGACGACACCGCAATTTACGTAATTAATCTATTTTTTACGTTTTTCTTTTTAGACCTTTTGACTGCCATTTTTTAGGCGTGTAGCTCAGTGGTAGAGCATTTGCTTGACGTGCAAAGGGTCAGGAGTTCGAGCCTCCTCATGCCTATTTAAATACTTTAAAAGTAGATCTAAAAAAATAATTATCTTTGCGGAATAGAAAACTTCGTGGAGACTGATTATTCTATCTGGTTGGTATAAATTATTGAAATAATCAACTTTCGCTTTTATTAATTGAAAAAATTAAAGGCGAATAAAAATGTATGACAATAATTATATTAGTCACGTTAGAAAACGACATCTATACACAACACGGCAAACTCAGCGAGGTTTCTCGCAAATTTTTTCCGCGAATCTCTTCGTGAAGAATCTAAAAGAGTTTGCCTCCTTTTTTCTCTTCTTAGTTATTTTCTTTTTAATTTTTGGTCTTGTAGATCGGCTGGACTACGAGGATGGACTTAGATTTGCACGTATCTATGAGAATCTAGAAGCCAAGCGTGAAGCTAACGAGGGGATTAAAGCGCTGTGTAGGAAGTTAGGTAAGACGTATTCATAACAAGAAAAATTTAAATTTTAATAATGCACAAACATATATAACACACAGAAATAGTTTTAAGTTTTAAATAATTTTAGAGGTCTAATGATATACGGTTATTTACGAGTTAGCACAGACAAGCAAGATAGCGAAAATCAGAAGCTAGGAATTATCGAGAAGGCTAAATCTCTGGGACTTAGTGTTGAAAAATGGATAATAGATGATGGAGTTTCTGGAGTAAAAGAACCGAATAAAAGAAACTTTGGGCTATTATTAAACAAGATAAAAAAAGGCGATACGATAATTACTTCAGAACTTTCAAGACTTGGAAGAAAGCTATTTATGATTATGCGAATCTTGGAATATTGTTTGAACCAAGAGTGTAAGGTTTATACAGTTAAAGATGGCTATGAGCTTGGGGATAATATTCAATCCAAAACTTTGGCTTTTGCCTTTGGTCTTGCAGCAGAGATAGAGCGAGACATGATAAGTCTGAGAACTAAAGAAGCGTTAAGAAGAAAAAAAGAAGAAGGGGTCATACTGGGACGTCCGAAAGGTAGAAAAAGCAGTTATGTGAAACTTACGGGAAAAGACGATATAATTATAAAATTGTTATTAAATGGATATGCGAAAACAAGAATTGCTAAAAAATTAAAAGTTAATAGAGAAACGCTTAGCACGTATATTATCAATAATAAGTTAAATTTAAATAAGGTATAGAAAAAATGTATATAAATTTAAAAAATTTCATAAACGAAAAAGTTTTAGTAACCTTTGGTAAAAATGCTTTACCACTGTGAGCCACGCGGATAAAATTAGTTCAGACTATCGCTAATCGAGGTTTATCAATCTGACGCGGTTTGACAATTATTCGAGCATCAACAGCAATAGCGCTCAACTCATCAACTAAAAGCGGATTAACATCTAATTCTACAATCTCTTCTAAATCAATAACCATTTTTGCCACTTGAAGCATTACTTGTAATATTTCGTCAATCTTCGCTGCCGGACGATCACGATAACCCTTTAATAAAGAATAAACTCTAGTTTTAGATAAAACAGCTAAGGCTTGCGCTAAATTAAGCGGCGGCAAAGCAATTGCACTGTCTTTAATAACTTCTACCGCTGTTCCACCTTGTCCAATCATTAACGCTGGACCAAAAATCGGGTCAGTTGTAATACCTATAATAATTTCATGCGGATTGGGCTTAATTACCATCTCTTGAACTGTCCATCCATCTAGCTTGGCATGAGGAAAATTCTTTGAAATTTTATCTAACATCTCTTCGGCTGCTAGTTTTACTTCTGCTGGCGTTTTTAAATTTAACACCACGCCACCAGCATCAGACTTATGTGTAATATCATTAGACAAGATCTTAACCACAATCGGCGCCCGCATACCCTGGGCTAAACTCTCAGCCTCAACAGGAGTTCTGGCGATTTTAGTTTGCACAACCGGAATATTATAAAGCGCAAACACTTCCTTAGCTTCATATTCTGTCAAAGTTGAACGTCCCTCAGTAATTACTTGATCAATAATAGCTTGCGCCTCTATTTTCTTAACTGTTTTCAGTTCAGGCTGAGCTACATCCAACGTATTACGAGCAGCTAAAAGATCTTGCGACTTAACAACTGACATAAAAGCCTTTACTCCTTTTTCACCCGAATCAAAACACGGCAAACCAACTTTCGACCACAGTTTTATCCCTGGCCAAACAATATTTCCACCAACCCAACAACCAAAAATCCTGCCACTCTTTTCCTTAACCTCAGTAGCTAAAACTTTTTCAGCCACTTCTAAACCAGAAGTAATTCCAGTTGGAACATACATAACTAAAATATCTCCAACCTCTGGAGCAGTATATAAAATTTTTAATGCCTGTGCATAACGCTCACCCGGAGCATCTCCAATAATATCAACTGGATTTGCATGAGACCAAGTTGCAGGCAAAATACTATTCAACTTATCAATTGTAGCTTGAGATAATTTTGTTAAATGTCCGCCCGCCTTAATTAGTCCGTCAACCGCCAACACACCTGGACCACCGCCATTGGTAATAATCGTTAAGTTTTCATTTTTAACTTTCTGTGTATAAGCTAAAAACTGCACTGCGGCATACATATCTTCTAAATCCTCAAGCCGCATAACCCCAGCCCGCTCAAAAGCAGCATCATAAACATCATCACCACCAGCTAAAGCTCCAGTATGCGAAGCAGCGGCCGCGGCTCCCTCAGCCACACGCCCAGATTTAATGGCAAAAAGCGGTTTTTTCTTAGAAGCTAACAGAGTTGCCCGCATAAAAGCTGAACGGTTATGAACCGATTCAATATACATAAATATTGCATTTATATCCGGGTCGTTTGAAAGATATTCCAAAATATCAGGGAAACTTAGGTCAGCAGCATCTCCAATTGAAATTAAATGCGAAAACCCCACACTATTAGTCATTGCCCAGTCCAATACTGAAACTGCTAAAGCGCCTGATTGCGAAATAAATGCAATTTTGCCTTCTAGGGCAGGGCAAGCGCTAAAACTAGCGTTCAAACCAATACGTGGAACAAGCAGCCCTAGACAATTCGGACCAACAATTCGCATCCCATATTTTCTAGCCGTTGCCAATGCTTGCGCTTGGTAGTTTAAACCAGTTTGCGAATCAGTCGTGTTTAAACCAGCAGAAATTATAATGACAGCCCGCGTGCCTTTTTCGCAAAGCTGCTGAATAGTCAGCGGCACAGCAGCAGGGGGAATAGCTAACACAGCAAGATCTGGTGCGGATTCCAAACTTGGAATATCTTTAATAGATTGTAGGTTGTGAATCATTTCACCTTTAGGATTCACTGGTATAATTTGACCTTGATAACCGCCTTCCAGAAGGTTTTTCATAATGACCGAACCTACCGATTCTGGGCGATTAGAGGCTCCAACCACGGCTACTGATTTTGGTAAGAATAGTTTATCTAAATTTTCAATACTCATAATATTATTTTATTGTTTCATTTTAATTTTGGGGAGATTTACCTATTTTTTTATTCCAGCTTGAACAGCTTTCCATTCTTTAGTTGATTCTTTACGAGGGAGTAGGGAAGACAAGCCATGTTTTTGCAAAGCCTCCTGAATAGCCTCTAACCTCTCCTTTAATATAGTATTATTTACCTCATTAGAATTACCAGAAAACATTTCAGCTTCTGAACGATAAGCAAGTTGGTAGGCATTGATTGTAGCGCTCGGAGTGTAATTTGCATTATACAAAATACTCAAGGTTAGCTTATCCGCCGTTAGCTCTTCTTTAATCGGGAAAAAAAACGCCTGAGCTTTTTTATCTCTGATAGAATCGACTAATGCCTTTTGAGTCTCACCGAGTATTTGGTGAGACATTTCATGCGCCACAATTGATGCTACCTCTGATTCGCTGTTTAGTGTTAGCAACAAACCTTTGCTTAAAATTATAACTCCGTTACCAATAGAAAACGCGTTTTTTTGCGAAGTATTCAAAACGTAAATCTGCCAGCTTAAATTAGCGAGATTATCTTTTTCATATTGATTCATCATGGATGCAACTGCGGCAGTTTTAAGGCGGGTTAAAATATTTTGGTTCAAAAAATAATGCAGAGTTTCATTATTCACAAAACCAACGTTTTGGTCTAGCCAAGAAACTGAAGTGTTAATAGCAGATAATTCTTCTTGAGTTAAAGCAGCAGGTGTAACTGGCATGTTGCTACTGCAAGAGTTTAAGCTCAAAATTAGCACGAGAATCAGGGTGAATTTTTTCATATTATCCTTAGTTATACTTAATTATTAGGGTGATAATTTTGGGCATGGCTATATAGATTTTATCCGAATTAAGCAACAATTATTTATAGCTTATTTATTGCTCATTATAAAATATTAACTATAAAAATTATTAACAAGTGTAGTAAGTTATGTTTGCAAAAGTTGTTAAATTGTTTTTGCTCATCGCGCTTGTTTTAGTCTTAGAGATTCTGTTCTTGAATTGGCAAAAAAATAGTGTAGAGCAGCTACCGCAAGGCGAATTAAAAATCATAGGAGAGGTTTTAGAAAAGAGTTGGGATGTTAATCAAAATTTAGTTTTGGTTTTGTCATCAGCTAGGGGCAAACTAAGACTGACTGTTCCTGATATTCCATGGGAAAATTGCTCACAGCTTAGAGTAGGGGACACTCTAATAGTTAAGGGCAACATTAAATTTTTAAGTCATACCCAGCAGCTGGGAAGTTTTGAAAAGTATCTTATCCATCATGGCTTTTCTGGTTATGGCTCGACAAAAGGTAAACTGAATTGTCAACAGGAAAACCAACCTTTGTCAGGCAAAGTTGCACTTGTGCAAAAACTAAAACAGCGTTTTGCCAAAGATTATCAGGAAAGTTTAGCTATTCTTTTAGTAACGTTGCTGGGTGAAAAATCAGGAGTAGGGGATGAATTAAAAACTTTATTTAGAGAAACTTCAACTAGTCATCTCTTAGTTATTTCTGGGTTACATGTCTGTATTGTTTTTTATGGAGTCTATAAAATAGCTAAAAGTTTGTTAGCTCAAAGTCTCTTGATTTTAAATCATTTGACAGTAGTCATTCCAGCTTTAGTAATTAGTGAATTAGTAACTGCCTTCTATATTATAATTAGTGGTTGGACTATACCTAGTTTAAGGGCTTTTATTGCAATCACAATTTTTGCTTGTAGCGAACTGGCTGTTTTTCCAATATCTAAAATTAATGCTTTGTTAGTAGCAATTTTGTTGATTTTACTATTTTTTCCGCTTTCGATCTTAGATATTAGTTTTCAACTTAGTTTTGCAGCTGTCATAGGGATTTATGTGGGGAGTCAACTTAATAAAAATGCCAAAGCTGAGGCGCTGGCAGTAGGGAGTTTGCGCGTTCTTGCTAAGCTACGCACAGCTTTTTGGATATCGTTTTTCGCTTGGCTTTTCACTTTGCCAGTATGTCTATATTGGTTTAATTCAATAGTTTTATTGGGACCGATAATTAATTTTTTCTTTGTTACAGTGTTTATATTGTGTGTTGTTTATGCTGGCGGCGCTTGTCTTATTTTATATTACTTAAATTTTCCATTGATAGATTTGTTGCTTGAAATAGTATTAAAACTTATTGATTATTTACTTGAATTACTTGAAATAACTAGAAATTTATTAGAATCTGTAGGATTAGGTTATTACAAATTAGATGGTGATATATTATGGATTGGACATATATTGTCTATTATAGTATGTTGTCTAGCTTGTTTAACACTAGTGTCTGGATGCCCGATAAGTAAAGTTATCGGGCATCCAGACATAATTAGAAATCTAAAATTGAAGGATCAGAACAAAATGAAAAAAACAATTTTAACTTTAATCACTTTAGCAGTTCCATTATCTTTAGCTAATGCAGATGGACAAAATAATAATGTTGGTTCTTGCGGCTGGGGTTCTAAGCTCTTTGCTGGACAACGTGGTATAGCTCCACAAGTGTTTGCAGCAACTACAAACGGGACATCTGGAAACCAAACCTTTGCTATTACATCGGGAACCTCTGGTTGCACGCAGGATGGCTTGGTAACCTCTAATTGGAAAGCTACCGCTTTTATTGAGGCTAATAAAACGCAATTTGCCAGAGATGTAGCTAGGGGTAGTGGCGATACTATTGCTTCATTAGGAAAAATTCTAAATATTAAAGATGAAGATCAGGAGCTTTTTGTTAAGATTTTAAAAGATAATTTTGGCAAAATTTTCGCAAATGCTGATGTTTCTACAGAAGATATTGTTTTAGCTTTGCAAAACGTTTTGAGCGAGAACGAAGTTT
Organism: Deltaproteobacteria bacterium; assembly: GCA_031278395.1. Taxonomy (GTDB): domain Bacteria; phylum Bdellovibrionota_C; class UBA2361; order SZUA-149; family JAITKM01; genus JAITKM01. The sequence goes on along the minus strand of JAITKM010000020.1, from coordinate 24,658 downwards.
TTATTCAATAAAACTCCCCTAGCTTATTACTTATTTTACAAAAATCTTCTACGGTAAGTGTTTCTGCTCGGCATGAGCTATCTATATGTAAGACTTCTAGAATATGTAGTAAATCTTCTGGGACAAGCCTAAAGCCTAAAGCCGAGTTTGAATTACATAAACTGGCTTTTAGGGCATTGGCTATTGTTTTGCGTCTAGTTGAAAATGCCCCACGCAGAACACGTTCAAATAATTCTTCATTATCTATCTTAAAACGAGGTGTGTCTAAAATTTCTAGCTTAATTAAGCGCGATTCGACGTCTGCTTTGGGGACAAAGCAATTCCCGCTGACGATGTCCCCTAACTTCGAGTTAGTATATAAATTGCATTGAACTGTAATGGAGCCATAATCTTTAGTGTTGGGTTGAGCAGCTAAGCGTTGTGCAAATTCGCGTTGTAGTAGTAAGGTTACGGCTTTAATGTATTGTCGATTTTTAAGAATCCAAAAGACTACTTCTGAAGAAATAGAGTAAGGCAGATTGCTGACGATAATAAATTTTGTGTTAGTAAAAATTTCGGCTAAATCTAGTTGGCGAATATCCTTATTAATAAAATGTTTGGGAGGAAGATCAGGATAGATTGTTCTTAAAAAATCAACAAATTTTTCTTCTATTTCAACACCAAAATAATCTCTGGCTTTTTCAATTAATCCCCCACTTATCGCCCCTACTCCTGCTCCGATTTCTAATACTAAATCGTCTTTTTGGATTGAAGCGAAATTGACAATTTTTTTGGCAATGTTTTCATCGATTAAGAAGTTTTGTCCCCTACTCTTGCGTGGGATTATTCCAAGTTCATTGAGAATTTTTTTGATATACATATCCAGAGGCTTTATTCGTAAGAATTGTGCGCCACCTCTACTTAACTTATTCACCAAAGTCAATGGAGCTATTCCAATGCGCTAAAAATATTTGTTTTTTCTAGTTTTTTTTCTAGTGTATCACCTTCAAGTAAATGCTAGTCATTACTAAATGACAACCTACCAGCGTTAACTAAATCATCCAAATACTACACAGGAGCGTTCAGTATTTTTTTGGAATTTACCTTGATTTTAATTTTTAGTTGCTGTATGGATTCGCACCGTTGGCTTTTGTTTTTTTTATTGATTGGGTTAAGTTATATGAAAATAGATAGAGTTTTATTGACGAATATTTTAAACGTATTACTGAACAATGATAATCTTTATATGACGATTACGGATTTATCAGCTCAGCTTGATATTCGTTCAGATGAAGCGATAGAGAGATTAAACGGACATCTTCTGATTCTTGAGGATCTTGGTTATGCTAAGCGTCATGAGACCAATAAAGAGCGTATCCGTCTCACCTATTCAGGCTATGAAGCCTTACCAGAACTTGGTGTTCATGACATTGTGTATTTGAATTAATTCCCCAAATATAAACTCACCAGAAAATTCAAAAAAGTCGTATATTGATGCGTTGTAATATACTGGTAGAAAATCAACAACACCGTATCAGATAGAATAGCTCAGAATACTTTGTGTGATGAGAAAAGACATAAATTTATGACAGGAATGCTAATTTAAAAAATAAAGAATAACAGTTATCAAAACGAAGTTTGATAACTGTTATTTCTATGAAAAACCCACAGAAGGCTAGAATATCTTCTCAAAGGTGATTCCTTTGTTATTGGCAAAGAGGAAACCTCCATCGCCAACTACTTTTATGCTTACTTGTTCAATGTTAGAACTTAAATCACTTCTAATCTTAGAAGTGATCTCATCCCTCTTTTTCTTACTATTATCTTCACTATTATCTCTGTAGACGATAATAGTAGATAGTAGTTTATAGTAAAAGAAAAAAATGTCGTTCTTGATTCTTTTTGGTATACAATCATAATCGGAAATTTTCTTTTTATTATTGAACGTGCTCAGATAATGCTTAAAATGTAGATTTACATCTAACGAATTAATATCGTTATCTAATATGACGATACATTGATTATGCACGACACTTCTTTTAAATAACCCGGCTGAGTTTAACAGAGACCTTATTGTACACCCATTAAAGGGTTTTGTTAAGACAATTGCATTGTCTTTTCCTAACGCAATCGTTTCAACATCCTTGGGCGCCTTCTCGGTCTCGCTCAAATAAAACTCTTTCTTGTCTTCAAGAAAGATATTTTTCAATATCTTTCCATAAAACTTTTCCCACTTTTTATGCATATACACACTCTCTTCTTTCCTACATCTATATCCAACTATTTTCATTCCACCACCTATACCGAGATATAGGCTACTTGTATTATTGCTAATACACTCATATAGTCCCTTATTGTAAAGTTCCTTGGAAAATTCATCAACATCACTGCCGATAATGACTACCAAACAATCGCATCTATCAATCCTATCTTCAATTTCTTTTTTATCAGTTTCAATATCGATAAAATTGATCTTCGATTTTGGGAATCTCTCTCTAATCATATAGAGTGGAACCTTTGCACGTAAAGGAACAATAGAAGGACAGCCTAGATCCTCCACAATCTTCCTTATTTTTTCAGGATCATATCCATCATACGAAAATTTCTTCGAAAATTCCTTCAAAATGTTATACCAACCCCGACCAAACCCACCCAAAAGGACTTCGAAAGTCATATTACTTTTGTCAAGTTTGTCTATAAGTTGGTCTACTATTGGCAGATGACTTTTTGTCAGTTCCGTCGTTAAGAAATAGTCTCTCATTTTAGATTCCTTTCCTTTTTTCAAAGGGGGTTTAATTTTTACAAAACCTAACATTAAGATTACGCAATCTTAAATTTAGTGTTAAGTTCTGTATATATTATGAACAGTGTCTCAGTTTCAGACACCCCGACTCATAATGGGCCGTACATTAACTTATTACTCGCCAACACAGGTCGAGAGACAGAATAACACTTCAAAGTAAAACCTTAAAATTAGCATCCTATCACAAAAGTTTTTTGCTTTTGTGATAGGATTTTTTCACATCTACTCGGATATATATTTTTTGAGTTTCTGCGATTTTATTGCCTAATCAAAAACTTAAAATGAAAATTATAAGATTTAAAAATCTGCAAATATTATTGAGAGAACTCAGATTGACTTATGCTTAATTCATGTAAATATGTGACATATTTTTAATAAAAATAAAATATTCATGCTCTAAAAAAAGAGAAAAATCCAAAGAATTACCATATAACATATTATTTTTATTATGCATTTTATGTTTTTTTAAAAAATTTTTTCTAGTTTGGTCACATAATTGTTAGCTGACAGTATAAATATAGAGTATAACAATTGAGTATGTTATTTTTTATAAACGCAAATTATATTTAATTTTATGGCAATTCATTTTGATCCAAAACAAGATAAAGTTAAGAAAAAAGGCAATCTTGAGCAAGTCGATGACGAACTTAGAAAATTACAAATTAAACAACAAGTAGAAGCACAAATTACTAATCAAAGGGCAAAGAGAAATATTGCAAGTGATAAATTTAATGTTCTCAAAGTTGTTGCTCAAGGTGTTAATCCAGATTCGATGCTCAAAAATGAAAATAATATCTTAAAAACAGGTAAAATCTCGACTGCCGAAGATTTTGAAAAAATCAATAAATTAACCACAAGTATTTTTAGAATGCTACAAAGTAAATAAAATCACCCATAACCTTCTTGTGCTCCCCTTCCCCTGGCTGGTGCACAAGTAATCCTGCATCAAAAAATTCAGAAAAAAGAAAATTTTAATTTTTTATATAACTTAACCACTCGCTGTCATCTAAACAGCCAGCTGGAGGAGTAAATAACGGAAGTAATTTGTGCTCTACACCAACTATATTAATTAGCGTACCGGTTTTTTCCAGCACAGTTCTTGACGGCAACACAATTTCACAAAAAGCTCTGGTGCCAAGATGCAAAGCCCCAAAATTCAATTGTCCAGCAGATGGTGGAAATTGCCTAACAGATGGCGGAGTAGAAATATTTTTTGCCTGCACTGGACGTGCACTTGTCTGAACACTCACCTCAGCAAATAAAGTCCCAGCTACTAATTCACTATCTATATCTTTACTACAAACCGCATAATCACCAACCACCACCAATTTGGAAATTTTCTTATTCCGCACCTTTCTCAGTAAAGCTTGATAGCGTTGTTCCAGCAGCCAAGTTATATTTTGCCCCTTTTTAATTAGCCCAAAAATCTCAGCCGCCTTAAGATTAGGCGCATAATTCGGAGAAATTAAAATTTGTTCTAACTCTGTTAATTTTCTAGCATGCGGCGTCAAAACCAAATTATCACTGGCTGGCTCAAGACCCAAAACATCCCTAGCAAAAGCTAAAACCACCTCTAATTCTTCCAAAGTTAAAAACGGAGAAATAAACATCGCATTTTCACCTTGATAAGTTTGTCTTAACTTGGATAGTTTGCTTTTTAATCTTTCTAACCCCAGCATTTCATAATTAAGGATTTCTTTAATCATCGGCATTGTTAAACGTTCCACGGGCTGAAATCTTGAAAAACCATAGCGTCCCTCATTACACAAAAAACTATGATTGCTGTCAGACTCAGTCTCTACTCCCCTCACAGAAACAATCTTATTATCTTTTAACGCAACACTCACCACACAACCAGTCGCACAACCAGGACAAACTGTTTTAACCTGCTGCGTCTGCCAACTCCGACTATTAAAACGCCAACGACGATGCGTCAATGCTCCTACTGGACATAAATCACAAACTACTCCAGAAAAAGGATTGTTCAGCGGATGGCTTGGAAAAATTCCAATTACTGCTTTATCTCCGCGATTAAATACTCCTAATTCTGAAGTTTTTGTTATTTCATTACAGAACCTGACACATCTCGTGCAATTAACACAACGCTCACTATCATAAATAACTTCCTCACCTAAAACTTCGGCTTTCACACCTACTTCTCGCCTTTCGCTAAAACGCGACAGCTCAGAACTAAATTGTAAATAATAATCTTGTAATTTGCACTGCCCTGCTTGGTCACAAATTGTGCAATCCAAAGGATGGTTAATTAGCAAAAATTCTAAAGTTTCACGTTGAGCATCAGCAACTTCTGGTGAAGTTTTATGGGTCGAAATTTTCATCCCCTCACTAACTGGCGTGCAACAAGCCAACACTAATTTTGGCACTCCAGCAAGCTTAACTTGGCACATTCGACAATTACCAGCTACGCTTAACTCGTGATGATAACAAAAATGCGGTATTTCAATTCCCACTTGTTTTAAAGCCCACAACACAGTTTCGCCTTTAGGAACTGCCACCTCAAGCCCATCAACCATAACCTTGATCGTAGCTCGCAGACTCTCAATTCCAGCATTATTTTCGCTCGCTACCTTGGGTGCGCTAGGATTTTGAACAGTTGGAAAATCCTCTTTTGAACTATCTTTTATAAAATTACCTGACATATGTTTTTATTCTAAAAATCTTCTTTTCAAATTCTTCTGGGAATTTTTTTATAAAACTCAAGGTAGGACTGACTAAAGCATCGCCAAAGGGGCAAATTGTTTTACCAGCAATCCCAGAACAAACACTTTGTACTAAATCTAAATCTTTTCTAGTTCCAGTCCCATTGACAAGTTTTCTGCATAATTTTTCAACCCAATGTCCGCCTTCACGACAAGGTGTGCATTGTCCACAAGATTCATATGCGTAAAAATTTTGCAAATTTGCACACACTTCAACCATATCTATAGTTTCATCCAAAACTATCATGCCTCCAGAACCAAGCATACTGCCTGCAGCAAGCAATGATTCATAATCCAGCTTAAGATTATTTAATTCATCAGCTCGTAAAACAGCTACTGATGAACCGCCGGGTATAACTGCTTTTAATTTTTTCCCATTAGCTATTCCCCTACATTCGTTTTGGATAAAATCTAAAACTGGATAACCCAATTCTACTTCATAAACTCCGGGCTGACTGACATTACCCGATACAGAAATGAGTTTTGTGCCGGTAGATTTCGCAGTTCCTATTTTAGCATAGGAGCTGCCGCTATGTTCGATAATCCAAGGCAGATTCGCCAAAGTCTCAACATTATTTATAATAGTTGGACAGCCATACAAACCACTAACTGCAGGAAACGGAGGCTTTAAACGAGGTTGTCCTCGTTTACCTTCAATTGAATTTAACAGTGCTGTTTCTTCACCACAAATATACGCTCCAGCGCCTCGATGTAAAATTACATCCAACGCATATTTAGATTTAAAAATTTTTTCACCTAAATAACCTGCGAGATACGCCTGTTTAATAGCCTTTTGCATGACAGTTGCGCCGTAAGCATATTCGCCGCGGATATAAATTATTGCCAGATGAACGTTTAAGGCTTTAGCTGCAATAATTAGACCTTCTAAACAAAGATGTGGATCTTGTTCCAGCAATAACTTATCCTTAAAGGTCCCTGGCTCGCTTTCATCCGCATTCATAACTAGGTAAGTTGGCAAATCTTGGTTCTTAGGCACAAACCCCCACTTGATTCCAGTTGGGAAACCTGCTCCACCGCGTCCACGCAAACCTGACGCTTTAACCTCTTCGACAATTGTCTCAGCGGGCAAGTTCATGGCTTTGGCAGCTGACTTATAGCCGCCACGACTTTCATAAATATGAATGTCTGATTGATTTGAAAGTTTAATATTCGTAGTTAAGATTTTCATTTCAAACCTTGCCCCAGCGTTTCTTTAAGCGTTGAATAACTTAAATCAGGCTGTTCTGCCTCAATTCTGTTGATAATATTATTGAGCTTTTCTGGGGTGAGATGTTCAAATAAAGTATCATTAATTAACATAGCAGGACCGCTGCCACAACTGCCTAAACACTCAACTTCTTCATAGCTCCACATACCATCTGCTGAAACCTCGTGTGGTCTTAGTTTTAACCTAGTTTTTATTTTTTCAAGTAAGGCTTTGGAACCCGTAACCATACAACTTAAGGTGCGACAAAGTTGAATATGATATTTACCGACTGCTTGCTGACGGAACATGCTGTAAAAAGTAGCAACTTCTTTAACCCGCACTGCCGGCAGGTCTAACTTTTCTGCCACCCACAACATAGCTTCATTGCTAAGATAGCCTTTTTCTTCTTGCACCAAATATAATGCTGCTATCACTGTGGACTTAGGGTCTGGATATTGAGCAATTATTTCTTTAAGTTTTTTTTCTGTTTGTTCTGAAATTTGTTCTGAAATCATATTTTAATCTTTAACTGTAACCTCTAAAAATCTCCCGCTCTCAAGAGATTACCTATCACACTCACCACCAATCATATTTAGCATACCAAACATTGCCACCACATCAGCCACCGAATGTCCTTCAACTAAACGCCCAAAAATTCCTATATTAACAAAGCATGGCGGACGAACATGTATTTTATACGGCTGGGCTGTGCCATCCGAAACTATATAAAATCCTAATTCGCCATTACCCCCCTCAACTGGGAAATATACTTCACCAGCCGGCGGTTTAATTCCGCCAACCACTAGACCAAACTGACTGATTAGTCCTTCAATTGAATTATATACCTCCGCTTTGGGCAGCATAACTATTTTATTATCAGCCACAGTTATGGCACCGGGTCGTAATCTATCAAAACCTTGCTCTACAATTTTCATTGACTGCTCAATCTCATTGAGCCGGATTAAAAAACGATCAAGATTATCTCCTTTTTCGCCAAGCGGAATTTCAAAATCATATTTTTCATAACTTGAATATGGAAACTGTTTTCGCACATCATAATTCACACCACAGGCTCTTAGCATGGGACCAGTTAACCCATATGTCAGGGCTTCAGCTTTAGAAATTATGCCTATATCCTCCATGCGATCAATAAAAATGCGATTTCTTAACAACAAGTTATTACTGTCGGCTACTAGTTTCTTAACTTTTTTAAAACACTCTGTTACGTCATTTTTAAATCCATCTGGCAAGTCTGCCTGAACTCCACCAATGACACTGTAGGAACAAGTAACTCTAGCGCCTGTAACCTTTTCCAATAAATCATAGATATATTCTCTAGCCTGCATCAAATATAACATGACAGTAAAAGCTCCCAGCTCCATGGCCGAGGCGCCAAGACAGGTTAGATGGTCGCTAATTCTGGATAGCTCACTCATGATTACGCGAATATGCTGGCAACGAATTGGCACTTCTATATTTAAGAGTTTTTCAACTGCTAAGCAGTAGCCGACATTATTAATGATTGGTGAGACGTAATTTAAGCGATCTGTATATGGAACAATTTGGGCATACTTAACATTTTCACATTGTTTTTCAAAACCGCGATGTAAATAACCCAGCTCAACCTCACAGCGTTGCACTATTTCACTATCTAATTCAAGTTGTAAGCGAATAGTTCCGTGTGTTGCAGGATGTGAGGGACCTAGGTTAAGAATCATAGTTTGAGTATGTAGAGCGTCATCTAATTCTCTAGACTGCAAACTACTGGTAACGTTTGTGTGGCGTGGTTGTTTTTTATTTAGTGGGTAATCTTTGCGGAGCGGATGACCTTCAAATTCATCGTATAATAAAATTCGGCGTAGGTCTGGGTGATTTTTAAATTTTATTCCATACATATCCCAGACTTCAGATTCTAGGCATAAGGCACTTTTCCAAATTTCCGAGACACTGTCTATTTCTAACTCTTCAGTATTAGGTAGCCAGACTTTTAAGCTCAGTCTATGACCATATTTTAAACTAAACAGTTGATAGATAAGCTCAAAACGATGATCAGGGTATTTGTCCAACCAATCAATAGCTGTCAGATCTATTAAAAAATCAAAATGAAAATCGTAATTAGTACTTAATTCTTTAAGGACTTCAAAGGAGTTTTCTTTGTGTAGCAGAAAGGATAAGCCATACACGCTCCAAGCATGGGCTGGCAGACGTGTCATTTTACGCCCAAATTTTCTTTCTATAAAATCCTTGAGGTTGTTCATGGGGCGGAAATTAAACATTAAAAAATCAATTTTGCAATATTATTAATTTTAATGTATATGCACGCGCTGTTTTTTTTAGGGAAAAATAATTAAGTTTAATTAAGGAGTATTTATGCCATCTTTTGATGTAGTTTCTAAAGTAGACATGCAGGAAATTTTGAACGGGGTGAACAATACGAAGAAAGAGTTGGAAAACCGTTATGATTTTAGAGGTAGTAAAAGCGCGGTTGATTTAGAAAAAGATTATATTATAATTCATGCGGATGATAATATGAAACTAACTGCTATCAAAGATATTCTTTGCCAAAAAATTGCTAAGCGCGGCATTGGTTTAAAAGCGTTGGATTTTTCCGCTGCGCCAGAAAAAGCTAGTGGCATGACTCTGCGCCAAAAAGTTGCAATCAAACAAGGAATTTCACAAGATGAAGGTAAAAACATTGTTAAAGTTATTAAGGATGCCGGTTTAAAAAAAATTCAAACTCAAATTCAGCAAGATCAAGTTCGAGTTACAGGTCCTAAAAAAGATGACTTGCAAGAAGTTATTGCTTTATTAAAAGAAAATGTTCGCTTAGAATTGCAGTTTGTAAATTTTAAGGAATGAATTATGAAAATTTATATTAGTTTATTTTTGTCTTTTATTCCGTATTGGATGGTTAGTGCAGAAATAGTTAATATTAAATTAAACCCGCCTACAGAATTTGATTTTAAAACACGAGAGGAAATATTTGCGGTACGTCTATCCACAATTGAACAGTATCCACAAATTATCGGTGACAAGCACAAAGTAACAGTTTTTGATAAATATCCACTCACAATTTTTAATACCAAACTTATTAACGAAAAATATAAAATCTCTAGTTCCGTGTTTAAACATGTAATTGACAATAAACCTTGGTGGGGTTTGCAAGGTTTAAACTGTTTAGAATATAAGGGAGTTGGAGTATCTGGAGTAGCAGGACTTTCTGAAGAAAGTCGGTTTATTAATAACCCATTTCTGTTGATTGATTTAGATACTAATGCTTATTATGCAAACCGGGAAACAGTGGCGGAGTGTGATGAAAGTTATCCTCAACCGACTAGTTTAATATATGATACGCAAGAAAGGATTTTTACAGCGTATTACGACGTTTCAACCTATTATAATAAAATAATACAGCTCACCCAAAGGAGAACACCCCAGAAATTTCTTTTTGGTGGGCGTAATGCTATAGATTTTGGTTTTCAATATGGATTTCTTTCTCAGCAAGAAAATATAAATTTTGATGAACCTAAAAATATCAGCACAGAAGTTTATCAGTTTCAGGATTTTATTCATGTTGGTGGCAGTTGTCGTTATCCTGGTGGTTGTAATAATGGTTCGCCCTTGCAAACATTTTTAAATTTTACATTTCAAAATCTTCCAGCTTTTGCCGAATTTAAATTATGGAAAAAATTACCATCTAGCCCCTCTACTCCAGCAGATGTTACAGTTAAAATGTATTTTAATTAGTAGTGTAGCACATTTAATACTTGTAGTCGGTGAAATTATTGTATTTCTGGTATGGGGTTACTTTGAAATTTTGGTTGTAATTTTGAACTAAAAAAAACTCTAGAAATTACCTATCGCAAAATTTAAAATTTAGTTTCTACTGAAATTTATGCATAAAAGTAACCCCATACCAGCGAGACAATAATAATTTCAATAGCTTAATTTTTTCAGGGCTAAAAAATATTATAAAATTATCAAAATTACTTGAAATAATTTTGATTTTAGTGCAAATACCCCCCTCAAATTTTAGGTTTATCAAATATTATTAATTGGAGGAACATCATGTTCGCTGTAATAAAAACAGGTAGTAAGCAATATAAAGTAGAAGTTGGAACTGTGGTTGATGTTGAAAAATTGAATGGAGAAATTGGCTCCTCTGTTAGTTTAAACGACGTTCTGCTTGTTTCTGGTGAAAAAGGTATTGCTGTTGGACAACCAATCGTCAATGGAGCGGTTGTAAATGCAGAAATCGTTCAACAAAAAAAAGGTCCGAAACTAATCATTTTCAAAAAACGAAGAAGACAGGGTTATCATTTAAAGAAAGGTCATAGACAAGAACTAACTAGAATTAAAGTAACAGAAATTAATTATTAAGGAGATTTTCAAGAATGGCAACTCATAAAGCTGGTGGCTCATCAAGAAATGGTCGTGATTCACAAGGGCAAAGACGCGGAATTAAAAAATTCGGCGGCGAAACTGTCAAAGCGGGAAACATCATAGTTCGTCAATGCGGCACAAAAGTTAATCCAGGCAAAAATGTTGGTCTCGGTAAAGATTGTACACTCTTTGCCTTAGCAGACGGCATAGTTAGGTTTCATAAAACCAAAGGTAACAAACAATTTGTTAGTATTGATTAATCTGTGCGTTTTGTTGACGAAGTCAAAGTTTTTGTTCAAGCAGGAAATGGCGGAGATGGTCATGTAGGTTGGCGACGTGAGGCACACGAAGCAAATGGCGGACCAAACGGCGGAAATGGCGGAAATGGCGGTGTTGTTATTTTCTATACTGAATCCGGCTTAAACACTCTCATCGATTATTCCTTTAGTCCAATTTTAAAAGCTGAAAACGGTCAAGCCGGTAGCACAAATCAAAAAGAAGGTAAGTCTGGTAAAGACTTGCTTTGCCCAATGCCAGTTGGCACTCAAGTTTTTTATAAAGATAAATTAGTTGCAGATTTAAGCAAACTCGGAGCTAAATGGGTTGCTGCTAAGGGTGGAATTGGAGGCAAGGGTAATGAGTTTTTTAAAAGCTCAACTAACCAAGCTCCAGACTATGCTCAAGCTGGACAAGCCGGTCAAGAATTTGAATTTAAACTTGTTTTGAAATCCGTGGCAGATATTGGTTTAGTTGGATTTCCAAATGTTGGCAAATCAACACTAATTTCTAAAATTACTAAGTCACATCCTAAGATTGCCGATTACCCCTTCACAACACTTGTACCGAATCTTGGCGTTGTTTCTCAGACGAACTTAAAACCTTTTGTAATTGCTGATATTCCAGGGCTAATTCCCGGAGCCTCAACTGGTAAAGGATTAGGCGTTAAGTTCTTAAAACACATTGAACGCACTAAAGCGATTTTGCATATTTTAGATTTAAATGTGCCGCTCAATCCTGAAATTACAACGCTATCCACTACCACAGCTGACGAAATTAATTTAAGTGACCAAGAAGTTATTGATTTGACTTTTAAACAGTTTGACTTAATCAATTGGGAATTATCTTCTTTTTCTTCAACGGTTGCCAAGCTTCCCCGTCTGATTGCCTTTTCCAAAAGCGACACAAAAATTAATCAAAGAGCCTACCTGCTTTGTCATGATCTTTTCATTAATAAAGGTTTTAGCGCTTGCCTGCTTTTTTCTTGTTACTCGAATAGCGGCTTAGATGAAGTTATCTCCGCTATGCGTAAAGTTATATGAAGTTTTTTTGAAGTTACCTATGTTTTTTATCATCGGCAACAATAATCGCCGTAATATTATTATTAACTCGATAGTCAGCTTTTTTATTTGAACGAGTTAAAATTGGAAGTGGGTCAACTGCAATATGGCGACCTCTATTATCTAAAGTTCTGATTTCAAAATGTAGATGCGGTCCAGTTGACTTGCCAGTAGAACCAACTTCGGCAATCTTTTGTCCTTTGCGCACGCGTTGTTCGAGACCAACTAGTAACCTGTCATTATGCCCATAAACGGTTTTAATACTTCCACTACCGCGCAAGATTATTAGATTACCATAACCTCTTAATTTATTATTGGCATAAATCACCCGTCCATCATGAGCTGCAAGGACTGGAGTGCCAGTTTTGGCGGCAATATCAATACCATCATGAAAACCACTTTTACGACGCCCAAACTTAGAAGTTAGTGTCCCGCCACCTTGAACAGGCCAAATCATTCTGCTAGCTTCAACTTTCATAGCTTGACGAGGCGTTGTATTTTGGACGCCAACTTTTATTCTTAAAACTTGCCCAACATAAATTTTGCTTGAATTTCTAAGACTATTCAATTTCACAATTTGTGCAGGAGTTGTTCGATAACGACTGGCAATAGCAGAAAGTGTATCCCCACTTTTCACTGTATAGTTAATTTGTTTTGTGGAGCGTCCATTGCTTTCGCTATATGTTCCTAAAATAGTAGAACAAGAAGTATTAAAACAAAGAACCAACAACAAACATGTAACTACCGGCTTACCTATTATTACAGTTTGCCAACAAAGTTTTAAAACTCCCCTACTCTGACTCAACATATCTTTTTGATTATAATTCTTGTCCATTTTAATAACAAATACATAAATGACAAATTAATGACGCAACGTTTATTTTTATTAAGATCTGTTAGATTTTAGACACTCAAAATAAACATTAGCTTTTAACTATGAAATAGCTATCGACATGTTATTTTTAAAACATTAGATAAATTATAATAAATTAATAATAATTATTATAACTAGTTATGTCACAATAAATTATAATCTAAAAATTAATTGAATATTAAGCTGAAAATTAATGTATATATTAAATATTGCTAGAAATATTTTGAAATGTGTCAAACCAATGGCTCGCAGCCGATGATGACCAATCCATTTTCGTTAGCTAATGCTAGGAGTTTATCCTTATCCATAACTAAGCAACGTCCAGCTTCTAAGGCTAGGACGCTTGCTGAAACTTCGAGCATAGCACGAATTGTATTGATACCTATAACAGGCACGTCAAAACGCATATCCTGATTCACTTTTGCGCACTTTACGACTACGGTTCCGCTATGTCCTAACTTACCACCACGACGAATTGCTTCGTCGCTTCCTTCAACAGCTTCGACGGCTGTAACTACCCCATCTTTGATGACAACGAGTTGTCCTATGTGTTGCTCGCTTAAAGCGCGAATTGCCTCCCGTCCAACTTCTATATCGCGTAGTTGTTCTTTGCTTGGCTTAGTTTTCGTTAACACGCCACTGGGGACTAAATGTTCTTTAGCAAAAACTGTTGAATCTAAAACTTCAATATCTTCGTTTGCTAATTCATCGGCAAGTCCACGCAGAATAACGTCATCCTTGGTAGAACGTAGTTTTGCCATGAATAATGCTCCGCGCATATCGAGTGAAACATCTTTGAAACTTTTAACTCGGCTAATTCCACCGATAAAAACTGCATTTGCGACGCCATGTTTTTTAAAAAAATTTATAATTTTTCCAAGTTGTCCGAGTTTTATCCAGCAGACCTGCTTAGTAAAATTTTCAATTTGTTTTGAAGTTTCGCCTTCAAAACAAACTGCGCAAACAGATAAGCCAAGCTCGCTTGCAGTTTTAGCAAAGCTAATTGGTAGCTCTCTACTGCCAGCAATGATGCCAATTGTATCACCTTGATTCAAAACAACTTGCGGATTATTTTTATTAAACGAATTATTGAGAATTATTTTATTATCTGGAATTAAACTTTTAGAATTGGGTTGATTTAGCTTGGATTTTTGATTAAAAAATATGCTAGTAATTTTTTTTAACATTCTGCTTAGTTGCTGTTTCTCGGTAAAAGAGTGAGCCATTTATATTGGTATAATATAAATGTCAAATAACTTTCTGGGTAAACAAAAAGCAAAACAACAACAACATCTGGTACAGGGCTGGTATTCTCTGGCTGGTTCTCTGGTACAGGGTTACTTTATCTCTTATATTTTTAGTGATTTTAATATTTATAACATACTTAATTTACTTAGTATTTCTAAAAAACTTTAAATATAAAAGTAACCCCATACCAGAAATTCCAGAAATTATTTATTTACCAGAAATTACCTACCAAAAGACTTAAAAACATTTATTAATCTTTATTGTAAAAATTAATAAAAGCATGTATAGACACTCGCCAATTTTGCCGGTTTTTATCAGTATAGACAGGCAATAGATTAAATTATTTATATTTTTTATTTAATAGGAGTTTTACTTAATGACGCTTTCTACAGAACAGAGAACTGAGGTAATTAAAAATTACGCAATTAACGATAGAGATACGGGTTCCGCTGAGGTTCAGGTCGCTGTTATCACTGCAAGGCTTGTGTATTTGCAAACACATTTTGCTACTCACGCCAAAGACAATCATTCAAGACGTGGTTTATTAAAATTAGTTGGACGACGACGCAGACTATTGGATTATATTAAGCGTAATGATGTTCAAAAATATAGAAATTTAATACAAAAGTTAGGGTTGCGTAAGTAGCCAAATAAAGACATTGCAAAATTTTTTTTCAGGCGATTTTTTGTTTAGTATTTTAACAAAATACATACTGAACACAAAATCGTCTGCACATATCTTGCAGATATATTTTGTAATGCTCTTTAATATCAAAAATAGCAAATTTGCTATGTCTATTTACCTTCCTATTTATTAAACAAATAAATGCGCTGATAGTGTTATACGCTTTTCGTAGAGGGCGAGTTTTATTCAACCTACTTCGATTCATCTAAGACTCAGCACATATACATATTACATTAAAGGAAAATAAAAATGTCAGTATTTAATAAAAATGAATTACGAACAAAAGTTGAATTAGATTTTCACGGAGCTAACATTTCGTTTGAATCAGGCTGGATCGCTAAACAAGCTGGCGGCGCTGTTGTCGCTAGACAAGGCGATACTATGGTGATTGCCACAGTTTGCAGCTCACCCAAAGAAGGCGAACAAGACTTTTTTCCACTCACTGTTGACTATCAAGAAAAATCATATGCCAATGGTAAAATCCCCGGCGGTTTTTTAAAAAGAGAAGGTCGCCCAGCAGAACACGAAATTTTAGTCTGCCGCTTAATTGACCGCCCAATGCGTCCCCTATTCCCCAAAGGTTTTAACGATGAAGTACAAATTATTGTTACTGTGCTTTCTGCCGATGGTACGAATTCGCCCGACATGTTGGCGATTTGTGCGGTCAGTGCAGCGGTGCATGTTTCGGATGTTCCATTTTTGGGACCAATTGCTGGAGTGCGAGTTGGACGCGTGAATGGTCAATTGATTATTAATCCTACACCGTCACAACTTGAAAAGTCTGACATAAACTATGTGGTTGCCGGAACAAAAGAAGCAATTGTTATGGTAGAAGGTGGTTCGCAATTTGTGCCCGAAGATGAAGTTTTAGAGGCTTTATATTTCGGACACGAAGAAATAAAAAAACTGGTTGCAATGCAAGAAGAGCTGCGCGCCAAAGTTGGTAAAACCAAACTTGAGTTCGCGCCAAAAGTTATTGATCCAGAATTTGTAGCTAAAGTCAAAGGTATTGTTGGCGACAAATTAGCTACTGCCCTTTTAATTAAAGGCAAACACGAAAGGCGCGATGCAATTGCCGCAACCAAAGAAGAATTAAAAACAGCTCTAGGCAATGATGAATATGAAGAAAAACACAGTTGGATTACTACTATTTACGAAGAGTGGATTAGCGAAATTATGCGCAGCCGCATACTTGACGGAATTCGGATTGACGGACGAAAACTAACTGAAGTCCGCCCAATTGATATTGAGACGTCTATTATTCCGCGCGCACATGGTTCAGCACTGTTCACACGGGGAGAAACACAGGCTATTGTTACTACTACAGTTGGCACAGCTGATGATTCACAAAGAGTTGATTCTTTGCATACCCAGTATGAAAAAACTTTTATGTTACACTATAATTTTCCGCCGTTTAGTACTGGCGAAATTAAAAAAACAGGCAGTGCTGGCAGACGTGAAATAGGACATGGAAACTTAGCTGAACGAGCCTTAAAGCCGTTAATTCCAACTAAAAACTTTCCATATGTGATTCGAATTGTTTCGGATATTATGGAATCAAATGGGTCTAGTTCAATGGCTTCAGTTTGTGGTGGATGCCTATCATTGATGGATGCTGGTATTCAAATCTCTGAACATGTTGGCGGTGTAGCAATGGGTTTAGTTAAGGAAGGCGAGAGAATTGCAATTTTGACTGATATTCTAGGCGATGAGGATCACTTTGGTGATATGGATTTTAAAGTTTGTGGTTCTGAGCGTGGCATTACAGCCTTACAAATGGATATTAAATGCACTGGACTTTCTAAAGCCACCATGCAAAAAGCGTTGCTTCAGGCACGTGAAGGACGTCTACATATTATCAGCAAAATGAAAGAGGCTTTAGTTGCTTCTCGTGAAAATTTAAATCAGTTTGCTCCTGTGATTTACACCATGAAAGTCAACATCGAAAAGATTCGCGATATAATTGGTAAGGGTGGCGTAATGATTCGCTCAATTATGGAAAGTACAGGAACAAAAGTTGATGTCAATGATGCTGGTGAAGTAAAGATTGCAAGTTCGAGCGCTAAAGCTGCTGAGCGAGCAATGGAAATCATTAAGGGGGTAACTGAAGAGCCAGAAATTGGTAAAATTTATACTGGTGTGGTCAAGCGTCTAGTTGATTTCGGTGCTTTTGTAGAAATTTTACCAAATATTGAAGGTTTATTGCATATTTCACAAATTGCAGATTATCGAGTTAATTCTATTAACGACGAGCTTTCCGAAGGTGATGAAGTTAGAGTTAAAGTGTTAGATATTGATCGTCAGGGTAAGATTCGCTTGAGTAAGAAAGAAGCGTTATGAAACAAGTTGGAAAAATTAGTTTAGCAGAATTAAGACAGATGGCTGAAAGAATGTTTGGCTCGCTGGTCAAAGCTGATGTTGACATAGTACGCAAGATTATGGTGATTGATGCTGACCTTCACGCTGATATCGAAGCTTTGATGTTAGAAAATGGCTCGCAGCAAGCTGACCTTTGGGGCATTAACTTACACCCTGATAAATTTGGCACAGACGATTTTATCGAGTTTGACTCAATGATTAATATTCGTCCACGGCAGAAAAATATGTCGCGCTATGTTGAAGACGAGATAATACGCCAGCAAATAATCAAGATTGTAAACGAAATAGTTTATGAGTAGTATTTCATTCGATCGCTGGGTAAAGCTGACGATTTTTGAACAGATGGGTAATATTGGCTCAGAAGTCGGGCGAGCTATTGCGGCAGAACGTCGTGGCGATACACTGTCGAGGAACGGCGCAATTTTTCGGGCGCTTGACTTGTTTGCCGCTACATCGAAAAGTCTGGCTATTCAAAAATCACCACGTCTACGTGAAGTTTTGCGAGCTCGCGACCAGTTCTTGAGTCTATTTTTTGACAGTAATTTCTCGGAAGCTGACAAAATCGAAAACTATTTTATGCAGTTTGCCTTGGCAGCCAGACGGAAAGATAGATAAACCTTTGAATGATTTTTTTAGCCAAAAAAATGTAGGAGCGGATCGTCTGGGTTCATCTGTATTTTCCCTCAAAAAGCACAGGCAGGATTGCCTGTGCTATGTTATGTTATTTTACTAAATTCCAGCTAAATTTACCGTCAGCAGTAGTATCCAGGTTGTAGACGTCACCGTCAGCAAGGTCTTCATCGTGAGCACTTGCGTCAAGTTTCCAAGCTACAAAGTTTGGTTTATCGATGTTGATGTTATCCAGAGTTAACCGATCTTTGCCGTTATAAATAGTTACAGCTTTAGTCAATGTTTCGCCGTTATCGGTAGGCGTGGTTTCAATTGTTATTTTATTATTACCAAAAACGAAAGTGCTTTGCTTTTTAAAATCCCATTTGTCGCCATCGCTTTCTTCGACATGCGGATCTCCCCAAATTTTTGTTTCTTTACCGTCTGGTGTGATAATTTTCCAGCTTTGTTGTTGCCCTTCAAACAGAATAGTGAACCCATCTTCAGTTTTGATATTGATTCTGCCTTTCTCATCTACACTGGCATTTAAGGTATAGTCTTTTTTGGTTAAGTTCAGTATCATATTGATTAAAGAATCGCCAGACGACGTATCTGGTATTTTGGCTTGTAGGTCATAAAGATTGAAAATACCGGTGTTATTGGCGTTTTCAGTTGATTCGGCTGTTGTAGAAACTTGGAGGTTATCTAAACAACTACAATTACATGTTGTTGAAGTATTCAAAATTTGATTTACATCCATAGTTATTCTCCTGTTGTTAAAATTACTTGCGAGATTAATAAAAGTAAAAGTGTGAGTTTTTTATAAACTCATCACTCTTATCGATTTGTTTAAAATTTTGTTTATTACTAAAATTATAGAGGAATATGCTAAAAACTGATGACGAAAAAATCTTCAAAATTATAACTAAAATTTTAAAAAATCACGAGCTTGAAGTGCGTCGTGAAAAATTAGCTCGTGGTGATTCTTTTCGGGTTAAAAGTGGAGATTGTAATTTTAGAAACAAAAAAATTGTCTTCATAGATGCTAGACTGCCAATTGATCAACAAGTTTCTGCCTTGGTTGATTATTTAGTATTAGCAAAAATACAGTTTAATACTAATGAATTAGACGAGTTACCGCAAAACATTAGAAACTTAATAGGATAATTAAATAATGCGACCGCTATAGTGCTTAACACATCAAAATATCTAACATAGTCAAACTCATGGAGCAGAAATATATGCTTGTTTTAGGTAATTAATAGGTGTTAGGGAAACTATTCTAAATTATAGAGTAACGCGGTTTGATATTTTTTTAAAATTTGCAATTTTTTTTAAAGGTAAATTTATGTTTAGTATTTTTCGTTCACGTGATTTAGCAATCGATTTAGGAACAGCAAATATTCTTGTTTATGTCAAAGGTAAGGGTATAGTAATCAATGAGCCTTCTGTAGTTGCAGTGCAGACAGATAATAAAGACGACGCCAAAATAGTTCAAGTTGGCGTGGAAGCTAAAAACATGTGTGGTAGAACGCCTGATAAAATATCAGCCGTACGTCCTATAAAAGATGGAGTCATTACAGATTTTAAAGTTACGAAAAAGATGCTTTCCCACTTTATTAAAAAGGCGCAAGGCAATAATAATTTTAAACCGTTGGTTGTGATTTGTATTCCTTACGGAATTACAAATGTTGAAAAGCGGGCTGTAATTGAAGCGGCTGAAATAGCTGGAGCCAAAAGTGTTCATTTAATAGAGGAGCCGATGGCGTCAGCAATTGGAGCTGGATTGCCAGTTGATTCGGCAATTGGTTCAATGATTGTCGATATTGGCGGCGGCACAACTGAGGTTGCTGTTATTTCTCTAAAAGGTATTGTTTATTCGCAGTCAATTAGGGTGGGTGGTGATAAAATGGACGAAGCCATCATTGCATATGTTAAGAAAAGTTATAACCTTTCGATTGGTGAAAGAACGGCTGAACAGATCAAAATATCAATCGGGTCCGCTATTTCAACTGGCGAAAATTATCGCATGGAAATCCGTGGTCGAGATTTAATTGGTGGTTTGCCTAAAACTATTTATATTACTGAGGACGAAGTTGTTGAAGCTTTATCTGATCCAATCAAGCAAATAGTAGAATCAATTAAGCAATCTTTAGAAAAAACTCCACCAGAATTAGCGGCAGACATTGTTGACCGTGGTATTACTTTAGCTGGTGGCGGTTCTTTGTTAAAAAATTTAGATGCTCTCTTAAGAAAAGAAACTGGTCTACCAGTTATTTTAGCTGATGATCCTTTAACTTGTGTTATTCGTGGAACAGGAAAGGTCTTAGAAAACCTAGAATACTATGAAGAAGTTTTTGTTGAGGATGACGACGATTAACATACCAGAGAAATAAAAAACTATTTCATTATCATGACCTTTTACGGATGATTTAGGGCTATTGCTCCCTAATTAACATGTAAAATCTAAAACCTGCCGTAGAGTATGTTTTTTATTTACAGAGGAACTTACGTGGTTATTTATTTTTATTTGGTATGGGGTTACTTTATTTCTTATTTTTTTTATAATATTTATATTTACAATATATTAAATTTATTTGATAAATTATAAAATCTTCTTAAAAATTAAAAAGTAAAAGTAACCCCATACCAGAAAACTAGCCAGAAAATAACTAGAGTTTTAGTATTTTTCTTGGCAGAAAGGCGGCAAGTTTGCTAGCAACTGCGGGGTATGAAGTCAAAATTTTTAATCGACAATACTGCTAAATTCAAACTGCACTCTGAATACGGAGCAAGTGGCGATCAACCACAGGCAATTGCAAAAATTGTTGAGGGGCTAAAACAGGGACTACCAAAACAAACCCTGCTTGGGGTTACGGGGTCAGGAAAAACTTTTGCTGTGGCAAATATTATTGCTGAATTAAATCGTCCTACATTAATTCTTGCACATAACAAAACCCTTGCCGCTCAACTTTATTCTGAATTTAAAGAACTATTTCCAGAAAACGCAGTTAGCTATTTTGTCAGTTATTACGATTACTATCAGCCCGAAGCCTACATTCCTAAAAGTGATTTATATATTGAAAAAGATTCCGCTATTAACGAAGAGATTGACAAACTAAGACATGCGGCAACAAAGTCACTTCTTGAACGGCGCGATACAATTGTAGTTGCAAGCGTTAGTTGTATTTACGGCTTGGGAGATCCACAGAATTATTTTGATATGATGCTCTATCTCGAGCAAGGCGACAAAATTGAACGCAATGATATTCTAAAGAAATTAGTTACTCTGCAATATAAAAGAAATGACATAGAGTTTAAAACTGGAACATTTAGAGTGCGAGGTGATGTAATTGAAATTTGTCCAGCCGACGAGTCTGAAAAAAGCCTCCGTATTGAGCTTTTTGGCAATGAAATCGAAACTCTTTCTGAAATAGATAAAATAACTGGTAAGATTTTGAGAAAATTAAGTCGGATTTGTATTTATCCAGCTAGTCACTATGTCACCAGTCTGGAACAATTAAAAAAAGCAATAGCAACAATTTCGGCTGAACTAAAAGAACAACTCGTAGCCTTAGAACGAGCTGGAAAAGTTTTAGAAGCATCTAGGCTTGAGCAACGGACTTTATATGACTTGGAAATGATAGAGGAGATGGGATTTTGTTCTGGGATTGAGAATTATTCGCGCCATTTAACAGGCAGAAATTCAGGAGAAGCTCCACCAACCTTGCTTGATTATTTTCCACCAGATGCGCTGTTTTTTATTGACGAAAGCCATACAACCTTGCCGCAAATACGCGGCATGTATCATGGAGATTTTTCACGTAAAACTACATTAGTAGAGCATGGCTTTCGTTTGCCATCAGCTTTAGATAATCGTCCCTTAAAATATGCAGAGTTTTTGCAAAAAGTTAAACAAGTTGTGTATATTTCAGCTACCCCCGGCGAGGAAGAATTAAGAGAATCAAAGGGGCAAATTGTTGAGATGATTAATCGTCCAACTGGGCTGCTTGATCCAGAAGTTGAAGTGCGTCCAGCTGCTTCGCAGGTTGAGGATTTTCTTGCAGAAGTCAGAATGCGAGCTAAAAAAAATGAACGAGTTTTGGTTACAACCTTGACTAAGAAGATGTCTGAGCAGCTTTGTGAATATTATCGAGAGCTAGGTGTGCGAGTGAAGTATTTACATTCCGAAGTGCATACTTTAGACAGAATTGATATTATTCGAGGTTTGCGACAAGGTGATTTTGATTTGTTAGTAGGAATTAATCTTTTGCGTGAAGGGCTTGATCTCCCAGAAGTGAGTTTGATTGGAATTATGGATGCTGATAAAGAAGGTTTTTTGCGGTCAAAAACAAGTTTAATTCAAACGATCGGCAGAGCAGCCAGGAATCTAAACGGTAAAGTCATTCTTTATGGTGATAAGATTACCAAGTCTATGGAATATGCCATTAATGAGACTAATCGTCGTCATCAGGTTCAACAAGAATTTAATAAAGCCCACGGGATTATTCCAACTCCTGTGAAGCGTGCTGTTGAGCGAATTATGGTTGACGGAGATGAAGATGCAACTACTGTTTTGGATGAGTTATTAGGGTTAAAAACTACATATGGAGAAAAATTAGAAGATCTAAAATTCGTGCAAGGGCTTATCGATAAACTTAGCGCAGAGATGTTTACTGCCGCCAGAAATCTTGAGTTTGAAAAAGCAACTGAATATCGTAATCAAATTAGCTTATTAGAAAAGAAATTATTATTGTAGCTGATGTGAGGTAACTGGAGAGAGCAAGCTTATACGAGCAAGACGCCCCCCTAGACCAGAGAAACTCCAGATAAACGCGATGACCTCGATTGTTCGAAAAAAGATATATTTAATATAAATAAATACTACCGCTGGCAAAGGAGAGCCCGCTATGCGGGCGGGGTGTAGTGGTTATAGTAAGCCATCCAGTAACTATCTTTACTTCGGATCGGGCGGCAAATTGTCTTGAGTTTCTTTAGTTAGCCCAAGTGCTGTAGACATAGCATCTTAGCTTTTCTCTAGTGTAGCTTTTCTCTAGTTTAAACTGAATTTCTCTAGTGCTTTCTTTCTCTAGTTCTTTCTCTAGTGCAGGGTTCTTTTTGTAGCCTTTTATATATAAAAACCTATTAAAATTTGTATAATTTTTAGATATTAATATTAAATAGTTATCTTTTAAAAAGGTAACACTATACCTAAGACAAGTAAGCAAAAATTAGTTTCATACGGAGATTATCATAAAAAGATCATAAAAGAACCCGCACCAGTAGGAGAAATTAATTTTTTATAGATTTTAAATATTTTTTTAACTGCTTGCTTATTTTTTTTTTTGATACTGGCAGTCAGAAATATTTTCAAGAAAAACGTAATACAGCAGAAACATAACGTTTGTATCTGCTATTAGAAATGTTTAACGCTAATAATAGTATAGATAAAATGAAATCAATATTTAATTTCAGTAATACAAGATACAATAGGCAACTTGAGATGCCGGAGTGGGGCATGAAGAGGCAGCAACTTCTCGAAAAAGCAAAAGTTGCTGTTATAGGAGCTGGAGGTGTTAAGTCATCATTGTTGTATGCCTTGACATCTGCTGGGATTGGGCATCTTAGGGTTATAGATTTCGATAAAGTCGAATTATCTAATCTAAACAGGCAATTTCTTTATACTACAGACGATATAGGAAAATTTAAAGCTGAAGTTTCTGTGTCAAAATTGCAGAAATTAAATCCAGACATATCTATTGATCCATTAGTAGAGAAAGTAACAGAAAATAATATTTCTGCCTTGCTTTGTAATTATGATTTTATAGTTGAGGGAGGCGACAGCCCTGCTGGTAGGAATTTGATCAATGAATATTGCCTTTCTGTTGCCAAACCGTTTGTGCATGCTTCTGCGCAGTTTAATTACGGTTATGTTTTTACTGTTGTTCCAAAATTAAAAACCGCTTGTTATGCTTGTTTTTACCCGAATGATATACAGAGAAAAGAATCAACAGGGGCAGTTCCTGTAAATGTGCTATCTGTGCAGATTGCAGGAACATTAGGAGCAACAGAAGTTTTAAAGTATTTTATAGGATATGAAGATAATTTAATTATAAACAGAAAATTAACATTTAGTTCTTTATTTCTTAGCGAGAATTTTTCAACTATTAAACAAAGTAGGCGGCATCATTGTCCAATTTGTTCAAGGTATTATTAATATTAACGTAATTTGTATTTCTTCGCCTTATATTTGAAATACATAAAACTTAAAGAAGGTCAAAATGATAAAATTAGTTTGTTTGCCAGAGGCTCTTATCGGTAGAAGTTTCGTGAAAGCCAATTCGGTTAGTGAAGTTTTTGAAATGTTTCCAATTTTAAAATCTTATGCTTTAAAACTTAAGATTTCTAAAACACAGATAAAAGGATTTTTATCG
>JAITKM010000042.1 GCA_031278395.1 Deltaproteobacteria bacterium | reverse complement strand
ATCTGTTTTATTTTTTCTCCATTTTGACGCTACGTCTCATAGACATATTCATAGCATTTAGTATTCTAGTGCAGACTTCTTATTACGATTATCCCTGTGTGAAACGATCTTGAAGTCTTAAAAATTGTTGCTTTCTAATAAGCCAAAATAATTTTGTAAATAGAAAAATACAAAATTGGTATAAAAAATTCAATGATAAAAAGATCATAAAGTAACCTTGCACCAGAAATTAATCCCCAGAAATCAAAAAGAATTTTCAGAATTTATTAGAAAAACTCACCAGCATGTTACTCAACTAAAAAAACAAAATCGGTTAGTTTGGACAAAAGATGGCAAGGTTGAGTTTGATAGGGGGGCGCCTGATTTCTTAACAACGCCATTGTATTTTTACTAAACAATTTAATATTGATCTAATTCTTGCATTATGTTAGCGAATTTATTAATTTTTATATTTAGGTCGTAGGTAGATCGTACGACTAAAATAGTTCCGTAACACATTGAAAATACAAACTTATGTTTAGCCACCCTAGCTTAGTTGGTAGAGCAATCGATTCGTAATCGATAGGTCGTGGGTTCGACTCCCATGGGTGGCTCCAGTTGAGACTTGAGCCAACTTTTATTGGTATCTCAAAGCTTCGATCGGGTCGAGTTTCATAGCTTTAATCGCTGGGAATAAACCCGAACTAATGCCAACTACAATCGCGACGCTAAATGATAAAATAATAGGCCAGAGAGTTATGGGCACGTCTTTTTCTAAAAGATAGCCTGCGAGTTGTGAAAAACCTATTCCTAAAGCCAGCCCGATAATACTTCCTAGAAAAGAAATTAAAACTGATTCCATTAAAAACTGAATCATAATCCAGCGATTAGGAGCTCCAAGAGATTTTCTAATTCCAATTTCGCGAGTGCGTTCAGTTACAGCAACTAGCATCATATTCATAATGCCAATACTTCCGACAATTAATGAAATTGAAGCGATTGCAGCAAGCAAAATAGATAAAACTAAACCAGCTAGTTTTACATTATTTACCATTTCCGTTAAATCTCTAATGCCAAAATCACTGGGGGTGTTGTTTTTGAGTTTATGGCGAGAACGAATTAATTGCTCAATACGGTTATTAACAACATCCATTTTATCTTCGGAGGCGACTTTTACAAATCCTAAATCCACCATTTTCGGGCGATTACTACCCACAATTTTACGTCGAATAGTAGTAACTGGCATGATGATTAGATTGTCTTGATCATTGCCCATTAAACCTTGCCCTTTACCTTTGAGTGTGCCAACAACGCGAAATGGAAGATTTTTTAGACGTAAAGTTTTGCCAATAGGATCTTCAAAGCCAAATAGTTCTGTGATAATGGTTTGCCCAATTAAGATATTATCTGTAGCTGATTGAATATCTTTATCTGTCAAGCCTACACCGTTTTCAATTTCCCAGTTACCAACTTCCATGTAGTCTGGAGTTGTGCCAATGATACTAACGTTCCAGTTGTTAGCATTATACACGGCTTGAGCTGAAGCATTAATTACGGGGGCGGCAGCAGCAACGTCTTTAGTTTTGCTGATTGCCTTAATATCGTCCAGAGAGATGGTAGAATGTCCACGTCCAGTTCTGATACCGCCTTGCGTGCTAGTTCCTGGGTGGACAATTAGGAGGTTACTTCCCATAGAAGAAAAAGTCTCGTTAATTATATTAGTAACGGTTTGTCCAGCAGCAACCATCATAACCACGGCACAGACACCGATGATGATTCCCAAGGTGGTGAGGAAAAAGCGTAGTTTGTGTGAAACGATAGAAAGCCAAGCTTCATTTAAAATTAATTTGAACATATAAAAAATATTGTGCTTTGAGGTTTCGTTTTGTAAGAGATAAAACGCACTGCGCGTGACCATATTAGATTAGCGAGGTTTTAGAAACGATTTATTTTACTCAAACCGACAGATTATGAAGAAATTATTTATTTTTATAGGGTTATTTGGGTTTTTGATTAGTAATTCTTTTGGGGAAGGTCTGGCGCCAGATTTAACAATGGATGCTTCACAGGCTCAATTGTTTAAGCAAAAGTTCACACAGGATTACTTGTTAATTTTAAATCCATTAATTGGCACAGCTAATAGTCAGATTGATTTGAGTAAGTTAAAGGCACCGACCGAAGGCAGTGTGCAAGATGTTTCTGGGGAGTGGGGGATTTTTGGGCTTTTCACAACGTCACATTTTGATTTTTCTAACTTTTTTTTTAGTAGTGAGGTTGATGGGGCGTATCGCTTAGATTTGACCAAGTTAACTGGAATTCCTAATTTGAAAGTTCCAGTCTCAGAAGCTTTTGAGATTAAGGGGAATATTTTTTCTGTTAATGCTTATTTAGATAAAAAGGCTTTTGTAACGCCTAATGTGGGTTTGAGTTATTTTTATCATCGTGTGCGAGGTGATTATACGCAAGTTACGGTTAAAGAGCCGATGTTTAAATTTGGGTTACGTTTTAATGTTAAGGATTTAAATTTAATTTTTAATCCGTATCTTGCATATGCTTGGGAAAGAACTAAGGTAGATATTAATTATCAGGATAAAAATATTGGGGCGAGGACTAGTAATGATTCTTTAATTTATGGTTTTAGTGCCAAGTATCGTTGGCAAATGATTCACTCGGAGTTTAGATATTCGTATCAAGATAGTTTAGTAGGGAAAAAGGGGATTGACAGCGTTAGCGCACAGCTAGGTATTTTTTTAAATTCTTGGGCTGGGTTTTCAGCTTATTTTCACTATCGAGATGGTATTGTTTGTCAGGAGAAGTCCTTCCTGTTTGGTCCGGTATTTGTTTTTTAAATGGTGCCCTTTACGAAAAAGGCTCAAACTTATTTTAGTACAAAATGAGAGAAAGGGCGGGTTAATTTCTGGCATGCCATGCCATCAATGACGGCAAAAACAGAAAAAACGAAAAATCGTTGCCTACAGTTAAGACGGTTTCTAAGTGTTTGATGGATGGTGTCTCAATCTTCTGATAACCAGCGCTGTAAATACCTCTTGTATGTCAGTCGCAGTAGGGGCGGGGTAGGATTTTTGTTCTATGAAAAATTAAAAAATCTCAACAAAAAAATCGCTCGTGAAAGCGAAGATTTTGACTTTTATCCTGATTTGGTGCCCTGGGGGAGACTCGAACCCCCACGTAATTTCTTACACATGCCCCTCAAACATGCCTGTCTACCATTCCAGCACCAGGGCGAAAATTATTTTTAAAAATAATTATGTTACAACCTTATCAATAGTTATAAAAATTCTTGGTACCAATATAGCACCGAAAATTTTATTTTTCCCCTCTATATTAACTTAATAAATAAGTCAAAGCTTATTTATTTTATTACTAAAATTAAATGTGTCCCGGCTTGTTGGTAAGCTGCTCGAGAGCAACGCGTTATATAATCAATGCGAAAATTACGATATTGCACCTGCTGAGGTTGTTGTAAGATTAATCGGCTTTAACCTGTCTATTAGTTTTCTTCTTACTATCTCTAAAACAAAGTCCCCGCATGTAAAAAAGTTGGCATTAGTAGTGCGCGATAGTCCGGCTCATGTGGGTTAAGACTATTGATTGAAACCTTACCTAGGGTGGATGATGAATGAAGATATTTATTATCACCTAAGTAAATGGCTATGTGCCCCTTAAAATATAATAAATCAGCCGGCTGGATTGTTTTGAGATTTTTATCTTGTAGATCCTCTTCCCAGCTAGCTTCATATGTTTTTTGACCTGTCGCAAAACTCGTTAAACCTAAATCCAGAAGCTCGATTTTTTTGACAGAAAAATTTTCGTTATACTTCGAATTTCTATGTATAATGATACCATTAATTAAATGCGTGATATGCGTGAACCCAGAACAATCTAAGCCTAAAGTCGACTTACCGCCCCAACGGTATTGCACGCCTAAATATGATAAAGCCGTATTAAGAAGGTCTTGACGGAGTTGTCTTTCATTTGCCAAAGAATATGTTGTTTTATACTCAATCAAAAACTGACTCTTTATAAAACCTTGTTTACCATTGGGAGTTAAAACTTCCGTCCATTTTACATTGTCTTGAGTTATTGTTTCAGCAATTGGAATAACTAACGCACCACGCGTCAAGCTTTGAATATTATAGCCTTGAATCTTTGATTCTGACAAAACATCGGCGTATGCCTGCATCACACAAAGCTTTCTTTCTTGTTGCCAGAGTTCTATGCGCTCAGGATCAAAACATAGGTTACTTTTGTGGACATAACCACGGACTTTATAATGAGTTTCAACAAAAACCCATTCCTCCTGCCAAGCAGCGTTTGCAGGAACCGACTGAGGTTGAATACCTTCTACTATAGTTTCGACAATCCAGCCTGCTAGGACTTCGTCATTAATCGCCGTTTCAAAACTCGGAGTAATCATTAGTGGAGTTATGGCATTGATTACAAGTGCTTTCATTTTTTTATTTATTTTTTAATTGTTAATAATACTGCTTCTACTGAATCTCTACCCTCGGTCACCAATTTTTTTGAAAGCTAAATCCGCTTCCAACAAATGATATTGTGGACTTGTGCTTTTCATTTTTAAATCTAAATCTTTTAGAATATTAAGCGCCTTAACTAAGTCAGGCATAGAAAATGCAGACCCATAACGTCTCACCCAAGGTTTATTTAATTCGGCGGCTGGTTCAACACCACCCACATTATTAAAACTTTTTTGTGCGATTAGACTTCTAAAAAAAGTAGATAGTGTAGCGCATATTTTTAACATTGGCTCATTTTGGTTTTCTAATTTTTTAAGCAAATACGAAACTTTTAGAAAATCCTTGTTAGCTAAATTATCGATCAATTCAAACACATTTTTTTCTATATCTTTAGTGGTTAGTTGTTCAACTAGTTTCTTAGTAATTGTCTCAGTAGGTTTTAAAAGTAGACAGAGCTTTTCTATTTCGTGCGCGAGAGCAAATAAATCATCAGCGTATCTAGTAATCAAAAACTGAATGGACTCTTCAGTAATTCCGCCATTATGTCCTAGCCCCTTAATTTCTTTTAAAATCCATTCGCCTAACTCAGTTGGAGAAAATTTTGGCATTACACAATAGGTAGCGCTCGCTTCTAGTTTAGATAGCCAACTTGTTTTTTTAATTTCTTGCGCAGTAAGAATCAGTAGGGCTGGTAATTTTTCTTTGCTTAAGGTTTGGATCAAATTACTAGTTAGAGTTGGCTTGTCTTTTTCAGAGGTTTTGTTTTTTCTTTCTTTTTCTATTTTATCAGCCTCATAAATAACAATTAAGTGATATGGAGAGAATAATGATATATTTTTGGCAGAATTGATAATTTGTTGAATTTGTTTTTCTGAACTTATCTCAGAACCAAAGAAAAAAGAAACTTCATTATTGTTACCGCCATTAAAAATATTATCTCGGATCCAAGCTACTAAACGTTTAATTCGTAATTCTTGATCGCAAGCTAAAACTAATGGGGAACTAATGCCACTTTTTTCAATTATTGTTTCAGGGTTATCCAGATTTTTGCTAAGAGCCTTTTTTATATTGGTAATTAGTTCCTTGAGGCTGATTGATAAACTAATATTAGAACTGAACGACTGCTTTGAAGAGTAGTTTTGCATTACAGATTACAATTACAAATTAGAATTGGTGCCCAGAGACGGAATTGAACCATCGACACGAGGATTTTCAGTCCTCTGCTCTACCAACTGAGCTATCTGGGCTTTATTTGAGCTGCGTCTTTACGATAGTTAGGTGATAAATGTCAATTGTAAGTATTTTTATTCTTAATAACCATTTATATTTACTATTAAAAATCAATTTAATCTAAAAATTATTAGATTAAATTGATTTTTAATGTGGCATTTTGAAATTTGTTAGCATAACAGTATTGTCAAATAGTTTTGTTAATCAATTCTAAATTAAATGTATGGATACTGTAAATGTAATTAAGAAACTTAATGATTCATTGGATAACCTCGAAAATTCTGTTCAGACTGCTAAGGGTGTGATTTGCAAACAAGAAGTTGTTCCTGCCGACATTTTAAGAAGAATTTTAAACTATGAGGAAGTTATTAGTAAGCAAAGAGGTTTGGTTAATAAGTTAATTATAATGCTGGAAAGGGGGAAATCAGAAGAAGCTATCCACTTGATTAAAATTATCAATGGACTTTCATCAATGATTTTTGAAGATGCTAATGACTTAATCAATAGTTTTGTGACTGGTGATAAGCCGGCTCCTGATGTCAATGTTAGTGAGAGAATTTATAATTAATTTCTTTATTTCTGCTCTGGTTTAGAGAAAACAAAAATTTTACTTGTCAGGTGCTATATTTTCTTGTAAAAAACACAACGTTTTTTGTAGTCATTATGAATAACGTGAGGGAAGGCTCCATTAATTATATTTTGAAAAAAGGTTAAATATATGAATTCAACAGTAAGTCCATTAAATACCTTGATTGAAACGATTATTGAGAAAGGTAATATTACACAAGAAGAACAACGCACAATTAATATGTTAGCTACTAAAATTGCTGTTAACCAATCAGAGAGTTCTTCAGTCAATAAATTAATAAGTTTAATTTCTGAAGGGAAAATTGAAGTTACAAACTAGCGCTAATACTTTATAATAACCCCATTAACCCTTTTAATTCATCAGACGGTTGCCAGGGAGGTTGAAAAACGACTTCAACTTCTGTATTGGTAATTCCTTCAAGGAGCATGGTTTTTTGTTTTATTTCTTCAATAATAGCTGGAGCTAAAGGGCAAGTCGCGGAAGTAAAAGTAATTTGGAGATAGAGTATTCCGTTTTCTCGAAATTCGATTTGATAAATTAAGCCGAGTGTCCAAATATCAATAAAAATTTCTGGGTCAATAATTGTCTTTAAAACGTTGATTACTTCTTCACGCGTTGTTATCCCCATAAAAATATTATTTTTCAGGTTGGTAAAAATGAATACGTTGCGGCTTCTTTTTAAATAAATTACTTAGGACTAAACGCGGGACTATTAGAATAGCTTCATAAATTATCTTTTTATTCATTTTTGAAGTTCCGATAACTCGATCATAAAATATTATTGGTATTTCTCTAATTTTAAATCCAGCTAGCCAAGCTTTATAAGTCACTTCAATTTGAAAGGCATAGCCATTAGATTTTATATGCTCTAAATCCAATCTTTCTAAAACATATCGTCTAAAACATTTGAATCCACCAGTTGCATCAGTTATTGGCAAGGCTGTTAAAAGTCTCACATATAACGTGCCGGCTAGACTAATTAAGATTCTAGTTAAAGACCAATTAATTACGTTGACGCCGCAGGTATAACGTGAGCCTAAAACTAAATCTGCATCTTCAACAGCTTTTAAAAAATCCGCAATATATTCTGGACGATGTGAAAAGTCTGCATCCATTTCAAAGATGTATTCATAATCTCGCGCTAATGCCCATTTAAAGCCTTTAATATAAGCGGTTCCTAATCCGAGTTTCTCTTCACGATGTATAACATGTATCCGACTATCATTTGTTGAAAGCTCATCTAAAATTTTGCCTGTCTCATCAGGTGAATTGTCATCAATAAATAATAATTCAATTTGTGGATAGCGGTCTAAAATGTTCTCAGCTAAGGCCTGCACATTATTTCTTTCGTTATAGGTAGCAATAATTATGATAACCTGATTTTGGTTCAAATTGAATTGGATAATTACGAATTAATAATTATAAAATGATACCCTGTGTCATCTCTAAAGATTTTAGCATTTTTATAAAGGTCATAATCTTCAGTTTTTTGGAAATGTTCTTGGGTTATTTTATCTTTAATGCTCGAAACATCTTCACAGTAAACCATTAAATCATTAGCCTCAGTAGGATCAATCTCTTCTCGATTAGAAAGATTAAAACCTTGCTTGACGTTACCTCGAATATCAAATTTTAAATATGACATAATCTTTTATCTCCATAAAATGTAATTGATTATTGTGTCCAGCTTCTAAAGCCCAATATAGAAAAAATAAGTCGAACTATATAGATCTACTCATACTTTGAAAGCAAGCATTTTTTCTGGTTTTTCTGGCGTTTTTCTGGTACAGGGTTACTTTCGCTTTTTGGACTTTTTTAGAAATTACAAAATAATTTAGATGGTTATGCTTATTTAAGGCATGAAAAAACTAATAAACAAAGTATAAACAAAGTAACCCTGCACCATGGGAAAATCCTTTGCACCAGATAGTATGTTGTCTTCTGCCGGTAAGGCGATTTATTGCTGCGGCAGTCTCTTGTTTTATTTGCTTAATAAACATTGGTACATGAGAAGGGTCTCTTACTACGGCTATCAGGTGAAAATGGTTAGACATAAAAAGAAAGTGACAAACCGAAATATCCCAAAGCGTACTGGCTCTGGCTAGTATTCCCCAGATGGCAGTGTTAATTAGTTTGCAGGTTGTAAATGGTAAGTCTTGTTCCACGCGTGAGGTGATAAATAAGCATGTGCCTTGAACGTAGTGTTTATTTTTATGCATAATTCTCCTTTATTCTGTATTCTGCAAGTTGCAAGTCAAGTTACGATTACGATTAATATTGAAGTTTAAGGTTAAGTTTTAAACTTCTTTGCTTAAAGCTCCTCAATCGTATCGTAATCGTATGGAGAAGAATTATGTTTCGCACTCAACTAGTAGATAAATGACCCCCTGAACAGAAAAAAAACAAGACATTCTGGGTGTCACACCTGTTATCTCATTTACTCCTTTA
>JAITKM010000040.1 GCA_031278395.1 Deltaproteobacteria bacterium | reverse complement strand
TTAGCAATCATCATATTCAAGATAATTATTAGTTTTCTCATCAACGCTGTTAAGGCAACCTTTCTCGGTTTACCATTGAGAACTAAGCGTTTATAAAAATCCTTCAGCCAGCCATCACTGCGAGCACAATTCATCGTGACTAAATACAACGCATTTCTTACTGCAACTCTTCCGCCTGTTGTTTTGCGAACTCCTTCCACTGTCTCTATTATACGGAGCAACTCCACATAAGGCGGCAACACTTCGCCTATCTAGTATCCCTAATTCTGGTACGCTTCGTTAGAATTATACTTCCTATTATATTTTTTATTCCTGGAACTTCACATAGCAATTTCAACTTCTAAGATAATTCAGGAACTGATGTCGCGCATTCTTCAATTTTGGCGGAGATTGATTCCTTCTCTTGCTTTAACACTGCTATCATGTCCTTAATGCTTTGAATTACTACATTTGAATCGAATACATTGTTTTTTAATCGCGTTCTCTCTTGCCTAAGTAAATTTGATAGCGATTCATATCTATCTACCAACTCACTCAATTGTATTAGTTCCTTACTTTTTGGCATTGTGGCTCTTAGGTTTTTGTTCTCCATACTACTTTTGGCAATTTCAAAATAAAGAGATCTATACGATGGAAAATAAATAAAAAAGGTGGTGTTAGCTTGAACAATACATGAACCCAGCAAATAAAGTGGAGACCACGGCAGGAATTACTTCCTACACATTAGCACGTCTGACTTCCACTGGTCTAAACAAGAGCGAGGCATGTCATTATGAGCTAAGAGGCGGTTACCTTACAGATGGTATAGGTTCATTATTAGATGCTACTAACACCACCATCGCGAACATATATAAAATTAAAAAGTTTGTCTAATTTTTAAATTTGTAATAGGGACGGCAACTTAAAATATTTTTATATTACAAATGTAGCTGTTTAGGCGCTGGTTTCTAGCGCTTTGCATTTTTGTTTGTAAAGCTAACAAAAATGCTTCCCTATTCTAGGAGGTGATTTTTGAAAGTTCAGAGCCAAACGCTTTATTATAATAATGGAGAACCATAAAATGAAATGTATTGATGAATTAGAATTAAATAATAAAAAAGTTTTTATTCGAGCAGATTTGGATGTGCCTCTAAACGCTGACCAGACGGTTGCGAATGACACGCGAGTTAAAGCTCTATTACCTACTTTAAAATATGCCATTGAACATGGAGCTAAAGTTATTTTAGGTTCGCACTTAGGTCGTCCTAAGGGTGAAAAGAATCCTAAATACAGCCTTGCTCCAGTAGCTGAGCATTTAAAAAAGCTAATTTCTGCTGAAGTCATCCTGGCGCAAGATTGTGTTGGCGCAGAAGTTCAAGCGCAAATTCAGGCTTTAAAGCCAAAGCAGATTTTAGTTCTTGAGAATTTAAGATTTTACAACGGTGAGGAAAAGAATGATCCAGAATTTGCTAAACAATTAGCCGCACTTTGCGATGTTTATATTAACGACGCCTTTGCCACATCCCATCGGGCGCACGCGTCAACAGCTGGTATGGCAGCCTTGGTAGCTGAAAAAGCTAGCGGCTTTAATTTAAAGAAAGAGTTGGAATATTTTGATAAAGCTATGAAAACTCCTCAGCGTCCCTTAGCTACGATTTTTGGTGGTGCTAAAGTTTCAACCAAGATGCAGGCAATTAAAAATGTAGGACAAACTGCGGATGTGATTGTTATTGGTGGAGCAATGGCAAATACCTTTTTTGTGGCAGCTGGTATAAAGGTCGGCAAATCTTTGTTTGAACCAGAAGAAGTTGAAAATGCAAAACAGATTGCTCAAACTTTAAAAGCTCGTGGTTGTAAATTAATTTTACCAGTCGATGTTGTTGTGGCTGAAAAGTTTGAAAGTGGCGTGCCGACCAAAGTTGTTGATGTACAAAACATTGCTGAAAATGAAATGGCCCTAGATATTGGAACTAAGACTGTCGAATTAATTGCTCAAGCTTTAAAAGAAGCAAATACCATTGTCTGGAATGGTCCGGTTGGCGCCTTTGAAACTAAAGAATTTAGCGCTGGCACATATGCGGTAGTTGACTTGTTAGCTGAGTCTAAGGCTTTAACTGTCGTGGGCGGTGGAGATACTGACCGAGCTTTGCACGAAAGACACGCCATGGATAAAATGGGCTATGTTTCAACTGCTGGTGGCGCATTCTTGGAATTATTGGAAGGAAAAATCTTACCAGCTGTTAAAGCTTTAAATGAGTAACAACGCTTAATTTAACTACGAACAAATTAGCTTAGAAGTTTTAGAAGAAAAGCCTGATGCAAAGTGTTCCGTTATATTATTGGAAGATTCCTAACTCTAGTAGGGGAAATTTTGGAGATGAATTAAGTCCTTACTTAGTTGAAAAGATAACTGGCAAAATAGTTAATTTTGTTTCGCATGCCTATTCTAAAAAACTTTGCGCTATTGGTTCGATTATTGATAGCGGAACTTTGCCTTACGGCGGAACATTTTGGGGCAGTGGGGTTCAAGTTGCTTCTGTATTAAAGCGAGTTATTGATCCGACTACGGTATCATTTCGTGCAGTACGAGGACCGCTAACCCGTAAAATTGTTTTACATGATGTAGTTGGCGCTAAGGTACCACAAATTTACGGCGATCCAGCTTTGTTATTACCTAAATTTTTCACACCCAACCTCAGACCTAAGTATAAGTTCGGAATTATTTTGCATTATCAGCATACCCCATATGCAGCGCGTCTCATTAGATATTTGCGAGACGTACTCTTAATTGAAGAGCATGAGCTGATTTTTATTGATACTCATAGAAATCGTGATGAGGTAGAAAGTTTTGTGCAGGAGATTGCGCAATGTCAAACTATTATTTCTACTTCGTTACATGGCATTATAGTCGCCAATGCTTACGGTATCCCAGCTAAATATTTACGGGTTGTAGGTATTCCTAGGGAACTAGTTGAACAAGTAAAATTTTCAGACTATTTTCACAGCGTAGGCTTGCCAGATCAAGCGCCATTAGTAGTTGATTTAAATCAAATAACTAAGACTAATACAAATCGTAATGGTATTAGAAAAAAATTAAATTTAAATTTTGATAAAACTGTTGATTTGAAAATCAATTTAGATCTTTTGTTAGATGTCTTTCCATTTGAGGTAATTGAAAATCGTTTTGCTGATCCGCAAAAAATAAAGAAGATTAATAGTCAATCGTTGTTTAAAACAGAAGTTGGGACAATTGCTAATTCCAGATTATTTTTAGCCAATTGGTATTTGCGAACCTATCCTGGCGTGCAAGAGTCTGGCATGCCGCCCGCTGAACATTATTACTATCAGGGGTGGAAGTTAGGTTATCATCCTAGCCCATATTTTCGTGGTTCTGAATATCTTAGTCGATATCCTGACGTTAAGAATGCAGGTTTAAATCCGTTATGGCATTATGAAAAGTTTGGTCGGGGAGAAAATAGAGTAATCTCTGGTTTAGAGTATCCTCAGAGTTCGTTAAAATTATCAAGCTTGGTTAACAATTTATTCGGCTTTGTTTATTACCTAAGAAGTTTCAGACTAAAGAGTTTGATTAGAATCGGCAAGCCTGCTGTTGCGTCAGAAATTATGCTTATCCAGAAATCGAAATTTTTTAATGCGCGTTGGTATCAAAGAATCTATTTAAGAGGTGCTGAAAAGCAGCAATTGTCGCCCGCCGAACACTATGCAAAAATTGGCTGGAAGTTAGGTTATAATCCTAGTCCAAAGTTTTCAACTATTTGGTATCTGTTACTTTATCCAGATGTAGCAAAGGCAGACTTAAATCCATTATGGCATTATGAAATGCATGGTAAACAAGAGGGGCGTATTAGTGGTTTAGTAAGTAAAAGACAGATTAGTAATCAACCGAATATTCTGGATAAGGTAGTTTGTAAATTCAGAAATAAGAATCCTAAAATTAGTATTATTGTCGCAAGTTATAATTATGAGAGATACCTTGAACAAACTTTAGATTCATTAGCTAACCAGACTTACAAAAATTTCGAAGTTATCATTGTGGATGATGGTTCTAAAGACAAGTCAGTAGCTCTGATTAAAAAATATCTGAAACAATATCCTAATTTTTTCCTGTATTTGCATCCAAGTGGCAAAAATCATGGACTTACTAAAAGTGTTCAACTTGCCTTGAGTAAAGCTACTGGAAAGTATGTCGCTTTTTGTGAAAGTGATGATTATTGGACTAATAATCACTTAGCAGAAAAAATTAAAATTATTAATAGCTTTAGAAATCCTATTTTGATTTTTAATAATTTACAAGCTTTTGGCGAAATAGCTGAACGCCCAGATATGCAACGGCATCTGGCTTTAATTGAAAATTTGTATAGTAACCCTGCCCAAGCTGAGCAAGGGAAAAGCGCAACCCTTGCAGCGACGTCAGTTAAATTCACTAAGCAAAAGATCGATATAGCTCAACTCCGAATTAATGTTATTTCTTCTTTTTCTTGCCTGATGATTAAAAGAACAGAACTACTCAAGTGTAATTTTGATAGTGAATTGATTCCAGCTTGGGTGGATTGGTGGTTGTGGAGGCAATTATTAATAAAATTTCCAGTTTTTTATTTAGCCGAGAGATTAACTTTTTGGCGCGTTCATTCAGCAAGTTACAATGCAGAAACTCATCTCCAAGAAAGAATAGAAAAATTGGATGATTTTTTAAGGCTTAATAATCAGGTAATTTTAAAGCAACAAAACTGGTTAAAATATTTTTTAATAAAATTAAGCTTTGATTCTATTCAAGAGTCGGAGGCTTATCAGCTGCTGAGCAAATCTAAATATTTTAATAAGAAATGGTATAAAGAAACCTATCCAGAGATTGCAAAGTTAGGCTTAGATCCAGTGCAACATTATCTTAGTTTGGGCTGGCGTAAGGGGTATAATCCTTCTTTGAATTTCGATCAGTCTCAGTATGTGCAGTATTATAATGAGCTAGACAAGATTTGTCCTTTACTACACTTTGAACAAAATAAAGCCATAGAAAATCGTATTGTCTTTAGTGTGGTCGATGATTTTCGTATTTTTTATCCACCCAAATATAAAGCCCAAACGAGCAAAACCAAAATTTTATTAGTTACTCATCTACTTAATTATACTGGCGCGCCAATTGCTTTATTAAATGTGGCAAAAATCTTGAAAGACAGATTTGAAATTTTTGTTTTATCTCCTCTGGATGGTGAATTAAAAAAGGCTTTTTTAGATGAAAATATTCCAGTGATTCTTCATACTCACGCTTTTACTAAGAAAGATGCTGTGCAACGTTATAAGAAGTTGGGGTTTAAATTTTGTCTTTGTAATGTGTATATAAATTATTTGATTTATAAGAATTTTAGGCATGTCATTCCAGCTATTTGGTGGATACATGAAAATATTCAACCCCAGCAGCTGCCTGAAGAGTTAGAGAAAATTTTAAGAAATTCAAAAGATATTTATGTACCATCTAAGCTAACGCAAGATTACCTAACTAAGTATAACCCAAATATTAAAGTTTTATGCTATCCAGTGCCAGATGTTAGTGCTGAAATACGAACGCCAACTCAGGCAAAAATTGGCAATGGGAAAAAGATTTATCATTTTGTTTTACTTGGCGCGATTTCAGCTCGCAAGGGACAGGATATTTTTATCGAGGCAATTAAATTATTACCAGAGAATTTGCGCCAGCAAGCTAAATTTGAGATTATCGGATCAGATAAACTTGAGGCGAGTAATTTTTCTAAGGCTATTAAAAAGGCTTCTTGCGGGATAAAACAAATCCATTTTTTGGATGCGATTCAAAACCAAAAAAAATATCGTAAATTATTAAGCCAAATTGATGTGTTGTGTTGTCCTTCACGCGAGGATCCATTGCCAATTGTGGTAACTGAAGCAATGATGTTTGGAAAAACATGTATAATTTCGGATAGGGTAGGGCAAAAGGAATTAATTGGCGAGTCTGAGCTAAATGGGTTTGTATTTCCTAGTGAGGATGTTGCCAGCTTGACGGCTATTTTAAAGAATATAATAGAAAATAAAGTAAAGCTAGAAAGTATAGGTCAAAAATCCAGAGAGCTTTTTGAGAGGCATTTTAATGCTGAGCAAAGTTTAGAAAGATGTTTGCAAATTATCGAGAGTAAAATTAAAGTGCAGCAATTGCCTAACCAAGTCAAACGCAAACGTAAGCGCTGATTAAAATAAAACTAAAAATAAACCAATTATGAGTTTCAATTATTACTTATCAATTGCCGCAATTTTAAAGGATGAAGCTCCATATATTGAAGAGTGGATTGAGTATCACTTGTTAGTTGGAGTTGAGCATTTTTATTTATATGACAATGAAAGTACAGATAATCTCCAGAAAGTATTGCAGCCGTATATTAATCGGGGAATAGTAGTTTATGAATCTTGGGCTGGTCAGGCACAGCAAGTTTCGGTGTATAACGATGCTGTTTTGAAATGCAAAGCTGAGACTAGGTGGTTAGCAATTATTGATGCTGATGAGTTTATTGTACCGCTCCAAGATGAAAATATTCCGCAATTCTTGCAAAGCTATGAGCAATATCCGGCAGTAGTATTGAATTGGTTTATTTTTGATTGTGCGGGACATATTAATCAACCTTCTGGCTTAGTGATTGAAAACTATACTAGAGGTAACAGGGGGACGCATATTAAAAGCATTGTTAATCCTCGGAAAGTAGCGCATGCGAATATCCATGGGCATGTTTATTTTAATCAGGAGTTAGCAGTAACTGAAAATTTTATGACAGTTAGTGGAGATTTTGTGCAGTATGATTTTGTGAAACGTATTCAGTTAAATCATTATTGGACTAAATCATACGCAGAATTTAAAGCCAAAGTTGAGCGAGGAGTAGCTGATCACAATCCGAACTATATACTTGAAAAAGAATGTTATATTTTTCCAGCTGCCGAATATAATTATGCTATTTTAAAATATCTTCCTAAGTTAAAAAGGGCTTTAGGATATAAATTTCCACAGCTTAGCTTCCTTAAGTGGATTTATAAAATTCCTTTCAATTATTGTCGCCAGTGGTTGAGTTTAGTGTTTGCCAGACCTCAAACTGTTATTGCGCGTTATCTTTCGGAGTCATTAATTATCAAAAATTCAAAATATTTTAAGGCTCGTTGGTATAGAAAAAAATATTTAACTCAAGCTAATGATTTGTCTAATTTTACACTGGCTGAACATTATTATAGAATTGGTTGGAAATTAGGTTATAACCCTAGCCCAAAATTTTCGACTAATAAATATTTAAGTTTGTATCAAGATGTTCACAAGGCAGGAATGAACCCGTTAATCCATTATGAAAAGTTTGGTCGAAATGAAAAACGACAAATTTTTAGAAGTTAAAAGGAGCACATGCTGGAATAACAGAGGATGAAATTTTCGTAGCCTTTGGTATAGGGTTACTTTTGGCTTTCTATTTTTACCGCTTTCAAATTATTAAAATTTACTTCTATTGCTAATTTTTTTAAATTTTCATTAAAATTCATGCTTGAAAGTATCCCTATACCAGAAAAGCTAGAAAAAGTTACGTAAAACTAATTAACAGCTGGTAAGAGTAGGAGAGTGTTGTCCTTTGCTATATAAGATAGGGTTAAGAGACGGATCGTTATACATTTTCATTTGCTTATAAGTTTTCATGTAACATCGTCCAGCCTCAATATCCTCAATTAATTCTTCTATGGCTTGAGATAAGTCTTGGCGTTGATTTAAGAGAACTTCCAATTTTTGTTGGCAGGTTAAAATATGATTGTTATCAACATCTTTGCGGAGTGTTTCTTGTTCCATATGATAAATTTTTAGGGCAAGGATTGATAAGCGGTCAATAGCCCAGGCTGGGGTTTCGGTATTAATTCTAGCATTCTCCTGAGGTTTGATGTTTTGGTATTTGTTGAGCAGGAAGCTATCGATAAATTCTGCAATATCATTGCGATACTGGTTAGTCTTATCAATTCGTCTTTTGATTGCTAACCCTTCAAGAGGATTAATTTGAGGGTTGCGAACAAGGTCTTCTAAGTGCCAGAGAACAGTATTTGTCCAGTTATTTAAATATAATAGATGTTCCAGCCTTTCTTGAGGATATGGGTTGTTAATTAAACAATTGACGTCATTATTTTGATGATAATCTGCAATGGATTGAATAAAAATATTATTAGCAATTACTGTTAACATAGTGATTATTATGAGTTATAACACCTGACATTATTAAATTTATTATCTTCACATAATTTCCTATTTAGACGTAACGAAACGAAATCATGATTCAAAAAGTTCTGGTTATTTCTGGTATGGGGTTACTTTCATATGTCTTTATTATTCAGGATAAGTCATATGAAAGTAACCCCATACCAGAAATAAAACCAGAAATAAAACCAGAAATAAAAAGGGTAACTTATTAATATATCTATGATAATTATATTTTATAGAGCAATAGATAGGTTAATTTGTGTTTTTCTATTTGCAATAATTTATTTTTTTCTATACAAGGCAAACTCATTTTACGGGCGACTAGCTCAGTTGGCTAGAGCATCGGCCTTACAAGCCGAGGGTCAAAGGTTCGAGCCCTTTGTCGCCCACCATTTTCAGTGCTTAATGCGGGGTGGTAGTTCAGTTGGTTAGAACGCCGGCCTGTCACGTCGGAGGTCGCGGGTTCGAGCCCCGTCCGCCCCGCCATTTAGAATATTGAAAGTGAAAAATTGCCCTGCCAACATTATCTCTAATTTCAATAACGGCTTTTCTGAAAAGGAGAAAGATTAATGATCAAAATTTTATTTTTAGGTGATATTGTTGGACGACCAGGTCGTCAGATTGTCAAGCATTTTATTCCAATTTTACGAAAACATCACATTTTAGATTTAGTAATCGCTAATGCTGAAAACGCTGCTGGCGGCACAGGTATCGACTATTCAACTGCAGATGAACTACTAACTGCGGGTGTTGATATTATCACACTTGGCAACCATGTTTGGAAAAGAAGAGAAACGCCAGAACTTTTAAAACAAAATTCACAAAGAATTATTAGACCGCTTAATTTTCCAACTGGTGTGCCAGGCGTTGGTTTAGCTAAATTTATTACTGACAGCGGTGTTACCATTAATGTTGTTAATTTAATTGGTCGTATTTTTATGGATGAAGTTACTGATTGTCCCTTCCAAATTATAGATCATTTATTAAAGAATAAATTAAAAGATGAAAAAATAGTTTTTATAGATTTTCATGCTGAAGCCACAAGTGAAAAAAATGCTCTAGCTTGGTTTTTAGATGGACGAGTAACCGCTTTGTGCGGAACCCATACCCACGTTCAGACTGCAGATGAAAGAATCTTCCCACAAGGTTTGGCGTTTATTTCAGATGCGGGTATGTGCGGAGCGAAAAATGGAATTTTAGGAGTTGATTATCAGCCAATAGTTAAGAAGTTTTTAACAGGTATGCCAGTTAAGTTTGAAGTTCCAAAAGGCTCGGCAATCTTAAATGGGGTTATTGTAAGTTGCGACGAAAGTAGCGGACGAGCAATGACAATTGAACGAATTTATGAGCAATTATTATGAAGCAAAATATAAAAATTGGAATCATTGGAGCAACTGGCGTTATTGGACGTGAAATACTAAGCTGTTTTGAAGAACGTGCCTTTCCAGTAGAGCCAGATAATTTAAGATTGTTTGCTAGCGAAAAGAGTGACGGTGAAATCGCTCAGTTTGGCGGCGCGGAAATAACAGTTGAAGTCCTAAAAGAAGATTCTTTTAAAGAAATCGATTTGGCTTTATTTGCTGTTAGCGATGCTCTGAGCGCAAAATTTGTGCCGCTTGCCCTTGCAGCTGGAGCAATTGTAATTGACACTGCAAGCCAGTGGCGACTAGATAAAAATGTCTTACTAACTATTCCAGAAGTTAATAGTGAATTGCTGAAAAATCTTATTAAGCTTCGGCGAGAAACAACAACTACATCTGATATTATTATAACTTCTCCTAATAGCGCTGTAGTTGAGCTGGCTGTTATTTTAAAACCTATCCTAGATAATTATGGACTGAAACGAGTTGTTTGTTCAACCTATCAATCAACTTCTGGTGTGGGGCAGATAGCCATGGATGAGCTTTGGGAACAAACTAGAGCTTTATATAATCAAGAAAATATTACTCCCCAAAAATTCCCCTATCAGATTGCATTTAACTGTATTCCGCAAACTAGCGAGTATTTAGTTGATGGTTATGTTA
The DNA here is from genome assembly GCA_031278395.1 of Deltaproteobacteria bacterium. GTDB lineage: Bacteria > Bdellovibrionota_C > UBA2361 > SZUA-149 > JAITKM01 > JAITKM01. The sequence continues at coordinate 9,803 of JAITKM010000040.1, read as the reverse complement.
CAGAAGAAAAACAGTTAATTGAAGAAACTCGTAAAGTTTTAGGTTTAGCTGATTTAAAAATTACAGCTACCACAGTTCAAGTTCCAATTTTTTCTTGTTATGCAGAAAGTGTGAATATTGAAACTGAAAACAGTTTTGAAATTGAAGAATTTAAACAAGCCTTGCTAGAAAGTCCAGGTATAATAGTTTTGGATAATATCGTAAAAAAAGATTATCCAATGCCGATTCAACTAGCTGGCACTGATGTAGTTTATGTAGGACGTATTAGACGCGATGAATCAGTTGTTAATGGGGTAAATTTATGGATTGTGGCAGATAATCTTAGAAAAGGCTCTGCCTTAAATGTCGTGCAGATAGCGGAAATTGTAGTTGATAGCTTATGAGAATTTTACTGACTATCGAATATCTGGGGTCTGCATTTTCAGGCTGGCAAAGACAAGCCAATGCCATAACAATCCAGGAGGAACTAGAACGGGCAATTAATATATATTTTAATTCTTTGGCAAAAAAAACTCATCTCTTAGAGCCAATTAGTTATATTAATCTGCAGGGGAGCGGGCGCACAGATGCCGGAGTTCATGCGCGAGGGCAGACAGCTGATTTTTTAGTTCCTGCTGAGATAAAGTTTGAATTAGGTGAAGTTCTAATTGCCTTAAATGGAATTGTAAATAAAAATATTGTTATCAAACAGCTACAAATTGTAGCTGACGATTTTAATTCAAGACTAACACCTCATACTAAATGTTATAGCTATAGATTGCTGCTGCGTTCGGAGCATTTAGTTTTAGACAATGGCTTGGGTTGGCTGGTAGGTAATAAGCTGGATGTAAAATCAATGTTAGTTGCAGCAAAATTATTTTGCGGAAAACATGATTTTTGTGCATTTAGAGCAGCTGACTGTAATAGCCAGACGACAATCAGAACCATAGAACAGAGTGAGCTGGTTAGAATAAGTGATGAAGTTTTGCAATATTTTGTGGTCGGGCGTGGATTTTTAAAACAGATGGTGCGAATTATGGTTGGAACTTTGGTTGCAGTTGGTCGTAGAAAAAAAACAGTTGAGGAAGTAGCTGAATTATTAGCTAAGGGGTCGGAATTAGGTCGAGCTGCAGCTGGTGAAACTGTGCCAGCCTGCGGGTTATGTTTAGAGTGGGTAAAATATTATTAACTGTAGCGCAGGCTAATTCCCTCTGTCAGTTGCCACGTAGGCAGCTGACGCCTCCCTCTTCGTGGGAGGTTTGTTTGTGTTTTAAAAAGTTGTCTTTATAATGGATAAAGGGAACCTCTAAAATAAAAATTTGGTGAAATATGTCAAAAGATCTTGGGGCGTTATTTTTGATAATGATTACAGTAGTGAGTTTTATAGCGTTTGATTTTTTCTATAACCAAAAAGTTATCGCAGCTACTAAGTTACAATTAACTAATACTACTAGTTTAAAATTATTTCATGAACAGTTAGCTTTGCAAAATGAGTTAGAACATTTAAGAGTAAAGTTTAAGGCGGAATTTGAACAGTTGGAGCAAATGCGAATTAAAGCAGCAGATGCGGATTTAATACAGAAAGAGGTGGCGCAATATAAGGATAAATTGGAAATTTCTATTTTTAATCTACGAAAAGAAATAGAACTTAGACGCCGCGAACAAAACAAGCTTTTAGCCGAGCTGAGCACTCTAAGTAGAATTAGCGTTGAGGGACAGACTGTAAAATTAGCTCGGAGTATTGCCCGGCGTGAAGCGACTTGGGTTAATAAGCATTGGAATTAAATTTATCTGCCATGAGTTTTGTTTTTTGAGGTCTGGCAAACTAACGAATATTGAAAATATTTTTATGAAATTATTAATTTATCTAATATTCTTATTGGGAGCTGTAGTGGCACATGCTGAGGAATCCGAAAAGATTGAGGAGCTAAAAAAACAGCTTGTTCAAACTAAAACAGATTTAGAAAATTTACGGGTAGCGACAATCGCTTTTAAGCAGGCGACAGTAAGGGATATTATGACAGATGAGTTGATAGTCTTAAAGAATCAGGAAATAGGCTTCAAACAGGAGCTAGTTCGTTTGCAGGAGATAAATGAAAATTTACGTCAGTTGTTAAAAGCTACAAACATTCAAACCAGTAATCAGGCTGAAATGTTAAAAATGCGAAAAGAGTTGAATATTGCGTTAACCGAAATGGCTGAGTTGTGTGCGAAGAATTGAGAATAATTTTTTCTTTTAAGGAAGCTGAGATATGCCAGAATTACCAGAAGTTGAAACTATAGCCAGACAATTAAAAAAAAGTATTCAGCAGAGTAAGATTTTAAAGATTGAAATTTTAGACCCAAAAATCAAACTTCGTTGGCAGGTATTAAAAGCCAAAAATATTGTTGATATTTTTCGTTTGGGAAAACAAATTTTTTTTAAAGTTGAGTTAGCAAAAACTCAATATTTATATTTAGCGTTTCATCTGCGGATGACTGGGCGTTTAATTTGGTTATCCAAGGGCGAGAAGTGCAAGAATAATTTGAAGCTGGTTGAAAAAAGTAAGGTTTTAGCTAATCCAGAAAAACATTTGCGCCTGCTGATTAGCACGAATAATGGTAGGCTATGTTTTTACGATGTGCGTCGTTTTGGGATTGTTAAATTAGTTAGTAATCTATCGCAAGTAAAGACGGGGTTAGAACCGTTAAGTAAGGATTTTAATTTTGAGAAGTTTAAGGCTTTATTTGTGCATTCTAAGCAAAATATAAAACAGTTTTTATTGCGGCAGGATAAAATCGTTGGGATTGGCAACATTTATGCTTCTGAAATTTTATTTTCTGCTAAAGTGAATCCGACCCGGCGGGTTGATAGTTTAGGAGACAACGAACTGCGTCGGATTCATCGAAGTATTAAAGCTATTCTGAAGAAGGCGGTTGAAAATTGTGGCACGACTTTTTCAGATTTTCAGGATTCACACGGTAAAATTGGTGGCTATCAGAAATATTTGAAAGTCTATTTAAAGGCTGGTCGGCTTTGTCCAGTTTGTAAGCAAACAAATATTTTACGAATTACCCAACAGCAACGCAGTACATTTTATTGTCCGCATTGCCAATTGTAATAGTTAAAATTAAGCTGGTACTAAAAAAGTGGGAACTATATACCTAACTTACTAAAAATTATAAAAGGTTCATTTTGCCTAGAAATAACCCCCAGACTAGCAATCCAGAAGTAAGTTGGTGAGTCGCGTGGTTTTAATGGCAAAATAGGTCGGCAGGGGCAATCCAAGCAATTTGGCTATTAGGAAGTTGTATAGCAACATTATGGGTTTGTTTTTGCGGCACGTGGTCAGATTCTTGAAGTAATTCAACTCCTTCGTCTAGTAACATGATTACTTGCGAAGTTTTATCATCCCAATTAGCATAAACGTTAACCTTAGATTTGATAGTAACACAAGATAGATTAGACTTACCTGCTAAAATATCAGCTAGGTTAGTAACTGCAGAAAAATTTAGGCTATAATTCCCAAATCTATCTTTTGTTAACCCAAATACATTGAGCGCTAAAATTACCACCCATAACAAAATTACATATTGTAAATATTTAATGCCTTTGCCTCTTTGATAAATTCGCATAATTGCAAGTAACCAAAAAACGCAAAAGAATACAACCAGCTGAATAAACAGTATTAGAGAATTAAAATAAGATGTTAAAAGAAATTTATCATATTTCGTAGCTGCAGAGTTAAACAGTTGCTTGTTACGAGCCTTTTGCCTCGCAGTCTCACGAGCAAGTTCAAGATTTTTTCTAGCTTGCGGAAAATAAGGCTGTAACTTAAGCGCCATCTGAAAATAACCTAAAGCTTCGCCATATTTACCATCTGAAAATAACGCATTAGCAAGATTATAATAGAGCGCTGGATTTTTTTTATCAGGCATATGACTTTCCGATAACTGAATAGCCTTCCTGTATTTTTCAACCGCTAAATTAAAGTCCTTATGCGCTGTATTCTCCCACGCCTGCTCTATCAAAAGCTTAATCTGATGTTCTATTTCTGGAGCAAAACGTTTATCTTTATCTCTAGTAGCTAAAAATATAACCACCAACAAAATTGGAAAAATGAAATAAAAAATAGGATATTTTAATAATTTACTTAGCATAAAAATTAATAATAGTACCTGCTAACAGAACTGCGCATCTCACTTCTTAGTATATGCAGCCTTAAGTCGTATTGATTGATCCTCCTCAACGCTAACTGAAAGCACAAATCCTCCGAAATGTCGTATTTTTTCTAACTCTTTTGGCTCAAACATTTCTTTTAACTTAGGATCATTCGGCATAAACATCCCAATCATACCACCAAATTTTTCCATCACTGAAGCAACTTCCTCAAAGTCAAAGTAGAGATTCATTACATTTTTATCTTTAGCATAAATTGTTTTAGCATTTTTTGATAAATTAGCAGTGAAGTCTTTTACATTACTAGCTAAGATAGCTGACTTTATAATATTTTCCGAAGAAGCAACTAAAGTTAAACTATCTCCCATCGTATAAACATAAATTCCTAAGCCCATCATAGATGTATTTATATAGTCAATTTGGTGCTTATCAAAAGTTGTTCTCTGCCATGTATGTGGACTACCTGTAGCTGACATTAATGTCGAAATAACTTTTTTGACTTGTTCCGTTTCTTTTTCAGCTGCCGGCGATTCTAAAACCAACATGGTTTGCGGCATCGGGATAGCAGTTTGACCTACTAAAGAAAGTCTTTTTAAGTTCGTTAATATCTTTTGAATACTTTCAAAAATAATATTATTTGTCTCCAGCTCAGACAAGCTGAAAATACTCTCTAAAACTGTTTTGATAGTTGTCCCGTCATAACTAAGAACTACTAGCGGGTTACTGCAAGTAGCTTTTAAACTATTCTCCATAGAAGATTGAAACAAAATCGAGCTAACTTGGCTTTGCGATTCTGGCAGCCCATTGTTTAAACAACGTAAGTCATATCCTAATTCTTGATTCATTGAAACGGCTAAAGCTAAAACAGAAAAGGGGAGTTTAGCTAAACGTTCTATAGAATTATGTTTTAAACTTGGTAACACAAGATTTTTTAAAACATTTAAATCTAAATAAATAAAAGAAAAGACATCCTTAGAGTCTGGCATACCTTTGGTAGCCTTTTTATAATCTTCTGATTTTAAAATAGCTGGTAAATCTTTTTTATCATTAGTTAAGATTGTATCCAAATCTTTGCTAGACGAGGCAATAATAGCCACGTCATCTTGCCAGGTAAAATAAAGCGTTTTCGCCGCAGATTTGTTGGCTTCGTCCGTAAGCTCAATACCAAATGCGTTGGGATTTTGCGAAGTGAAAGGCACCAACTTTAAAGAACCATCTTCAAGAATAGCTTGTTTTAAAGCTCCAATAAATTTTTCCAAATTTCTTTTATCTTGGCCCTTAATTAGCAGACCAAAATAAAGATTGTCGTCTGGACTTTCAGTGCTAGCGAATAACACATTTTCAGCAAAAATTTCTGACCAAGTAGAATCTTCTGAGGAATAACCAGATTTCTGTAATATTTCTAAAAAGTTTTTAAGGAATGGATTAGCATTGGCTAGTCCGTTCTTGAAAATTTTTGAGTTATTAACATTCCAATTAGAAGTTAGATATTTCTCGTAAGCTGTCTTTTTAGTGTTCCAATAAATAAGCCCAAACGCGTTTGTCGGAACCTTAGTGATTAAAGAGCTACTCCACGTTTCTAATGGCTTGGAAAGACTTGAATTAACTTCTTTCTTTTCACAAGCCGAGACAGTAATTATTAAGCCAATTACAATAATTAAAGTTGATATTTTTTTGATAAATCTTGACATGCTGCTCTCCTAATCTTGTTTTGCTAGAAACTTAAAAAACTGTGCAGCGAGTAGCATTGTTAAGCTTATTTGTCATTTGTTTTTTATTATTGTTTTTAAAACAATAACTCAGTGATTATCTTAAATAATTGACTTTTTAGCTAAATTACTATAGACAGGCAGGCATTTTTTTAGGGTTTAATAAATTTTATTTTCGAGATTCTAAGGGTAATTTTTATGCCTACGTATAAATATAAATGCTCAGATTGTGGGACAGAATTTGAGGTGATTCAGAAAATTTCTGATGAGCCGCTAAGGACCTGTGAAGTTTGTGGAAAAAGTAGTGTGCAGCGTTTGTTATTTGCTTCAGCTTTTCAGTTAAAAGGCGCTGGTTGGTATCAAACTGATTATGCCAGTGGGAAAAGTAATACTGCTAGTTCGAGTAGTAATTTAAATAAGACTAAAGTCGCTGAAAATTCCAGTATCTGTGACAGTGAAAATTTGACGGTGCCTAAAGCTTGTGCAGATTGCCAAGATAAACCAGCTCCAACAAATGCTTAATGAAGAAAAAATTGCTAAAAATATTGATTTGGGGGCTAGCTATAATTCTAGTAATGTTGAATATAGCTCTCTATTTTGACGCTGAACTGCTGGCTAATGCTAGACAATACACGGCAGCTTTCAAAGAGGAAGTGCAACAAAGTTTTTTGGAAATTAGCAATCTAGACCCTTTAATTAAGCCTCAAGAAGAGCATGTAGATAAAGAAGAAATTAATTCACGAATTAATTCAGGTTTAGATTTACCAGAACCTCCGCCGTCTGACGATGTTATTCTGGCTGATAACGCTAGCATGATAACTAATCCTGGTATAGTTGGGAATCAGTGGTTGGCGGTCAATAGGTATCCAACTTCACATTTTAGTTTAGATATTGATGGCAGTAATTATGAAAGCGTGAAGGATATTTTGCAGCAAGGAATAGTGCCACCGCGCAGTATTATTCGGATTGAATCGTTAATTAATTATTTTGAGTATTACTATAAGCAGAAAAATGATAATCGCATTTTAATTGATTATGAAGTAGCGCTTTCACCTTTTGAAAAAGAGATTTACATTCTCAAACTTAATCTCAAAACTCGTCCTTTTGATCCAGCACATGATCAAAAAGACTGGAATATCTTTTTTGCAATTGATAATTCCCAAGCGCTGGCGGAGTTAGCCGTCAAAGACCAAATGCTTAGCTCCTTAAAAAATATAGTAGCTGGGATGAGCTCCAAAGATAGGTTAGGGCTTGTTTTGTTTGGTGGTGAACAATCCGCTATTTTAGGCTCAACTGCTGGTAAAGATAGAACTAGAATCTTGCGTATCTTAAATGAGCTTAATTTTGGTGGTACAGCAGAAGAATTAGATGGGGATTTTATCAATAAGGCAATTGAGATTGTGGCGAAAAATCAAACCCCAAAATCTTTAAACAAAATTATTATTTTGACAGCTAACGGAACAAAACTAACGGATCAAGATATTCTTAAATTAAAAGAAGAAGTTAATCAAAATGTTTTAGTGCAGGTTGTCAGTTTTCAAGAGAATGCCGAGCTGAAAGTTTTTTATGACAATCTTGGGCAAGGATCACGTGTTAAATATACCGAGCTAAATAGCTTTGACGATTTTATTTCTTTAGTGAATGAGAATTTTTTAGATGATAGTTATCAAGTGTCGGTGAAAGATTTAATTTCGAGAATTAATTTTAATCTACCAAAAGTAAATTTTTATAAGTTGATTGGGTTTTCTAACTTTGATGCAGGTTTGTTAGATAATATTGTTGAGCATGTTCAAGTTGTGGACTTAAAGTATAACCAGGCAGTAACGATTTTATATAAACTAAAATTGAATCGCCAAGCTCTTGAGGCAGAGGACGAACCCTTAGGGAATTTGGAGCTTAGTTATCGGGAGTCGAACTCGGATGAAGTAAGTGTTTTTAATAAACCTTTGTTATATAAAAGTAGTGCTAAAGTTAGTGAGGATTTTAATTTTGCGTTGGCAGTTGGGTATTTGGGGGAATATTTAAGTAACTTATCAACGGCACATAATTATAATTTAGAGGCAATTAAAAAACTAGCTTTAAAAAACAAAGGCAAGGACGCAAATGGTAAGCGTCAAGAGTTTGTCGAATTATTGGACAATGTTGCAGTAGCGAAATAAGGCTAGTCTATCATGTTATTTTTTGAACAATTAAGTTTGTGGTTTAATCGTTCTAAAAGGAAAACCGCTCAAACTCAACCAATCAAGATAGTACGTAATCCTCGAAGTTGTCGAGTTAATTCAAAGGTTGCTCCAGCTACCAATGTTGAAGCTATTGATTTAAATGAAATTTGGCAAAAACTACAGCAAGAGTTTTTTCCAATGCATTATGCTTTAGATCAATATCAAATTGTTTGGTCACGCAGAAATAATAAACGTAACTTAGCAGTCTGTGATTATCGAAAGAAGAAAGTCATAGTTTCACCAGCTTTGAATAACATTAAATTTAGGCAGATTGTTGAACCTTTGGTATATCATGAAATGTGTCATGCTGTTTTAGGCGAGCCGCAACGGCAAAATGGACGTTTTGTATATCACGGCAAAGAGTTTCATAGTTTAGAAAAGAGACATTCGCAGACTAGGAGTTTGAATGAATGGATTAAAAATGGTGGCTGGGCAAATGCCAAGAGAGTCTATACCAGGAGAATGAAAAAATTCAAGACTGCCTAATTATGCAAAATCAACGATTATACAGGTGGTGGCAAAGGAAGAAATTTTCTGGTGTAGGGTTACTTTATTTAGTGATTAGTGCATAGTGGTTAGTAATTTGAACTTACAATCGGTGATAATCTCCGCATGCGAACTAATCACTAACCACTAAATAAAGTAACCCCATACCAGCGAAAAAACCAGAGGCTAGCAAGCTAGCGGTAGCACCTAACAGCTAGGTAAATAGACTTATTGCTGCTGTTGCTAGTATTCAGAGGGCCTGTGTAATTGAAGCTCAGGAGGCGCGCGTAGTCAGTGTCATACTCCGTAGAACTCCAATAGTAGCCGTAGACGCTCTGATTGCCGAAGCTACTGCTGTAATAGAAGCCAGAATACGGCGCCTGAAACGCTAAGCCTCCTCCATAGCTCAATCCATTTCCTCCGATCGCACTACTTAAAGTCCCATACATTCCATCTGCCGGTAGTGTCCAGCCGTTTGGACAAATAACGCTGCCCCCTGATGTACCTCCGGTTGCTGTCGCCCACGCATACAAATACCCGCACCCTGTCGTTGATTTAGGCCACTTGCCTTCATCAAACGGAGACGAACCATTATTGTTAGTTGTACAATACACACCTCCGTCAGATGCTGACGACGACGCTGGATCCTTGTAAGAACCTTCGGCATACTTCAAATTATCTATCATCCAACACTTACCATCAGGCATCCTACGAACTCTGTAGGCTTGGCTATTGCGACTATCTTTTACACACACTGTATTGACTCCTCCTAACGAACCTCCCGTCGTACCTGCAAACATTTTCTCTGTCCCGTCATAATTCGTCATTTCACCACATTGAGTAGTTCCAAAACTTTGCATAGTGCCCCAATTGGTCACTCCATTATCACTACAACTCTTCCCAGTTGCAGAAGCAATTGGAGCTGCAACGCACGCTCCACCACTCAACATATACCCAGCTACGCAACCTGTTGCAGCTCCACTTCCTGGGTCACAAGTTGTTACAGGACTTGGGTAATTTGAACAACTAGAACACGTTGTCCCAACACCACTCCTATAGGTTCCTGTACTGCACGTTGAACAGGTCGACCCGGATGCTCCTGCCGTGCCGTTTAACTTATTGCCTGCTGTGCATGTCTGCGCTCCTCCCGTCGTCGCACTACAACTTGCCACTGTCGTGCTAGTACAATTCGTACACGCCGACGCACTATTACCATCAGTACTATACGTACCGGTTGAGCACGCCGTG
>JAITKM010000032.1 GCA_031278395.1 Deltaproteobacteria bacterium | reverse complement strand
GCCTTCTTTAGCTGTTAGTTTGTTGGGATAACAGTTTGTGTCTTGAAAAACTTTAACTAAAAAAAATTTCGACTAACTTGGTGGCTTAGCTATCAAGTTAGTTGATTTTAGTAACCGTTTAACCTCAATTCAATCGAAAATCTCCAAAATCATGATAGAGCGTGCTAATAATTAGCGAATAATCGTAATTTCTATGCTGTAGAAAAACTTCCATTTTTAGCTCCCGCTTTTTTTTCATTCCCATTTTAAACCACAAAGAACATAGAGACTGATTTACAAAAAAATACTCAACTACTGCGAGCAAACAAATATGCGGGGTGGTAAATTGTTACTCACAAGACTTACTCTAATAACATGCCATCGCCATAACTTAAAAAACGATAGTTTCCCTCGTTTAAGGCATGTTTATAAATAGTCTGTGTATTTTTTTCCCCGATAAAACTGGCAACTACCAATAAATGAGTTGAGTTAGGTTGATGAAAATTCGTAATTAAACAATCTGCGACTTGAAACTTAAAACCTGGTGTAATAAATAATGAGGTACTGTCAGTAATTTTTTCATTTTGTCCCAAGTCCTTACAGAATACAGCATTTAAAGCCGCGGACTCTAAAGCACGTAAACAAGTTGTGCCAACCACTATAATCCGACGCTGTTCTTTTTTTGCTAAACAAATTTTTTCCAGCGTTGACCTTGAAATTTCGTAATACTCTTCTGACATTTTATGCCCTGCAATATCACTTTTGCGAATCGGCGTAAAACTCGCTGTGCTAACATGCAAAGTCAGATAGGTATGCTCAATTCCGCGCTCAGATAATTTTTTTAATAACTCCGCGCTAAAATGAAAACCTGCGGTTGGCGCTGCAATAGAGCCGCTAGTTTCTGCATAAACATTTTGATATGTATCCCGATCTTGACTATCTGCCCGCCCACCACGAATATAGGGCGGAATTGGCATCCGAGCTTCGCGAAGTAGCACCTCCTCAACGGTTTCACACATAGGCGGGATTGCCTGCGCTACATTAGCACCAGTAATGCTAATCTCTAAGAGTAATCGATTATTATCCTGACTTCTACCAATTGGCAAAGCTTGCAGGCTAGGACTTAACTCAAAAGCTTGTCCGATTTTTAGCCGTTTCATTGGACGCGCCAGAGCTTCCCAAACTTGAGATATATTTTGCGACGAGGCAGCCAAGGTTTCCACCTTTTTAATTAACAAAATTTCAATTTCTTTTTGAACATTCTCCAGCCGAACAAAAAACCTACAAGGTCGGACTTTGCTATTATTTAGAACTAATAAATCCCCTACTCTTAACAAATCCGGCAAATCAAAATAATACTGATCACTAATAGCAACTGAAGTATCTGGCAATTTGATAGCCTGTAATAATTTAGAATTTGAGCGGTCACTACCTTGTCCAATTGGTCTTTGAGCAATACGCTCGTCCGGCAGGTTATATGCTAAAAAAGAAAAGCTAGACATGCTTATTTCCTTTAACCTCTAACTCTCGCATTACAGCTTGTAAATCTTCCCAAAACGGACGTTTCGCAAGTAAATTTCTTAAAATATAAGCTGGATGAAACGTCGGCATTAATTTTATTCCCTGCCAACTTTGCCATTGTCCACGTAGTTTTGTAATTCCTAAATCTACCCCACTTAAAACCAACTGGGCGTGTTTGCCGAGCGTAACAATAATCTCTGGGTTAAGCAGCGCAAGTTGACGATATAAATACGGTACGCAGGCTTGGATTTCATCTTCTTGGGGATCACGATTATTTGGGGGACGACATTTTACTACATTGCAAATATAAACCTCACTTCTTTTGAGTTTCATGCCTTTTTCAATAGCAGAAGTTAAAAGCTGTCCGGCCTTTCCGACAAAAGGCTCACCCTGCAAATCCTCATCTGCGCCAGGTCCTTCGCCGACAAACGCAATACGCGGATTATTTTTATTCCCTACACCAAAAACTACATGTTTTCGCCCAGTGCATAAACGACATTTTTGGCAAGCTAAACATGCTTTTTCAAGAGTTTCCCAGTCCATTGTCAGCAAATAAGCCTCACTCTCTGAGGGGGAAAATTGCTGCTGCGTAACAGCAGGTGAGAGTGCCTGCGCTACTGGCTTGGGCTGAATTGGCAAAACTTGCTCTACAGAGTCTAAATAAAAATTCAGACTTTCGATTAAATCTTTCTGTTCCATATTTTGTTATTTTTTAACTGGAAATATAACAGATGCCAAAATTCCAAGCATTAACAAAGACATCACAATTCCCAAGCTAATAAGAGCGGCAAAAGCTTTGTCAGTAACGTGAATTATATTAAAAACCTCAAAGAGCATTTTTAGCCCAATAAATGCCAGAATAACTATCACAGATTTTTCTAAATGACATAAATAGCGCTTAGCAGCAGCTAAGAGAAAAAAGAGAGACCTAATGCCGAGGATAGCAAAAATATTAGACGTATAAACTAAAAAAGGCTTTTCAGTAACGGCAAAGATAGCTGGCACAGAATCAATGGCAAACATTAAATCCGCAAATTCAATTATGATTAAACATAAAAATAGCGGAGTTACAGCGTAGTTAGCGCTATTTGCAGTTTTTACGAAAAAATTATGATTTTCTATTTTAGGATAGACTGGAAAAATCTTGGAGGTGAGCCGCACTACAAAATGTTTGGTATAGTCGATTTCTATTGCCGTTTTTAAGGAACGGCTGATTTGCCACATTTTAATAGCTGACCACAAAACCAAAAATCCAAAAATACCTAGCACAATCTTGCCGCCTAACTCGATTAAGCCTGCGCCAAGCGCTACAAATATAAACCTAAGAACTAAAGCCCCTAGAATTCCGTAATACAAAACCCGATGTTGATATTTATCGGCTATCTGAAAAGAAGTAAAAATCGCCATAATCACAAATAAATTATCCATCGACAGGGCTTTTTCTAGTAGATAACCAGTTAAATAAAGTGAAGCGTCTTCGACGCCATGTTGCAGCCAAATATAAACGCCAAAGAACAGGGCAAGCATAATCCAGCCAATAGACCAGAGGGTAGCACTTTTAACACAAACAGCTACGTCTTGTTTGTGAGCTTTTAGATCTATGACCATGGAGACTGCGACCAACACTAAAAATACTAAAATTTCGGTTATTGTAAATTCACCAAGCATAATTATAAAAATTTAAATAAAAAAAATAACGAGGGCAGGATATATTGAGAATTTATAATTAACGCAAGTTACAAAAACCATAACCATTTTGTTTTTTAAACCACAGAGCGCACAGAAAAAAGGTAGGATATTCCTCCTCTGTATTCTTCCGTGGTTTAAAAGTTTCTATTGTAAGGTTTTTGACGTTATATAACTCTACAACTTTAAACTTACTAAAGCGCTTCTAAGAATTTATCATTTACAGGATTACCTAATTTAATAATTCCCGCTTTGCTGTAAACTAGAAGTTTTTCTCTTGAGTCCTCAATATCCAAATTCCTTAGATGTAGTTGCCCAATTCTATCTTCTTGCGTGAACTCTCCTTGACCTTTTTCCATGGTCAAACGTTCAGGCGCATAAGTTAAATTTGGACTGACCGTATTCAGAATTGTATAATCGTCGCCACGTCGAAGCTCTAATGTAACTTCGCCTGTAACAGCTTTGGCAACCCATTTTTCAAGTGACTCTCTTAACATAATCGCTTGCGAATCAAACCAACGTCCTTCATACAAAAGCCGCCCAAGTCGTCTTCCCATGGTTACATAATTTTCTAGCGTGCCTTCATTATGAATTCCAGACAAAAGACGTTCGTAGGCAAGATGCAGTAGTGCCAGCGCAGGCGCTTCATAAATTCCGCGACTTTTCGCCTCAATAATACGATTCTCAATGCAGTCTGACATACCCAAGCCGTGCCTTCCGCCAATTTTATTGGCTTTATAAGTTAAGGCAATCGGATCTAACTTTTCATCATTAATCGCTACTGGCGTGCCTTCTTCAAAGGTAATTTTTACAACCTCTGGCGCAATCTCAACATTTTTATCCCAAAACTTAACTCCCATAATTGGCTCAACCAAATACATGCTTTGATCCAAATATTCCAAAAGTTTTGCTTCGTGAGTTGCACCCCAAATGTTTGCATCTGTAGAATACGCTTTTTCTTTTCCCATGCGGTAAATAATGCCGTGACTTTCAAGAAATTCGCTCAACTCTTTTCGCCCGCCTAATTCTTCTACAAACGCTTTATCAAGCCATGGTTTATAAATTTTTAAATCAGGATTTGTTAACAAGCCATAGCGATAGAAACGCTCTATGTCGTTGCCTTTATATGTCGAACCATCGCCCCAAATATTAACGCCGTCTTCGCGCATTACGGCAACCAGCATTGTGCCAGTTACGGCTCTTCCAAGCGGTGTGGTGTTGTAATATTTTCTGCCTGCTGTAACAATATGAAACGCACCACATCTGATTGCCGCAAAACCTTCATGAACAAGCTGCATTTTGCAATCAATTAGACGCGCTTTAATTGCACCACATTCTGTTGCGCGACCTGGAATGTTTTCAATATCTGTCTCATCATATTGCCCAATGTCCGCGATGTATGCGTAAGGCTCAGCACCTTTTTCTTTCATCCATGCCACAGCAGCGCAAGTATCTAGTCCGCCCGAAAATGCAATGCCTACTTTTTGTCCCACTGGAAGTGAATTATAAATTTTACTCATAATTGTCTCCTTTTTCCTAATTAAATTTTGAATTTTCCGCCTATTTTTTAGGTCTTTTAAATTATTTTTGGGATTTTTGTGGTTTTAAAAATATTGCCGCCTACTGGCGACGACGACCACAACGAATAAAAGAAGAACGAACTAATGAAACAAAACTTGAAGAACTACCTAATTGCTTAGTAGTAAGCGCTAAAGAATTATTGTGAAAGGAATTTATTTTTTCCATTTAAATTTAGCTAAGAGAAGCGTTTTTATTGCCTCCAGCATCCTCACAAAAAACAACCCTGCGCCTAGTAGCATCCTTTTATAAACTATGTCAATTCTACTTACAACTTTTTTTCAATAATAAAGCGCGGGCGATGCTTAACTTCTTTATAGACTTTACCCATATATTCACCAATGATGCCAATACAAAACAGTTGAACGCCGCCTAAAAAATAAATGGAAAAAATTAAAGAAGTCCAACCCGATTCAGTATGCCCATAGTAATGCGCCCAAAGCGAATACAATAACAAAATAAAGCTTACAAAACACATTAAAAACCCCATCACCGTTGCAATTTTTAACGGCTGCACGCTAAAACTTGTGATCCCTTCCCAGGCAAAAGACAACATTTTTCTTAACGGATATTTGGTTTCACCGGCTAGTCTCGCCTTTCTATTATAAAATACAGAAGTTGAAACAAAACCAATTAACGGCACTAACCCTCGCAAAAACAAATTAGTCTCTGGAAATTGTTTTAACGCTTCAACCGCCCGGTTGCTTAATAATCTAAAATCCGCATGATTATAAACTGTTTGTACTCCCATTAAAGCCATTAGCTTATAAAAACCAAGCGCTGTTGCTCTTTTTAAAAAGCCGTCAACCTCTCGTTTAGCTCGCACTCCATAAACTACATCAAAGCCTCCGTTGTTTTGCAATACCATTTCACGAATAACCTTTTCATCATCCTGCAAATCAGCATCGATTGAAACATACAACTCAGCCTGCATCTCAAACAATCCGGCAAGCAACGCCGATTGGTGTCCAAAATTCCTAGCTAACTTAATACCTTTTATATATTTAGATTCTTGGCTTAACTCTTCAATGATTTGCCACGTTTGATCACGACTTCCATCATTGACAAAACAGATATAACTATTCGCGGCAATTAATTTATCCTCGATTAAACTTTGCAGTAAATCAACTAAAGTCTTAGCGGATTGTTTTAAAATTTCTTCTTCATTATAAGCTGGAACAATAATCGCAAGCTGTTTTGGATTCTCCATATAGTATCTCTAATAATTCAAACAACCTTACTCTTTGCCAACTCTCTTTATAACTTCACGTCCTTTATACTTTCTCTCGTATTCCTGTTTAGCCTTATAACCCGGGGCATTCTCATCATCAGGACTACCATGCTCTAACTCCCAATTCACCCAATACGGATTAAATGGACGTTCTTCACAATCAGCAGACTTACCTACGCCACCACGACAAAATAACTTTTCTTTCAATGAAATTGTCGGCTCAATATAATAGTCATCTTCGCCGGTCATTGTTTTTTCTCTACCAAAACTATAAAGCTCAACTTCGTTATCCACCATATCAATACCGATATCCGAATGGTCCTGCTCTAAATATAAAGAAAAACGCTTAGATATATCTTCAAAATTGGCAATTATTAACAAAATAATCGCTATTAAGACAAAAATTTTTATTAATTTCATAATTTTTCTATCTCAACTATCGCTTCGGATTTATTTAACTTTAACTCAGCAGTTAAAGGCAATTTAACTTCTAGTTTTTGATATTTCTTCTCGGCTGTAATCCTCTGTTCTAATAATTTATCAGTAGCCGTGTCTTTAGCTTGAGCGCTAATTACAATCTTAAAGGTTTCGTTTAACCCTTTTTCTTGTTCTAAAACTTCTCGATATAATCCCAAATCTATCTGTAGCAAGACTAAAGCTACCAACTTGGTTTTCTTGGCTTCAAGCATGGCATTCAGATGCTCTAAAGTTATTTCCTTTAAAGTTCTCTCTAAACGATTCACTTTAATTCCGGACACCGTCATTTCATTAGCAAAAGCTGCATTTTTAGAATCGTTAACCCAAGCTGCAACCGCATTTTGATATTCGACAATTGCTTTTTTATATTCAGCTGCTAATTGCGAAATCACCCTACTCTGAGCTAAAACAGTGTTCTCCAAATCTATGCCGTCCAAACCTAACGCCAAAAGATTTTTTCTATTTTTTGATAAAAAATTCAACTCCTCCTTGGTGGTTGCTATTTTTTCTTCAATTACAACACTAGCATTTGCTACCCACTCTAACCTTTCAAAAACCTTGTCTTTTAACTTGTCAACCTCAGCCTGCGAAGTGGCTTCCAATAAACCTAAATTCTTATCTAGCAAAATAATTTCATTGCGCAATTTAATTTTCAATTCACGAATTTCACGTTTTTCAGCTTCTATATCTTCTCTTGGCTTTTTTGAAACCGCTACTAGGTTCCGGCTGGCTTGTAAATTTTTTTCTACTAACTTACTTATTTTTCTGATTCTATTTATTAAACTTGGATAGCTCTGCTCAGAATTGCTAACCGTTAAGCTAAAACTTTGCTTTAACTCCTCTTCAATTTTGGCTAATTTAAAATCTTGATCATTTTTAGGCTCGTTTTCTAATTCCAATTTAGTTGCTACTAGCAACTCATTATCTGCCTGCTCATCAACTTGCGTGCGAATATCGTCTAAAATTTTATTTTGTTGAGCATTAAAATCTTCCTGGTGTTGATTCCGAATTACTAACCAACCGGCTGGAATAATAATAAACAACAAAACCAAAAATGAAATAAGAAAACTAATAAATCTATATTCTTTACTTTCTGAACCGTTATATTTCTCCCCTTGAGCATTAACTATTTGCTCAACTTTAGCTTCTAATTCCTGAACGGTAGGTTGAGCATTGGCAGCAGCTGGTTCTGCCTGCTCGGTAGCTGGTGGAAATTTAAGGTTTTCTAATTTGTTATCTCCTGCATAACAAGAATTTTGCTCTTTGGTTTTATTAGCGTCTAACTCTTCCTTTTTAATTAACACCTCGGCTGAGGGTAGTGAATAAGTAAGCTTTTGCAGAACTTTATCAATATTATTAAAATCTAAATCTAAAGTTAAACCATGTTTCGGGAAAATAAAATCAACAACTTTCCAATTTAACAAACGTGGCAATTCTTCGTTAAAAGCTTCATCCACCTTAACAACCAGCGCCGTAATATTGTCACTACCACTATGCGCATTGGCTAAATTAATTAGCTTTTCTACTGCCAAATCTAAAGACATGGAAGATAAGATATCTTTCATTTCCGTATCATTATCCATCACACCACACAAACCATCACTACATAAAAGGAAAATATCACCTGGCTGAACTTTATTAATTTTTACAACAAACCCTTCTTTCATGGTGTAGTTAGGTCCGATACATTTGGTCAGCACATTGGAGATTGGGCTATTTTTAGCCTCTTCTTGGGATAACTCGCCTTTTTCTAATAATTCTTGAATAACCGTATGGTCTTTAGAAATTTGTAAAAACTCTTTCCCACGCAAGCGATAAATTCTTGAATCCCCAATATAAGCAATAAGGTAATCTTCGCCATTAAAGCCTAAAGCCACAACTGTTGTTCCCATGCCAGCAAACTCAGGTTGATTAGCGCCTAAACAATAAATAACCTGATTAGCTTTTTCAAAGGCTTCGGTAATAGATTCTTCGGTGATTTTTCCATCTAAAGCAAAAGCATTGCGAGCAATAACATGACAAGCTGTGCTAGAAGCAATTTGTCCACCGCTAGCACCACCCATACCGTCAGCTACGACAAACAATTGCGATTTACCTGTTTTGGAATAAGCATAATAATCTTGATTTTCTGTGCGCTGTTTGCCAACATCTGAACGCACAGAAAACTGCAATTTATATTGCTTATATAATAATTTTTTAGAATCAGTTTCACTCATTGCAACAAACTTTGAACTACTAAATATTATCCACAAATTTAATCAAACCGGCTCACAAACATATCTTGAGCCAACTTCTTATTCTTTTTTAGTCCTTCCTTTTTAGCTTCGGCTTGGGCTTGTGTCTTAAAAGGTCCGACTATAACTTTATATGATGTTACCTTTCCCTTACTATTGGTTATTGGCAATATTTTATATTGCTTTGCAAGTTCTGAACTGCTGTTAACAATCTCTTCCGCTTCCTGTTTAGTAGGAACTACTATTGCCTGAATATACCACTTATACCTAGGCGTTAAGTTAGTAGAACTAGAGCTAACTTTTTTAGCGCTAGACTGAACAGTTCTACTGCTCCTCTTACTACTGCTTGACAATGTCAAACGACTTGAAACAGTAACCTTCTTCGAAGATTTTATACTAACACTACTACTTATGGCTGAGCTTTGTATTTCAAGCGCAGCTTTTGAAGAAGCTTGACTACTTTCAATAACTGCAACCACAGTAGGCATCTCACTACTTGGCGTTAAATACTCTGGCACTTCATTAGTAGTAGCTTTTATTTCATCCTCTAAACCGCTCGGCATAATAGGTCTAACCAATGGGACTCTCACATCTACTCGATCCTGATTTTCTAAGGCGAAATTCACACCATAATCTCGACCAATATAAAACCCTACCGCTAGGGTCAATGCCATGATTAAACCTATATTTAACCAAATCAATAGCATCTGCCCTAAAGAAAAAGAAAAGAATTTTTTGGCTTCTTCATTCTTTTTTTCTGTCGCTAATACAATCCTTTCAACAGCTCGTTTTTTTAAGGCTCCCCCTACTAGGGATTTATTCTTGAATATCTTCGGCATTTTTTATTCATTTATTAATATGAAAGTAAAAAACAAAATAAAATCAACTAGTTAGTTTTTTTTTTAAAATACCAAAATTAACCATTAACCCATAACAATTATTACAAAGACTCAAAGAATTTTAATCCATTAGTATTTCCAAATAATTCACTAACAGCTCTATCAATACGAGGCATTAAACCCACCACGTTGCCATGACGACTGACAATTCCAGCTACCGCATTTAAACTCTCGGTTGGGTTTGAATCATTATAATGTATTTCACCAAATTCATCACAATATTTTAAAGTTATTTTTTGAAACTCTTCCATATCGTTAATAGTTCTTTTATCTGTGTAATAACTGCCATAATAGCAAGCTAACGGAAGTTTTAAAACTGTCTCTGGTTCAATATTTTTTGTAATAAAAGTATTATTTGATAAAACTTTCACATAAATATCGTTTCTAAAAAAAGTTAAAGTTGGATTTTGAAAAAGAATACCTGGCAAAATTTTAGCTTCGCATAAGATCTGAAAACCGTTACCTATTCCCAAAACCGGTCCCTCATCACGAGCAAATTTTTTAACTGCCCCCATCACTGGGACGTCTTTAGCTAAAGCGCCGGGGCGAAGATAATCACCAAAAGAATAGCCGCCGGGTAAAATAATCAATTCTGTATTTTTCAATGTTTCTTCTTTATAATTTGCTATTCTGACCGTATGTCCCAGTTGATTTAAAGTCGCGCTCATTTCAACGGCTGAATTTGCCCCCGGAAGATCAATAATTACTATTTTTGTCATGCTCTCTTATTATTCAAACAGGGTTATCGTATTTTCTACATCTCCGTTTGCCAATAGTATATCGCACATTTTTTGAATTCTTTCCCGCGCGCCATCTTTATCAGCAGTTTCCAAATCTAACTCAATTAAGCGCCCGATTTTAGCGTTTCTAACCTCAGTAAAACCAAGTTCAATTAATCTTTGTTTTAGAATCCGTCCAGCAGCGTCTAACACATCTTCATTTAAACGAATTAATACATTTGCTTTCATAATTTTTACCTTTATTATTCGTAAGCAGAGACCCCAAAAAAGCTACATTTCTATAAACGGAAAATTCTAACTTGAAAAGGGAAAAAAGAATTCAGACAAAACAAAGCCTAAAAATCATAGAAAGGGCAAAAAAGCTCTACTTGGAGAGGGAAGCTGATGAAATCTTGACAATTTCTAAACGATAACATACTCCACCCCAGATATGAAAATCTGTTTTTTTAATAGCACAAACGTTTGGGGCGGTGGTGAAAAGTGGCATTTAGATACCGCCTTAGCGTGTTTAAAAGACGGGCACGAAGTTCGGCTTGTCGGCAACTACCAAAGCGAACTATTGGCACGCGCCAGTGATTTAAATCTTAAAACTAAAGCTTTTAAACTCACGAATCTTAGTTTTTTAAATCCTTTTAAATTCTTAAAAGTTTTTTTATTCTTGAAACAACAAAAGTTTGACGTCATTATTTTAAATTTTTCAAAAGATTTAAAAATTGCCGCGCCTAGCGCCCGCTTAGCTGGAACTGCTCGTATTATTTATCGCCGTGGTCTTGCCATTCCGATTAAAAACACTTCTTTAAATCGCTGGTTGTTTAAAAATTGTTTAGACGACATTCTCGTCAACTCATTAGCAACTAAAAAATCTATTCTACAAAACAATCCTAAGCTCTTTCCTGAAAATAAAATTAAAGTAATATACAACGGGGTTGAGCTTGAGCAGTTTAAACCTAGTAGTTATGCGGTTGAGATAAACTCTGCGAACTGCGTGATTCTCAATTTAGGACGCTGTGTTTTTCAAAAAGGACAAGATTTATTAATAAAAATTGCGGCAATCTTAAAACAGCGTGGAGTTAATTGTCAGGTAAAAATTGGTGGTGCTGGAGTTTTATTGCCTGTTTTAAAAAAGCAAGCAGAAGAGTTAGGAGTTTCGGATAGGGTTGAGTTTATGGGCTTGGTCAGTAATAGTGCTGAATTTCTAACCAATAGTGGGGGAGGGGGGATTTTTGCATTAACTTCTCGCTGGGAGGGCTTTGGTTATGTATTAGCCGAAGCCATGGCTTGCCAACTTCCGCTAGTGGCTTTTAATGTAAGTAGTAATCCTGAATTAATCTCTGATGGAGAAAATGGATATTTAGTTGAAGCATATAATTTAGAAGCTTTTGCGGACAAGTTACAAACTCTAATTCAGAACCCGCAATTATGTTCAGCGCTTGGCAAAAGAGGTCGTCAGTTCGTCGAAAAAAAATTCGAAGCTAGTAAAAATATGCAAGAAGTCTTGGAATATATTAAAGCACCATTCTGACGTCGTAAGTAGCAACTAAATACTTACCCTTTTTTTATTAACTCAATCAATTCTTCGATAGCATTTTGTTGCGGTATATTCTTTTTCACCACTTCCTTACCTTTATATAAGGTAATTTTTCCTGGACCAGAGCCAACATAACCGTAAT
Organism: Deltaproteobacteria bacterium; assembly: GCA_031278395.1. Classification (GTDB taxonomy): domain Bacteria; phylum Bdellovibrionota_C; class UBA2361; order SZUA-149; family JAITKM01; genus JAITKM01. The sequence continues at coordinate 20,060 of JAITKM010000032.1, read as the reverse complement.
CAGCATCAACCATTTCGCCTGGACCGTTTACAATACATCCCATAATACCGATTTTTAAATTATTGAATTGGGATGTGGCTGCTTTAACTTTTTTCAGTGTATCCTGCAAATCAAACAGAGTGCGTCCGCAGCCGGGACATGCGATATACTCTGTGCGTGTGTAACGCACTCTTGCAGCTTGAAGTATTCGGAAACAAAGGTCGGCGACAAGTTTCGGCGAAATACATGGCTCAGCTGACAACATTATCCCGTCCCCAAACCCGTCAATCAACAAGGCACCAAAATCGCAGGCTGCCATTATCTGTAACTTTTCAAAATCCAGCTCGCTGTAACTCAGGGCAATAATAACTGGGTTGACGATTCCGTTTCTTTGTAGGTCGAGAAAAAAGGAGCGTCGCTCGGTTATACTGACTGCGTTATCAAATGAAACCACAAGCGCCTTGTTTTGGTTTTCGCGTAACCAGGCTAAAAACGAAGTGTCAAACTTTGAGCAATTACAAAATATAAAATTATTATTGCTGTCATGTATTATTTTAGGATTATCGTTGTCGGCATCAAATCTTGAAGAGCCAGTATAGATATATTCAGGAACAGGATTTTTCTGCGGGCAATCCGGCTTCGAACCCAAACTTTCGATATCAGACGCAGTTACGGGATTTAATTTCGACAAGTCCGAAATAACAACAACTTCATTTCCCAACAGCGAAGTTCGGCCGGATTTTTGATTAGAATAATCAAATCTAATACATTCCGAAATTCCAGAATTGCCGCTAGCCAAATAACGGACAATTTCTTTTGCAACAGGGATTTCATTTTCTGGGGCTTCAGTTAACGAGACTCTAATTGTGTCACCAAGTCCGTCGGCAAGCAGACTTCCTATTCCTACCGCTGATTTTATTCTTCCATCTTCGCCGTCGCCGGCTTCGGTAACCCCCAGATGTAGGGGATAGTGCATATCTTCGGCGTCCATTGCCGCAACTAAAAGCCGGTATGCCTGCACCATTATTTTTGTATTACTTGCCTTCATTGAAACAACAACATTATTGAAATTTTCGTCTTTGCAGATTCGTAGAAATTCCATTGCTGATTCAACCATTCCTGCGGGAGTATTGCCATATTTCGACATTATCCGTCCTGAAAGTGAACCGTGGTTCGAGCCAATTCTCAACGCCGTAGTGTATTCTTTGCAGACGTTTAACAGTGCGACGAATCGTGTCCGCAGTTTTACCAAATCGTCATTCCAGCGCTGTTCGAAATCCGCGACGTCCTCAGGCTGCAGTATTGCCTGTTTATCGGTGAAATTTCCTGGGTTAATTCTTATTTTTTCGACGTTTTTAGCAGCAATTTCAGCGACGTCAGGATTAAAATGTATGTCAGCAATTAAGGGAATTGAGTAGCCTTTCGCCCGCAGTTCCTGCCTAATAAGTCCCAATGCCTCAGCATCCTTAATTGTTGGCGCAGTGATTCTTACTAATTCAGCGCCCACGTCGGCGACTTTCATACACGCTTCGACGGTCGCTGCAATATTCGACGTCGGAGTTGTAACCATTGTCTGTATTCTGACTGGATTGTTTCCTCCAATACCGACCTGACCTGCTTTTACTTCTACCGTCTGTCGCCTTGATAATTTTGATACCGTCTGTATTTTTTCTGACATAACATTTGGTCTATTTAACATTTCAATTTATTTATCATTTTTGACCAATGAATTTTCACTGGCTACCAAAAAATTTTGTTGTCTACAATTCAATTCTTCACGACCAATAATTTTTTCTGGATAAATAAGAAGTGCTAATACTTTGTATGATAAGAATTTACATCGACCAAAATACTGTAAAAAGCAAAAAACTGAAGTTATAAAAAGCGAATTCCTATATTACTTCAAGCCTCTGAGATAAAAAAATCACAAGAGTAACTCGGTATTAAGACCCAAAGCAGCCAAAGCAACTTGCGGTGAAACACTGCCTTTTAACAATTCATCCCGAATGGCAAAAACTAAAGAAACATACCCGTTTTCTATTGCAACCTGTTTTAAATTACTTAAATAACCTTTGCTATTCTTAGCTGTTGGCTCGTTAGTTATTGCTAGTTGCAGCCTTTCATTAAAACTTAACTGCTCAAAAACCGCGATTCTGCCGCTTAATCCTGTACCAGAACAAAACTGACAACCTCTTGATTTTTTTAACACCACTTCTTCAGGAATATTTAACAACTTGCGCCCAGCTGCTGAAATTTCCGCATTTTCTATGCAATACGGACAGTTCTTAGCCAGCAATCTTTGAGAAATAATTAATCTCACCCCACTAGCAATTAATTGTTTATCTAATTTAAACTGTCCAAAACGATTTAATACCTCAAGACAATTTGTTGCATGTAAACTAGTTAAAACTAAATGTCCCGTAATTCCAGCTACTAATGCAGTTTTAGCAACATCCGGCGTGCGAATTTCGCCAACTAATAAGATATCTGGATCCTGCCTTAAAATACTAGTTAATAAATTTTCAGCTGTCATTCCATCCTTTTCTGATATTTCAATTTGATTAACTCCCGCAATAATTCTCTCAACTGGATCTTCAATTGTAACAATATTTTTACTCGCGTTATTTAAATATTCCAGACATGCATAAAGCAAAGTTGACTTTCCGCTACCTGTTGGACCTGTCGTAATAATCAAACCATCATTGGCTCCTAAATGAAATTTTAACTGATTAGCTCCGTCATTAGAAAAACCAAGCTGATAAAAAATATCTGAATTAGAATAAGCTCTTAGTTCGTCTAAAAAGCGATTATCCAAAAGCCGCAGCACAACTTTTTCGCCAAAAAAAGTTGGAATAATAGAAACCCTAAGCCTAACTGACCAGGCGCTATTTTCAAAACTAAAAGCGCCTTCCAAACACTCATGTGTCTTGGTTGTATTTAACTTAGTTAAGACTTTTATTCGACTAATTAACTGATCGCCAGATAGTTTATTGAGTTTTAATTTATCCTCTTCAAAAAGATAACCATGTACACGAAAACGCACTCGATAGGTATCTTTAGTAGCTTCTAAATGAATATCAGAAGCTGATAAGTTAATAGCTCTCTCTAGTAAGGCATTTAAAAGATTAGGAATCGGGCTGTTAAGGGGAATTTCAAACTTGTTTTTTGGGCTGACTATATTATTTGGAACATCTAAAACTGCCTTATCAAGTAGAACCTGTGAACCTCGATAAGCTAAAAAAATAGCTTTTTGCAAATCTTCCACATTAGCATACTCTGACTGTATCTGCATGCCGCAAGCAAAAGTTAGCTGTTTTAAAAAATTATCATCAGAACCATCTGGAATAATTGCAACTAAAATCTGCCGCTCGTTATCTCTTACTATATTAAGAGGTAACACACATAAAGCGCTAGCTGTTTCATATGGTAAAATCTTTCTAGCTTCTGGAGTTGAACAAAGCGCTAACTCACGCCAATTTTTGGCTGAATAATTACAAATATCATCTGAAAGTGGAATTAAGTTATTATTTTCTTGCATGCTTTTTGACGATTACTAAAAATTTCTTATTAAAGCAGATTGAAACTCGTAAGTTACAAAAATATTACATTTAAAAAATTAAAATTTTTCTGATTTAAAGCAAGTTTTGGCATAGTTTAATCTTTAAATCTTATAAAGATATTTTCATAAACTTAAAGTTTTTATTTGTTAAACTAAATAGAAACTAATCCAAATTTTTACTTGGTAATATATTAAAATTAATAATGTTTTATTTTTAAAAAGTTTTATATATCGTTAATTTTTTAATTTTGTTTCAGGTTATTAAAAAAAAACTCTTTTACTAAACAAAAAAATCATGTATAGCCGACGACTGTTTGGGGGTATTAGAATGATTATTTTACTAATATTTTCTGTTACCATTAGCTAAACAACTATATCTAAAAGAAGAACTATTTAAATAGGCGCTAAAGTTTTTTTAAATTTAGCACGTATTTAATATTATGTTGTAATTAAATTTTAGTTAACTACAGATAATATTAATTACATTTATTTAATTATAGTTAGTTTAGTAATTTTAAAAATTAGTTTTATGTTTGGATTATATTTATTGGTAGCTTTAGTTACTCAGTTCGCTCCAGAAGATAAACTAGTAGAAATTTCGCAAGTTGAAATTGAAAAACAAGTTGTGCAAGTTAGTTTATCTAATGTGAATGGTATTAAATCTGGAACTCCTGTAACTTATAAAGGACAACTTATTGGAACAGTTTTAAATATTAAAGAAAATAGAATTTATAATAAATCTATAAATTCTAATAAGTTGACAAATAACTATTCTGTTGAAGTAAGCTTTAATAATAAGGGTATCCAATTAACTAGTAACACTATAGCTTTAGTGGTAAATCGTTTAGCTAGTAATTCAATTGAGGAAAACAAGGTTATAGAATTATTAGATAGCCGTAATACTAGCAAAACTAAACCTACAAATACAAAATACATCAAGGGTTACTCCTCTTATCGAGAGTTTTGGATGTCTAAGGATGTGTGATTAAATAGAGAAATATAATTATTGAGTCTCTTTTATCTATCACTAGGCGTTGTTTGGCTCCACGAAAAGAATACCTTGACTAAATATTAAATAACAAGCTCAACAGTCGTTATTATATAAACACGATTTTCCTTCTTCTATTCTTATTACCTCAGCTTCTGCTAAGATATTGTTTAGCCAGTCGTATTTTTCTGTAGTAGAAATAAAGATTTGATTTTTAGTATTAAGTATTATTTCGTAAAGCGCTTGTTTTCTTATAGAATCTAGTTCTGACTCAACATCATCCAGTAAAAGAACTGGAAGTTCTCCATCAGAGTTTTGCTCCTGCAAAAAGTGCATGGCTGATATTTTTAAAGCTAGCGCAATAGATTTTTTCTGTCCCTGCGAAGCCGCAACTTTAGTTAACTGAAAATCCCCATTACCGCATTTTATAAAAATATCTAACTTGTCGCGATGCACGCCAAAAATAGTAGTTTGATACTTTTGATCTTGAGCTAAACACTCATTATATTTTTTAGATAATTCAGCTACACTTTGTAACTGACTATTAGAATTATTAAAAAATTTACCCTGATATTTAATTACAACCAGCTCAGCTGTTTTACCTACCAACAAACTATATACATTAGCAAATAAGACCTGAAATTGTTGAATAAAATTCTGCCTTTTTTGAGAAATTTTTAACCCATTTTCAATTAAAGCCATATCCCAGATTGCGGTCAGCTTTACTAAATCCCCAGCCTTCCATTTATTTTTAAGACTCTCCAAAATTAAGGCATTTCTGTTTTTTAGGGCAAGATTATAATTTAAACTTTCACTCACAAAAGAATTATCAATCATTGCAATTAGGCGATCAATAAATTGCCTTCTAACTAGCGAACCTTCACTAACTAACCGTGTGTCGTTTGGGGTAAATTCTAAGGCTTGAAATTGTCCATAAAATTCATTAGCATTTATGATATTTTTGTCATTGATTAAAATTTTCTTTTTGTTTTTTACTAACTGATATTTGATTTTTTTACTACCCAAGATTGTTTCAATTAGACCGCTAACTTCTAATACCCCATCTGCAGCAGCCCAAGATAACAATTCCTTTAATTTTGAGCTCCTAAAACTTTTAGCTTGCGATAATAAGTAAATTGCTTCAAGTAATGATGTTTTGCCTTGCCCATTTTTACCACAAACTATTGAAATTCTTTTTGAAAATTCAATAGTTTGATTCTCCAAACCCCTAAAATTATAAAGTGTAATTTGTTTGATTAACATATTAAGCCGCTTGCTTAATATTTTCAGAAATTCTCATTGGCATAATTATACAGTTATAATTTTCGTCTGACTTAAAAGAAAAACTACATGGTCCCTCGCCGCCATCTAAATTTAAAATTACCTCTTCATCTTTTTCATTAAAAATGCTTAGTAATTCTAGTAAATACCTAGCGCTAAAACTAGTAAGAACATCTTCGCCGGATTGGGTAATATTATTTAACTTAGCTTTAGCTTCACCATTTTCTTGGCTGCTGGCAAATAGCTCTAAAACACCACTTTTTAGCTTAAAAACAATTGATTTTGACATTTCTGTAGTAACAATTGAAACTTTTTTAACAGCGCTAATAAAATCCTCACAAGCCAGTGTAATGGTGGTGGTTTTATTCTTTGGCAAAACCTGTTTATAATTTGGAAATACTCCGTCGCTTAATCTAACCCCTAAAACAATCTCACCGCTTTTGATTGTAAAATATCCATCAACAACTTCAACCTGGGCGGAGTTACTTTCTGAGTTAGCTAAAAATTTTATTAATTCACTAATACCTTTTTTAGGAACTAAAATTCCTTTTTTTAAAGAAAAACCATCCGCTGGACGTTCGATAATTGAAATTCTATGTCCATCAGTGGAAACTAAACGAATACCAGATTTTGACTGCCCAATATTATTTTCCAAGGTTTCAATAAACAACCCATTAATATTATAACGCGATTCATCTGAACAAATTGAAAACAAAGTTTTATTAAACATTTCGTAAAGTTTATCTGAATCAACCAAGACTGGATTTTTTATTTCGACGCCAGTTAGACTTGGAAACTCTAAGGCGCTAGTAATCACTATTTTGTAATTTGATTCACCACACGAAACCACAAGTCGACTTTCGTCTAAATTAAACTCAACTCGCTCTTCATCTAAAAGTCGAACTATTTCAAAAAATACTTTGGCTGGCACAGCCACACTTCCTGGTTTAATTACCTCAGCTTGAATTTCAGCATAAAGACTAATTTCAAGGTCAGTTGAAGAGATTTTTAATTTATTATCCTCGGCTAATAATTTTACATTAGCTAAAATTGGCATAGTGTGTTTACGATCCGCAATAGAACAGCAAAGTGATAAAACATTAACTAGCGCGGCTTGTTCAACAGAAAATTTCATAAAAATCACCCTTTAAAATTTTTAAATTAATAAAACAATATTTTTTGCTGCGGGACTATAGAGTTAATTTTTACTAAAATCAAATTTTAGAATTTAAAAAAATATTTTTTTATCAACGAATATTTTAGTATTAATTCGTTGATAAAAATTAAGTTAGAGTTATTTACTAAAATCCAAAAGATTAAAAAAGCCATCCAAACAATTCTATTAAATATATAAAATTTTGTAATAGTAGCTAGTAGGCTTGTTGATAACCAGAATAACTTTAATAACTATCTTAAAACAGTTAAAATCTTATGTTGATAGATTGTTATAGATATCAACTTTTAGGTTATTTATAATGTGGATATGTTTGTTACAACTTAGTAGTTATAAACTTGATTAAATTTGATATGTTTATTTTTGCTTGATTTTTCAACAAGCAACTAACAACTTATAAACAACTTATTCATATCTTATTCACAAATTGCTTTTGATTTGGATTTTTTTAATTAAACAAATTTTAGTCTTAAATTTTCTTTAGTTTTTTCAATATGTGTATAACTTGTTAATAGTTTTAAAAAACCTAATTTAAATTATATAACTTATTAAAAATATTTAATATTTTATATTAAAAAATTACCACTTATCAACATGATTATATTTTAATAAATCTAGGATGTTTCTATATTTATTTTTACACTAATTTGTAGATAAAAAGATTTTATAGAGGTTATAAAATCTCTGTGATGAGTTAGTTTTTACGCGGCAATTCTTAAGATGCGGTTATAAATAACTTTATCAACTTCATCAATTAAGTTTCCTATGCAATAAGCCCAAACATATTGACCTGCTTCAGGACCTGTTAAAACTTCTGCAATGTCAGCTTTTTCTTCGATTTTATTTTTAATAAATAGGTTTTTGCCGTCAGTTAGCATAACCATGTCTTTATGACAGGTATTTAATTTTGGAAGTCTTTTCCTAAGATAAGAAATACCGCGACGAAATCTATTAACTGGCAATCCTTCTTTTTTCATTCTAAAAAGCCATGATAAAAGAATAATATCAGAGTAACTGTATTTATTTCTTCCGCGATGTGTAGTTCTACCTGTTGCTGTAACTAAGTCTGTTCTTGCGTAATAATTTAATAATGCCAAACCGATTTTTTCTGTTTGTCCATTAATAGTTCTTAGAATAGCTTGAACTTCTTTGGCTGTATATTCTCGGTTAATTGCTGTGACTTTATTTTGAGTAAGCCCTAATTGAAATTCTTCTTGTTCCATAATTAAAAATTTAAAATTTTTGCCCTGATATTTTTTATACTTTATGTAATAGCCTAAATAGGTTGGGCGCATTATGCACAAAAGAAGTCTTTAGACAAGATTTTTTTATTTGACAGAAAATATTATTTTTTATTTTTTACTTATAAACTAATTATTTAGTTTATAAGTGATTTATTTTGTTTAACTTTTTGTAATAGTTTAATGTAAGTTAGTTAACCCACAAGTTGCTTAGCTTCGATAATCATAGTTTTACTCTTGTTTCTTGCTTTTTTAACTTTTCTAAAAAAATCCAGAGGCACTATTTTGTTATTTTTTCCAAAAGTTGCATTAAATGAGTAAATCGCTTTTAGTTTTAAAAGGGCTTCTTTTTTGATTCTTGAAATATGACATCTACTATATCCCAAAGAACGAGCAACTTTTACTAAAGATTCATTATTATAAATTCTAGTTAAGACTTCTTTTTCTAACTTATCTAAACGATTTATTGAATAGGAACAATTAGTTAATTCTTCTTCTCGAATTACAGTAGATTCTGGTGAATCTATTAAATCCGAAGATTCGAAATAATATTTATTTATCACGCCATTATCGTAATCTAAAGTTGTATTAGCTTCTGGTTGGATAAATATAGAGTTTGCCATAGTTAGGTCAGCAACTAAGCGAACTAAATGCCCTCTTAGATGATAATAAAAGTATGTCGAAAAACTTGCTCCTTTGTTAGGAATATAACGCATTGCAGCATCACATAAGGCGTAATCAATAACGCTATTAAGTTCTTCTTTTTCAATATAAACATTCCAGCGTTTTAAAATACTATAGCCCATCTTTTGGGCTGAAATACGATTATCAATTACAAGTTTTTCAATTTTTTGCGCTGCTGTCATTTTTGGAGCGCGAACTTTAACAGGAGCTTTAGCTTTACTTTTTAAAGCTACTTTTTGGACAACTATTTTCTTAGAACTAACTTTTAGTTTAGTTTTAGAACTAACTTTTGGTTTAGAATTTTTAGACGACTTCTTAGAATTATTTTTTTGTTTTACCATGCTAACCTTTTAAAAAACATACAACATTAACAACCTGAACATCCACTAATCAGTATATGTAAGAAAAATGCTTCAAAAATGTAATATAAATGTAACATTTTTAAAAAATATGTAATTTCAGTGAGTTAATAGTTGGAATCTACATAACATGCTGTAATCACAAGACACGGATACTATGAAAAATATTTAAAACCTTTTTGGGCTTCTAACATCTAACAAGGTTGCGGTTAGTTATATTATTTACTGTAATATTTTAAAAGGATGGATTTTTATGAAACTAAATACAAAATTATTACCTTCTATTATAGGTTCTCTGATAATTTCTTCAATTTGCTTAACTTGGTTTATTGTTAGGGAGGTTGATACTAATTTAGAAGAAATCTACAATAAAACCATGCAGTCTAATTTAAACGCTAGACAGTCATTATTAAACGACTTTATAGCAGCGGCTAGTTATCATACCTTAGAATTTACTATTAATCCCGATTTAAAAAATTATTTGCAACAAGATGATTCTGATAAAATTACCACGGAGATCACTAAATTATTTCACAAAAAAGATGCTAAGTTTGATACGGTAGTTGTTATGGATGCTAATGGGAAAATTGTAAGCGAAGTCTATAACGCGGAAAATCTAAAGGTTAATACTGAAGGCAAATGGGGCTTAAGTAATATAAATATAGTTGGGATTCTCCAGCATCAAGAATTTTTATATATTCATGCGGAACATCCAATTATTAAGGATGGCGTAGTTATTGGGGCGCTGATTACCGGTTCGGATATCTTTTCGGATAATAATTTTGCAAATTCTATTAGAGAAAAATTAAGCATTGAGACGACCAGTTTTCTAGGAGATATGATCTATGCCTCAACTATAAAAGATAAAGACGGAAAAAGTCTTAAAGGTACTAAAATGGAAGATCAGGCTATTTTGCGCAGTGTTTTGGAAAATGGGGAAAGCTTAAGTATGCGCATAAATATTAATAATCAAAATTATAACAGTGTTTATAACCCAATCCTAGATATTAATGGTAAAATTATAGGTATGTCGTTTTCAGCAGTCTCAACTGCCGAACGTGATAAAACCTTGTTTGAAATTTTTAAATTATCAATTATAGTTTGCGCTGTTATAATTATGTTGTTTACTATTATTAATATCTTATGGGTGCGCTATATTTTAGTAACCCCGCTTAAATCTTTAACGTCTCTCAGCCATCAATTAACTAATTGGGATTTAACTAAAACAGTAGCTATTAAAACTAAAGACGAATTAGGCGAATTAGCTACTTCAATGTCTGATTTTGTGACTCATATTCGAGGGGTAATTTTTAAACTTAAAGAGCAAGCTGAAACAATCAATAAGTCGTCTGCCGAGCTAACTACAGTGGCAAATTCAATGCTCGAAGGCAACACTGAAGCCACTAATAAGTTGGACGAAACTTGCGCGGATATTGAGGAAATGAACTGCAAATACACGACTGCTCAGAAAAGTCTGGAAAGTGTTTCTTCTAGTATTGTAACAATTAGCGCTGCTGCTGAAGAAATGACTGCGACAATTGGCGAAATTGCCGGTAATTCTAGTAATGCCAGAAGTGTAACTTCCGAGGCGTCGGAAGAGGCTACTAAAACTCAAGGTATTATTAAAGACTTGGGTCAGGCAGCTCAGGAAATTAGCACTGTTACCGAATCGATTAGTAATATTTCAGCTCAAACTAATATTTTAGCCTTAAATGCGACAATTGAAGCGGCGCGTGCTGGAACGGCTGGTAAAGGTTTTGCTGTTGTAGCTAATGAAATTAAAAACTTAGCTCAAGAAACTGAATCGGCTACTGGAAATATTCATGGTAAAGTTAATGATATTCAGAGTTCAACCAATGTTGCGGTTAATAATGTTGAGTCGGTTACGAATGTTATTAATAATGTGAATAATCTGGTAACTAATATTGCTGCCGCAATTGAGGAGCAGTCAGCTGTAACAAAAGATATTTCGCATAATATTGGTGGGATTTCTAATAGTATTAAGGATTCAAATGAAACAATTTTTGAGTTTTCTCAAATTGCCAAGAAAGTTACGGATCAAGTTCATGTTGTAAGCCAGATTACAGAAGAAAATACCACTGGTAGCGCCCAGATTAAAGCTAGTGCAGATAATTTGGCTTTGCTATCTGAAGAATTAGAAAAGACTATTGCTCAATTTAAGTTGTAATTATTTTATTGCCGGGCGCTAGATTATTTATGGGTTAACCGATTGTTTTTAATATAAAAAATCTAGTTCTAGTAGGGGCACCTACTAGTGAGTTTTTCTTATTATTTATAGTAATACTTACCAGGTTAGGACGCCCTTACTAGGAAGTTAAGGTGTTGTAGATTATAATTGAATTTCGAGATAACCCAAATTTTTTGCGGGAAGGTATTGGCGAGCGGAGCTTTCCTGCGCTATTCATCTTCGTCAATTTCACTAGCGCTAATTGTGCGTTTAACGGAATTTTTAATAGTTTCTTGTTTTTGATTAGAAATGTTTTGTCCTTCAAACATTTTACTTGCCTCTTCTTCTACCATTTGAAACATCTTAGCTTGGTCGGCAGCGCTAATACTAATAGTCGAACGCTGAACACTACTTACTCTACTAGCTGCACTGGTTTTTTGAATATTTTTGATACTAGAAATACTATTTAAATTCACCTCACTAGTTTTATTTATTTTTGACGAACGTGGTATAGTGTTAGTTATACGATTTATTTTGTCAGCCATGATTGTTATTACTTCTCTTTTTTAAATTTTTTAAAAGGAAACTCATGTTTGCTATTATTTAAAATATTCCCTAGCGGTCTAAGTTTAGGTCGGAGCTTTAATTTAGACGACTGCCCTCTAGCACTTTGAAATTGTTTTGACAAATAATCAATCAAAGTTTGATGTTCACGAATTACCACCAGTTCATCAACCCCCCACTCTTCTGCCAGTGAGCGCAAAGAATAATCCTGCCAATAAACAAACCACAAAATATTTTGATGCACTGAATCTAAATTTGCTAACATACTTAAAATATTAGTTGTTTCTAAGGCGTTGTCAGGATTATTTAATTCCTGCGCTTCTTGAGCCATGTTAATTAAGTTAGCGCTTGTCAATAAAATTTTTACTGTCGTGCGCAGAAGGTAGTCGTGATTGGCTGAATTTTCGCCATCTTCAGTTGTTAGAGAAACGCCTTCGCGTAAAGAGGGATAGATATTGAATAACTTAAAAGACACTTCACGCTCTAGTGTTTCGTTATCGTTTTCATTGTTACCTGTGTTATATTGCCAGCTTTTTGAAGTCTTAGCTTCCATAGTGCAGGATTCGTGAATTCTTTTTCTGGCATATGCCCTAAATGGCACGCCAATATTGGGATCATAACGCCTAGCGCAAAAAATTAAAGCCTCAAAAGCTCCACCATCAATACCGTCAAGCTGCCAATCTAAATTCCACGAGCGCGCGATTGATTTGGCAATTGAAATTGCCCAATTGCGATGATCGTCAACTAGACGTTGCACTAGTTCTTCACTAGCTGGTTGATATTTGATATAGGTATTATCTTTTTTCATTTATTTTTTCGTTAAGCAGCTGTCGAAATTGTGAAAATATATCTTGTTTAGAGTGATTGGACAAGGTTTTTGATAATGGTTTTAGTTGGTTCGGCTTTGTTTAAAGTAAAAAAATGCAAACCAACTGCTCCGCCAGCTAGCAACTCGTTGCACATTTGAGTAATAAAATCAGCGCTCGCCTGAGCAAAATCCGCTTTATTATCTTTGACTTTTTCTAATTGATTAAAAAGTTTTGGGGGAAGGCTAACCTTACATTTCTGCGCCAAAGATTGTAACAGCGCTAAATCATCGAGTAAGATAATGCCAGGTAAAATCGGCGTTGTAATGCCAGCCTTTTTAGTTTTTTCTAAAAAGCGAAAAAACAATTTTGAATCTAAAAAAAATTGAGTGATAATTAATTCTGCCCCGGAATCAATTTTCTGTTTTAAAAATTCAAGATCAGCCTCCAAAGAAACTGCTTGATAATGTCCTTCTGGGTAGCCGGCCACAGCTACACTAAATCCTCCGACTTGCTTGAGATGTGTAACTAATTCACTGGCATAATTAAAAGCAGCGCTTTTGGCTTGGAGTTGTTCATCACCGCGTAAGGCTACAATATGGCTAATTTGTAGCTGTTTTAAATGTTCAAGGATTAAATTAATATCTTGGAGGTTGTGATTTAGCGCGGTCAAGTGTGCGACTGTGATAAGGTCTGGGATATTTTTTTTAATAAATTCTAGAGTAGTTAGTTTAAGTTCTAAAGCGTTTTGAACAGTAGAATGAGTAACAGAGATAAAGTCTGGATTAAATTTGATAAGCTCCAATATTGTGGCTTGGGCTGCGAGTTGCTGTTGTGCACTTTTTGCTGGAAAAAACTCAAAAGAAATAGTTTTTTTATGAGTGGCAAATATTTCTGAAAAAGTTTTAGTGGTAGACATAGCGAGGTGATGTAACAGACAATTTGGTGTTATTCAAGATGTATGTTTGCAATATGGTAAAAAAACAGATGTTAATTGCGTTTGCAATATGGTAAAAAAACAGATATTAATCCTAATATGCTAATTTTATTAGTTAAAATAAGTGTATTAGGATAAAAATATATGTTTTTTATTTAAAAATAAGCTTCATTTTTTCTTCCATTATTTCTGCTGTAAATGGTTTTACGATATAATTTGAAACTCCAGCTTGAACTGCTTGCAGAACATTTTCTTTTTGAGATTCTGCTGTGACCATCAAGAAGGGTAAGTTTTTAAGTTTTTCATCAGCGCGCACACTTTTTAATAAATCAATTCCCATCATGTTTGGCATGTTCCAATCTGAAATGATAAATTCTATATCGCCATCTTGGAGGCGTTTGAGTGCTATTTTACCATCTTCAGCTTCTTCTAAATTGGTAAAGCCCATTTGTTGTAAAATGTTTCTAACAATTTTGCGCATTGTTGAGAAATCATCAACGATTAGTATTTTCATTGTGCGTGGTAATGTTTCAAGACTCATAAAAATCCAATTCCTAAGGGATAATTTTTTAATTACAAATTTCGAAAACTATTATCGATAGAATTGCTAAAATTGTTTAGAATTTTTTATTTATATGCTAACTATATTAAATAATTAGATAATTTAGAAATAAAAAAAATGTTTTATTTGATTTCTGGTAAAACTTAAAGATAATTAAAAAGATTTAGAAAAAAAATAAATCTGCCGAAATGAATTATAATTTTGTAAACAAATTTTTTAATTGAGGAGACCAAAAAAATGAACTGGGAAAAACCATATATCATTTTAAGAACCAAAGAAGGTGGTGAGTGTGAGCAAGTTCATGAGGCAGACACGATTAAAGACGCTCGTTATTGGTTAAATTATATTGCCGAACCGGGTGATGCAATCTTTCAAACACCAGCCCATCCTAAACATGAAAATAGCAACAAATTAGAATATAAAGCTCACTTAATTTCCAGAAAAGAAATCGGTTACGATGAACAGTCTTGGCTACAGATGGCAACTAAAGACGGCGTTAAGCCTAACTTGCCCAATTAAATTAAGGAGTGTAGTCAGATTTTTTATGTTTGTGTGTTTTGGAATTTTTTATAAAAAATCCGAAAATTTGGAATTACTAGATAAATTACTTCATAGTTAAGTTTTTTTCCTTTCCCCTTTTGCTTTTCTTGTGTTATAGCCTTGCGCGTTTTTCATTTTTCCAAATATTTCCATATGGCTACAATTATCCTAAAAAAAAAAGAACTGCCGTTTATTGATTTTGAATATGCCAAAGTCTTAGGTTTAGACCAAGCAGAATGGCAAAGAATTTTAACTGCCTTAGGACGTTTTCCTAATGAATATGAATGCTTAATATTCGCTCTTAACTGGTCAGAAGAAAACGTGGACAAAACCTCTAGAACTTTACGCGATAGCCTAAGCCAAAGCCAAAAAGCAGTTTTTGGTAATCGCGTTATTTATTCCAAACGCTTAGATAATAAATTTGTAGATCTAGGTCGCAACCAAGCCATAACCATGTCCATTGCTGAGAGTAACTTGGAAACCACTAATAGTTTAAGCTTAGGACCTAATCTTGCCCTAGACAAAATAATTGACAACCTAATTGTAACTGCCACTGAACCACTGGCGTTTATGGATATGCTCCGCTTAGGCGACCCTGAAATGTCTAGAACACATAAATCCTTTCAAAAAATTATTAATACTTTAAGTAAATTCACTAATACATATGGCGTGCCAATTGCTGGCGGCGACCTTTACTTTCATAAAGCCTTTAACGATACTTTATGTATTAATTTAGGTGCAGTTGGGGTTACTGAAACCAACTACGTGCAAAATAAAAAGGCTGCTCCGCCACCTGGCTCTCCGATTTTATTTTTAGGCACAAAACTCCCCTCTGTTTGGGTAGACGGAGCTTATCGTTCTGCCTTTCAAATAGCGGATCCGTTTCAAAAACAAAGGTTTTTAAAACTGATTTTGCAAGCCTTAAAAGAAGGGTTGCTTGAAGAATTGTTTCCCTTAAATAAAGGTGGTATTGCCTGTGCAGCTGCTCGGATGGCAACTCACTTTAATTCAGGAGTGCAGCTTTATGTTGATAAAGTCCCGACTGAAGCTAAAAAGTTTAGTCTTGAAAATGTGCTGCTTAATAACCCGCTAGGTAATTTTTTAGCAGTGGCTCACCCAGATAAACACCGTGAGGTTTCGGATTTTTTCACTAAAAACAGTATTACCTTAACTACTGTAGGCTTTTTAGCTGATATTGACGATCTTGAGTTAATTGCCAATCATTTAGTTTGGGCGGCAATCCCTTACCGAACTACAACCACTGGTTTTAGCCGTAGTGAAGTGCGCATGACTAAAGCTGCCCCGATGCTGCGGCGTGCTGAAAGTCAGCAAGAAGTTTATGATCCAGATTTGTTTAGAGATTTTACCACTATTGAAGATGCGTGGATTGATATTGTAACTAACCCAAACTTGTGCTCACGCAATGTAATTTCTAAAGCTTTTGATAAAGAGGCAGGTCTGAGAATTATTAACGCGCAGGGAGCTGATGCGGCAGTTGCCTTATTACCTAATCCAGATGGTGGTCCCCAGCGCGCTTTGGGGTTAACCATGGACAGTAATTGTCTTTACTCAACCAAAGATTCTTATTTAGGCACGCTTTATAGTATGTTAGAAGCCGTGCAGAATTTAACTGCTGTAGGTGCAAAGCCGCTTGGGGTAAGCTATTGTTTAAATGTATCCGACCCAAATGATCCGATTATAAAAATTCAGATGTCTGAAGTTACACGGGCAGTTGATGATACTTCAATTGTTTTAGATATTCCTGTGTTATCGGAAGCTGTTATTCCAATTAAGACAGACAAACCAGTTGCTGACTTTGCGGTGCCGTCAATTTTAATGACTGGCTTAATTGAAGACGTTACTAAGGTTACTAAACATTATTTTGAGCAATCTAATGAGCTGGTATTTGTGATTGGTGTTAATCGTCCTTTGTTTTTAGCTTCCGAATATCTTTATTATATACACAAAAAAATCACTGGCAGCTTGCCGGAACTAAATTTAGCCGAGCATAGCTATTATTGTAATTGTGTGCGGGCGCTAATTAAACAAGGCTTAGTTAAGACTGTCCATGATATTTCGCTCGGCGGCTTAGCGCTAGCGCTGTCAGAATGTTGCGTTTATCGCCCCAAGAGAGCTGTGGGTGTGGAGTTAGAGATTTTTAATGACCCTGTACTACAAGGACTGCGCGCGGAAGTTGTGTTGTTTAACGAAAGTTTAGGGCGCTTTATTCTAAGCGTTAGTCCGGAAAAAAGAGCTAGTTTTTTAAATTTTTGCCAAAAACAAGAATTAAATATTTTTGCCGAAGGACTAGTTGGTGGACGTGATATAAAAGTTACAGGACTAGTTAATTTTAGTATGCCGGTTAGCACAATTAAGCGTACCTGGCTTAATGGTTTAAATTACATGTTCAACCTCGAAGAGCAGGAGGATATGTAATTATAATATGTTACAAAAACCAAAGACGGAAATCTATTTAGCAATATTAGCCGCGCTTAAAAATGAGGCCTCTTATATTAAAGAATGGCTTGAATACCATTTATTAGTGGGGGTAGAGAGGTTTTATCTTTATGATAATGAAAGCTCAGATAATCTTAGAGAAGTATTACAGCCTTATATTTCTGCGGGTCTTGTGGTTTATGAATTTTGGCAAGGCAAAGCGCAACAGGTTGAAATATATAAGCATGCTGTAGAAAAATATAAATATCAAACTAGATGGATGGCGATAATTGATGCTGATGAGTTTATTGTTCCAATTCAAGCTAACAATATTCCAAAGTTTCTCAAAGACTTTGAACAATATCCTGCTGTAGTTATTAATTGGGTTCAATTTGATACCAATAGGCACAAAACAAGACCAGCTGGATTAGTTATTGAGAATTATACCAGAATTCATGCTGATAAAGAAAATGTGGTTAGTTTGCATGTGAAAAGTATTGTTAATCCGCTCAAAGTCCGCAGTTGTAATATTCATAATCAATTTTACTTGGATGGCGAGCTGGCAGTAACAGAAAATTTTGAGCCAATTTTAGAAGGAGTATATCAGACAGAATATCTTCAAAGGCATAAAATTCAGCTTAATCATTATTGGTCTAAATCAGAAGAAGAGTTGAGAATCAAAATTGAAAGGGGTCGCGCTTCGGTAAAAGAAAAGCGAACTATGGTTCCTCAAGATTGGTATATATATGAACATTATAAATTTAATTATACTATCTTTAAATATCTGCCTAAATTACGCGGTAAAATGGGCTTTAAATTTCCAAATCTAGGCTTAGCTAAACAAGTTTATAGAATTTTGCTAAATTCTATAGATTATTTATTTCATAATGTATTATTTTATGGCAAAAACGCGATAAATTTAATTGTAAATAAAACTAAAATAAATCAAGGGGTTATTTTGGTTAAACAGTCAAGCTATTTTAATTCTTTTTGGTATAGAACAAGTTATCCATATAGAATAACAAAAATAATGTTTCCAGCTAAACATTATTTTAAAATTGGTTGGAAACAAAACCTGAATCCAAGTTTAAAATTTTCAACTCAGCTCTATTTAGATAATAATTTAGATGTTAAACAAGCAGGATTAAATCCTTTATATCATTACGAAAAATATGGAAAACAAGAAGGTAGAAGCGTATTTAGCGTTGAAAAATAACTCGTAAGTGATTTTTGTCAGCAAATATTTTCGCGTGGCGCAGAAGAAGCTAAAAAATTTTAGAACAAGTGCTTAGTTGTTGTTTCTGGTATTTTAGAAAAGGGCAGACAATAATATGTATTACCCATTACAAATTCATCAATTATCCGCACATCGTTCATGTCTTTTTGTTGATTGCGTATTTTTTTCATCTCTTTCAGGAGATCAAGCGTGATAAACTTTACACCTTTATAGAAAAAGTGATTTGCCGGATTAATTACTATTTCTGATAACGAAACAGGATAATAACTTAACTCGCTGGTGTGTTGTGAAAATATTGGATTATCCGGTTTAACAATATCTTGGTCGAGATGTAGAAAATCAAAATCATTATTTTTTCGCAATCCAAACACACCCATGGGAGTTGAACCCATGGCGCATAAATCGTCAGCATTATATCCGTTTTTAAATATGTATTGTTTAAACTCATTCACCAGATAATCAATTCTGTCCATCCGTTGATTAAATGGAAGTTTGTTTAACATATACAGTGAATTATCGTTAAAAAACGTTTGAGCCAATTCAATTGCCTCTTCTTTTGTATCGTTGATATGTACCGGATAATTGCCAATATTGAGAATTGCTCTGATTTGTTTCTTTGCTTCTTTAACCTTTTCGAGATTATCACAAACAAACACGAAAGAACGCATTGTGCCTTCTTGCTGTCCGCCAGTTGTTTTTAATGCGCGTCTTTGTAAGTTAGCAAAGTTATTATCATAAGAATCAATCCAATCTTCTTTGCCATAAGAAATTTTGTGGATATTTATGCAACCATTAACTGACAGTGTGAATTCCTTCTTATAATACACATAACCATATTGGTTAAGAATCCTAATGACATAGTCGTCGTATTGCATCGGCATGGATGGAAACAAACAAACGATATAAGCGTTAGGGTTCAACTTGACATATTCCAAAGCGATAATGTCGGAGCTTGATTTTTGTAATCCACGTTGCTGAAAATAGCTCCAGTCCCACTGATAGATAGGACTGGTTACCAGTTTAACAGAAATATCTTTTTGTAAAGCGGCACAGATAGCAAGACGATGGGCACCGTTAGCAATATCACCATTTTCCCAGATATGAATTGGACGATTAAAATCAAAATTATTTTTTTGAATATCGACAAATGTTTCTTCAAATGAATCTATGAATTTTTCGGCAGAATTCTTTGACGGATTGTCGAATTCCTTAAAGTTGTTCCAAATTTTTTCGTGCTCAAGATAAAGCTGTCTATAAAAACGGTGAACATCAGATCGACGTTTTGATGTGATGTAAAGATATTTAAACATTAAGTCGAAACGGCGAGATGAGAGAAATAGTTGTAATGCTTTATTATTTGTTTGTATGTGTGGTGTTTGCGTTTGTGTTTGCGTGGTGTGTGTGTGTGTGTGTGGGGGGGGGGGGGGGGGGGGGTATTTGCATGTTCAACAGAATTTCTAAGCCTTTACTAAATAAACCTGTTATTGGAAAAAAACCACAAAAAAATTAAAAAAAGAAAAACATG
>JAITKM010000029.1 GCA_031278395.1 Deltaproteobacteria bacterium | reverse complement strand
AACGTTTGAGATAAAAAACTAAAGAAGAACAAAAAACAAAAGGAGAACATCATCGCCAATAAATTATGATTTACCACAATTGAGATGTGATGATTTTTGTTTAATCTTGAGCTGTAATGATTTTTGTATAATCCTATTGTTGTTGGGCGGTTGTTATTTTTGTTTAATCTTGGGAGGTGGTGATTTTTTTCTAATCTTTGGCTGTGATGATAATTTTTATCTAATCTTGAGCCGTAATGATTTTTGTATAATCCTATTATTGTTGGGCGGTTGTTATTTTTGTTTAATCTTGAGCTGTGATGATTTTTTTCTAACCCTATTTTTTTTTGGCGGTTGTTATTTTTGTATAATCCTATTGGGTGGTTGTGATGATTTTTGTTTAACCCTAAAATATAACCATCTGTAATCATTACATTTCCCCCCCCCCCTCCCGCAACTTTTAGTAAGGAATTCGAGGAAGTTGTTACTGATTTGTTGTTTAAGATGTGATTTTTCTAATTTTTGCATAAATTACCCCATTATAATTGTCGGGGGGCTATTAAATTAATTATATTTTCTTGTCTAGATATTTTTTCAAGACGTCCCACAGCTTTTTTCTGCTTCTGGGTCTGGGTTAGTGATTAGTGGTTAGTGATTAGTTCGCATGCGGAGATTATCACCGATTGTAAGTTCAAATTACTAATCACTAACCACTAATCACTAAATAAGGGGTTATTTTTTCCTAAAAGCTAAGAGACCTTTCTTTTTAGGCGGCGCTGGAGGAGAAGGTGGATTAGTAGTTTCTTCTGACTTAACCGGAGTGGCAGCCTTGGCAACGTTTTTAACTTTGGCAATATCTTCTGATTCTAGCTTAGGCTCCTCTTCACTTATTGTAGTAATAAAAGCAATATTACTTTTTCCCGCCCCCTTAAAGCCTCGATTCGCATCAAATCTAAAACTCATTGGCTCGCCAACATTAGCCTGAGCATTACTAGCATCAACGCTGTTACCATTATTTCCATTTAACTCTTTATGCCCAGCAATAGTAAAAGGATTCTCTTCTATTTTATTTGTATCTTTTTCTGTCTCAGCCCGCTCTAAAGATAAAATATGCTCGTCTACCCATTCAGCTAAACCTATTTCATCAGCTTCAATCGCTTCATAATGCACCAAATATTCCCGACCTTCCCACGAACTCGGAATATTATTGTCAAACCAAATCGAACGCCCCTTCCTTAAAATTCCATCACCAGTATCAAACCACGCTAAACCTTTTTCAGCTGACATTTCATGCTTCAACTCCTCTGGACTTACCAAATCCTCCTCATCATCAGCTAGCGTAATGCCATCCTTAATTGAATCCGAACTCCTGCGATTCAATTCCAAACTTTTAGTTAGCTCTCTAGCACTAATTCCAATCGAAGCTCCTGTAGAAATACTTTTCTTTTGCGTTGAAATCTTGCCAAACCACTCCGCCATATCCAAAGCTGTCTTATTATCACCAAGTCGCATAATAACTTTTAAATTCACATTGGCAATGACCCGTTCATAAAACTGTTGACTCAATCCCATGGTCGTATCCATTAAACCGCCAATTGACTGCGCCCCAAAAATTAAAGCAAAACGCCCTTTACGCGCTAACTCAAATAAGTTAGCCCAAGTTGGACCAAAAGTTGAAGCCCCCTCGTCAATAATTACCATATGTGGATCTTCTAACCGATAACCTCGACTAGAAGTAATCTCACCAATCGAGACTTCCAAATCTTCACGAAAAACTTTCACCATGCGTGCGGCACTCTCCGCCTCTTCCAAACGCGGTAACATGTAGTAAATGATTTTTCCACGACGAATAGCATCGGTCAGACTCAAATCCGCCCGCGGAGCACAAAACATCTCACCAGCTTCAGAGTTAGCAATTGAATGTAACTCCGACGCAATCCCTCGCAGATTGTCTGTTAATCTTGCTGAATCCAAACCTCCCTTGGCATTACGATAACTATTAGCCAAATGCCCTAACTCTATCATGGCGTCTTTGGCCCCGCGCTCATGTAGCAAAGCTCGCATCCGTGGGTAAGCCACTGTAAACGCAGATAAGGCGACTGCAATATCTTTAACCGACCACGCCAAACCAAAACTCTCCATGGCTTTGACTACACGATACACAGCATCCGCCGCTAGCCGATCATAGTGCTTTGTGGTGCTGGCATCTGAAGTTGGCGGCAATCCACAACGCAAAACTTTCCGAGCTTTGACATCTTCACGTTGTGTAGTAAAAACAAAATTATAAGAACAAACAGGATTAAATGGATCAACTACGATTAAGTCTTCTATGCGTCCTGTAATTAAAGCCATTAGAATTATATCAGCAAGTGTTCCTGGATCGCGTTTAGCATCAATAAAAGTCAAACCGCTAGCTCTGCCACGTGCCATTTGCTGAAACATTAAACCTTCAACCCAAAGAGTTTTTCCCACACCAGTTTTTGCAAAAACACAAGCATGACTACATAATTCTTCATCTGTAACCCAAATCGGATCCCCACTATCAACTTCAAAGCCAACTAAATATTTGTCAATCATCAGCTTACCCCTGTCTTTAGCGGAAGCTATACCGTCTGCAAAAGCTTTACGGTCTGGCGGCAGTCCTATCACTGGGGCGTCATTGCGAGCTGCGGATTCTTTTCTGCGTTCTTTTTCTAACCACAAATGCTTGGTTACTGTGGCAGTTAAAATAAAAATTGCAACAGCTGGAACAATTCCAATTAACAACAACAAAACTCCGACACTTAACTTGTTGGTTATTGGAAAAAAAAGTAAAAAGATGGCGCTCAGCGGAACACTCCTGCAAATCGTTAAAACATTCCGACGCTTAACAGTCAGCACACGCTCTAAATCTATTTTTTCATATTGCCGTGCCATAATTTAATTATTCATTACTTTTAATCTCGCCTCAAATCCCGCGCGATCTACAAACGTTAAAATATCATTGGGATGTGGATTACTTTTATAATATTTACGTTCCCAGTTTTCGCCAAATAAATCTTTGAGACGTCGTTGACGCAACGGAACTAAAGTTTCAAATTCCAAAGTTTTAGTTTGTTCTAGCCGCCGGTCTAAAACAATACCATAAATTAAACCACTTGCTGGAACAGCATCATCATTAAGTCTAGTTGAAAGCCAATTATAGCGAGTCAACATTTTCTTAACCAAATCCCAATTATGGCTTTTATTTCTTTCGTCAACGATTTCATTTTCGTTTTCAAGTTGACGCTTAAAACCAGGCAGCTGGGCAGAAATAGCCAAACTTGTGTTAAACTTCTGCGCGTGCTTCATTAAACGGTGAATCCTTTCCAGCCGCGGCTTAGCATAGCCTTTAAGGGCAAGCTCTAAAATTTTCTCCTGTTTTAAAAGCACAATCGATTTATGCACTATACCTAAGTCTGAATTAAAGGACGTTTCTTCTGAATTGTTTGGCTCGGTTTTTACTAAAGCCAAAAAATTGTTTTGCCAGTTGTGCAAAACTTCATCTAAATATGAGTCCAGCTCAGTAATTAAACTGGAATCTTTTAATTTATCTTTGTCAATGTAAAGAACTTCTAAAATATCTCGCAAAGCTTTACTTTGGGCAGGCATTTTTTCCGGTAAGAAACTCCGCCCAAAATCACGATGCCGCCGAGAACATACAATAGCTTGTCTAATTATTAAGCGACTGTCCCCATCAAATTCTTCGTGGTAAGCCCGAATTGAATGTAAAACTGCCCGAGCTTGCAAATGCGGAAACTGCGATAATTTCAAATAACCGCGCTCGGCTTTTTTATAAACCATACACTTACCAGCCTCCAGCGCAAGATAGGCGGTTGCGACTTCTTGTACTGTAAGTTGTGAAAAAGCTTGAGCTCGGTTAGGGGTTAAAAGATTAATAATTGTTTTAGCTAAATTTGGATAATTTTCACAAAGGTTTTTTAAATCATTTTTAAATTTCTGAAAACAATCACCCTCGGCAGTTAGAATATCTGGGTTGTCTTTAAAATATAGCACTAAGGTTTTGTGCACTAAGAGTAAAGCCGGTAAAACTTCCTGGGCTCTGCTTTCAATAGTTCCATCTTCATTACTTACTAAACCAAGATTTGGATCAAACTCTAATTGCTTAATAGTTTTATCCTGGTCGTTGAGATCGGTAGGGCGCTCTTCTTCAACATAGCAAGGAAAATCTTTATAAGCTAAAATAATCCGAGTTAAATCTAAAGTGGTATTGCAAAAAGCCGAAAACCTTTTTAAGGTTGTTACAATTCCGTGAGCTAAAGTAATTTCAGTTTTTTCCATTTGCGGACAAGCCAAACCAATACTGGACAATTCAATCCCGCTAATTTTTCCATTAATGCGCAGCGAGCCATAAATCCCAGAATAAAACGGACTGCGTTTGCGATCGCAAATTGTAAGAATCGGATCAAAAACTTTTCTCTTATTCAGATAGCGAATGCTGTAAAAACCTAAACCAGCTGCAATTAGCCAAAGTGGTAAAAATGTAAATAAAACAAACACGAGCAGTAAAACTGTTTCAGTAAAAAAGGCGCTAAAACCTAAGTTCATGTTGGAAAGGTCGAGCCGAGCCGTAAAGGGGTCAAATTCTGGATGTTCCAAAGCCAATTGGTGGTAATCTAATGGAGTAGTAGGCAAGTTAAAGTTAATGACTAAGGATTTTGCAAAACTATAGTATTTATTGGGGAGAGTTGAAAAGCCTAGAAACCAGTTTAAAAATTTTAAGCGTTGGTGGATTTGCGTTTTAAGTTTAGTCAACCAAATATAGCCGTTTTGATTATTTTTCAGCAGTATCAGATCATTTGAGACATTAATAATTTTATTTTGGCTGAATTGAAAATTTTTATTGGTAGTAAGCGTTTCTACAGCATGAGAGTTTAAAGTTTTTTCTGGTATACTAAATAAATAGATACAACCATATAAAATCAAACTGGCAATTAAAAAAGCTTTCCACGAGTTAGTGGTTCGGTATTTATCATCACTACTCTTTTCTTGTAGTTCAAATAATCTTTTATTAAGATCATATGCCATGTTTAAAAACCTAAAACTTTAAAAACCAAACTAAAATACAAACACAAGCTATCCTTTACAACTAAACAAAAAGAAATTTTCCGGGGGGGTAACTAGCACATTTTATTTAAAACATAAAACTCTTTAGATTATCGGCTATGTTATTACTAAAATGGATAAAAAGTGACATTAAAACAAAACATTAATAATTATAGCAAGTTGTAATCACTAATTATGTAATACTAATCGTTCGGTCTCCTATACAAGATGTTATTATATTTGAAAATAAAATTTTTATTAAAGATAAAAAAGCTGCCGCTAATCTTTCCATGATGAGAACTTCGCATTTAATTTTCTCAAAAGATTCTCCGATTCTATCAAATATTTCAATAGTTATTAGGTTAGTATAAAATTATTATTTCATCTAAATTAAATAAATAAATTTTTACTTAAATTTAGATAAACGTAGACAAAATATGATTTTAACTTTTATATCTCTGCCCTGTCGAATCATTGTTTAAAAAAATAATCACAATAGCGCAGCACATTATGAATGCAACATTTTTTAAAATCTTTAGTAGGTGTATTATCTGTCTGGCAAGTCTTATTGGATTAATTACGATTATCGGCAATCAAGGGTTAATTAAGCTTTTAAATATCAATTCCGAATTTAGTCATCTCCAACAGCAAAACCACGAAATTGAAACTCAAATTTTCGACCTCCGTAATAAAATTTATGCTATTAAAAATGATCAGATAACCTTAGAACGTATTGCGCGTGAAGAGTTAGGATTGGCACGCAAAAACGAACGCCTCTATACCTTTAAATAACAATGAACCATTATAGATCAAATAAGCCAACTACTATTGGTTCAATTATAAAATCTTCTCTCAAGCGCCGACATCTAACAAATAAATTAAGCCAATATGCTAATTTCTCTAACTGGTCAGCGATTGTGGGCGAAAAATTATCTGCCGTATCAGCGCCAGTAAAAATAATTAATCACAAAATCCTAATCATTAAAGTTATTGATTCTGTCTGGGGACAAGAAATTATTTTTAATAAGCAAAAAATTTTAGCAACTATCAATAAAGAATGGCAAAATTTGCATCTTGAAGATTTAAGAATTTCTGTCAGTAACCCTGTAGAATTTAAGAAAAAATAATTTTTTGGCGGGCTATCTTAGCTCTTCACGTTTGGGCAACGCATTTTTTAATAACCTAAAATATAAGGAAATTATTTATGAAACTAAATAAATCATTAATTTTAGCAGTTCCTGTTGCCCTGTGTCTGATAGTCAACTCTAATGCATATGCAGACAATAATTATCGTCAGAAGTCTAACCTCAGAATTGAACACAGGATAATTAAACCTAAACGACTAACAATAACTCAAAATTTTCAACACAAAAAATTCGCCAACCAACATAATTACCGAAACCATATTCAACACTGCAAAGCGTCTAAACACATTAGGAATTGGAGGTTCTAATAGCCTATGGGAAATGAAAATTGTAAAAAAATATAGTTGTTGTTAAACTCCACCAGTTTCATTTCCCATATTTATAAAAAAAAATATGCAACCTAACGAAGATTATATACTTATGCAACGCATTGCCAAGGCTGACCAAGAAGCGCTAGCAATTTTAATGAACTATTATCTAGCTGGCGTCATTCGTTTTGCAGAAAAAATACTCGGCTCGGTTGCGGCAGCTGAAGATGTAGCTCAAGAAGTTTTTTTAAAAATTTGGAAAGTAGCCGGCACCTGGACACCACAAGCCAGTCTCAAAACTTGGATTTACAAAATAGTCTTAAACCGCTGTTTAGATATTAAAAGACAACTTAAACATAAATTTGCCCAGCTAGAACAAACGCATCTTGAAAATTTAGCTGCCCCGCAAATTGCTGACGTAGATGAATTTGAAGAATTACAAATTGCAATTCAAAAACTTTCCTTACGCGAAAAAAGCGCGATTGTCCTACATTATTACGAAGGTTATTCGCAAAAAGAAGCAGCTGAAATATTAAATGTTTCCCTCCGAACTCTTGAAAGAACCCTGGCGAGTGCAATTAAAAAACTAGGTACAAATTTAAAAGATAACGATTTATTAGCCACCATTAACCAACCTTTAAGAGGGTAGAATTATGCAAGATAGAATAAAACAAGTCTTACAAAAAAGCGATTTATCGGAAGAACAGCTCAAAAATAGTTGTTCTAGAGTTCGTACCAAGATATTGCAAAACATCCAGCAACAGCAAGCTAGTGTTAAAGATTTATTTTCTTTTAACTACAACCCACTGCTGGGTTTAGCCTCTTGTTGTTTAGGAATAATTTTAAGTTTTTTAGTGCAGAACAATCATAATTTTATTAACCAAAATGAGTTTGAGATGTTTAGTAATGCAGACTATACCGTTATCTCATTTTTAAATATAATAGAGGAGTAATATGAATTTATCGAATAAAACAATCACCTTAATCTTAACCATTTCGATTTGTTTTAATATTTTTTGTCTAGGTTTTATTGTCGCCAATAATTTAGCAATTCCCACCCCTAAACATTTTGCAGGTCAAAAATATACTAAACATTCTTCCAAAGCAGATTTAGATTTTCATAGAAGATTTAACGACGTTGATTTTGCCAAACATAAAAAACTAGACATTCAAGCCCAAACAGAACAAATTACCAAACTGCGTAAAAAAATTGCAACTCTTCTTACTGAGTCTGAAGTTGATGTCGATCAAGTTAGGCAATTACTAGACGAGATCAAAACTAATGAAGACCTGATTCGCAGTAAGTTTGAAAAAAATTTTTTGGATAAAGTCCTCAAAATGAATCAGAACGAACGCCAGGAATTTGTAAAAAAGATGGCAAAAAAAATGCCATTCCAGCAACATCACAAATAAGCTTTCTGGGTGTAGGTAACTCTTAATTGTCGGACTAACTTAAGCTCATTTTTTGTAGCCTCTCTAAAAATTCGGCTTCATTGATAATTTTTACTCCTAACTCTTGAGCTTTTTTTAACTTTGAACCAGCTGCTTCACCAGCTACAAGTAAAGTTGTTTTTTTGCTAACTGAATTAGTAACTACACCACCAGCTTGCTCAATCTTATCTTTGGCAATCTCCCTAGTCATAGAAGTTAGATTGCCTGTTAACACCACAACTTCTCCAGAAAATACACCAACTACTTGGGTGGCTTTAAAATTATCCACTTCTCTGACCTGAACTCCATTTTGCAACAAAACATGCACAACTTTTATTTCATCTTCATTATTAATGAAGTCAAGCACTGATTTAGCTACAACTTCTCCCACCTCATTAATTTTAATTAACCTTTCAAAATCAGCCTGTAAAAAATCTTGAACTGTTCTAAACTCACCAGCTAAAACTTTAGCCGTTTTCTCGCCAACGTGCCTAATGCCTAAGGCATAAATAAACCTAGCTAAATCAATGCGTTTTGCCTGTTCAAGCGCCAAGACTAAATTTTTACCCATTTTATCTGCGTCTTTCCAAATTTGAGCAAAATCCTCTTCTGTCAATTTAAAAATATCACTGGCATTATTCAGTAAATTCTTTTCAATTAATTTTTCCAAAATTTTTTCGCCAAGCGATTCAATATCAAAAGCTCGCCTTGAAACAAAATGTTTAAGTCTTTCAATTAATCGCGCTGGACAATATTGATTAGGACAACGCCAAGCCACGTCAGCATCATTTTCACGAATAACCTGCGTTTCACAAATTGGACAAACATCTGGCAGAATAAAAGGTTGCTCCTGACCTGTCCTCCGTTCTTTAACCACTCCCACAATCGCCGGAATTACATCTCCCTGCCGCCGCACTATCACTATATCTCCAATTCTAATATCTTTGCGGTCAATCTCATCCTGATTATGTAAGGTCGCTCTTCTAACAGTTACACCACCTAGATTTATCGGTTCTAACTCTGCTACAGGAGTTAAAGTCCCAGTTCGCCCAACCTGCACTGTAATATCTAACAATTTTGTATATTCTTCACGCGCTGGAAACTTTAAAGCAATTGCCCAACGCGGGGTTCTAGCTCGCAACCCAAGCTGATTTTGTAGTTCAAAATTTAAAACTTTAATTACCACACCGTCAATTTCAAAAGGCAGAACGTCCCGCTCGGTTTGCATTTGTTGATAATAACTTTCAATTTCTTCAAGATCATTCGTAGCCCAATAATTTCCCTGAGTTTTAAAACCTAAATTTGCTAAAATTTCTTTGGATTCGTCTTCAGCAGTGCTCAAGATTGGCTCTGCACTCATTAAATCATATGCATAAAAATCCAATTCTCGACTAGCGGTAATTTGAATATCCAACTGTCGTAGACTACCAGCCGCCGCATTACGAGGATTAGCAAAAACATGCTCGCCTTTAGCCAAACGTTCCTCATTGAGGCGCTGGAAATTAGCAATTTCCATCAGCACTTCGCCGCGAACTTCTATTTGTTGAGGCAAGTTTTTTTTTATTTTTGTAAAATCTAATTTTTGTGGGATGGATTTAATAGTTTTGATATTCTCGGTAATATTTTCCCCAATAAATCCATCACCGCGAGTGGAAGCTACCTTTAAAAGACCATCAACATAAACTAGTTCAACGGCTAAACCATCAAATTTATATTCTACCCAATATTTTGGCGTTGTATTTAGTCCCAAATATTTTTTAATTCGAGCATCAAATTCTCTAAATTCATTGAAGTCTAGCGCGTTAGCGAGCGATAACATTTGCTCGCGATGACGCACTTCTGCAAATTGAGTTGCTGAAACTGCTGAGCTAGCTGGACTTTGCGTAGGAAAGTTATTGTCAAAAAAAGAAATTTGAGCAGTTGATTTTTTACTTTGCTTGATAGAGACGCCAACTGTTTGGGTTGGCGAATTAGCTTGAATTAATTCTGGAAATTGTTTTTCTAAGGCTTCAAGCTCTCTAAATAATTTATCATATTGAGCATCAGACATGGTGGGGTCATCTGCTAAATAATACTGTTTTTGAGCTGCCTCAATTATGGCTCTCAATTCCTGAATGCGCTTGTTAGCAATCTCTTTATTTGTCATTTTTGGGGCTTATCTTTGTGAATACTGATAACTTTAGGATTGGATTCAACTTCGTCAGTATCGGAAGTTTTAAAGTTCTCGTCGTCATCTTTATCTTTTACTTTTGCATCATTTGTATCATCGACATCATACCGAATCTCATTGATCACCATAGCCACAGTCGGTTGTTCATCACTCCAATCATATTTTTGCATTAAGTAATCAACGTTCATCTTGTTAGCTTGTTTCTGGTTCATAATATATAAACAGATTATCCAACCTATAAACACCAATAGAACTAGTAAACCAATTAGACTCATCCAACTACTATGCTGATAGCCTAAAAAAGTAACCTCGCCGCCCGTAGGAATAGTCTGTAAATAATAGCCTTCTTCCTCTATCAGCGCTAACATTCTGTCTTGGGCTGGTAAGTTAGGATAAATTTCTTGTGATATTCCTAATAGAAATACCGAAAGTTTTAAATAGTTACTCTGCAACGCATCACTGGCAAGCACTACATAAAAGTTTGCTAAGGCTTTAGCAATACTTGGTTTTTGTTGAGCAAAAGCGCGTAAAGAGTGCATGAGTGATGAATCAAAGAATAATTTACGCCTGAAATTCATGTCTTGAATTAGGGAAAAATTAGCTAACGCCTTAATAATATTTTTTTCTGTTTTAAGATCTAAACAATACTGTGGTGCAAGTGTTTTTAAAAGGCTGACATAATTGTCGAAGTGCTGGGGGTTATTTTCATGATAGGTATTAACTAGTTCACAACGCTTTTTTTCAAAAATTTCCTGAAAGGTTAGGTCTGTTTCTATAACAAAAGCATTATTATTATCAGGAAGCATTTTTTTTAATTCAGTTCCAACATTAAAAGGTTGTCCGTTTCTGGTTTCTTGCTCTAACCTAGTTAATAAGATTGAAGTTATTAACGAATCAGAAGACACAAGAGACTGCTTATGCGCCGATAGCACAATGAGTTGATCATTAACATGTCTGCTAGCAGAACCCGGATGTAAAAAAACTATTGTAAAACAAAAAATTATTGCAAGAAAAAAACCTAAACCGAAGAAGCCAAGCCCCTTTATTAGTTTAGTCATAATTCCAAATTAATGGGTTACGTTAAAAAAAAAAAATTTGAGTGTATTTTATATTAAATTTATATTTATTTAAAGCTTTTTAAATATTAAATAAGTATAATAAAAATAACTAATTATGTTTATAAAAAATAAACTTAACCGTTAATTTATTATAGATTTAGTGTATTATATTTTAGATATTACGCTATAGTAGCTCTCTACAAAAATCGCTAAAACCTGATTTCTTTAATCTCTCCGGGACGGAGGTTTCCTATTTTGTGTTTACCATAACTATAGCGAAAGAGTTGAGTAACCTTTAAACCTATCTGCGCAAATAACCTCTTTACAAAATGATTCCGACCTTCGCTAACTATAATATTCACAACTGCACAGGCTGCTGGAAAGGGTTTGAAATATTTAGCAATACTTTTAGGCTGCACCCGCTTTAAAAAATCCGCCTTACCCCAACCATCATCCAACTGAACTCCCCGTAACAGCAACTCAATTTGTTGATTATCAATAAAACCATCTAATACTACCCAATAAGAACGCTGAATCTGATAACGAGGATGCAGTAATTTATTAGCGTAATCACCATCATTAGTTAAAAGCAACAACCCTGCCGCATCAAAATCCAAACGTCCAATTGGAAAAACTTTGACTGGAAGTTTTGAGACATAATTCCCTACAGCTGGACGATGTCGTGAATCATACATGGTCGTAATTACTTTCGTCGGCTTATGAAAGGCGTATAATTTATAAACTTGATTTGTTACTAATTTACCAGCTACCAACACTTTATCTTTTTGGGGCTGAACTTTAGCTCCTAACTCTGCCACCACACCATTGATTGTAACCTTGCCAGCCAGAATTAACTCTTCTGCCTTACGCCGAGAAGCAATTCCAGCTTGCGATAAAAACTTTTGCAGGCGCATCATCTCGGCTTTCTGATTAAGCTTAGTCATTTGCAACCTTGTCAAATTCTAGTTTTGAATCAACAGACGGTTCAGCGACAACTTCTTCCTGATTATCATCCAAAACCTCACCCTGCTCATTAGCTAAATTAGTCATCTCTTGCACAGAAGGCAGTTCTGAAAGATCCGATAATCCAAAAATTTCTAAAAACTCCTGAGTTGTGCCATACAAAACTGGATTACCAACCGAATCTTCTTTACCAATAATACGAATTAGTTTGGCATCCAGCAAAGTTTTAAGTGTCGGCAAAGCGTCAACACCCCGAACATTTTCAATTTCAGCGCGTTGTACTGGTTGCTTATATGCAATCACTGCCAAAGTTTCTGCCGCAGCTCGACTAAGTCTACGACCACGATTAGGCTTGAGTTTTTTTATAACTGGCAAGGCAGCTGGCGCAGTGCGCAGTTGAAAACCACCACCAACTTTTTGTAAAGCAAAGCCGTGTTTTTCATCACTATAAAGACCTCGCACCTCTTCCATAACCGCCTCTAAATCATCAACACTCAAACCAACAATTTCGCTAATTGTTTCAAGTTTTAAAGGCTTAGGCGACACAAACAAAAGGCTACTAATTGTCGCAACCAAATTTAAGGCGCTAGTCTCTTGCTCAAGGTCATTGTCCTCTGGACTTTCTCCTGAATTATCAAGCTCAACGCTAACAACTTGATTTTCTACTCTTTCAGTTTCATTATCAATCATTGATACCTCTTAATTAAGATTTTTATCTTTAAAAAATCCAGCGGACACTACTTAAAAAGTAGCTTTTTGTCTAGCTTTGTCACGGAAAATATAATTCCCCTCTAACAGTTCAGTGGCTGAACAGTTTCATTCACTTAGCGAGTTTTAGGAACAACTTGAGGTTTTCCACTATAAGCATACCCAATAAAAAAACATGGAGCATAAACTATTGTGCGATTTAAACTAACTTCAATATATGGACATTCGCCAATTTGCTCAAGCGCTTCAAATTCATCTTGCAGTTCCCAAGCACTATCTAGGCTTTTAGTAACTAACAAAATATCTTTACCCTTTAACTGCTCCCACCCTCCCCAAATATCAAATTGATTCATGCGCCGATTGCCTGCAAAAAAATTATAAATAAAGTCAGACTCTGGTAAATAAAACGCCAACAATGAAGATAACATATAGCGGTCAGTTGCAATTATAACTTCTTTACTTTTATCTTTAAATTCGGACTGAATTAGGTGAGCTGTTTGCTGAGCAACTTCTTTAATGCCAGTCAGTCGCTTAGTCGGTAGATATTTTCCTGTAATACCCAAAGTAATCCCAAAGATTAATAAAAAAACAAGCAGCGAAAACAATAAATTTATAAATAGATTTACCAAATAAAAAATTTTAACTCTATCTAGCAAGGCATATTTATCAACCAAATGGACAATTAAGAAACTGCCTGAAATATAGGACGGCATAGCCCAATTAGCATAGACCGATTTAAATAAGGAAACTAAAACACAAAAGGCCAGCAATGGAAAACTAGTCCAAAATAGTAGACCAGCTTTTATATCTCCGCGCAGCCATTCTTTACAGCCATAATATAAGGCAAATAAAATTCCAATAAACGCACAGGGACCAATAACTCCTAATTGTCCACCAAGAAATTCAAAAAAACAACGTGGCTTAAACTCCAGACCTTTTTGCGAAATAATATGCCCAGCATTATGCGCAAAGTTGACCCAATCATGCTGAACGTTCCAGATTAAAATCGGAGTTAAACTCAAAACGCCTAAGATGACAGCTACCCCAAAATTTAGCTGTTTTAAATGCCAACGTTGCTGGGGCGTCAGCCATAAAAAAAGAAATACAAAACATGGCAAAATCAAAATCGTGTATTTGGCTAAAGCCCCCAGCCCCACCGCAACAAAACCAACTTGCCAACACCACCTCGATTTGCCGTACACGGCATTATAAAACGCCATCACAGCTAGCAAATAAAAAAAGGAAACTAACGGATCAGTAGTAAAAATAAATCCCTGATAGATAAAAATTAAGGTTGTTCTAATTGCCAACCAGGACCAGAAAGCTAGTTTTGCTCCGTAATTTTGTTTAACAAAATAATAATAGATAACAGAAAAACAGGTTATAAAACATAACGCTGGAAAGCGGACTGCAAATTCAGTATCTCCAAAAAAAATTCGGCTCAGATAAATACAAACCGCAACTAGCGGTCCTTTGCTATAATATGCCCAGTCTAGTCGTCTTGACCAATCCCAGTAATGAGCTTCATCCCCCGACAACTCAAGGGTACTAAACGCTAAGCAAAATAGTTGAAAGAGTGTAAATAAACTTAAACAGCCCCAAAAAAAATAAGTATAAAATTTTGGTTTTTGCATTATATTCACCTTACCAAATCTCGATACGCCACATAGGGTAGACAAAATTTGCACAACATTTTGTGACAACACGAAATTAATCACAGCGAATTTTGGCTTGCGCCCCTACGGCTCTATAAAACTGCTACTTCCGCTATTAAAATCCCTTCTTCAAAAGTCGGCAAAGATTTTACAACTTGACCTAAGGGATTAATAACTGTGGTCCAGCCAGTATTAGTTGAACGCAGTAAAAAACGCCTAGTTTCCACTGCCCGCCACATTGCCAGCAAATTATGTTGAATTGGCGCAAAACTATCGCCATACCAAACATCATTGGTAAAATTAACTAAAATATTAGCACCACGTTTTTGCATAGCCTGAGATAAATTGGGGATTAAATCTTCATAACAAATAAGCGGAGCAAGGGAGATTTCGTGCTTGCCAACTTTTATGATAATTGGCTCGTCTAAATCTCCACTATCTAACTCGCCTGTTTGCGGACTAAAATCACGTAGCTGTGGAAAAGTTTTTTCAAACGGCAGATATTCGCCAAAAGGCATTAAAATTTTCTTGTGATACATACCAGCCACCTCGCCATTCGACTTCAGAGCAATGACCGTATTAAATTTTAAAATCCGCGTCGGGATCTCTCGAATCGTCATGCCTCCAAAGACTAATGGTATATTATTCGAAGCTTGAATATCAATTTGGAGTTCGTCAACCTGCTTTAAATTCTCTGGTAACCACAGATTCACTGCAGATTCAGGCCAAAACACAAGTTCTGCTCCAAGTTGCAATGCCTGTGTCGTAAGCCTTTGGTATGTGGCTAAGAGCAGTTCGTCGCGTTCTTTTGTAGCTGAAATATTTCCTTGAATCAGGGCGACGTTAATTTTATCTGCCTCTTGAATTTCTTTCAAAATTAGCTCCTTTTGAACATGTCCCACACTAATTAAAAGTAAGAAAGAACTCGCAGCAATAAAGAGAATCCGCGGATAGTTTATCTCTTTTGTGAGGTAAGTTTTGTAACCCTGAATAGTTAAAACACTCTGCCCCAAAACAAATTTGTTTAATATCAAAACTAAGACTTCAATCCACCAGAAAAAAATAAAACTTAAAACAGCTAAAGGGACATACTGTGACCAAACGGCAAAACTAGACCAAGTAATGTGCAAACTAATGAACGACCACGGAAAAAAACGCGGAAAGAAGTGTTCGGTAATTGCCCAGGCTAAAGGAAAAACCAGCAAAGTTTTTTTCAAAAAAAAACTTTTGTTGAAAATTCGATACAAAATTCCACACAATACAAACTGCAGGCTTGATAATAAGCAATAAAGGGCAAACAATAAATAAGCTAAACTAGTTGAAAAACCTCCAAAGAATTTTAAGGTGTCTGGTATCCAATAAAAAGCCAGAACACTAAACGTAATTCCCCAGAGTAATAGTTTCAGAATAGTTTTATCTTTGTCGGGTTTAGTATTTTTAATGCCCCAGACTAAAAATAGGCTGGCTAAGCTCGCCTCAATCAAATTCAAGACTGGATTAGTATAATAAGAAGCAATAGCTAACAGGAATGCAGAAATAAATATTTTAACCATAAAGAAAATATCTTTAAAAATTAATTTTTCTAATGGGTATTATAACTATAACGGAGCATCAGACGGAGAATATGGAGGATTAATTATCTTTTGCTCTTCTTTATTAATTTCAGATTTTTTTTGATTTTTCGCAGAATTCTGAACTTTCGTATTTTTAACAGCTGACAAATTTTGAAGAGGAGTAATTTTACTTAACCTTTCTGCTGACAAATTACCGCAACTATTTCTGGATTTTTTTAAATCCCGCTTAACTTTCTCGAGTTTTTGCCTTTCTTGGGTTAATTTCTCTAGCAATAACTTATTTTCTTCATATATATTTTTAACTTTCTGGCGTTCTTCTTGAGCTAAGTTAAAATATTCTGAGGTTTTTTGTTCCGCCTCTTCAACAATTTCAAGAACATTAGATAATTCTTGAAAATCACAAACATTTTTTTCGTTCTGCTGTGAACAGCCTAATAACGAAAAAGAACACAAACTTAAGATAATTAAAAAGTTTAAGTTATTAAATATCATGGTAATGCTGCAAAAATTGAATTGTTTATTAAAAAATAACAGCCAAATTTTTCGCTTTCTACTATTAATTATAACAAATTGGCAAGGTAATATATAATATATTGATATTATATGGTTTTTGGGTAATAGCGCAAAAAAATGCAACTAAAAACTTTTGCTGATCATCCAAACACACATACAAACACATATAAAATTTTAATGTTTTTAAGCTATTATGAGTATTGTATTATCAAAAATTTTAGTGTAGTAAAAACTGCTTAGCTAGTTATGAACTACTTTATATTTTTTAAAGGGAAAACACATGGTTATTACTGACAACGAAAAAACTCATGGATGTCTTACTAAGGCTGACCTAGCTGACGATATTTATGAGACATTATCTGTTGATAAAAATAAGGCGTCTCAGATTGTTGAGGACTGGATTGAGTTAATTAAAGTTGGGCTTGAAAAAGACGGCAAGGTGATGCTTTCTGGTTTTGGAGTTTTTGAGGTTAAGGGAAAAAAAGCAAGGCTGGGGAGAAATCCACAAACTAAGGAAAGAATTACTTTATCTGCTCGTAAGGTTGTGAAATTTAAACCAAGTCAATTATTAAGAGATCAACTTAATAAGTAATTAGGAAATAATGAACCAACAGCCAGGTCAAGGTCCGAAGGAACGAATTTTAACTACTGCATTGGAATTATTTGTGGAGAAAGGATATTTTAATACAAATATTCCTGACATAAGTTCTTCGTCAAAATGTAGCGTTGGTTCAATTTATCATCATTTTCTTAATAAGGAAGAAATAGCTAGTCATCTCTATGAGGTTGGAATAAAAAAATTTCGTTCAGCCATTACTGAAGTTATTGATATTAATGAACATCCCAAAAAGGTGTTTAAAGCTATTGTGATCGCTTTTCTTTATTTTTCAGAACATAATAAGTCGCTGGCAAAATATTTATGGTTAGCGCGTCATAATGAATTTTTGAGCCGTAAAGTTACTAAACCTACAGTTGTAGGTTTTGATATTTTAGGTAGACAACTTACTAAAGTAATTAAGAAGGCAATTCATAACGGCGATATTGCGCCACTCAACGCTGAAGTGATTTGGACTTTAATCTTTGGTCTTTCGCTGAGTTATATTCTGGACTGGCTTGATGGAACAGCCAAAGTTTCGCCTTCAGAAATAGCCCCTGTGATCGCCGAAGCCTCATGGTCTGCCTTAACTTCAGCCAAGGCATAAAAAATCTAAGAATTACGGATGACTAAGAATTATCGGTCCATTTTTGGTGATCGCAATTGAATGTTCAAAATGAGCAGCAAGCTGGCGATCTTTAGTAACAGCTGTCCAGCCATCATGCAAAACCTCTACTACATATGTTCCTTGGGTAATCATCGGTTCAATTGCAATGACTAAACCCTCTCTTAAAATTCTGCCCTGCCCCGCTCGACCATAATTTGGAACATGCGGAGGCTCATGCATAATATGTCCAATTCCATGCCCAACAAAATCTCGCACCACACCAAAACCAGCCTTTTCAGCTAAGGTCTGAATCGCGTTTGAAATATCCCCTATTCTATTACCAACAAGACACTGAGCTATTGCCGAGGTCAAACATAACTCTGTGGTTTTCATCAAACGTTCCGCTAGCGAACTAACCTTGCCAATCGCAAAGGTAATCGCCGAATCCCCACAAAAATCATCTATCTTACAACCACAATCAATACTTACAATATCCCCATCTTTAAGAGGAACTTTATCTGGAATACCATGAACAATCACTTCATTTTTGGAAGCGCAAATAGTGGCTGGAAAAGGACGCACCCGACTGCCTGCTGGCACATAATTTAAAAAAGTTGGCACAGCGCCAGCTTTCTGAATTATCTCCGTTGCTTTAGCATCCATCTCAGCAGTTGTTACCCCAGCAACGCCCATCTCTTTTACTGCTTGCAAGACTTCATAAACTATCATATTTGCCTTGCGCATTTTATTTATTTCAGCGGGTGTTTTAAGAGTTATTTGCAACATTTAATACATCAACTAATCGCTGTTGCACAACCTCGACATCTGCATTGGCATCCACACGAACTAATTGTCCTTTTTGTTTATAATAATCAATTAACGGAACTGTTTGCTCACGATAAATTTGCAATCTGTTTTTTTGAACTTCAACCGCATCATCCGCTCTATGCTCATCACTATTACGCCGATTCTCCAAACGAGCTAACAAATTTTCATCGGAAATATCAAACATCACCACTAATGGCAACTTAATTTTTTGCTTTATAAAGAACTTTTCCAACTCCTCAGCTTGTTGAATTGTTCGCGGAAAACCATCAAAAATATAACCTTTCTGACAATCTATTTGAGTAAGTCTATGCTCGATAAGACTAATAACCAACTCATCCGAAACTAAAGCCCCTGTTTCAATAATTGGCTTAAGTTCTAAACCTAATGCAGACCCGCTAGCTATTTCATTACGTAACATTACACCCGTACTAATATTGGCGAGCTTATTATTTTGAGCAAAAATTTCAGCCTGTTTTCCTTTTCCAGCTCCAGGCGCTCCTAAAAATATTAGCTGATACATAACTCTCCATTTTTTTAATGTTCGACTTTTTTGTTTCTAATTGAATAATAAAAGAAATACGAAAAAATTGGCACACCCAGCACTAAGCCCCAAGTGTGAAACAACTTACCGCACATAGTTAGAATAATTAAAACAAAAATTGGATTCAATTTTAAATGCGAGCCATAAATTCTAGGGTTTAAAATATAGGTCTCCACCAAATGAATACCTGTAATCAGTAAAATCGCAATCAACATGCCATTTAACCCGCTAGTTTGAATACTAAATAAACAAATTGGAACAGAACTAATAAAAACCCCAACTATCGGAATAAAACTACAAACAAAAACAATTACCGATAAAAATGCTGCTTTACTTGATAAGCCTAAGAAAATCAGCCCTAAAAAAGTTAAAATCGTATTGCAGATTGCAATAAAAAATTGCGCTTCTAAAGCTTTACCTAAAACATTACAAAAATCTTTGATACTATCTGCAACCTCATCATAAATAAATTGTATTTTTGTATTTCTCAAATCAGAAATTGTTTTTTTCAAACGCGGCAAATCTAAAACTATTAAAAACGAAAATAATAATGATAATAAAAACGTGCCGACTATTGAAAAAATAGTAACGCTAATTATCCTAATTGTATGAGCAGCTTTTTTAATCCCATCACTTGCTAAATATGCACCATCTCCTTGATTACCAAGAAAAATATTAATAAAATTTACAGTTGGCGAATTTTTCAAGCTAAATTTATGTCCTCCCTCAGCTATCACAATCGTGTCTTCTT
This sequence comes from Deltaproteobacteria bacterium, assembly GCA_031278395.1. GTDB lineage: Bacteria > Bdellovibrionota_C > UBA2361 > SZUA-149 > JAITKM01 > JAITKM01. The sequence goes on along the minus strand of JAITKM010000029.1, from coordinate 40,092 downwards.
CAGCATTATTTTCTGGTGCGACAGGCGTAAACTTAGAGTCTAAACTTGGAAACATATCTTGTAAGACTAAATTCTCGTTTCGCGCCTTAATAATTTCGGCGTCAATATTTGATAAATAAGTTGGGATATTTTTAATAAATTCATTGCCTTGTTGCACAAATTGAGGGGTAATATACAAAAATACAGAAATAATAATTGCCCAAAATACAATACTAACTGATAGCACTCGAGCTAACCGATTCTGAATTTTATCTTTTAAATTCTCGACAATATTTGACTGAACATAACTAAAAACAAAGGTTAAGAAGATTAATAAAGCAAAAGACCTTAACTCATGAATAATTGCAAAAAGTAATCCCCAAACAAAAATCTTTGAAAGAATTGATAAGAGCTTGGTCATGTTTTTATTAATTAGCACTAGTTTAGACATATAAAATTCCTAATACAATTATTCCCAAAATAATTCGATAATAAGCAAATGGCAGTAGCGTCCATTTATTAAGTATCGCTAGCATTAATTTAATCGCTACTAAAGCTGAAATAAATGAAACTACAAAACCTAAAATAAAAATCGGTAATAAACTTATCTCCAAGTTGTCCCAGGATTTTAAACAATCATATCCCACAGCCGCACACATCACTGGCACAGCTATTAAAAACGAGAATTCAGCTGCTACCGCGCGAGATACCCCACAAAACATAGCACCTATAATTGTGCTAGCTGATCGTGACATACCAGGCCAAAGAGCCAAACACTGAAAAATACCAATTAATAATGCTTGTTGATTAGTTAGCGCTTCGAGTTTATCAACCTTGGCGAAAGCTTTAGTTTGCCGCCTGCTCTGAGCCAGCTGAAATTTTTCCGCTATAATCATCAACACTGCGCCAACTAGCAAGGCAGCTGCAACCGTAACCGGTGCAAACAATAACTCTTTAATTCTGTTTTGAAACAAAGCGCCTAATATAAAAACTGGCAGACAAGCAATGCTAATCTTGATAATTCCATTTAAACCATAAAAACTCGGTTCAGGCTGTTTTTTTAGATTCAAAAAACCTACAAAACGATGCAAGTATAAACAAACAACCGCTAAAATAGCCCCTAATTGTATAAAAACCTCGAAAAAATGGTTTTTGTCTGCCTGAAAATTAATTAAATTTTCAACTAAAATTAAATGTCCTGTGCTAGAGACGGGCAGAAATTCTGTCAGCCCCTCGACAATTCCCATGATGATGGTTGAAATGTATTGCATTGAAATATATTTAGATTTTAACTCTTGGTTATAACACGCGATTTTTTAGTATATAAAAATTATTAAGTAAAGAAAAAAAGATAATTAACTTTCAAATTTAACTAACTCGTCTATGGTAATGTCTTTTAATTCCTTTGAGTTTCCATAATTCTTTACCAAATTTAAAATATAGAGGTCATTATTATTGCCAGCGTTACGATTTACAAAAGCATTTACAATATCCTGAACAGTAATTAATTCTAACGAGCGATTAATTGTTCGAACTTTATTTTCCTCACTATAAGGAGTCAGTAATTTTGCAAAAGAAAGTAAATCTACACAGTTTCTAATAATTACAGAATCTGCCCCAGTTTGAATACATAAATCACTTTCAGTTAACTGTTTATCTCCTTGTGCAAAAGCTTTAGCATATAAGAGTATAATCCGCAGACCTAAGACTGGACCAATTTCACCTAAAGACGAAGAGTAACGGTCAATCTCTCTAATAACTTCTAACGAGCCAGATAAATTTGCGACTTCCGCTCCATATAAAACAACAACCCAACCTAGATACATCCAAAACAAAAAGAGTGGGAAAGTTGCCAAAGCTCCGTAGATTGCCGCATAACTCGTGGACTTGCTCAGGTAATAAGAAAAACCAATTTTCACTATTTCAAATAAAACAGCCGCGACAAAACCACCTAAAAATGCGTCTCGATAACGAACTTTAGTAGCTGGAAGTTTATAGAATAAAAGCGAAAGAGCAATCGAAGTTATTAAAACTGGAAACATAAAATGACAAAATAAAGTCAGTTTAGGAAAAGCCCCTAAGCCAAGCTCTGCGGTGCCAATGTTGGCAATCCCAAAATTGCTGGTCAGATAGATAGAAGCTGCAGTAAAGAGCGCGCCTAACGTAATGGCAGCCCAAAAATTAAGCAGTTTTTGGAAAAATTTAACACGTGAAGTATTTGCCCGCCAAATAGCGTTTAAAGCGCTTTCAATCGTATTTAGCAGACTAACGCTAATAAAAAATAAAATTGTTACAGTTAAAATTCCTAAAGTTTTGGCATGACCAGCCAAAGTTAAAAGTGTAGTAACAATCTCGTCTCGCAGTTTGATTAATTGTTCGTTAGCAGCAGTATTAAGATTTAAACCTAGCTCAACAGTTGAATTTGAAGACAGAATCTTAGTAATTAAACTGGCAATATTTTCTTCAATTTCTTTTTCGTTAATACCAAACACGCTATAGGCTAAAATTACTAAAGCTGTTAGCGGCACAAGCGCAAAAAGTGTGGTGTATGAAAGCCCAGAGGCGCGCGAAAAACCATCATCACAATAAAATCTATAAGCTGCTTTATAGAGTACTTCAAAGAAGTGAAAAACCTTGCTTTGCAAGCTTTCAACGAATTTCCGCAGTGTCTGCATTGAGATATAATCTAAAATTTTAAATTTTTGTTTCATCATATTTTCTAAAACTTTCAATATTGATCATGAAACGTAAGCTTCTAATATATTAAAATTATTAAGTAAAGAATACATTATTTCAAAAACTAAAAGTAACCCCATACCAGAAAAAAACGTACTAGCTAACACACGATAATATTTAAATAATTTATACTATCAGATAATTTTAGTAAGACCTTTCAAATCCAGCGCATTTATTTTAAAAGGCAATCCGAAAAAAATTAAAGTTAAAAAAATTTAAACAGACAATAATATAATGGAAAACAATGATATTTATTTCTTGGGCTGGAATAAACCTTTTTTACACAGTGTAGCTGAACATTTAATTGAATATTATCAAGCTCAAAAAACAAAAGATTCACCAACCTGGTTAGAAATGCAAAACGCATATATCGTTCTACCCAGCGAAAGTGCAAAACGACGCCTACTTGAACTTTTAGTCCAAGTTAGCGAACAGCGCAAACTGGGGCTCATTCCTCCGAATATTATTACCATCGGCAAACTAGTAGATTTACTCATTGCAGACCAACTCCACGACATAGCTCATCCACTTGAATGTAAACTTTTCTGGGCGGAAGCTCTCAAACATATTCAAGAAAACTCACCTGAAATTTTTAAAATTTTAAGCCCAAAATACAAAAATACAAAACCAGATTCCCTACTCTCGCGCTTAAACTTAGCCGAAAAAATTAATTCCATCTACTACGAGATCTCGACTGGTATGAAACAATTCCAAGATGTGCCAGAGGCTATCTTAAGTTTATCAACCAGCGACTTAACAGACGAAATTAATCGCTGGGTGGCATTAAACGAAATTTACCAAGAATATTTAAAACTTCTAAAAGCCCGACAGCTGACTGACAGACACCAAAAAATCTTTGAGACTGTAGCAAGTAATAACTTCACCAATCCCCTCTTACCTCTTAGCTCTATTAAGCTCTGGCTAGCTGGCACAACCGACTTAAATGAAAATCACAAACAACTTCTCAACTGCCTCCAGGATAAAGTCGCAAAAATTACTACCCTTATCTTTGCCAACCCAGAATACGCTGACTATTACGACAACTTCGGCAGCTTGCAAATTAAAAAATGGCAACACGAACAAATTCACGTTACAGATGAACAACTTAATATCTCAGATAATTATCAAACCCAAGCCGCAGCAATCTGTAATTTCTTAAAACAAGTTACAGAAAAACAACAACCTGACCAAATTTTTAGCGAAGATATCGTTATTGGCATTGCAGATCAAAATCTACGCCCCTTCTTAGAAGATTCTCTAAAAACCCAAAATATTAGTTTTCGTTCTGGTGTCGGTCTTAAGATTCAGCAAACTAAGCCACTACATTTGCTAAAACTCTTTTATCAATATTGGCTCAACCCGAATTACGATACTTTCGCTGCTTTACTCCGTCATCCTGACCTAGAAAATTATTTAACACAACACTTCCAAACTTCACAAATCATCGAACAGCTCATCGAGTATCAAGACCAGCATTTACAAGAAAACTATGGAACTAAAGCAATCATTGCCGATAAATATCGCTGTGGAACAGCTAAAACGCTTTTAATTAATATTAAAAACCATATTCAAGAACTGGGACGCGAATTTAATACTCAAGATAAAATGCCACTCTCCAGCTGCTGTGTTTTTTTAGAAAAATTGCTAAATACAATTTATCCTCTTGCAGCTGAGGAACTAACCTCTCCTACCCAGCACGATCTACAGACAGAACTTGCCATAAATAAAATACAAAGCATTTTAAAAAATCTGACCTTATTAAAAATAACTGAGACTTTTTTACCATTAGAAGGGTTTTATTTAATCTATTCTGAAATTACCAAAGAAACATTATATCCTGTAGTCGGTTTTCAAGGTATCAACCTTCTAGGCTGGCTTGAAATTCCGCTGGACGATACCCCGCTACTAGCGCTTTCTGGCTTTAATGAAGGTTATCTGCCAGAATCCGTTAATGAAGACGCATTCTTGCCCAACGCACTCCGACAAAAACTAGGTATTTTAGATGATACTAGGCGTTTAGCTCGTGAAATTGCAACGTTTAAAAGTATTTTGGAATCACGCAAGCAGAATCAACATCAGGTTTTTATCACTTGTTCTAGAACAGTTGCCAGCGGACACGGATTACCAAGTCGGCTACTTTTTATTGGCGACAAAACAACCATTGCCTCCCGTATTCAAAGCTTTTTTAGCGCGCCTTCTTCTACTGCCGTGCAACCCATTCATAAAAAATATTCCATACTCCAACACTTAGCCCAACCTCTGAAACAAGATATAAAATATATCAATATCACCAGTCTGGCTGATTTTGTGAATTGTCCTTACCGTTTTTATTTGCAGCACATTTTAAAACTTAAAACTATTGCTGCAACTACAGAATCAATTTCCGACAGCGCATTAGGTTCTTTAGCCCACAGCACCTTAGAAGCTTTACTAGATTTTAAACCTGAAACACAAAAGTCAACACCTGCCCTAGCTAACGATATTTACCAATTTCTAATAGATAGGTTAGAAACACTTTATTTTGAAATTTATGCAGCAACTAAAAACACCTTTCCTCTCACGCTAATTCAAAAACAAATACTAGAAGAGCAATTAAGAAGTTTTAGCCACTGGCAAGCTAAACGCTATCAAGAAGGCTGGATAATTCTGGAAACTGAACTTAAATTCGAATCTAGCGCGCTGACTGAAGAAATTCTCAAAGACACTGAGTTTAAATTTGAAAAACTAAATTTCACCAGAGTTCAAGAAAATTCAGTGGCTTTTACTGGTCTCAAATTACGAGGCAGAATTGACAGAGTTGATTATAACCCTCAAAATCAAGGCAAATACGCCCTACTCGACTACAAAACCGGCGATAATCTGAAAAAGACTATCGACGATTATAAACCTCAATTAAAGAAGTGGACAAATTTTCAACTGCCGGCTTACGCCTTAGCTTATCAGCAGCTTCTTAAAAAGAATAACCAAGTAACGAGTGCAATCGAATTAGGTTACCTTAATCTGACTAGTAATCCTGATGAAGATCTACTTAATCAAGCCGACTGGTCAGCTGAGATATTAGCTAGCGCTGGTTTGCAAATAAAAGAAATAGTCGCAAGTATAATTTCTTCAAACAATAGCCAAAATTGGGAATTTAAAACAACAGGTCAATCAGAATTGGATAATATTTTAGGAATTATGTCTATCAATTTAGCTACTGAATAGTTACGAAAATAAAACAAACTAATAATTATGGCAAAAAATTATATAACCAGTGCAAGTGTTAACGAACTTTTCAAAACCAAAGTTATTAAAGCCAGCGCTGGCACAGGCAAAACTTATGAACTAGCTGGCAGATATATCGGTTTATTAGCGCGTCCAGACATTACAGTTGATAAAATTCTCGCTACAACTTTTACCGTTAAATCCGCCAGTGAAATACGAGAACGCATTTATACCAGGTTAGCTAGAGCGGTCTTAAACGAGCAGGCGGCTTTAATCTTAGCCCAAGAATTAAAATTCGACCTTCAATCTCAAAGTCCAGATGAGCTCCAGAACTATCAAAGATTTTTTAATGATATTTTGCAAAAACTTATTTATTCACAAAATCACCTTAATATTTTAACTCTCGACAGTTTTTTCATGAAAATTGTTACATGTTTTAACTTTGAGCTAGAGCTGCCGCTAACTTTGGAAATTGCCGACGCTAGCTGGACTGGCAAACTACCACGTAAAATTTTCAATAATCTTTGCCGCAATATTAAGCGGAATAACTTACAACAATTGGCTCAAACACTTAACAGCAGCAATTCCAAAAATTTATTAAAATTTGTTAAATTTCCTGATAGCAATTCTTTATATAATTTTAATAAAATCGATATTTCGCAGTTACACGAAATATATCGTGAAACTTTAAGCAGCACAGATAATTTGGAGACACAGCTGCCAAACTCTCAGATTTTACCAGCTTGGGATTGGCTCAAAATTCAAGACTTAGAGAAGGTAAAACTCCAAATTGAAAATCAGATAACAGAACAATTCATGAAGCTACATCAAATAATCCCTGACTTACTAGCTGCCAAAGTTCATGCAAAATTAATTAACAGTCTTCAAAAAGACATCCTTGAATTTAAAGGTTTTATAGATAAAAATTTAGAAAAAATTCAGGAACGCAAATGTTGTCAGGAAATTTTAAAGTATTTGCTTAATCCTCAGCAAACACCAATATTTTACAATAACAGAATTCCTTACGAAGTTGTAGAAATTTATAGCACAATAATTAAAGCCTTAGCTTTTAGAGAGAGAATTGTTTTGCAAAACAATTTACATGCGTGGCATGATTTGCTCAAACTCTACGACGCAGAATATCAAGATCAAATCCGCACTAGCCGAAAATTTACTTTTTCCGATATTAAACATGCTCTGCGAACTGCCAACTTTTGGACTAAACTAACTCCGATCTATTATCGTCTAGACTCGCAGATTCAACATCTAATGTTAGATGAGTTTCAAGATACTTCCAGTATTGAATTAGGTATTTTAGATCCGATAATTGCTGAAATTGCTTCAAAAAGTAACGCCACTAACAATTCTTTTTTCTGTGTCGGTGATGTTAAGCAAACTATTTATTTCTGGCGTGGTGGCGACCATAGAACTTTTGACGCCACGATTGAACATCACAATTTAATCGACTGCACTGAAACTAGAGAAAAAAGTTATCGTTGCGCGCCAATCATCATTGAACTTATCAATCGAATTTTCAACAACATTTGCACAACTAATGCGGTCTTACTAAAATATCCTGAATATATTGAAGTAGATGATAAATGGGAAAAACAATTTAAACTTCATTCGGCTAGCGAAAATCATGCTCAACTTCAAGGAATTATTCAGTGGGTAACTTGTAATCCTCAGAATTCCAAAACTGACAAGTCAATTTTTTATGATATTGTTCAGCAAGTCAAAACCCTTCTTGCGCAGCAGAACCCAGCAAATGCTCCAATTTCAATTGGCATTTTATTTAGGAATAATAAAAACATTCAAACTTTGACCAATTTATTAGCTCAAGCAGGCATTGAAGGACAAATTAGTGAAGAAGGTAACATTTGTTTATTTTATGCGCTAAGCGTTAAATTAATTATGTCAGTGTTGAGACTAGCTGAATATCCAAACGATAGCGCGTCAGCCTTTCATATTTTTTCATCTCCAGCATTAAAAGAGTATTTTCAAATTACAAATTGGCAGGAACCAAAAAATTTACAAAAAATTAGCTGGCAAATTAGGACAAGTATTATTCAAAATGGTTTTGGTCAAACTATAACTAACTTAGCAAAACTCATTGCAGACGAATATCCAGATGAAAAACTTAGATTAACGCAATTAATTACTTTGGCATTTAATGCTGATCAAGATTCAAATCAAACCATAACAAGTTTTATTTTTTTAGTTGAGCATGGGGTTGTAGAAAATCCACAACAAGCGCAAGTGCGTTTAATGTCTATTCATAAAGCCAAAGGTTTAGAATTTGATGTAGTATTTTTGCCCGAATTGGATGAGGAGATTAATTTCAATAAACATCTTTTACAAATTGCTAACAAAGATAATATTTTTGCTCTGGATGCTAGCGGACAATTTCAAATTACTGCGCCAGACAAGGTGGTTATCGGGCGCAACAAAGAACTCTTTAATTTGCCCCTCAATAGGGACATTCAAGAAGTGATTACTAATTATAAAAAACTCGTTTTGTATGAAGCGCTTTGTCTTTTATATGTAGCCATTACTCGTGCCAAGCAGGGACTGTATTTATATACCACTCAAAAAGTTACAAGTAATTCAAAGAGTAGTAGTTCAAAACCAGAAACTAAAAAACCTACTTTAACTTTTGCCAATATTTTAAAAAGCGCCTTGCAAGACTGGCAAGATAATAACCGAACTTTCCGTGTCATGGAGGAGACAAACTCAAATACAGAGCTTACTAGATGGATTTGGGGAACGGAACATTGGTATACGCCGTCTAGCACCAGAGTAGCGCCAACATCTCCCGTGGAAAGTGGAACTTGTTCCCTTTGTTCTAATACTGGAGTAAGAACCAAAAATTTAGAAATTGTATCTCCTAGTCAGATTGTTCTCAAAACTAATTCTACTTATTCAAAAATTTCCAATCCGCCAAAATCGAGCGCTACAATTTGTGATTCTGCATATGCTGCAGAATATGGCAGTATTATGCATTTATTCCTTGAGCAATTAGAGTGGCTAGAGACTTTTCAATATACTCCGACGGCTTTATTAGACTTGGCATGTATCAAAGGTTTTGGCGAATTAGAAGACAAAGTTCGAGGTAAAAAGTTAGTTGAAACTGTGTGTGATGATTTCTTGAAATATATCAATTCCGCTACTGGGTTAAGATATTTTAGTTTAGCAATGCGCAAGCAAGAGACTGGTTTTAAAAACGCCAAGGTCTATAATGAACTGCCAATTGCGTATTGGAATAAGCCAAAAAATAAACTGGTTAGTGGGCGCATTGATCGTTGTGTTTTTTATTTTAATAGCGCGTTAAGTCAACCGGGGTTAGTAGAAATTTTGGATTATAAAACTGATTTTATCTCAAGCCCAGCGGAAAAGCTGAAAAAAAAGAGAATTTATCAGCCGCAACTAGATTGTTATCGCGAAGCCATTTATAAACTAACCAAGCTTGATGACCAAGACTGTCCAGTTAAAATAGAACTAGCGCTGATCAATTCCTAGGGAAGCACTTTTTTTACTCTGCAAAGAAAATGCAGGGTATTAGATACTTAACTTTATTCTTTGTTTCTGATATGTGAATAAAATAGCCTTTTAAAAATTTATATGGAGAACAACTTGATCATTTTATCTGGAAAACATGAGGTTATCCTAAGCCAAAAGGAATTGGTTGCTAAAGTCTGTCAATTTAAATCGGTACATCTTGATCTGGGGACTGGAGATGGAAAACAAGTTTATCGATATGCTAAAAATAATCCAGACACATTATATATTGGCATAGATGCTGTTAAAGCCAACCTCGTGGAAATATCGAGCAAAATTACAAAAAAACCAATGAAGGGAGGATTAAATAATGTCATTTTAGTTATTAGCGCAATTGAAGAGTTACCAACTGAATTACAAAATATTGCAAACTCATTAACAATTTTCTTGCCTTGGGGGAGTTTGCTTGAGGGGCTGGTTAAACCTGTGGCTTCATTTCTTAAAAATATTGTCTTTGTCGCTAAAAACTCAACTTCTTTTGAATTTGTTATTACCTATTCAGAACTGTTTGAAAGCAGTGAAATTCAACGCCGACAGTTACCCGATATAAATATAAACTATTTTAATGAAATGTATCGCGCTACCTTAAAAGAATTAGGATTGATTATTGAAAATATCGAAGTCTTAGATAACGAAGACATTAAGCTTTTTGAATCACAATGGGCCAAACGACTTGCATATGGTCGCAAACGCGATTTTTTTCGAATTCAAGGACATGTTAAAAAGTGAGAAACTAGCCGATACCAAAAATTATTACTTGTAAACATCACCGTAGAGCACAGGCAGCTTTGTCTCCGCAACTAATCCCGCAAGCGCTCGCACTGCAAGTTTTTTGGAGATCGCAAAATTTACAATCTTGCCCGCCGCCGCCTGCGCAATTAGAGTGTTCGCAACACGTTCCGCCGCAAGCTACATTAGTCGGCGGCTCACTGCCGCAGAACGACATGTCGCCACTATTGTAATCTGTCGCCAAGACGCTAGGGGGTAAAAATAAATCTATTGCAAGCGCACAAAGTGCAAGCGCGAATAACAAAAACACTGAACTTAAAAATTTTAAATTTGTTTGCTTCATGATCTTGCCTTTAGAAAAATTATTTTTTATCAATTTCATAACTGCGTGTATTTTCAGAAAACAATTCCCGATCGCCCGTATCAAAAAAAAAAAAAAATAGGCAAGCGGTAAAAAAATTTAGAAAATTAAAAATCTAATTCGGATATAACGACACTAAACTCTCTAGTTGCTGAACTGCTTGTTTAATCTGTCCTTCCCAGGCATAACCGAGAAAATGTTCTAGAATTTGAAGCTAACAATGTTACTATTTTATAACATACCTATATTACTATATAAAATATAATATAATTTGAATTATTATACTTTTTGGCATAATAATCTCCAAGTCATCATCTCAATACGGAGTAATAATATATAAAGAAAAAACATCACAAAGCAAAGTGCTATGAAAAAATTTACTAATCGCACCGAAGAATTAAAAACACTTGAAGAAGAATTTGCAAAAAACACTTCTACTTTAACAATTCTTTACGGACGAAGGCGTATTGGAAAAACTGAACTAATTGCAGAATTTTTAAGGCGACACAACAACAATGCTTTTTATTTTCAAGCTATCGAAGAAAACGAGTATAATAATTTAGAAATGTTTAGAACACAAATAGCTGACTGGACACAAAATCAACTTCTCGCAGAAACAAAAAAAGGCTGGGAAGAGACAATCAAAAACTTTGTTTCATACAAACCAAACGAAAAAAAAATTTTAGTCATAGATGAATTTACATATATTTCAGCTAGTAACCCAGCTTTTCCTTCAATTTTTCAAAGAATCTGGGACTTAATTTTATCAAAAAGCAACGTGATGGTGATTTTGTGTGGTTCGCTTGTGAACATGATGTATAGTCAAACGCTTGCATATAATAGTCCATTATATGGCAGACGAACAAGCCAGATAAAATTAAAACAAATCCCGTTTGCATATTATAACGAATTTTTCCCTAAACTTTCTTTTAGAGATAGAGTAATATTTTATTCTGTTACGGGCGGTGTTCCAAAGTATATTGAGACTTTTACGGATATCAAAAATATTTGGGACGGTATTACTGAAAGAATTTTAAATAAACAAAGCTATCTTTTTGAAGAGCCTCAATTTTTACTTTCCAGGGAAGTAAGCGACGTTGGTTCGTATTTTTCAATTATTCGGGCAATTGCTTTGGGCAACCGAAAGCTTAGCGACATTGCGTCAGTGATAGGCAAAAAAGCAACGGATATAACTAAATATTTAAAAATCTTAATCGATTTAGACTTAGTTGAACGTGAAGTTCCGATAACTGAAGCTTTCCCCGAGAAAAGCAAAAAAGGTCTTTACAGGCTTACCGACAATTTCATTTCTTTTTGGTTTAAATATATTTATATGTATCTTGCGAATTTAAACAAAGGCGAAAATGATTTTGTGCTTTCACAAATAAAAAAGTCACTTATTCAAAATCACACCGCTTACGTTTATGAAGATATTTGCCGCGAAAGAATGTGGGAGCTAAACAAACAAGAAAAATTTGGATTTAGGTTTAATGAACTTGGCAGATTTTGGGATGCAAATACAGAGATTGATATTGTCGGAATAGAAAGCATTACTGGACAAATCATTTTAGCTGAATGTAAATTCAGCGAGAAAGCTAAAAGCGCAAAAGTCCTAAGCGAATTAAAAGAAAAAGCAGCGCAGGTTGAAAAGAATACTAAAAACGGACACACCGCATTTTATGTAATCTTTAGCCCGGCCGGCTTTAGCGCCGACTTACAAAAAATCGCCAAACAAGATAAAAATGTTCTGCTTGTAAGCGATTAGATTAGACTACATTACATTACCTAATCCACCTCCAATCGCGAAGGCAAAAAAATATTCTGTACCGTCACTTATGCAATAAACATCACCATAAACAATGGATAATGTTCTATTCCATAGCGATCCACATAAAGATTAGTATTTTTCTCTAACTTAATATAACGTGTAACTGTATGATAGTTTTGCAAAATAGATTTAAGCGATTTTGATTGCTTATTATCCCCGCTTTTAACTTCTATCGCTGTTGCTTGCCCGTCTAAATTTAAAATAAAATCTACTTCTAATTTACTTTTCTTTTCAAAATACATTAAACTCTCAAATGCCTTAGCAAGTTCTGCAGCACAAACATTTTCAACTATTCCACCTTTATTAATATATAACTCATTATCTAAAATAGCTTTTTGCGTACCGGCTTCTAAGGCAGCAATTAATAATCCGCTATCACGCATATAAATTTTAAAAGCGTCTAACTTTATATTACTAGTTAGCGGCAGGGCTGGTTCTGTTAAATTATAACAATAATGAACAATCCCTGCCTCTTTTAACCAATTAATACTCCCTAGATATTTTTTTGCTCCAACTGCAGATGAGCTATGAACGGTTTTATTCTGCTGAGCAATGTCAGCATATGTAAATTTTTTATTCTTCTTACCAAGTTGTATAGGAATAGATAGCAAGCAATCTGCAACTTTTGGCTTTTCTGCAATAGGCGTATACTTTGCAATGTCTGAAAAATATTCCTGTAAAATACTGCGCTGAAATTCAAGAACGCTTGTTAAACTACTAGTTTGAATAAATTCTTCAACAACTCGCGGCATACCGCCCACTAAAGTATAAAGTTTAAATTGCTCTGCAAACCTATTTAAAACAAATTCATCTAGAGGTTGTTTCTGTAAAAAACAATTTCTGGTAAATGCAATATTGTCAGCAGAAAAACCCACTCCCCATAAAAATTCTTCAAAATCTAACGGCGCAAGCTCAATTACTTTCTCATAACCAACAGGATATGAACTAATTTGTTTATAATTAATACCCAATAGCGAACCCGATGCTACAACATCAAAACTTCCATCTAAGGCAAACGACTTAAGAGCCACTCGTGCATTTGGACAACTCTGAATTTCATCAAGAAAAATTATTGTTTGGTGAGCTTCAAGTTTGACATTTGGAAATGCCGTTTCTAATTTCATTTTTAGAGTTTTAAAATCTAAATCTCCATCGAAAATACGCATATATTCTTTGTTGATTTCAAAGTTAATATAGATGTAATTGCGATAATTAGCCTTAGCAAATTCATTAATAATAAAGGTTTTACCTACCTGACGCGCTCCTTTAACTAATAGGCAACATTTATTTGGCTCAGCTTTCCACTCAATTAATTTGTCTGTTATTTTTCGTTTGAGCATATAATATTTATTGAATATTTATAACATGTTATAAATCAAGATATAAAGTGCAAGATTTTACCACGACTTTTTAGCAAAAAGTGCAAGATTTTACCACGACTTTTTAAGAAAAAATACAAGATTTTATTTTATCCACAAAGGTTCTAACGCCATGTTAGTTTCCTAACTCTACTTTTATAATCTCAGCCAAGTTCTGCGCTACACTTTCGCACAACTTAGCATCTTGAGCTTCGACCATCACCCGAACTTTATTTTCAGTGCCAGAATAACGCACTAAAATCCGTCCACTATCTGTAAGGATTTGTTCTGACTTTTTTATTACTTCTTGCAATTTCGGCAAACTCTCTAAAGGCGGCTTGTGAGCAACTTTAATATTAAGTAAAATTTGCGGATAGGATTTAATCAACCCAGCTAACTCTGATACGCTTTTACCAGTTTCAATCATAATTGAAAGAAACATTAAGACCGCAAGTATACCATCTCCTGCCGTATTATAATCTAACACAACAAAATGCCCCGACGGCTCACCACCAAGATTGTAACCATCTTTTAACATCTGCTCTAACACATACCTTTCCCCGACAGCAGTGCGCACAAAATTAATCCCCTGCTCACGGAGCGCTAACTCTACCCCCAAATTACTCATTACAGTTCCAACTAGACCATTGTTTTGCAACTTACCAGCCTCTTTAAAATGCAAAGCTAGCACCGCAAGGATATGATCCCCTTTAACAATATTGCCTTTTTCGTCAGCTAAAATTAACCGATCCCCATCACCATCAAGAGCAATTCCAATATCTGCCTGATGTTGAACAACTAACTGCGCTACATTCTCTGGGTATAAACTTCCAACACCAGCATTAATATTCTTGCCATCTGGTTTATCACCAATCACCACTAGCTCAGCGCCCAACTCTTTAAAAACTAGCGGAGCAACTTTATAGGCTGCACCATTTGCCGTATCCAAAATCACTTTTAGCCCCTCAAGCGGATAGTTTTTTTTCAGACTGCTTTTTAAAAACACCGCATAACGCCCAACCGCATCATCAATCCTAAAGACTCTGCCAATCTCGGCTGGCTTAGCCCGAAACAAATCCAAGCGTTCAGATTTCATCAAACTTTCAAGCTCGTCTTCCACTGCATCCGGCAATTTAAATCCATTAGCTCCAAAAATTTTGATTCCATTATCTTCGTAAGAATTATGAGAAGCAGTAATAACTACGCCAGCATCGGCTAACATACTTCTCGTCATAAAAGCCACGCCAGGCGTAGGCAGCAACCCGACCAGCAAAACATCAACTCCCATAGAACAGATGCCAGCTAATAAGGCATTTTCTAACATAGAACCAGAAACGCGCGTATCTTTACCGATTAAAATTTTATTATGTTTAACACCTGTCTGTTTAATATAAGCTGCTAGCGCCATGCCAAGTTTTAATACAACTTCAACATTCATTGGAGCTACTCCGGCTAAGCCTCGCACTCCATCTGTCCCAAATAGTCTTGTCATAATCTTTTTATTTTATCTTTACTGATACCGTCCTCGGCATGGTCCATATCAATGAGAACCGTTCATCTACATTTTCCAACTTTGGCTCGACAAAATGTTCACCTGGCGGGAGTAATCTAGTATCTACAATTAATTTAATATCCTCTATTTTAATCTGCTCAAGATCCTTTTCTCTAATTTTTAATTTAGCTCTCACAAAACTTGGGGCAATAATTATTTCAGTCTCATCCTCCTCATCCACTACGCTATAAATAGGAACATTGACAAACAACTTGTCTTTTGTTTTTTGCACTATTTCAATATTAACTCGAACTCTCCAAATATCGTAGCTGATTGAATCATTCACTGTTTCCAAATCCGCATACTCTTCTTTTGACTCTGTATAGCGTGAAATATCAATTTTTTGGATATTCAAGCTCTCAATTTTATTCAACTCAGCCGTTGGTCCAGTAATTGTGATAAATGACGGTGTCGCAGTAATACTTTTTAATTCATAGCCTTCTGATAGCTCACCTATAATATTACTCTTCACATCAACCAGCACATTCTTTTTTAAACTTCTGTCCAAAACAATATCTAGTTGTCTTGGCTCTAATTCATCAACTTCAATTCCATTAGGAACATTTATAAAATCTCTCAGATTCACTCTTTCAGTAATTGGTTTATCAAGCAGTTGCTTTTGGCTAAGATGCATGAGCGGAATTTTAATTTCTTTAGGATTATTTTTATACTGTTCAACTATAGATTTAGGACCATTGACTGTCAGTTTAGTAGTAAGATTCCGAATATATGGAGGTGAGACAACCGCCATGGTTCTTGGAATATCTATCAGAGAAATCTGGACATTAACCGTATCCGTAATTTGATTTCTAGGGCTAACAAAATAAAGCTTTAATAAAATAGCCAAAATAACAGCGGCTATTTTATAACTTAAGTTTTTTGTAAAAAAATTTTTAAACATTGAAATATCAAAATAATCCAAACATAGTTGACTACTGGCGTTGTTGCCTAAAAAAATAAAATTCCTATTAATTAACTTCTTTTTTGATTTTAGCCTTCCAAAGCTCCTTTAACAACACGCCAATCGGCTTGGAAAGCATCTTTTTATAATAAGGTTGTTGAATGACCACCAATCGAATTAGAAAATTAGTCAGCGTCCTTTCATCCAAATCAGTCGTAATACGTCCACCCCGCACAATACTAATTTTCCCAGTTTCTTCCGAAACTACTAAGACGATAGCATCAGTTAATTCTGAAATTCCTAAAGCTGCGCGATGTCGTGTCCCATAACTTTTATCAAGATTAGGATTAAAAGTTAGGGGCAAGACTGCACCAGCACAAAAGATGCGCCCTTTATCAATTACGACTGCCCCATCATGTATTGGCGAACTAGTATGAAAAATCGACTGCAATAAAGGCTCTGAAACAACAGCATCTAACTTGACTGCATGGTTGGTATATTCGTCTAAACCAACATTTCGAGCTAGAATTATTAAAGCCCCGCGATGTTTAGTAGAAAAATCAACTAAGGCTTTAACAATCTCAGGCACTGCACGTTCCATACTCGATGCGGTCTTAGTATTCCTTTCATTTTCATTAAATAAGTCAGACAATAATCCAATTTTAACTAAGACCTTTTTAAAATCTTCTTGAAAAAGGATAATCACAATCAGGATAGAATAACTTAAAAAATTCCCCAGAATGATATTAACCGTCATTAAATTAATAACTCCAGAGACATAGTTAATAAAGCAAATAATAATAAAGCCAATTAGCACATACAAGGTCCTAGTTCCCTTAACTAACATAAACGTCCAATAAATTAAGGTTGAAACCACCAATACATCAATTATATTGGCCCAGAGATTCCAGTTTAGCAAAAACATATATTTTATATTCGTATCCTTATTGAGGCGTTGTTGTATAAAGTATCTATCACCTCGCATTTTTTGTTACGTAAAAAATTCCTCTACTTCTATCTAGGAAGGGAGCTTTTATCTTTTATGCAACAACGCCCTTATTGATTAATTATTTTGTCTACCTGTTCAAGATCCAACGTTTCAGCTTCCAACAAGGCTTGGGCTAATTTTTCAAGTTTATCTCGATTTTGCGCTAATAATTCTCTAGCTCTTGTCAGCTGTGTTTCCACAATTTTTCGCACTTCTTCATCAATCAGGCTCGCTGTCGGCTCTGAGTAATTCTTTTCATGGGTCAACTCCTTACCTAAGAAAACAGCTCCTTCTTTAGCGCCATATAAAATTGGTCCTAACTTTTCACTCATCCCCCATTCGCAAACCATATGTCTGGCAATACCAGTAATTGCTGAAATATCACTAGCCGCTCCAGTTGTGATTTCACTAAAAATCAATTCCTCCGCAGCTCGTCCACCAAAAGTAATACAAATCTTATCCAGCCAATATTTCTTTTGGTAATTATGTTTATCTTGTTCTGGCAGCTGTTGCACCAAACCTAGCGCCATACCCCGTGGAATAATAGTAACTTTATGCACTGGGTCAGTACCAGGGATTAATCGGGCAATTAAGGCGTGTCCGGCTTCGTGGTAAGCAATAACTTCTTTATCATTTTCAGACAAAACTAAACTTTTCCTTTCCACGCCCATCATGATTTTATCTTTAGCATATTCGAAGTGCGACATATCAACCTGATCTTTATCTTTTAAAGCCGCATACAGGGCAGCTTCATTAACCAGATTTGCAAGATCAGCGCCAGAAAATCCAGGTGTGCCGCGAGCAACTACATCGAGGTTAACGTCTTCGTGAAGTGGGACTTTTTTAATATGTACGTCCAAAATTTCGCGACGTCCTTTTAAGTCTGGCAGCGCGACTACTACAGTTCTGTCAAACCGTCCGGGTCTTAATAAGGCTGGATCTAACACATCGGGGCGATTGGTGGCAGCAATTAAAATTACCCCTTCATTTGTTTCAAAGCCGTCCATTTCAACCAACAACTGATTGAGGGTTTGTTCTCGTTCATCATGTCCGCCACCAAGTCCAGCACCACGATGTCGTCCGACGGCATCAATTTCATCGATAAAAATAATGCACGGCGCGTTTTTTTTACCTTTGGTAAATAAATCACGCACTCGTGAGGCGCCAACTCCGACAAACATTTCCACAAAATCTGAACCTGAGATACTAAAAAATGGCACGCCAGCCTCGCCAGCAATAGCTTTAGCCAGTAAGGTTTTACCTGTGCCGGGGCTACCTACTAGCAAAACGCCTTTAGGAATTTTTCCGCCCAGTCGGGTAAATTTTTTAGGATCTTTTAGAAACTGGACTATCGCTGAAAGTTCTTCTTTTGACTCGTCAATACCCGCAACATCTTTGAAAGTTACTTTGGTATTGCCTTCTTCCATAAGTTTAGCCCGGCTTTTACCAAAGCTTAACGCTTTACCACCGCCAGAGTGCATTTGCCGCATAATAAACACCCAAAAAGCAATCAGAATAATGATTGGCAAAAGTTGCGAACCAAAAATCATAAGCCAAGATTCTGTTTCTTTAGGTGAGCCATTGAATTTAACTTTGGCATTAGTTAGTTCGGGGATTAAATTTGTATCATTAGCTGGCAGGTAAGTTTTGAATTTATTATTAGGCAAGCCTTCAACTTTTCCTTCAATAAAAGAGCCGCTAATTTCGTTATCTTTAATTTTGACTTCCGCGACTTTGCCATTTTCAAGGTAGTTTTTAAATGTTGAATAGAGGATCTCGTTTTCCTTTTCTTGCTGTACATTTGTAGCACGATAAAGAAAGAACAACATAAATATAACCACTAGCCACATTGTTAAATTTTTTGACGACAGGTTCAAGTTCAGGTCTCCTAATATATTAAAAGTTATCAAATTTCGGGCTGACTATTTACCTATAAAAGTAAAAATGTGAATAGAGAAAATTAATAATTGCGAGTTTTTTTAGTCACTTTTAATAAGTGGTTATAATTATTATATAAAAACATATAGCGCGGCATAACCAAAAGCGTAAGGTATAAAAAAACAAACGCCGCTCCTTTAAGAAATTGAACTACAGAAGGCACAGATAGCACAGAGGGGAATATAATAATCAAAAAAAACTTTGTGTTCTCTATGCCCTCTGTGGTTCATTGGGGCGGCCTACTGGCGTACGAGTTTTCCTTGTTCTTCGGAGAACCCCCGATAATGCGCGCGTTAATATTTAGGGCAGCTGGGGAATAGATTTTATGGTTACTAAATAGTTATTACAATTTCTCAATTTATTTATGTCAAAGTATCCAAATAATTTTTATAAGCTGCGCGAACTAACTACGAATTTTTTTAGACAGCATGCAATTTTAAAACCGCGCCTCATTGTTGCTGTTTCTGGTGGTATTGATTCAGTTATGCTTGCCCATACTTTGCATAGTTTGCAAACTGAATTAGGTTGGCAGCTTACGCTTTGCCATATAGATCATGGTCTACGAAAAAGCAGTACAAGAGACGCTGAATTTGTGCAAGAGTTTGCAGACTCTCTTAATTTGCCCTTGGCTCTGTATAAAGCTCCTACTAAGCTCAAAAATGAAAATCTTGAGTCTTGGGCGCGCGAGGTGCGTTACTCATTTCTCAATCGCTGTTTAGTAGAAAATTCAGCTAATTTTATTGTTACTGCGCACCACAAGCTGGACCAAGTAGAAACGTTTTTATTTAAATTATTAAGTGGCAGAGTTTTAACTCAAGGACGTTGTATTCGTGAAATTGATGAGCAACGCAAGATTATTCGTCCATTTTTGCAAGCCGACAAGGAATTAATTAACCAAGCTTTTCAAGAATGTGGCTTAAAATTTGTGCAAGATGAAACTAATTTTGATCAGAAGCGAACACGTAATTTAATTCGTTATGATCTGATTGCCAAACTTAAAACAGACTATAACAAAAATATTGTGCAAACCTTAGCTGATATTGCGACTAAACTAAGTCTTGATGAAAATTTTATTGAAACTTCTGTTCAGAATATTTTAAGCGCGTTAGAGCCTAAACAAACCAAGTCAGGCAATTTTAAATCTGCTGATTTGGCAAAATTTTCGTCAGCTGTTTTGTGGCGGTTGCTACGTCAAATTGCAACTAACCAAATTGGTGAAGATGCCCAAAAGCTAGGTTATAAAGCCTATAATATTCTGGCTGAAGCTATTTTTGCAGCAAAGCCACACCCTCAAACTTTTGATTTAGGGCAAAACATTACTGCCACAATTAGTAAAAAAAATGGTGTAGGGTTTAAAAGTAACCCGCCGCCAATTATACGGGTTGTCAATCAAAAGTAATACCCTTTGCCTATAGGGAATAAAATGACAAAATTAATCCTTCCTGGCAACTGCTAAGAAAAAGTTGTCTTGCGGATTTTTTACAATTTCATGTGTGTATTTGACTAGATCAAGCCGGTGTTTGGGTAAAATGTAGCAAGCTTTTAAATCAATCTCTGGTTTGTTTTTATTAAAAACTTCATACCTTCCAAACTTTCGATACTCACCCCAAAACGCATGTTGAACTTTCTCTTTTGTTCGCTGAAATAAAGCCGGATCCATTCGACTGCCAAATAAAACTATTGCACTTGGAATAGGCGCCTCATCTGTAAAAAATACTGTTCTATTTGGGCAATATTTCTCAGCATTACCAGCCGCTGTATCAAGCCCAATAGTGAATCTAACCGGGGATTTAAAAAAATAATTATTAAAAAATAAAGCAAAATAATACAAATATAGTCCAATCAGAATCAACAAAAAATATTGCCACTTATCAACCAAATAAGCTGCACCAACACTAATAAAATAAACTAATGCCGGAATTAAATATAAAATTCTAACCTCATGTATGGTAATAAACGCAAACATTATTAATGCTGCAACAACAACTGTAAAAAATAAAATATCTAAAGGTTCACGCCTCTTTAAAGCTCTGCACATTCCTAACAACAATAAAGGGCAAGAAATATAATAAAACTTTGAATCAAAGTTGTGATACAGCAATCGAAACGCAGAAACATATTTGTGATATAGATCAGGAAAATTTAAAGAAATACGCGTTGTCAAACCTCGCACCTCTGGTATTGTAAAAAATAGAAAAGAAAAACTTGGTAGTTTAAAATAGTGAATCACAACCAATAGTAAATTGGGCAGCACAATTAAGACTGGAATTATCAAAACTTTACCAAGCCCGACAAAACTAACTGTTCGTTTAAGAAGCAGATAAACCGTGATTAAGAAACCAATTATCGGAATTACAATATAACCACTGCCGTAACAATATGAAGCTAACGCCAAAACGCAATAGCCTAAACTAAGGTAAATAGAATTTCGCTTTTCTAAAAAATAATAAAAAAAGAATAAAGCTATAACAATCAAAGATGGCAAACTAGTGCTTTCCAACGCCCAGCGTGCATAAGCAATGCCCCAAGGAATCAGCGCCGTAATTAAACACGCAATAACCGTTCCTCGATTAGACATTGTCTTTTTAAATAAAAAACACATCATGCAAAAGGCAATAATTGCCAACACACATGGCAACAGTCTAAATGCAAATATATTTAACCCCAAAAGTGCAATAAAAGGCATTGATAAATATGCCATTAAGGCGCCTTGCCCTAAGTAATAAGAGGTTAAATGAACTGGATATGACACAGCTTCTTTATCTACTCCTATTTTGAGTAAAGAATAAGCATCATAAGCCAGATTTACTTCATCTTGATGTACTCCATAAGGAATCTCTCCTAGTTTCCAACTCCTGGCAAAAATGCCTATAAAAAGTATCAGTATCAAACAACAAACAAAAATATATTTATTTTTTAAGATATTATCCATTTTTTTAAAACTATTTACTAATTTTATTCACTAGACTCGTTCAGAAACTCAATAGTAACAATTTAGCCGTTTACACTCTATTTAATATTCGAAATCAATTAAAACTTCTGTTACGAAAGAATAAAGTAAAAGAAAAATTATGCAAAATATTAATATTTTTTATACATTAAAATTTAAAATGCTCCGTATATAAAATACTTAATATCAAAGCCAGGACCATAAACTCCAAATATCAACACACTAAAAATAGCAATCAAATAAATTACCTAGTTTACTAGGTTATAAAATCTGCTGAAAAGCTTGGTCGTTTTTAATTAATTTCAAGGCTTTTTGCAGTAAAGTTTTGCCCGGCTCTTTACGATGCCAAGTTGAGGCTCCAGATGGATGTGGTAGCGGAATTATATTTGTCGCTATTCCATAAACGTGGACTTGTAGCTTGCGACCAATAACTTGATCTAGTTTGTCCACCGCAATAAATTGGGAAATAGCTAATTTACCAACTGGAATAATTAGACTTGGTTTTAAAATCTCAACTTCTCTTTTCAGCCATTTAGAACAATTCTTAATTTCTGTTTCATCCGGCACTCTATCTCCCCCACCCTGAACATTCTTGCCCGGAAAACATCTACACACCGCTGCCATATATGCCTTAGCTCGAAAATCTTCTTCCGTAATACCAATAGACAAAAACCACTTAAACATTGTTTTTCCAGCTGTCCACGCAAAAGGCTTTTTAAAAAATCCCTCTTTAGGACCAGGCGCTTGACCAACTAACAAAACCTTAGACATAACCGGCACACCAGACACTACCGGCTTGAGCATCTTCGGACAGGACCGACACAACATTAATTTTTGGTAGTGCTTTTCAATTGTATTCATAGTTTTGCACTAGTTATCCAAACAACGCCTCACTTCAGTTGCTAATTCCTCTATGGCAAATGGTTTTTGTATAAACGACTTTGCCCCAGCCGCTAATACTGCCTTAGTGCTGGCATCACTAGAATACCCAGAAGCTAAGATAACTTTTATTTGCGGGTAAATTTCTCGCATCTTTAAAAAAGTTTCTTCACCCGACATCTGCGGCATCATCATATCTAAAATAACTAAATCGTAATTAGATAAATTACCTGCATATCTTTCCAGTGCATCTTTGCCATGCAAAGCTGTATCAACTGTGTACCCCAAAAACTCCAAACTTTTTTGGAGCACGGTCCGCACCGTATCTTCATCGTCAACAACTAAAATCCTCTCCTGCCCTTTAGGTATTGTTGGCTTTGCCTCGTCAGCAACTATATTACTTTTAACTGCTGTAGCAACCTGACCACAAATGTCTGGCAAATAAATTTGAAATGACGTGCCTGCGCCAATCCGCGAAAACACCCGAACTAATCCATTATGAGCCTGAATAAAATTATGGACAATTGCTAGCCCTAACCCTGTGCCATTTTTATCTTTAGTTGTAAAAAATGGTTCAAAAATTTTTTTAGCTACTTCTTCGGACATACCTGAACCAGTATCTGTAACAGTCAGCCGCAAATAATTCCCTGCTGGAATAGATTGTCCCCCAAAAAATAAAGGCTGATAAAGTTTCTCTGCTTCAAGAAAAATATCGATTGTTCCCTCATTTTCAAGGGCATTTTGAGCATTAACAATTAGATTTAAAACAACTTGATGCAGTTGGGTTTCATCTCCCATCACTAAAAAATCCTGCGCCGTATTATGAAATACAATTTTAACTTCTTGAGACAAGGTACCACGACAAGCCTGAATTATATTTTTAATTAAGGCTGACAAATTAACCTGCTGCTGACGACCTACATTCCCCCGCACGAATTCCAAAATTTGCTGCGTAATCTGCGCTGACTTTTTAGCGCTGTTATCTATAGCCTCCAAATAATCAGCACACTCCGTCTGATCTTTTAGGATAACTTTTAACAATGAAATATTGCCGAGAATCCCAGTCAAGATATTATTTAAATCATGAGCAACACTCCCAGCCAGTAAGCCTAGCGCTTTTAATTTATCTTCTTCTAATTTTACCATCGAAAGTATTATTTTTTAGATTTTAATTATCTTGGTTAAACTCCCCAATGCCTAAAAATTTAGTTTTGTCAGAAGTAAATAAATATCGTCACTATAATACATCACGATGATTATATAATGATTATATCCACCCCCTTAGTGTGACGATATAAATCACAAAAATAACCTATTGCCAAAATTATTTTTTATCAATATTGTGCGCCCCGCAGTTTTAGAGTTTTAAAATTTTATAATAGAAGTTATATAGAGTAAGTAGAGGTCATTTTTTAAAAACTGTGGCAGCGTGAATAATTGCCTAAAAAAATATCCTAAACTACCTTCAACTCTATATTGTAAAAACAATGGAGTATAATTAGTATGTCTGAATTATTACGAGGAACAGTTAAGTGGTTTAATGATGCTAAAGGTTTTGGATTTATTGAGCATGAAAGTGGAAAAGATATTTTTATCCATTATTCTGTTATTGAATCTGACGGCTACAAAACTCTTAAAGATGGTGAAGAAGTTGAGTATATTTTAGCCGATGGCGAAAAAGGGCTACATGCTGAAAGAGTTATTAGAGTAAACGCGCCTCAAGAAGCAACTTCAACTTTGGCGCTAGCTTTGGAAGTTGAAACGGTTAACGATATTAATGCTGATAATGAGTTGTCCACAACCGCAGTAAACAATGACGCCGACCTAACTAGCAAAAATGCTTAATTCCATAATTAAGCGTGTATAAAAAGAGCCTAATTAAACTATTAGTAAGTCTTGGATTAGTTGTATTGATTTGTTGGCAAATTGACTTTCAAGAGTTTACTAATAATTTGCAATTAATTTCTTTAAAGATCATTTTTGTTACTTCTTTATTATATATTCTAGGTCAGGTTATTAGCTCAATAAAATGGCAAATTTTTCTTAAAAAAACTACAATTCAAAAAAAACTCTGGACTTTAATTCATGTTTATTTTCTTGGGATGTTTATTAATACTTTTGGACTTGGAACAGTTGGCGGCGATTTGGCAAGAGCGCTTTTATTAAAGCCAGATCCGGAACAACGTCTAGCTGCATTCTCTTCGGTTATAGCGGATAGAATACATGGGTTAGTTGTGCTACTGATTTTTGGAGCAATTGCAGTTTTAATTATTCAACCTGAAATTTTTAATATTTCAACGACTATTTTAAATTTTCTCGCGAGTATTGGTATTTTTTGCGCTATTTTTGGCTGGTTTTATCTATCTCAAATCTTAGTTTTTTGTAGTAAATTTAGTCAAAAATTAAAAGGTATTGTTGTAGGTCTTACGCTAACCTTTCGCTTAACGCATCTTGATTTACTAAAAGCTACCGTTTTATCCGTGAGTATGCATACTTTGCATATTTTTATATATTACTTACTTGCTAAATCTTTGGGGGTTGAGGTTAATTTTTCATATTTCTGTGTTGTGGTGCCAATTGTAAATGTGGCTAGTTCTTTACCTATCAGTATCAACGGGATTGGCATTCGCGAGTCCTTATTAATTCTTTTATTAGCCGAGGTTCAAGTTGCCGCTGCAACCGCTGCCCTGCTCGGAGTTTTATTTACCGTAATTGTTACCATTATTAGTGGTCTTGGCGGTTTAGTAGGTAGCCGTAAGATATTCTCTTAACCTAAAAATCTCGAGAATCCTCGGTGGGGAGTTTTACTTAATTCTGCCGCCTCGTTCAACAGTAATTACTCCATTTAGTTTTTCGATGGCATTTAATAAAGAGCCAGCTTGAGTATTATTCTCCAAAGTAATTTTAAAAAGATTAAGCATTTTATTATTAGGCATTGGATTAGATTTTGCCGAAAGCACATTAATATTAAAACTTGCGATACACTGCGTAATTGCTACCAAAACGCCAATCTCATTAGTTGTTATAATGCGAATATACATATTACGTGTTAATTTCAACTTTGTATCCCAACTCACATCGATTAAGCGATGCGTATCAAAATCCATAATTTGCTTACAGTTCTTTTTATGTATCGCAACCCCACGTCCTCGCGTTACAAAACCAACAATTTCATCACCCGGTAACGGTTCGCAACATCTGGCAAATCTAAATACTACCCGATCCATCCCACTAATTTTTATTCCTGTATCATCACTACTAGTTTTAGTAATAGCCGGCTTATTAACTTCTAACAGCTCCTGCTCTGGCTTATTATTGCTCAGCTCTTCCGCGCTTAAAGTTAGTTTATCAAAAATCTGCTTTGGTGATATTCTGGTATAGCCAATATCCATTAACAAACTATCCACTTCCTTATGCCCAAACTCTAGTGCGATTTTTAATAATTCATCACTCTTTAAAACTTTAGCGAAATTTATTTTTAATTTTCTAGCTTCTTTAGCTAATAACTCTTTAGCTACTAAAATAGTTCTTGAAAATTCCTCAGACCTTAAAACCTGACGAATTCGCTGGCGCGCCTTAGTTGAAGTTACTATCCGTAGCCAATCCCGACTTGGCGTTTGACTTGGGGAAGTTATAATTTCAACCGTATCGCCAGTTTTTAACTTATATGAAATTGGAACTTGCTGCCCATTTACTCTAGCAGACTTACAATGCAAGCCCACTTCAGAATGAACATAAAACGCAAAATCTATCGGCGTTGCCCCAGTCGGCAGTTCGACCAAATCCCCTTTAGGTGAAAACACATAAACCTCTTCACCTACTTGAAATAGCGTATCCTTAATTAAGGACATAAACTCTAACGGGTCATGGAGAAGTTGCTCGCTTTCTAATAAATCTTTGAGCCAATTAAAATCAATTGTATTATGCATGAGCTTAACTTTATTGCTGCTACCAGTTTCTTTATAAATCCAGTGTGCGGCAATACCTTTCTCGGCAACATCATGCATTTCTTTAGTTCTAATTTGGATTTCAATTCGCGACCCCCGCAAACTAACAACTGATGTATGTAATGATTGATAGTTGTTCGGCTTGGGCATCGCAATATAATCCTTAAATCTATCTGACATTGGTTTCCACTTGGCGTGAATTATGCCTAACACCGAATAGCACTCCATGGTAGTTGAAACGATAATTCTGAAACCAATTAAATCGTAGAGATCTTGAAAGTTATAATCATGCATTTCCATTTTGCGATAAATTGAATAATAACTCTTAGCTCGTCCAAAAACTATCGCCCCATTTATACCATTTTCTTTAAGAGCTTGAGAAATCTCGCGCACCACTTCTTTAATATAATATTCGCGCTCTTTCTCGGTTTGATTAACTTGTTCTTTGATTGAATTATAAAGAGCGGGCTTAAGATATTTAAAACATAAATCTTCCAGCTCGGACTTCATCCAATAAATTCCCAAACGATGCGCTAGCGGCGCATAAATATCCAGCGTTTCCTGCGCAATTCGTAGTTGTTTAGTTTTTGTCGTATATTCAAGCGTTCGTATATTATGCATTCGGTCACAAAGCTTTATCAACAACACGCGAATATCGCGCGCCATAGCTAAGAGCATTTTACGAAAACTTTCAGCTTGTTGCTCAACTTTAGAATTAAAATTAATATTACTTAATTTAGTCAGACCATCCACTAAACCAGCCACATCGCTACCATATGCTTCTTTTATTTCTTCTAGAGTAACTTTAGTATCTTCGACAATATCATGTAACAAAGCCGCCACCACTGAGGAAACATCTAGTTTTAATTTGGTAGTGAGCAGCGCAACTTCTATGACGTGAGTTACATACGGTTTGCCAGATTCACGCATTTGTCCTTCATGACAAAGATGCACAAAATTATAAGCTTTCTTGAGCAGCGTAAAATCAGCCTGCGGATAATACTCTTGAATAGCAGTTATAAGTTGTTCTAATTTTATCATCTTTCTTAGAAAGTGTCCCTTATTTAAATCTGTTACCTCGTTCAACGTTAATTACTCCATTGATTTTCTCGATGGCGTATAACAGAGAAGCAGCTTGAACATTATTCTCCAACGTAATTTTAAAAACATTAAGCATTTTATTATTAGGCATTAAATTAGATTTTGCCGACAAAATATTAATATTAAAACTTGCGATACACTGCGTAATTGCTGCCAAAACTTCTACCCCCTTAGTTGTTACAATACGGATATACATATTACGTGTTACTTTAGCATAAGTATTCCAACTCACATCAATTAAACGATGTGTATCAAAATTCATAATTTGTTCACAATTCTTTTTATGTATCGCAACCCCACGTCCTCGCGTTACAAAACCAACAATTTCATCACCCGGCAGCGGTTCACAACATCTAGCAAATCTAAATACTGCTCGCTGATCCATCCCACTGATGTTTATCAGTGACCTTGTTTTAGTAGCTGCCGACTTGTTAACTTCAGCCTGTTCCTGCTCTAGCTTACGATTTAGCTCTTCTGCGCTTAAAGTTAATCTATCAAAAATTTGGCGCGGCGCTATTTTAGTATAGCCAACATCTACTAATAAACTATCTACGTCTTTATACCCTAACTCAGTGGCAACCTTTAATAATTCATCACTCTTTAAGATTTTAGTGGAATTTAGTTTTAATTTATTAGCTTCTTTAGCTAATAATTCTTTAGCTAATAAAATAGTTTTTGAAAATTCTTCGGACCTTAAAGCCTGACGAATACGCTGGCGTGCCTTAGTTGAAACTACGATACGTAGCCAATCTCGACTTGGCATTCGATTGGGTGCAGTTTCAATTTCAACTGTATCGCCAGTTTTTAACTTATGTAAAATTGGAACTGACTGCCCATTCACCCTAGCCGAATTACAATGCAAGCCCACTTCGGAATGTATGTGAAAAGCTAGATCTATCGGAGTTGCCCCTGCGGGTAGTTCTATCAAATCCCCTTTAGGTGAAAACACATAAACCGCTTCACTCACCTGAAATAGCGTATCCCTAATCAAAGATATAAACTCTAGTGGGTCGTGGATAAGTTGCTCGCTTTCTAATAAATCTTTAAGCCAATTAAAATCGATTGTATTATGCTCAAGTTTAACTTTATCACTGCTACCAGTTTCTTTATAAATCCAATGTGCAGCAATCCCTTTCTCGGCAACATCGTGCATTTCTTTAGTTCTAATTTGGATTTCAATTCGCGACCCCCGCGGACTAACCACCGCTGTATGTAATGATTGATAGTTGTTTGGTTTGGGCAGCGCAATATAATCTTTAAATCTATCTGACATTGGTTTCCACTTGGCGTGAATTATGCCTAACGCTGAATAACATTCCATGATATTTGAAACGATAATCCGAAAACCAATTAAATCGTAAAGATCTTGAAGATTACAATCACGTATTTCCATTTTTTGATAAATTGAAAAGTAATTTTTAGCTCGCCCAGAAACTATTGCCTCTTTAATTCCATTTTCTCTAAGGGCTTGAGATATTTCGCCCACTACTTCTTCGATATAACGTTCTCGCTCTTTTTCAGTTTGATTAATTTGTTCTTTGATTGAATTATAAAGAGCGGGCTTAAGATATTTAAAACATAAATCTTCCAACTCGGACTTCATCCAATAAATTCCCAAACGATGCGCTAGGGGCACATAAATATCCAACGTTTCCTGGGCAATTCGTAGTTGTTTAGCTTCAGGAAGATATTCAAGCATACGCATATTATGCGTTATGTCACAAAGTTTGATAAGCAAGACACGAATATCACGCGCCATAGCTAAGAGCATTTTACGAAAACTTTCAGCTTGTTGCTCAATTTTAGGTCCAAATTTTATATTACTTAATTTATTTATCCCATCCATCAAGCCAGCCACATCGCTACCATATGCTTCTTTTATTTCTTCTGAGGAAATTTTTGTATCTTCGGCGACATCATGTAACAAAGCAGTTATTACAGAAGCGACGTCTAGTTTTAATTTGGTAGAAAGTGAAGCAACTTCTACAACATGAGTTATATATGGATCGCCTGATTCGCGAGTTCGACCTTCATAACAGAGATGCACAAAATTATAAGCTTTTTTGAGCAGTTCAATATCCGCCTTAGCATAATACTCTTGAATAGCAGTTATGAGTTTTTGTAATCTTATCATCTCTTCTTGGGAACATGACTTACTCTTTATCTTTGTCTAAACCTTGAATTTGCATATGACGGTAGTAAGTAAAACCACCCTACGTAATTTTGATTAGCTTTGACAAGCTGTTCTTTTAATTTCTGAATATTTTCAAAAAGTTCCACTTCTGTTTTTCCGCTAGTTAAACGAGAAGTTTTATAGTTCTCTTCATTAAAACCAACTTCCAATTTAATATAGACTCGGTTAAAGGCTTCTCCACTAAAAATTTTATAAGTTATACCATTAGTTAAAGTATAAGTCGTTAGTAAATCAAAAAACAGCTGTCCAAATAATGGATTATCAGCCTTATTAAGATTTTCCTCTTTATAGGCGTCTTCAATTTGTAAGTTTTGAATACCTGATTTAATTAAATATATTGCTTCCTCGTTTAGCGCTATATTCTCATAATCTGCAGCTAACCGAAACTCCTCCATTACTTCTCCAGCATCAGAAAACACGGGACTCAAAACAAAAATAATTTCCCCATCTACACTACTCTGCGTAATTTTTGAGATATTGCTAGGGTCAACCGTAGCTAGATTGGTCACAATCCAATCCCCCATTTTCACTTTTGGCGAAATAACATCGCTTACTAAATAAACCTGCTTGTCGTTAGTTTTTCTAATATATTGTCCAATCGGCATTGCTGATAAATCTGAATTTTCCTTAGGCAGAGGAATATTACCTAAATAAATAGAACCAAGTTCAATCCCTGACTGGTCGTAAAAAATAACTTTGCTTGAACCATGTTCAATACAATTTTCATCAACTCCCAGCACGGTATATTGTTCTGGATTTTTCGTAATTTTCTGCGATAGAGGCGCATTTATAACTTTTAAAACAAAAGAATTTACTTTACCTGAATCGGCGGGATACATATCGTTATCTGGCAAAACCCATTTTGCGCTACTCCCGCTATTATCAAGTTGCATCACCAACACGTCGTCACCTTGTTCAATGCTGATTTTGGCTACTCTGTCCCCGATATTTGGAAACAAAACTTCTGTTTTTCTGCCTGTAACATTTTCTATCCCTTGACGACTAAAAAGATACCAACCACCAAAAGCACAAAATAAAGTTGCAATTAAAAGTAATAAAATTTTACGTCTCATAACAAAAAATATCTCCGTAAAGAAAAGTTATACAATAATCGGCGGGGGATAGTATTTTCATAACTAGCCTTAGTCAACTAAATTTATTATTAGCAATAATTACTATAAAATACTGTATAAATAAAGCAAAAACGTATTGTCATATGCATACCGTTAAACTATATACCCCCGTTATAAATTTTAAAAAACCACGGCTTGAATTATAAAAATTATTACTATGGATAATTGGACGTCTAAAAAAATCTTAATTGTTGATGACGATGAAAGTATGAGGCATTTAACTGAAACAATTTTAAGCGCTAACAATTTCTCAATTATTCAAGCGGCTGATGGTTGGCAAGCCCTTGAAATGCTAAAAACACACAAATTAGATTTAATTATCACTGATTTAATGATGCCTCAACTTAATGGTTATGAGCTGATAGAAAAAATTAGAGCAGATCCTGAAACTAAAAATATTCCTATTATTTTAGTTACCAGCAAGTCTGATCCGGATGATATTTCTTGCGGTTATCATGAGCACAAGGTTGAATATTACATCACTAAGCCATTTTCCAATCAACAATTAATGGCTGGAATAAGATTAGTGCTAGGTGACTAAAACAATAAAACAACGGGTTGAAAGTTCATGTCGTATTTAGATGAAATAATTGCTCATCACTTCCCTAAACAACAAATCACAGCTCGCCTACAAAATTCAACTTTGCATCATGCTTTACTTTTTACTGGAGCAAGTGGCATTGGCAAACGCTCGTTAGCTTTAAAATTAGCTCAAGATATATTGCTTGAGGATGAGCCACAAATTGAGACTACTACTAAGTTAATCAACTACGGGAATCACCCTGATTTGCTCTACGTCGAACTAGAAAAAAACGACAAGACAGATAAATACAAGCAGGAAATAAGTATTGAGCAAATACGTAAATTAATCTCAACTTTGCAACTAAAACCGTTTAAAGCTAAAAAAATCGTAGCTATTATTGATAATGCGCATTTGATGAGTATTTCTGCCAACAACGCTTTGTTAAAAACTTTAGAAGAGCCGTTACCTTCAGTTCAGTTAATCTTAATTACAGACCGCCCCCAACGCCTGTTAGAAACAATTGTTTCTAGGTGTCAGGTTTATAATTTTGAACCATTAACGCAAACTGATATTCTACAGATTTTGGATAGATTGTTATCGCAATTAAATTTGACAGATACAAGTTTCATTCAAAAGATTTTAGCTTCAGTTGCTACTAATTCATTAGAGTTATTAGGTTTAAAGGAATTTATTAATACCAGAACAAATAAAATAATTAATCTCAAAGGACTTCAAGAACATTTGCAAGCTTTGGCTTCTGAGATTGTGGAGCTTGAAAGTGATTTAAATAAGTTAATTAGCAACTCAGGGTCTGGAGAGTTGCCAAATCATAATACTGCGGTTTCTCTGGCAACCAAAATTTCAGAAAAAAAGGACTCGCATTATATCAATATTTTTTGGTTTCTTTTAAAGAATAAATTACGACAAGCTATGTGGACACACGGCAGTTCAAAATTTACTGATTTGTTAGAAAAAACCATCCAAGCCGAACAATTAATTCAAGAACGAAACGCCAGTTTTCAGCTCCAGCTCAGCAGCTTGTTTTTAGAGCTGGTAGCGTAACTCCCTCCGTATTTTATACACGGGCAGTATTGTGTGCCTTACTACATTCCCGTAGCATCCGATGAACACAGAGATTTCTAGTTATTTGTAGCTGGTATTGGATGTGCCACATTTTTATTGACTTTATATATTATTGTTGCTAGTAGGCGCCCCGTAATTTTTCACAAATGTGCGGGCGTAGTTCAGTGGCTAGAATGCTTCCTTGCCAAGGAAGAGGTCGTGGGTTCGAACCCCATCGCCCGCTCCAGATAATATTGAATAAAATTCTCTGTGAACTCTATGTTTTTAAAAAAAACAAGCTCACAAATCACGCTGGATAAATTCGCCAAAAAGACTTTTTTCAAAAGGTGCTAAGCGGAAAAGTTTGTTTAAAATTTGCATTGCCTCAGCTTCACGCTTGTTGCTCATTAACCAGCCGTATCTAATAACAGCTTGTCTCACAACACTTTTGTCTTTCTCAAAAGCTAAAACTGAATATTGCTCCGCTTTATTTAATTGCCCTTGGTTCTGGTTAATAACAAATAAAAGATGTGCGATGTCTGAATACTCTAGCTCATCCTCTGGACAATGCTCTAAAGCGCTAACTAAATGTCGCTCCGCTAATTCTGACTCTCCCAAAAACATTTCAGCGCAAGCCCAAAGCTTATATAAAATATAATACTCTGTTAAATCGTATTTTTCCACCAACTCACGACAAAGCTGCGGCATATCTATAAAAATTCCAGCTACAATAATCTTTAAAAAAACTAACTGGATTTTAAAATCCACCTCATCTGGATTTTTAATTATTCTTTCAAACAACAAGCGCTCTGAGGTCTGATAATCTAAAGCCAATAAAGCTTGAATAATTTTAGCAGAGGAAGGACCAGCCTCCGAACTCTGCAAGACTTTAATTAAAGATTTTTCTGGCAAACACAACCAAGCTAAAAAACCCAAGTCTCTTTCAACTCGAAAGTGAGCTAAGTCATTCTCGGTTAAAACTTTCTGCATTGCCCAATCGTCTTCATGCAATAACTCACGTCTAGCTAATAAAACAGCAGGACGTAAAGTTCCTAACTGAATACTTTTGAGGCTAGCCGAAATTAACGCTTGTTGCGTGGTTTGTTTGGCAACGGCTGTAAACACAACCAAAGCTACACTGGAAATTAAAAAATCCGGCATTTGCATTAAATCATGACATAATTCTAAAACCTGTTCTGCGCTTAAATTATATTCTTTAATAAATCCAACCAAACCATGAGTTGCCTGCTGGAGCAAAAACTCTTCTGCCATAAAGATTGGTGGGTAAATTAAGTTGACCAAATACAATTCCGCAACTTGAGCTAACTGGTTATCTGGAAAACAATAATTAGCATAATTCACACAAGTTTCAGCCAAAAATTTAGTTACTTTCTCAATTGCATCTAACTCTTTTGAGAGTTCTCTATTTTTACAAACTTCGTTTCCAAAAGCTGAAAAACCATAAAACAACCCATATGCAAACAACACCAGTAAATCATCAGTAGCCTGTGGAAGGCGTCTATATTTTTCAATTATCGGGAAAAGTTCTATTGGTTGCTTGTGTTTTTCTAACTGGGTTAATAAGTAATTTTTTATTGAATGATACGGATTAGCCAGAAATTTATAGTTTTCGATATATTGATTTTCTCCATAACTTAACAAAAAATCGTGATATTTTTGCAAAGTTGGCGGTAATTCTTTAGCCCCGGCATAGATTTCAAATACTTTGGCTGATACTTCAAAAAACATGACTTCACCATCTGCAAGCTTTCCAGAAAGACAAATTTGTCCTTGATTATCGAAAAAAGCCATAACTTCAGTGGCAAAGGTCTGCCAACAATTATGGGCAAGCACGGTCAGATAAGCGGAAATACTGCGCAAACTCAAAGCTGCCAGGGGATTAAGTTGTCCTGTTTTAAATAAATTGCCAGCCAATAAACCTAAGGTTGTAACAGATTGCCAACTATAATCCAAATATAAAAGAGGTTCCTTAATAGCTTGCCTATTCCAACTTTGGATATAATCATCTGCTAATGTTTCAATTCTTGGATCAATCATAGTTTTATTTTTATTTAACTTAGCATAGCCAGGATTGGCTGCATTAAGTTAAGTAAATCGATGGTCTGAACTTCAAAACACAATAATAAAGATTGACTGTGCTACATTAAAATACAACAAAATACAAGAATTGCTTTAACAATTGATTACAGTGTTTTTTGATAATTCCAAATTTGATACACAGGCAAGATTGCCTGTACTACATATTGACTTTTACGCTAATTTTCTGCTAAAAGCCCCGCCCTTTCAGCTATTTTAACAATTCATTTTAAAAGCAAATAAGCGAGTCTATGAATAACAACAACCTAAGAAACATCGCAATTATTGCCCATGTGGACCACGGCAAAACTACCCTAGTTGATTTCATGCTCAAGCAAAGCGGGACTTTTCGCGTTGGGGCTGAAGTTTCCGACCGGATCATGGACAGTCTAGATTTGGAACGCGAACGCGGTATTACGATTGCCGCTAAAAACTGTTCGGTTTATTTTGGTAATACCAAAATAAATATTGTGGATACCCCAGGACACGCTGATTTTGGTGGCGAAGTTGAGCGCGCTTTGCAGATGGTTGACGGAGCAATATTGCTAGTTGACGCTAGTGAGGGTCCGCTGCCCCAAACTCGTTTTGTGTTAAAAAAAGCTCTTGAGCTACATTTAAAAATTATTGTGGTGGTGAATAAAATAGACCGTTCGGACGCTCGTCCTAGCGCTGTGCTTGATGAAGTCTATGATTTATTTATCGACTTAGGAGCCAACGACAATCAAATTGAGTTTCCAGTAATTTATGCAATTGGTCGTGATGGCATTGCTAAACGCAATTTAACAGACAGCAGTAGCGATTTAAAAGTTCTATTTGAAACGATTGTTGAGACTATTCCCATGCCGAAATATCATGCTGAAAAACCCTTGCAATTTTTGGTTTCAAATATTGGTTATTCTGATTATTTAGGACGGCTAGCAATTGGGCGGTTGATGAATGGGCAGCTTTCAATGAGCGACAAAGATTCTTATATTTGTGTCCAAAGTGAAAACCAAACTGTTCCAGTAAAACTTTCATCGATTCAAATCTACAAAGGCTTAAAGTTTGAAGCTATTGAAGAAGTTGCGGCGGGTGATGTGGTAGTATTGGCGGGCATTGAAAACGTAGAAATTGGTGACACAGTTTGTAAAAAAGACAAAATTGTTCCTTTAAAAAGAATCTTAGTCGAAGAGCCAACAATTTCCATGAAGTTCACCATTAACTCTTCGCCTTTTGCTGGATTAGACGGCAAGTTTGTGCAGTCCCGCAAAATTTTAGAGCGGCTACAAAAAGAAGTTTTACACAACGTGGCTTTAAAACTGGAATGTTCAACTAAGTCTGATGAATTTATAGTCAAGGGGCGAGGTGAATTACAGATGGCGATTTTGATTGAGCAAATGCGACGAGAAGGGTTTGAGCTTAGCGTTGGGCGACCGCAAATTATTTTCAAGAAAGACGGTAGTAAAACTTTAGAACCGATTGAGCATTTATTTATTGATTGTGATGAAGTCTATACTGGCGTATTGACCGAAAAGCTTGCTCTGCGCAAAGGGCGGATGGTGAATCTTGCCAATAATAGTAAAGGACGGGTACGGCTTGAGTTTAATATACCGTCGCGTGGCTTAATTGGCTTTAGAAGTGATTTTCTGACTGACACACGTGGAACAGGTATTATGAGTTCATATCTCTTAGATTACGAAGAATATCGAGGAGAGATTGAGTCGCGCTCAACAGGTTCGCTTGTTTCAGATCGGGCGGGAGAAGCTGTTGCATATGGTTTGTTTCACCTTGAGCCGCGGGGACAGCTTTTTGTTGTGCCAAACGACCGCGTTTATGAAGGCATGATTGTGGGAGAGCATAACCGTAGTAATGATTTGGATGTTAATCCTTGCAAAACTAAAAAGCTAAGCAACATGCGGGCAGCGGGCAAGGACGATAATATTTTATTAACACCGGTTTTACATCTGTCATTAGAGCGAGCCCTTGAATTTATTAAAGATGATGAATTAGTCGAAGTTACGCCGAATCATATACGCCTGCGTAAAAGTATTTTACCAGCAAACTTACGCTGGCAATCAAAGGCAAAATTTTAGGTTAAAAATTATAAAGTAATAAACGTAAGCGTTCATCTTTTCTCCTTCCAGCACTTCACGACACCTCGCTCAAAGGGGAGACTTGCCTAAAATTTTATGAAAGGCTTTATACTCAGCAACTTCGTGTTTGTTCATATATTTAGCTAGGACCTTCTCTTCTGTAGTTACCAAATCAACCAAAATCAAACCATCTAAGACGTTACCGAAATCCGGGTCAACGTTAAAACCGAGAATTTTACCTCCTAACTTTAAATAGTGTTTTAACAAAACTGGGATAGCGCGCTCGCGCTTTTCAATCTCGGCAATTAAGCCTGAGACCTCATGCACATCCCGCACGACGTCTGTAAAATTTTTATCTATCCCCTTAATCCGAATATTTTTATAAGACTTTCGAGGCTTAATCATTTTAGCCAGCGTAGGCAGAAAATTA
Organism: Deltaproteobacteria bacterium; assembly: GCA_031278395.1. Taxonomy (GTDB): domain Bacteria; phylum Bdellovibrionota_C; class UBA2361; order SZUA-149; family JAITKM01; genus JAITKM01. The sequence continues at coordinate 2,572 of JAITKM010000029.1, read as the reverse complement.
TGCGCTTTTAAAAAAGAAATTATTAATTGCCTTGAAACAGAATCATAATCATTACTAATACTGACTGGTCCAAATAAATATCGATAATGTTTATAACGATAGACAAAAGTCGCAATACCTTTCCAAAGAGAAAATAAAACCAGCGGATTTTTGTGGTATTCCCAAACCACAAAAGAACGTCCTAACTCCAAAGAGTTTTGAATTTGCGCTAAAAGCTTTTCGGAATATTTCCACAGTGTGTAAGTATAAAGTCCTGTAACACCGTAATGCTCTAAAATTTCGTCCACTCGCCCGATACGATAAGCTCCGATAATTTTTTTGTTAGTTTTGTGCCAAATAAATAAATGGTAGTAATGATTATCAAATAAATCCAAATCAATACTTTTACCTGTGCCTTCATTTGCCAGCCTAAAAGTAACTTCTCTTAAACGTCCAATCTCTCTTAAACAGCCTGGTATCTCAACGGCTTTAGCGCAATAAACATCCATTTCTCCGCTGGAGCACAAGCGATGCCCATTAGTTAAACTATTAATTTCTTGTTCTAAAAGATTCGGCGCAACTGCTGGAATAATCGGTTCGTAATTTTCTAAATCACTATCAACTACACCAGCAATGGTGCTTTTATTTTTAAAAACAAAAGTCCGTAAGCGCAAATATTCAATAGCTTCTTGATCTGTCATGCCTTCGATTTTTTTAAAAGGAATCGGCTTGCCAATATCAATTGCAATTGTGCGATTTTGTTTATTCATCATTTCACGCGCTAACGTAGCCGTTCTAAGACGTGGGTGAATTAAACCTAAAATCTGAAATAAAACGCTATTTCTGCCATGAATAAAAATCGGCACAACCGTGGCTTCTGAGTTTTTAATAATTTTGACGATATTTTTATTCCAAATTGGATCAACCACTTCTCTTTTTAAAAGATGTAAATAAGATACTGTCCCAGACGGGAAAATACCTAACAGATTACCAGCTTTTAGCCATTTGATTGAATTTTTAATGGGATTAACATTGACTCTAGTCGCCTTTTCTGTGCCAAACGGGTCAACTGGAATAATATATTGACCAAATTCTGGAATATAATTCAGTAAATAATTAGCTAAAAGTTTAGAATCTTTTCGAATACGTCTTAATAAATCAATTAAAAAAACGCCTTCTAACCCACCGAAAGGATGATTGGCAACAATCATCACAGGTCCTGTGGTCGGAATATTACGCAAGTCCTGTTCTGCAACTTGAACCTTAACATTTAAGACTCGTAAAAATGCTGCGGCAAAATCTTCATAAGCTCCACTTTTATCCTTAGATTCCGCCAAAGTTTTTGGATATACCTCAACGAGTTTGGAAATTCCCAATAATTTATAGAGCCAGCCCGGCAATAAACTTTTTAATTGCTTTTCAAACGCTAAAGTTTTTTCTTTAATATTCTTCACGCTAGTTACTTAACTTTAATTAAGCCCTTTTAGTTTTGATAAATTCACGATTTAATTTTGCGATAAAATCAGCGCTAATTTCCTTAGGACAAACACCTTCACAATCATATGTATTGGTACAATTTCCAAAACCTTCATTATCCATAGCTTCAACCATTAGCGCTGCCCGACGCGCAGCTTCTGGTTGTCCTTGGGGCAGCAGGGCAAATTGTGAAACTTTAGCTGAAACAAACAACATGGCTGAACCGTTTTTACAAGCTGCCACACAAGCTCCGCAACCAATACATTGAGCTGCATCCATAGCTAAGTCTGCGGACTCTTTAGGTATTAAAAGATTATTAGCATCTCTGGCACCACCAGTATTAACCGAGACAAAACCACCTGCCTGCATAATTCGATCAAAAGCCGAGCGTTGCACGACCAAATCTTTGAGAATAGGAAAGGCTTTAGAGCGCCAAGGTTCAACAAAAATATGATCGCCATCTTTAAATTTGCGCATATGTAATTGGCAAGTGGTGGTGCCACTTTCTGGACCATGAGGTTTACCATTGATAACCATTGAACAAGTCCCGCAAATACCTTCTAAGCAGTCACATTCAAAAGCAATTGGCTCAATACCTTTTTCTGTAAGTTGAGCATTGAGCATGTCGAGCATTTCAATAAATGACATGTCTGCGCTTACATTGGCTACTTTATATGTTTCTAAGTGTCCTTTGACGTGGCAATTTTTTTGTCGCCAGACGTGCAATATAATATCCATGATAATTTTGTAATAAAGTTATAAAAACGGGGTGAACTTGTAGCGTTTTTTTGAAATAAAAACAAGATGAAAGATTAACCCCATATATGAGGTTTAAACATGCTTCAAGACATGTTTAAGCAATATCTGTGATACTTTTTACAACCGGGAACTGTTAGAAAAAACTGGGGTGGATGACGGGACTTGAACCCGCGACAACAGGAGCCACAATCCTGCACTCTACCAACTGAGCTACATCCACCGTAAAAAACCTGTGCCCCTCTACACTATTTTTCAAGCTCTCACAAGACGTAACCACTTTTTTTAAAAATACAAAGAACTCTAAATGTGCCAATAATTTACAACTTATTGGCACACGAGGAGCAGATACTTGTTCCTA
>JAITKM010000011.1 GCA_031278395.1 Deltaproteobacteria bacterium | reverse complement strand
ATGTATATTTTTAGCAATCATCATATTCAAGATAATTATTAGTTTTCTCATCAACGCTGTTAAGGCAACCTTTCTCGGTTTACCATTGAGAACTAAGCGTTTATAAAAATCCTTCAGCTGGCCATCACTGCGAGCACAATTCATCGCGACTAAATACAACGCATTTCTTACTGCAACTCTTCCGCCTGTTGTTCTGCGAACTCCTTCCACTGTCTCTATTATACGGAGCAACTCCGCATAAGGCGGCAACACTTCGCCTATCTAGCATCCCTAATTCTGGTACGCTTCGTTAGAATTATACTCCCTATTATATTTTTTATTCCTGGAACTTCACATAGCAATTTCAACTTCCAAGTTTTCTGGTACAGGGTTACTTTTATTTTTAATCACTAACCACTAAATAAGTGGTTACTTTGTTTATTAGTTTTTTTCATGTATTAAATAAGCATAACCACCTAAATTACTTTGTAATTTTTACGTCCGTGCTTGGTTCGTGTTCTGAAGTTCATGATGCGATTACTGGAGTTGTAGGTTCGTGGCAGAAGACGATTGATGGAATTAAAAGATGTCTTAAAGTAAAAATGCATATCACGCCTAATATTGTAATGAGTAAAGCTAATGCCTTAGATATTTTAGCTACTGCTAAAATGCTTGCAACAATTGGTTGTAATGATATGCAAGTTGATTTTGCATCGCGTCCTAGTAATTGTAGTGATTTTTCTGCATTTGATCTAACTTGTGATGAAAAAATCAATGTGCTTAAACATATTGATATAATCAATCAACACTGTGGTATCAAGGCGTGGAATCTTGCGAGAATTCCTTTTTGTTTAGTGCCTGAGCTTACATCGAATTTGGAATATTTCTCTCCGGGTTGTGGAGCAGGAAAGTCAGGATGTAATATTGGGGCTGATGGGATTGCTCGTGCTTGTGCGATGGAGCAAGCGATTAGCATAAAATCGATAAATGATTTTTCATTAATTGATTTGTGGCAGGAATTTGATGAGCGAGGAACTGATACATATGTCCCGGTAGATTGCCGTGATTGTAAATTATTGTATAAATGCGGTGGAGGTTGTCGTTTTGCTGGTTGCTCTGCAACAGGTAGAAAAGATGGCTGCGATCCGCTAATGAAAAAGGTTAATGTCGAACGAGTGTTTAAAATGCTACTTTCACATCAACAAGATGTGCAACAAAGTATTACACACAACACGAAAATAACTTTTAGTAATTTTGGCATACGAGATGAGGAATTTGGAGCAGTTGTCTGGAATGGTAGAACACAGCAATTTGTTAATATCAGTGGAAAATCGTTCCTGAGAAATATTGTTGTTGGCAAAGAATATTTGCTTAACAGAAATATTTCAGAAAATTACAAGGAGTTTCTGACTGATCTTGTAATTGGCGGATTTGCATCTGTCAGTTAAACTTAAACCGACTTTTGAAGTCATGAAAGGGGGTGAGTATTATGGAAAACAATGAAACTTTATTGTCTTTACCTGAGTTACAAGACACCGAGAGTCCTATGTTTATCCCATTTTTTTTAGGTGAAATGTCTGAAGAAATGCGATTTGTAACATGTGACCATAGCTGCAAAGGTTGTAACAGTGATAATCTTTGTAACAATTGTCCAAGATAAGTTGTTTTTTGGCAATAAAAGGTTTTGCCTTTTCGTAGATTTTTGGCTTAAAAAATCTACACTTTTTATCTAATTTTAAAATTATCAAGGGTGATATGTTAAACATTAAATATCTTATACCGGATGTTGAAGATGCATTTTGGAATTTGTATTGGACGATTAAATCTGTTGCTTGGTGTGAAGTTAATAATCGTTTCTGGATGAAAGAGCATTTAGTAAAGATGCATAATTCAGTAATAGATAAAATGTTATATGAAATTGAATTAATTGATTCTGGAGAATTATCTCAAGCAGAATTTTATAATCGATATTTTGCTGATTTTAAACATACTCTCTATGATTTAAAGATTTATCAAGAGTTGGCAATTAGTGTGGAATGGACTTTTAGTTATTTACAAACTATCTGGGAACAGGTTGAAGCATTAAATGCTGTTTGGAAATTTAAATTATTTAATTCATATCAAGTTAATATTCAGCCATATAGTGCTGGTGCTGGGTATCGTTGGGATAACGATATAGGTATTATAGCATTTGGGAGCAATAAAGCATTGGTGCAAGATGATCCTATTTTTTTACCTTGGCAAAATGGCTGCATTTTACACGAAATTATTCATCTTGGTATTGAGGAGTTGATTGTTAAAAGATTTGATTTACAACAGGAAGAAAAAGAACGACTAGTTGAGAATTTATGCTTATTTGTGGCAGGTGATAATAAAGATTTTGATTTTAGTTACACTTGGTCAGACGAGACTAAGCATTTTCACCAAGAATGCACAGAATCTGCTTCATATATCGACACCTTAATCGAATATCAGGGAAAAACTAATTTTATAGAAAAAATCGGTGAGTTTATTAAAAATTTATAGAGACAAAGTTTCTAGCTTTATTCTGGATCAATCAACAATCTGGTGCAGCGCCTATGGAATTTGTGTCAATATAAAAAGCGACAAATTATGTTGCATTTCATCATCAATGACAAACAAATAACGAACGATAATCGCCTTATATGGTTTTTCAAAGAGTATTAACATTCAAAAGATCTTATGGATACACAGAAGAGTATAATAAGGATTTAGAAGAACTAATTTCATATTATACTAGAAATTACGATTATCCAGTTTTGATGAATGTAAATATTGGTCATAGTGATCCGATTATAACTTTTCCTCATTTAGTAGAGGTTAAACTTGACTCAACTAAAAATAAATTTTATATCAACGAAGCTGGTGTTGTCTGATTATTAGGACATCGGTAATAATGTCAGAAGTAAAATTAGTGTTTTCCTACTAAGTTTAAATAGGAGTGTGGAGACTTAGTAGGGAAACAAAATAAAGAAGGTTTTCTATTCTTGTTTTTGAATCCCTATTATTTTTGACCTTTAACCATCTTTTTTAAAGAAAGGAGTTACAGATGACAGATCAGAAAATTAGTTCGATTACTCCCCTCTTATTAGAGGGAAAGCTTGTTAGATTACGCGCTTTACAGGAAAGTGATATTGATAAATGTCTTGCGTTTATCAATGACCAGGAAGTACGTGCCTTTACTGGAGCGTCGTATCCGTTTCCATTTTCTTACGAAGAGCAAATGGAGTGGATACGCAGCCAAAAGAGCAACTTTGCAAAGGGATGTTATACATTTGCAATTGATGCACTTAAACCAAAACCATCGACAGAAGATGATTCTTTAGGGAGAGGAGCATGTTACATTGGGAATTGTGGAATTAACGTATTTAACAACGTCTCTCGTGTTGCGTTAATTAGCATAACCATTGGCGACAAAAATTATTGGGGTAGTGGTTATGGAACAGAGGCACTGCAACTTTTTCTCAAGTTCATCTTTTTGGGGTTAAACGCGCAAAAGATTGAACTGTGTGTTAACGACTTTAATGAGCGCGCAATTGCTTGTTACAAGAAATTAGGTTTTGTCGAAGAGGGTCGCCTTCGTAGAAGCCGCTTTGTTTGCGGTAAGTACTGCGATATTGTGCGGATGGGGTTGCTTTTTGAAGAGTGGCAACAACAGTAAGTAAATCAAAATTAATAATAAAGTTTTGTAATGCATTTTTGCTTTATGATTATTTTGTTATTGCATTTTGTTTCGTATATTGTGTGTTCGCAATGGTTTCTTTTTGTTGTAATTTTTTCTTTCTGGTCTTTCTGGTACAGGGTTACTTTCGCTTTTTGACTTTTTTTAAAATTATAAAATAATTTAGAGTGTTACGCATTATTTAATGCATAAAAAAACTAATAAACTAATAAACAAAAGTAACCCTGCACCATAAAAACTAGAAAAAAATTCGCTAAGAAATGAGTTTTAGTTGTTTTCTTTTATCGGCTGGGGATAATTGTTCTGGTGGTCTTTCTGGTACAGGGTTCTTTCTGGTACAGGGTCGCTTTCTTTCTGGCGCTTTCTTTCTGGTACAGGGTTACTTTCGCTTTTTGACTTTTTTTAAAATTATAAAATAATTCAGAGTGTTATGCATTATTTAATGCATAAAAAGACTAATAAACTAATAAACAAAAGTAACCCTGCACCATAAAAACTAGAAAAAAAATTCGCTAAGAAATGAGTTTTAGTTGTTTTCTTTTATCGGCTGGGGATAATTGTTCTGTTTTGCTTAAGTTAGCTATAGAATTAGCGCTTTTGTTTTTTAAATTTTTTTCTTGCTTTACAATTGCTGCAGGTTTTTTATCAGCCTCTAGTATTGTCTCTAAAATTTCCTGCGGTATATCTTCACGCCAAAGTTTCTTTTCACCACTAGCCAAAGTTATACCCCAAACTGCTACCCAAGGCACAATACATTCATAATATTCCGTCCCAAATTTTAAACTAGCTACAATACCTTCAGTATCATAATTTATAGCTCCATTAAATCGGAGACTTAACTTTAAGGTTACCATTGGAATTCCAAGCAAATGAGCAGGCAGATTAACTCCAGCCCTGCGACTATCAAAATGTACAAAAACATGATCGTCTTTTAAAGCTTCAGCCAAAGCTTTCATTTTTTGTTGAATATGAAAATCTATAGTTTTTTGCTGCATAACTTACAATAATAGTTACAATTTCGCTCCACTGTTTTCTTCATTATTATTACTGCGTTCGTATAATTGCGTATATTCAATATCTAAGGCATCATAAACTCGCTTTAATTGCATATAATTTAGATTTATTTCCGTAATTTTTTCTTGATACCAAAAAATTTTATCCTGACTTTCTAGAACTTCAGCTTTTATCTTCTGTAAAGCTTGCACTAAATCCTGCGATGACGAAAAATCAATCATTAGCTGATCACATTTTTTTAACACTCGATCTAACTCCAACTTTAATTCAGAAGTTTTAGCTCGTAAACTATTTTCCTGTGTTCTTAACATATCCATCTCTTGAGAAGATTCTAACATTGTAGTCCGCAATTCCGACGTAATAGCATCTAAATCAGCTATCTTCTGTTTAACCATCTCAACATTTTCCTTGAGCTCAAGGTAGTTTCTTTCCGCAAATTCTTTCGTTTTCTTTAATTCAAAAAATTCACCTTCTTTGGTATCAAATTGACCTTTTTCAAGATAAGACAATAAAATATTATAAACCTTTTCAAGATAAAATAGTCCCTGCTCCAAGTATATTTTATCTGCCTCTGAACCCGAAATAAAAATCTTACGCAGACGCATAGCTCTAAACAAAAGCAGAACTGTCCCTAAAATTATACAGATAATAAAAAAAATAAAAATAAAAAATAATTGTTCTTCCATCATTCAGTTTCTTCTTTGACTTCTAGTTTATTTAACTCTGGCGCTTGAGTTTCTGTTTCAGTAATTTTAACTTCAGCTTTTGACTCTTTTATACTATCTTCTTCTTTAAGTTCCACTATCGTTTCTCCTTCTTCAGTAGTAGCAGTTTCTTGAATTTCTGCCGCTGCATCCGTTAACGGCGTCGCCTCTCCTGTATCTTTTGTATCTCCTAAGGACCACGTCTCTTCAGCTTGAACCTGTGAATTTTCTCCTATCTGATTCTTCGCTACCTGCACTTGGGAAATAGAATTAATTTCAGCAGCTGGCTTTAATTTCTTAAGTAACGACAAAATCTTAAATTCAACTTCTCCTGCTTCACGCTTTTTATCTCGAATAGGAAACTCGTTCATAAAAGCAGAAAAATCAAAAGACAATTCTAATTTTTTAAAACCTAATTTATCAGACGCTTTAAGATAATAAAAAGCTAACACCACGACCACACTTAAAATCGCTATAAAACTAAAAACCAGCCAAACAAATAAAATATAAAATTTAAAATCTATTTTTGTCTCTGTCTTAGCTGGCACAACAACTTTACTTGGCTCTGTTTTTTCTTCTGGTTCTACTACAGTCGCTGCTTTTGAAACAGGCTGTGTTGTAAAAATATCTTCTTCTTTAATTTGTTCTGGCTGATTTTGAGACGAAGACTTTATTATTTTTTCCCCTAATTCTTGAGCTGCTATCTGCGCTGCGCTAGGCGCTGGTTGTGCGCTAGCTTGTTTTATTGCTTTTAAATTTAAAACATTTGAAATGTCATCAATAACAGTCCCCGCAGCAGTCTTACCTTTGACTTTGGCATAAACCACTACATCCTTAATATTAGCTGCTATAACTTGACTTTTAGCAATTTTAAAGCGCCTTTTATCCGCTGTATCTGCACTCAACTGAAAAGGATATACTTTAGCGTTAGTAGTGTCTCTAACAAATAAAACTACTCTTAAATTTTGCACATCTTGAATCGCTTCATCAAGTTTAACTTCAAAAAATTCTTCACCATCAAGCTGCTTAGTTGATAATTGTAAATAACTATCTAAGACGTCAAAAGCCAAAATTTGCTGACGCACAAAAGTCGGAGAGCGCGCAATAACTACACACTTAAACTTTCCAACCTGCTTTAAATTTAGAGTTGTCGTGTATAAGCCATCTTTAACAAGCGTATCACCATCTTCACCTAAATCATTTAAATCCCCTTCACTAACTATTTCACCTGTCCCCTCTGCCACAATTTTATAACTGAAAAACAGCACGTCTTTTAAAAGATCATCACCCACTAAAAGCTTTCCATTTTGCAAAAAACGCGCGTAGAGCAACGGCTGATCACCTTTTTTAAACGGGCCATCCGGCATTTTAGTCTGTAATTTTAAATCTGTAATTAGAGTTGCAAAGCTGCCCTTAGTATTTTTTATACCTTCAATTTGCCAAGTCCCAACTAAAGGATTGCGTACAGTGATTAAGTCAAACAACTTACCCTTAAACCATTTAAATCCAAACGGCACATTCGCACTTCCCACGATCTCTCCAGCTGGATCGATTAACTGTGGATGCAGGTTTAGATCGTCTACATGATTAATATAAAAAGTTACTTCATCAATGCCAGCGTCAATATTTAATAGATTATTCTCTAACTCTACGACTTGTGGACGCTTTAAAGTTAAAAATAAATCTGAAAATTTAAGATGCAGGGTATTCACATCAGGCGTAAAATAACTAATTCCGCCTGTCTTTTGGGCAAGTTTTTCTAAAAATTCTCGATCTGCTTCATTACTAAAAGCGATAGAATAAAGCTTAATTTTATTTTTTCTATAATTTATTAAGTCATGATTAAAAAGTTGGTTGAGTAATTCCTCTTTAGCGCCACGACTTGGTGAAGCATCTTGTTTGCCATCACTTAGTAAAATAACTGCCTGCATAGCTTTTTCATCTCCAAGTCGAAAGTTTTCCAAAACTTTACTGACTGCTAAACTAATATCGGTAAAATTTCCATCTGTCGGTATCTCATGAATCAACTTTTCTAAAGCGTTGGAGTCTAGTTTTGATAATGGTTGCAAAGGCATGACTTGTTTTACTTCATGCCCAAAATGATAAATACCAATCTTATCATTTTTATCTAAAAAACTTAACAACAGTTTGGTTCCTTGTTCACGCAAACGTTGTGGATCCGTACGCGTCATACTCCGCGAAGAATCAAGTAATAATATAATTTCAATTCCCGAGGTCAAAAGCTCATCCGGCGCATTAGTTTGGATTGGCTGGCTTAATTGGTTATTTTCAAGTTCTGGCTGCACTGGATGTTCATTAGCTACGCTTAATAGGGTTTGAGCTTCAACTGAAGCAGCTAGCTCCGGCGCTTTTGACTGCTGTGAAGACTGGGTAGCCTTACTAGTCTTTTGGGCTAAAAATTTATTTAATTCATCGCGCTGTTTGGATCTTATTTTCTTGTCGGAATGTTCTTCTGTTTTTTTATCCTCGGCAAATGCAACAGTTAAAACTCCAGTTGTTACAAAAATAACCATTAAGATATGACCCAACACTGCCAGCAACCACTTGAATTGACTCTTGTAGATTTTCATAATTTATTAAGAGGTTCTCAAACATCTCTACAACATTTTTATTGCGATAATTTAATCTCTAAAATTTTATCTCCAACTCGTAACTTCTCGACCACATCCAGACCATTAACGACTTCTGCAAAAATACTGTATAGCCCATCTAGCTGTGGGGCATTGCCTAAAGCAATATAAAACTGGCTACCATTTGACTCGCGACCTGGATTTTTACTTCCTCTAATCCGAGACATCGCCACAATTCCCCGTTTGTGTTTGAGACTAGAAAATTCTGGCTCAATAATATATCCCGTGCCTCCAGTTCCATTATTATTTGGATCGCCACCTTGTATTAGATAGCCAGGAAAATAACGATAAAACATCAAGTTATCGTAAAACCCTTGTTTAGCCAAATACTGAAAATTTAACACGTGAACTGGAGCATCTTCTTTAAAAAAACGAATTTCAAAATACCCCTGTGTTGTTTTTATCAGTGCAAAAAGTGGAGCCTTGGCTATTTCTTCATTGTTCACCGCAAATGGAAGGTTCTGGCTATTTTGACTTTCCCGACCAGCCAGTTCTGCCAGCGCTAAAGAACAAATACCCAACCACAACCAGATACCAACTATAAAATTAAACAGTAATTTTTCCATTTTTAACTTTATCTTCCAAGTTACAAAATTGAACCTGCCCCAATTACCAATAATAACAAGATATTACAACTATTTTTATTTATTACCAGTAACCTTCCCAGGAACTTATGTTTATTAAAAAAATAAGAAAACAAAGTAACCCCATACCAGAAACCAGAAGCAGGAAACTATTTGTCACTAAAATACTCATTCATTAACCAATCGCTACTTATTTCTGGCGGGGCGTCTATTTCCTCAACAAAAATCTCATTTTTTAAAGATTTCAAAAGTCCTTTTAAAGTTTGCATTGAATCGCTAGGTGCTATAATAACGAGCCTGCCGCGTTCGGCGTTTAAAGTTCTGATAATGCCCAAACCTTCGTAACTCTCCAAAATAAATTTCATTGTTACAATATGTTCGGGCGGTAGCTTGATAAATATTAATTCTTGATACATAAAAAGTTTAAAACATGTTTACTCTATTTCAAAAACACAAACATTCCATTATTAAATCAACAATTACAATTTTTGTTGTTCTGCTCATGCTAAGTTTTGGTATCGACATATTCAACACTGGCGCTATTCGCACTAGAAATCACGTAGCAACAGTTAATACGACAGAAATTAGTTTTAATCAACTACGAGCAAACGAAGAAGAACTTTATAATTTCACTAAAAATATGCTGCGCCTGCAATACGGAGATATTTTCGAGAAAATAGAAGACCAACTTGAAGCAGAACTCCGTAAAAATTTGTCCCAGCGCGCAATTCAAGATTTAATTTCAAAAATTCTGCTGCTAGATTTTGCCAAAAATAACGGAATTCTAGTACCCCTCGAACTAATTAAATCCCAAATAAAAAAAGACATTGAGGCTATTCCACAATTAGGTGAGTTAAATAAACAGAATTTTTCTGCCTATCTTAACATGTTAAGAATAACAGAAAGAAAGCTTGAGAATAAAACCAAAGAGCAAGTGCTAGCCAAAACTTTTATCAAAATATTAGGCGATGCCTATATTCCGTTAGACAAAGAAATCGAAGAACTTTATCAAACGGAAAACAACCTATATTCATTCTCATATGTTGAATTTAATTCCGCAGATTATATAAAAAAGATTCAAATACAAGAAGACGAATTACAAAAATTTTTCACTAAAAACCAAGAAGCTTATCTAGGACCAAAGTCTGTTACTTATTCTTTTGTCGAGTTTGAACCAGCCAATTTTAAAAATTTGGTCGAGGTTAGCACTGACGATATTCAAAATGAATATGAAAAACAACGTTTGGCATTTCAAGCCGTGCCTAAATATAGGCTAAGACAAATTGTTATTAATAAAGACGAGCAAAACGAAGAAGCCCAAAAAAAATTAGCTTTAGATATAAAAGCCCGCCTCAATAACGGTGAGAACTTTGCTAAACTAGCTCAAAAATTTTCTGATGACCGGGCTACCAAAAATAAAGGTGGCGATTTGGGAGAATTAAATTACGGCGATATTCCAGAATTAATTAAGAATAAAATTTTTGAATTAAAGACTGGCGAGTTGTCAGAAATTATTAATTCAGAAAAGGCGTACTATATAGTTTTAGTTGAAGATGTCATTCAAGAAAAATTTCAACCATTAGAACAAATTAAAGACCAAATTATTACTGATTTAAAAACAGATACGGCACCAATTTACGCTAAAAATGCGGCGGCTAATTTTGTCGACAATTGGCGAGTTCGAGAAAATCGGGAGCAAACTTTTAAAGATTTTGCGACAAGTCAAAAATTAAATCCCCAAACTAAAGTCGCTAATACCAAAGAGGGCAATGATTTACTTGGCGAAATTGCACTTAGTATGAAGCAAGGCGCTCTTGAAGTTATTGAAGCTAATGGCAATTTTGTTGTTCTGCTAATTGATGAAATTAAAGAGCCACGCCTGCCAGAGTTAAAAACTATCCGAGCTAATGTTGAGCATGATTTTAGGATTGAAAAATCTAAAGAGCTTGCGTTAGAAAATGCTAATCAGCTGTTAGCAACTTTAAAAGAGCAGAAAGATTTAGCCCGCGTAGCTAAAGTCAAAAATTTAAAAGTCGACCAAATAGCTTCAGTTTCTCGTTCAGATAATTCTGTGTTGTTATTCCAAAGTCCAGCTTTAAAAGCAGCAGTTTTTAATTTAACGCTAGAGCAACCGATCAGCGCAAGCGTCCAACGTTATGGTAATAGTTTTTATATTTTTGAATTAAACAGTTTAACTCCCGCAGATACAGCCAAATTGGCTGAACAAAAAAAGCAAATTATTGAACAAGAACGAGATAAGTTCCAAAACACTTTGTTAGAGAGTTTAATATCCAATTTGAAAAAACATTCAAAAATAACAATTAATCCAGATGCGTTTAACGACGACGCCGAGATTTAATTTTTAATAAAGGGGCGACACCCTGCGTCGAAATAAGATTGAGCTGTTAGCTTAACCTAGCACAGACAATCCTGCCTGTGTATTGAGCAGCAGTGAAATTATACTGTAGTAGTTATGAAGTATGAAGTAAATAATAACACTGTTTTATTGGTTGACGATGATGAGACAACTGCCTTGGCATTAATTAAAGCCTTAAAACGCCGAGAGAGTAGTTTAAACTATATCTATGCTGCAACTGAGCTAAAAGCGCTAACTCAGCTAAAAGTAACAGCAGCACAAGTTGTGATCCTTGATCTTTCGCTTGATAATAATCTTGGTCCAGAGAGTGGATTGAACTTAATAGGCAAATTATTGCAAGTGGATTCTAACCTTCGTATTTTGGTTTTAACAGGGCATAGCGACGATAAATTTGGCATTCAAGCCTTAAATAATGGTGCGGCAAGTTTTCTGACCAAACCAGCTAATCCAGATCATTTGTTAGCTCTAATTCGTGATGCGTTAAAATTTGCTAAGCTTAAAAAAAGTTATTCTGAACTGGCGCAAAGCGTAACTTTGAAATTAGATTATCCTGGCTTGTTTTATAAAGACCGCGCGATGCGTGAAGTTGTCGAAACAATCGAGTATGCAACGTCCAATGCGTTGCCTGTTCTGATTTTAGGCGAAACTGGCACGGGTAAAGGTTTAGTTGCCCAGGCTATTTTTGAAAATCAAAAACATCATCGTAAAAATTTTGTTGTTTGTTATCCCAACTTTGTGAGTGGCGACTTAATTAATAGCGAACTCTTTGGACATCGCAAAGGTGCGTTTACGGGCGCAATTGATGTGCGCAAAGGACTAATTGAAGAGGCAAACAATGGCACGTTATTTATTGATGAGATTGCTGAATTGCCGCTTGAAACACAACTTACTATTTTAAGAGTGTTGCAGGAAAAAAAGTTCAGAGCTGTCGGGACAAATCAGGAAATTGTTTCAGATTTTCGACTGATTAGCGCCACGAATAAGGATATTACTAAGCGGATTGCAACAGAAAAGTTTAGACTGGATTTGTATCACCGAATTTCGCATATTTTAATTCAGCTGCCACCGCTGCGTGAAAGAAAAGAGGATATTATTCCGCTCGCTGAGTTTTTTGTGCGAAACCTGACTTTGAAAGAAAATCTGTTAGTGCATGGTTTTAGCTTAGCAGCAATCAGTCGACTGCAACATCAAGACTGGTTAGGTAATGTTCGAGAGTTAAAAGCCTGTATTGAAGCGGCTGTGTATTATGCTAATTTTAAAGGACACCGTATAATTGAGGTTGAGGATTTGAGGCTTGGAGGAACAGATTTGAACCCCTCGACTGCTCTTGCGCCGGCAAAATTTGCAGACTTTAGATCAACAGTCAAACAATATGAGCTAAAATTAATACAAACTGCTTTAGATAAATTTGATAATAACCAATCTCAAGCTGCTAGATATTTAAATCTCGACCGCTCTTCAATGCTGCGCATTTTAAACTCGGCAAAATGATAGACACCACTTATCCTCTGTTCCATTTGCCAAAAGCATGAATTTTCCGCCTTTGAGGAAACTTACTTGGGAAGCTTAAATTTTACTCCTAAGATGTTTTTACCAAGTAAGGTCGTTCTTCCACCTTCTCTGGAATACATAGCCTCAAGCCCCATTGGTCCATAACCTTGGTAATAAGTTAGCTCTAAATTATGCTCACCTTCGTCTAAATACACAGTCCCTGAAGTTAATTGAAAAGGGCGATTTTCTGGATGTTCTGCAATTATATGTCCATCGATTTTTAATCTAAAACCATCATCGGAAGAAATTTTAAAAACAAACTTCCCGGCTTTAGTTACCAGCATTTTAGTTGTGTAATCTAAGAAAATATTGCCCTTAATACCTAAACGTCCCACGTCTGGAATATCTAACTTATCCCCATAATTTATTTGTACGCTAGCCACCTTATATGTTTTTTGATATTTTACTTTTCTTTCTGAATCTAGGTTTGCGATATTGCCATTATTTTCGGTTAAAACCATTTTTAAAGTTGGCACTCTCAACACATTAGAACACATTGGCGGAAACACAACCAACATTGAACCTAAGCAACAAATTAATAAAATATATTTTCTAATTTCCATAATAATTGATTATTTTAAGACATCTCTAATAATTCAGGGAATCTTTTATCTGAGCTTCCTACATAATTGGCAATAACTTCCACAAGTCAAACCAATCCCTTTTATAAAACTCTTCTGTTGTTAAACAATTGGCATAAATAAATGGCGAATAAAAATGATAGACCGCTACAATTTGAATTACAAAAAATACCAAAGCTAGTAAAACTATTAAATCCTTTTTAACTATATATTTTTTAAACGCGTATAAAAAGATATTGAAAGTAATTAGCATGGTAAAAATATACGGTATAAAATAATGGTAGAAATACATGACACGCGGTATATTAAATACCGTCAGCATATATACTATATAAAGGAATAAAAAGATTAACATATACTTAAAACTTTCTTGATCCGTGATTTGCAACCCATAAAACAGCCGACCGCTAACTAAAATGAAAGCAAATAATAATCCGAAAAATGAAATTGCCAAAATTAAAGGATTAGCTTGTAAATAATAATAAGCCGTGCCTTTATTATTGCAATGTTCGCCTTTCTTCCAGCTATAATTTATGCTTTTGCCACCAAACATCCAAGTCATTGGCGCAGAACCATTTTCATCACTTTTGCAAACATCTAAAGCTGGCACCCCTTTATTATATTTTTTTGTAAATTTAAAAGCCTCGTTAACAAACAATGGAAAATATTTTAACTCACCCGCTAGTCCATTTTGAATAACACTCTGCAGTTCAGGAGAGACTTCATACCAATTCCCTTCTTTATCAACCACTTGCGCCAAACTAAAATGGATATACAACACAACTAAAAACGGCGTGACTAAGCCTACAAAAAAACTTACTCCTGCCAGCATCACGCGCACAAATTGCGCCTTAAGATTGTTTAAATATTCGCGGTAATTAAAATTTTTAAAACAAACAAACAAAAACAAAAATCCAAGAATCGCCCCTGTAATTTTGGTTGCGATGGCCAAGCTAATTATGCTGCCCCAAATAATATACTGAAACCACTTTGTCTCGGCTTGAGTTTTGAATAAATGCAAAAAATAACTAATGGCTGTTAAAATAAAGAAAATCTGAATACTATCCAGCATCGCGCTCCGAAAATGCAAAATCATACTATTTTCAAACAGGTAGAGTGAGGTAAATGCCAAAGCTAAAAGTGGTCGGCTGGATAATTGATAGAGTATGAAAAAAAACACTGGCACGCTCAACCAGCTAAATAGGGTTGGGAAAAAGCGTAAGCCTAAAAACTGCATTTGTTTATGGGCAGTTTTTATATAAGATTTAGAAGTCAGTTCATCTAAAACTGTCCATTGATTATTTGGGTCATCTTCTACTTCTTCTTTATCGCTCTCTGTGACCTTAGTTTTTTTTCTATTTTTAGTATCTTTTTTGATTTTAAGATCCCAAATATCAATATTTTTCTCACTTAATAAATCCTCTTTTTCCGCAGTAACCTTTCTGTCGATTACATCATCAAGTTCGCTATATACATAGTCGCCCCTTTTAGTGAAGCCAATTGGTCCCAGCCAATCTAACAAACCTGTGTAGTTGTAAAGATACTCTCCCCAAGCAATAAATAATTTTCCAAGCGGCGGGTGTGGCTCCATGTAAAATGTTTTATGTAAATATTTATAAGCTGAGGGGGTGTGATAATTTTCGTCCCAAAAGAAGTGGGCAGGTTTTTGGTAACCACGAAAGTGCGTAAGGAAAGAAACCAAAACTATAAAAAGTAAAACGCCCCAGAACAATGGTTTTTGGTTTTTTGGTTTATCTAAGAAAGTAAAAATTTTCTTGAACCCTGTAACATTTTTATAATTTTGATTCTGGATTGAACTTTGGTTACTAAGCTGCTGATTATCTAAATGTTGTTTTTTACCTTTTTTACTCATAATTTTATAAGAAGTTAGATTTTTTTGGTGAGCTATATGACATAATCTTTAAATTTACTCAAAATTTTTCTTTAAAATTTTGCCCTATATAGCGCATCTTCCTCATGGAGCAGAACTATAACCAGTTAAATATATCAATTTTTTAGTAAAAAATTTGTTTTTAAAAAACTACTCAAGTCAAGAGAATAAACAGTCGAAATAATCAATATAAATCAATATAACCGATAAAGTTATTGAAAAAGGCTTTATTGAAGATTTTTTACAAGTAAATGGAGATAAATTTTATGGGTAGGGCTTTTTACTCTCACGAATCGGAAGATCCAGATTTAGATTGGTTAATCACCAATTTTCTGAGCGAGCGTTCAAATTATATTGCTGTGGAAACAGAGTCAAATGTTCCTTACACTCTAATTCAATACAACATTTATGAACAACAAAACCCAAAAAACGATAAAGATTCCGGCGAACTGAATAAATAATTTGCAACAGATACTTTTATCAACAATTAGCGTCGGCTACCACTATCAATTGTGGAGAACGATTTGCCAAACTCACCTAAACCTAACAAACTAATATTGAGCATTAAGGCGTTATCGCGTGGATTATATTTTTTGGAATACCCCACATCAACCGTCCAACATCCACAACTACTATAAAAACGAAAAGCTAATCTCTCTTCTAAAAACTCACGCGTATAATCATCGTAAATAGTATAATAACCAAACTTAGTATTCTTCAACAAACGAACCTGCAAACCTCCTTCTAATTGTTTTATCTGTTGATCAATATAATGAAATTTTAACCTTAATTCGTCGCCTCGGTTGTCCAAAAATCTCGGCTCAATACTATAAGAATTAAACCTATTATCCGATACACTATAATTTGATTTCACTCGAAATAAAAAATGATCATTTGGATAAAAAGTAAGGTTAGCCATTAAATCCGAAAAATCACTATGGCTAATAGTTCTATCAAACGGCTGCTCAACATTATCCAAAACATTTAGACTTTGCCCTAACTCTAAACGCGCCAACTCTCGAATATGCCCTTTCTTCTTGCGATACGCTGTTCGCTGCACACCAAATTTTTGGCTCAACGCTTCACTAACTTTTAACTGTTCTAAATCTTCCAATTCTGGCGTAATTTCTTCAATCCCATAAAGATTCTCATTATAAGGTTCATACTTACCATACAAACTTTGCGCAATTCCGTAGGTTAACAAGCTTTTTTCCGACAAATGATCTTCATAATCAAATTGCGGATTTTTACTCTGATTAATATTCGGCACATAACGATATTGCATAAACATCTCTAGTGTATGCTTAGTTCTAACTAACTCGCGACTAACAGCCTGCGGACCTAAATCAACAATTTTTTTTAACCAACTATCTTCGTTCACCTGATACACGCGCTCCAAAACTGACGACAGCTTATAAGTAAACCCCGGAACAAAACGCGTTGTCTCTCCAGAAACATCCCCTAACCAACCATAATTATCTTGCGGCATACTATCATTTAACAATCTATAATAGCTGGCTCTTAAATCCGTACTTAGCTCCGCTTTAAAAATATTTTTATAATTAAAAGGAATTGTAATCTTTTCATAAATTTCCGTGCGGTTGCCATCATAGCCGTTTTCTCTTAAAAAATTCACTGACGAAAAATTAGTATTTAAAACTAAACTTGCCCCAAACGGATTATCCCCTAAAACATCAAAATACTCACTCCCACTTAGATAAAATGACGGTATCTTTTGAAAAGTAACCTTTTGATTATCTACTAAAGCCTCGTTATATTCAGCTACTACCTCCGCCATATATTTATCATCTCCGGTTAAGCGCAAAACTGACTCGGAAGTTAAAAAACGCGAATTATAAGGATTAAGCCGCGGATCAATTTCTTCTCGAACTATCAATTTATCATTTGCATAACGAGCATCAGTTATCATTTGCAAAGACAACTCTTCGATTCGAGTTTCAAGATTATGCTTAACTGAATAAGTCGCTCGATCTTCTTTTAATCGCGGATCATAAATTCCTGTTGTCGAAAGACCTTGCAATTTGCCAGCGCGCATACTTTCACTAATATAGCTTCCGCCTAATTCTAATTTATGGTTTTTAGAAAAAACTTTGCGCAATTCTAAATCTAAACCTGCTCGCGTACTAGCCTCATAGAGTGGAGTAAAAGTTAAATCTGCCGATTCATCGAGAACCACAAAAAGTGGCAAGCGCAATTTTAAATTACTATATTTTCCAGTGCCAATACTAGGTGGTAAAAAGCCTGTTTGTCTTTCTGTTTTAGCTGGAAACGCAAAATAAGGCAGATATAAAACCGGCACACCATCAACTTCAAAAACTGCATCAGAGGCTATACCGTAACCATTGTAAGTAATATCTGCGCTATGCGCATTGATTTTCCACGGACAAACATCGTCATTGTCTGGGCAAACGCAAGTTGTCATCTCCACCTCATTAAAACTATATTCATCAGTAGTGGATTTAGAAATTTGCTCGGCTTTTAAATTAAAATCTCCGTCTTCAAGATAAATCGTTCCGTCAGTAATTTTAAGTTCTTTAGTTTCTAGGTTTAACCAAGCTTCTTTAGCTTCTGCAGTATAATCAAAGTCATTAACTTTAATATTACCATCCAGAAATACTTCACTGGATTGATTCTTAAACCGCATTCGGTCTGCCTCCAAAGTTCCAGTCGGATAACCAAACAACACATTCCCTTGAGCAGATACAGTCTCGTTTTCCGAAGAAAAATTTATTGTATCGGCAGACAGCTCAAATTCTGTTGAGTTTAAATCAATTCGGCTTAAGCTTTTAGTAGTATAACCTCCTACTTTTTTTCTTTCAGCAATTTGTTCTTTTTTTAGAATGTTATTAGAATTTCTATCCTGCTGATTACCAAACATATTATCTTTCATTAGTAGTGGTTCACCTCCACCACGATAAATAATATTCCCTTCAGCTGAAACCTGCCCGGTCAGCCAAAACCAGACAACAGTTAGAATAACTAGAAATGTTAGTTTATGAATTAATTTGTAACTGTTCAACCAATCCTCCGTAGGGTCGCCCTCCCTAAGGGGTGACTTTACGAGGAACGCATTATTATTCATGTTGGCGTTGTTATTCATATTTGCGTTTGCGCTGTTTTTGTGTTTTTTATTAACCAAAAAATTCCGATACAATTCTTTGTCAAGGCGCCCTCCTCAAGGAACTAAATAAGGGCTTAACGTCTAGGTTAATTTTTAAAAACAAAAATTTTCATTAAAATCAAATTCTTTTTTACTGCACGCAAGGTGGCTAAAAAATCAACCTCGCTTTCAGAATTAGGATTTTGGATAGCGTTTATTTTTAAGTTATTACTTTTTCCTGTCTGAGGATTATAATCTTTAAAATCCTCTAAACTTAATCCTACAAACTGTTTAGCAAACTCTGGCGCGCGTAATTCTTTAGCTTTTCTTGAAGTAAGTTTTTGGTAGTAAAAGCCAGAGATCATTCCCTGAATGTTATAAATTAAAAAAACTTGTAAGCCGCCATATTGTCCTTTTTGGTTAATGCCGTGAATATAACCGATAATTTCTTGATCCTTGTAAATGGTGTAAATTGTATAAGGTACATCAATGGTTTCGTATAAGCCTTGAAATTCATCGCCTAGTTGTTGTTCGACAGCTTTTAATAAAGCATCTCCACCAGATTTTAAGACAGATTCATAACTAGTTTTATATCCGGTTGATTCTGGAAAAAAACGTTTAACGTCTCTATCAGGGTCATTTAAATCACAACCCACAGCCGCAACCGCGCTTTTTGCAGTGAACAATATTAATCCCCAAAGTAGCCAAAAATTTAATTTCAAATATTTCATAATTAACTTGCAATTATATTACATTCCAATACCAATAAACTTGACCCACAAAGCGTTTTTCAGTTGTGCGATAGTCCCACTCGTGCATGAGCCTAGCTGTCAAATCCGAGTTAATGCGATAACTAACTCCAGCGCCTAAATAATTATTATTCTGCCCCATATTTTTGACGCCAACATATTGGGCTTCAAGCTTAAGCCGATTTTCTTCTAAAAAATTTACGCTAAGACGGTAGAAACCAGCCCAAGCTAGCTCGTCTGCCATACTACCCGCATCAAGTTCCACTTTATGCTCAAACTCTTCATGATTAAACGCAAAATCAATCCCAGCTAGAGCAACCTGCTTGGGTTCGGTATCCATTAGTTCATAACCCATAACCTCCAGCATTTCTCCGCCCATAAATGAAAAACCGAGGTTATAGTTATCAACGTTTAAAATTCCTAGGCTAGCCCTAGAAGTAATTAGCCAATTACCGCGCGTGCGCAGCCGTCCACCGCTTCCTGTTGTTAAAGCCAATGCCCAATCGCCATTTTGAAAATCTCGATTAAATCCAACTCCCCAATCGCGATCAAAACCCAAACCATACATATTAAGTGGCTGAAGTAAGTCCGCGTGATTGTCCAAGTAGCTAGCCAGTCCAAAGGTGGGTTTATTATGTCCGCCCCAGATATTGGCTATAGGAGTTTTAACTTTGAGATATGCATTATAAAGTTGAGCCTGAATTTTGTCAGCATTTTGTGTTTCACTGTGGTCATGATTATAGGCTAACCGTCCTTGAAAATAGAGTGTTGCCAAATCTCCAGTTGCTCCCGAAAATTTTTGAATATAATCCAGTCCAAGAGAATTTTTTTGCATTACATCGGCGGAGTGTGCGGAGCGATAAATTACATCATCTTTGGTTGAATATCCAGCTACGCCTTGAGCTTCAAAATAAAGCAGACTATTGCCGGCAAAACTACTTAACGGAAATAAAAGCAAGACCAGTAAACTAAGATATTTTAAATTTAACTTGTAATGCACTGGATAAAAATTAGATTTCTAAGTTTATTACTCCAACAAAAATATTTTTGTCAGTGTCTTTGAAAGTCAAGACAATTTCCCAGTCGCCCTGCATCACAAAATTGACTGGTAATAAGTAAACGCCTTTTTTATTTTTTTGGATCAAATCAACTTTCGTTGCGTGGTGTCCGCGCATTGATGGCATGTCATATGTTGCTGAGATTTTAAGATTACTACTGGTTTTTCCATTAGCATCTAAAACTTGAATTTTTAAAACTGACTGTCCCATTTTGGGCTTTTCTGCAAAGTTGTATTTAAATGAATAACTATCATTAATTATAATTTTCTGACCTTCTTTTAAAAGTGTTGGCTGAACTGAATTTTTGGCGTGAACTTCTGTTATTTTCTGTTGAGCTGCCGGATGTTTATGTTTTTCGCAGGTCGGACAAGCGTGAACATAGGTAGCAAATCCAACTGCCAACAAAACTGTGTAAAATATTTTATTCATAATTAGCTCCTGAAATTTTTAATATAATATTTTTTCTAACGCGGACTGCTTGTAGCTTTAAAGATAGCTAAAATCAAGATATAAAAAAATTATACTTAGAAATACCATAAAATCAATTTCCCTAATAAGCGTTTAGCCCCGCCAGATCTATTAAATTCTAAGTATATGATGATTATAACTGTTTAACCCTTCGTCATAATTTTAAAAACGTTAGTAGTAGTGTGTAACATTTAAAACTTGTCTCTCCTATTATTTTTTTATTGCTGTTGCATCTCATTTTTGATACGGATAGCTTCTCAAAATTAGTAAAATTTTTATGTTTGAATCTTCGCCAGCTATAATAATTAATAAATTTGCTCTCAAAGAAGCCGATTTAATTTTGACCCTACTCTCCAGAGACTTAGGCAAGCTCAAAGCCGTTTCATATGGAGCAAGAGTTGCAAGCAGACGCTCTGCCGGCTCGCCTGATTTACTTGAATGCGCTGTCTTTGAATTAAGTCCTCCGCGTCCTAGCTCTGAGCTTTACGTAATTCGCAATATTTCTAAAAAAATTATTTGGCATACTTTACGAGAAGACATTACCAGATTTACACTTTCTACTTTCTGTCTTGAAATCTGTAATCTTTTTTCTTTTGAGGGCGAAGTTGAGACTGCTAAATTTTTTAATCCGCTTTATCATACTTTAAATAACATTAATAAAAAAGAAGTGAACGAAACACAATGTTTTTGTGTCGTGATTTATTTTACGCTGATGATTTTAAATCTCGCGGGCTACAATCCGACTGAATATAAAAACCAGCTGGTTAATGTTAAGGAACTGGATATTAAAATTTGGTTTAGCAAAATGCTAGATTTTAATTCTCCGATTTTGTTTGACAACCTTGAACTTATTAAAAATGGTTTTTCTTTTTTGGTTGAATTTCTCGAAATTGTTCTCAATAGGCGTCTTAAAACAGCTCAAGAGTTGTTTAATATTTTAAATTAGTGTATAGCCGTTTCCCATGGCAAATAAGAAAAATAAGAATACTTCACTAAAAAAAAGATTATCGCCAAAAAATAAATCACTACCCTTAGCCAAAATTGTTACACAGAAATATTCTAAAACTAACAAGTTGCTTTTCGATGATTTTTCCCAAAAACAAAAACACTTAATAAGTTTTTCTGTCTTTAAAATGCTAGTTTTGTTTAGTATCTTAGTTTTTGGTTTTTGCCTGATATATTCTTCACAGGTTAAAAAAGAATTATTTGCAAAAGTAGAAAATCGGAGGTTTCTCTTAGACTCCATGGTGCTTGGGCGCATAGTTGAAATTTCAATTGGCGCTGATCTTCAACAATTACAAGTTTTAGAACGACTTGAACGCCTTACCTATCAACGAGTTAACGGGCTACCAAGTGCAGCTGGGCAGTATTTTGTAGATGAAACAAATTTATTAATATATTCCAGAGCAACTAGAACTATTAACGGCGCACTGCAACCAGAACGTTTGTTTGAATTAAGCATCTCCGACAACAAGGTTACGCAAATTTTGGATGGAAAATATAAGTCTCATTTAACCAGTATCGTGCTTGAGTCAGAGTTACTTTCATTTTATGACGACCAGCACACAGTTCGAGCTTCAAAAGCCGTCCCGCTCAAAGATTTTCCACCACACTTAATTAACGCCATTCTTGCAGTTGAGGACGAAAGATTTTATCAGCACTTTGGCGTTGACCCGATTGCTATTGGGCGAGCTAGTTTTGTGAATCTTGCGGAAGGAGAAATCAAACAAGGCGCTTCTACTATTACGCAGCAGTTAATTAAAGCCCTTTTTTACAGTAATCAAAAATCTTTTTCTCGTAAACTAGCTGAAGCCTTTAATGCTATTCTACTAGAAATGTCACTCTCCAAAGATGAAATACTGGAACTTTATCTAAATGAAATTTTCTTAGGGCAAGAAGGTTTTACTGCTATTTACGGTTTTGCTGAAGCCTCTCTGGCATTTTTCGATAAGGATGTGCAAAAAATTTCTATTTCAGAGGCAGCAATATTAGCTGGAGTGATAAAGGCTCCGTCGAGTTATTCACCGCGTCGCTATCCCAAAAGTGCAGAGAAAAGGCGCAATATTGCCTTAGCTAAAATGAAGGAGCTTAAATTTATTGACGAGGTTCAGTATAATGCTGCCTTAAAAGAAGAACTAAAAGTTTCAACGCAACAGCGTTATGTCAGGCAGGCCCCATACTTTTTAGATTTTCTTAGAAAAGATATTGAAAGCCGGTTTGCAACTCTCAAACCAGAGTTGCGTTCAATTAAAATTTATACTGGTCTTGATACGGCATATCAAAAGTGTGCCCAAGAAGCTATAACTAACGGACTACAAAAATTAGAAAAGCAATATCCAAGACTCAAAAAGTTATCCAGCCTGCAAGCTATTTTATTAGGTGTTTCAGTTCAAGACCGACAAATTCGTTCATATGTTGGGGGGCGGGATTATAGTAAAAATCAGTTTGAACGAATTAGTATGGCCAAACGTCAGCCTGGTTCAACTTTCAAGCCCTTTGTCTATTTAACCGCTTTAGATGGTGAACTTAATGATTACAAGCCGGCTAAAACAACAAATATTTTGTTGGATGAGCCAATCTCGATTAAAGTGCCTGGAGGTTATTGGGAGCCTAAGAATTTTGATAATAACTTTCGTGGTGAGGTTACCTTTCGCACAGCATTAGCCCGTTCTCTAAATATACCGACAGTTGAATTAGGTAGAAAAATTGGAATTGAGGCGATTTTAAAAACTGCAGCTTTATTTAATTTTGGGAATGATTTACCGGCAGTGCCTTCAATAGTTCTGGGGGCTGGTGATGTTTCGCCGTTAGAATTAACCCAAGCTTATTTGGCTTTAGCTAATTATGGTAAAATTGACGATATTCTTGCTTATACTCTGATAGCTGATGATAATGCGTCATTATTTACTGCTAAAGCTAATCCGCAACAGGTTGCAAATCCTGCCGCTGTTTTTGTTTTAATAGACATCTTACGTTCTGTAATAGAACAAGGTACGGGACATATAATTCGCACGCTTGGATTTAACCTTCCAGCAGCGGGTAAGACAGGAACTAGTAATGATTCTCGTGATGCCTGGTTTGTTGGTTTTACGCCGACGCATCTTGCAACTGTTTGGGTCGGTTTGGATAATAACAAGCAGCTTGGTTTAGCGGGTGGGCAGGCGGCGGCACCGATTTGGGCGGAATACATGAAGTGTATTTCGCATATGGAGCCGGGTGCGGATTTTGACATTCCAGAAGGTGTAATTTTTAGGGTTATTGATCTTGACACTGGTTTATTGTGGTCGAAGAATTGCGGAAGTAATTATGGTATTCAAGAGATTTTTGTTAGTGGCACAGAGCCGACAATTTATTGTGATGACGAAAAATATCTAAGAACCTTAAGACAGTCGCGGCAACATAAGTCAGAAACAGATTATCATTCGCCGACCCCCAATAGACCTGCGCAAACGCCGCCTCCTAATTTAGAAAGAGAAAAAAGCTGGTGGGACAAATTGTGGAATTAAGCCTAACGATTTATGAATATAAAATTTAACTATAGATTTGCTATTTTGCTTGTAACATTAATTTTAGCCTGGGTTGAGCTTGTGGCTGCACAAGAACAAGCTGTTAATCAAATAACAACTTCATCATCTTCCACATCTTCACAGGCTAATCGTTACTACACGACGAGAACAGATTATAAATTAAAAGATCCAACTCAATTGATGAACTATAACCTTGAGGACTATTACGAAAACGTTGAATATTATAACGGTGATCAGTCTTATTTATCAGTTTTTGGCAATGCTTCAGCCTACCCTTACAATAATAATTACAATTTTTACTTTTATTATCCACCATATAATTATCATTACCCAATGTATCGCCAGAGCTCAAAACGCTATCATTCTGGCGCTCCTCACCAACGTCCAGCGCGTCATAAAAATTCAAAACGCCAGAACGGTGTGAAATAAATAAAACTACCCCTGTATCCGTGGTGAGACGTTTTGCATTGTTTGCTGGACACACTTACGCGCTTTGGCACGCCTTACCCTTTCTTCTAGTTTTTTATATTTAAAATGCTTTATCATACCGCGATAAGAAACCAAGCTGGCATTTATTTTATTACTATCTTCTCCCTCATCATCACTATGAAACAACTCACGACAAAAACCTTTTTTAAGACGCCGTCCTGAAAATATTCTAAACGGATAAACTACTGCTCCCAAAAACAAAACGCCCTTTGACACCTCTTGCAAATATTGTTTCTTTGGATGCAGCTTAACGGCTATACTTATTAAAAAATTACAAATCCTAACTTTAAAATCCAATAACTGTTCTTTACTCGTAGAAACTAAATAAAAATCATCAACATACCTTCCATAATGCTTACACCCAAGTTCATAGACAACAAACCTATCCAATAAATCCAAATATATATTAGAAAGTAGTTGCGATGTTAAATTTCCAATAACAATGCCGCAGCCTTTTTTCGCATGAAACATGCTTTTACTTTTCGGCAATGCTTCCCAATCCGACTTTTTCCCTTTTACTGTTACCCCCTCTATTGGATTATCAAAAATAATCTTCCGCCACAAAAATCTACATAATTTATATTTCTTCTCACAATCAATTCGCTCCCCCTTGCTCGAAAATTTTCTTTCAAGAAACTGCTTTTTCAACCCCCAATCCGCCTGCTTAAATAACTTACCGCGCGGCAAACTCATAAAATATCCTTGCAAATCAAGTTTTAAAACAAACGCCTCTTTTGTCCCATTTTCTGAAACACTCATTATGTGATGATACAACCGCTTAATTCCCAGCAAACTCCCTTTTCCTAAGCGGCAACTATAACTGTCATAAATAAAATGCTTATCCCACCACTCATAAACTAAATCATAAAGAAAATGATGGATAATTCTATCTCTAAATGGCGCTGCAAAAATTTCACGTATAACTGGGTCAAATGTAATAAAAGCAATACCACGGCTTGGTTTATAAGTTCTGTTTTCTACCTCTTCTATTAGTTTCGACATATTTATCGCCAGATGTCGTTCAAACTTTTGCTCATTTGCTGTTTTTCTTTTTCCAAGTCGTGCTTCCTTAAACGCCTTAAACATACGCGGATAAATCCAACTATTCTTGTTAGTTTTTTCTTTTTTCATGTGTTCATAATTCCTATAAAAAAAATCTTTTCAAACAACACAATTTATGCCACAAGGTGTCCCTACGGAGAGGAGTAAGTTATTAGCGGTTCAATAATTTTAAAGATATAAATTATCCAATTAGATTATTGTTACTAGCCCAATAGTTAATATAAAACTATCTAATAAGCCTTCCTTCTAATAAGTCAAGATATGTGCTGGGCGATAAACCTAGCCATGAAATTCTAATAATATTAGAATTTAAATTTAAAGGAGATAAGTCTCTTTTAAATTAAAAATCATATCTTAACTAGTATTTGGTTTTAGCTTAGCGTTTCAGGCGCCGTATTCTGGCAACTATTACAGCAGTAGCTTCAACAATCAGAGCAACAACGGCAACTATTGGAGTTCTACGGAGTATAGCGGTAGCAGTAACAACGCGTACAACATGAACTTCAATTACGGTGGCAATCTGAATACTAGCAACAACAACAATAAGACGGCTTACTTCGCTGTTAGGTGCTATCGCTAGCTACCTAGCCTCTGGCTCTTAGGTGCTTACTGTCTTTTGCTGTTCCCCCTAGTTTCCCATGGTGAGGGTTACTTTTGTTTGTCTAGAAAAAAAACAGAAAAAGAAAAAATTCCAGAAAACTAAATTATTTTGTAATTTCTAAAAAAATATAAAAACAAAAGTAAAATAAAAGTAAACCTGTGCTATGGGGAAAGTGGCTAGTGGTTAGTGAAACCAAGTAATCCTGCCATTAATACCCACATAGAACCTAATGACACTAGGATAATGTTTCTCTTATGCACCCGAAGCTAGAAACTAAACAGTAGCTAGATCAAAAATAAAATAA
>JAITKM010000005.1 GCA_031278395.1 Deltaproteobacteria bacterium | reverse complement strand
TTGGTGTTCTACAACCGCCTTTTGCAATGCTATGTTCTCATTGACCTGAAGACGGGCGAACTTCACCATCAGGACTTGGGACAAATGCAGATGTATGTCAACTACTTTGACCGCTACGTCAAGAAAGACTTTGAGAAGCCGTCGGTCGGTATCCTGCTATGCCAAGAGAAGAACGATAACATTGTCGAGTTGACGCTCCCGCAAGACAGCAATATTTATGCCTCCGAATACAGCCTGTATTTGCCGGACAAGGCCGTTTTGCAGCGCAAGCTGGCTGAGTGGGTCGAGGAGTTCGAGGAAACACACGGAGGTGACAACAAATGAAATTACAGTTTAGACATCAGCAATTCCAGTCAGACGCAGCAACCGCCGTCTGCAATGTGTTCGCGGGGCAGCCGTTCCACGCGCCGACATATATGATTGACCGTGGCTTAGGTCAAATGAGCCTTGACGATACAAAAAAGTTCACGGGCTTTAATAATGCGCCCGTGGCTATCAGCGACAACAAGGTTTTGGAAAATATCCGCACGATCCAACGCGCCGGACGCATCAAACCATCAGAAGATCTATATACATCGGAGTTAAGTTTAAGATCTACGGAACACAACAAAAAAGTTGAAGAAAAAGGCAAGGGGAAGATAAAAAAAACTGAAAAGAGCGATAGTCTGCAACTCTGCATTGAGATGGAAACAGGCGTGGGCAAGACATACACCTACATCAAGACGATGTATGAACTCAATAAGCGTTACGGGTGGAGCAAGTTCATTATCGTCGTGCCGAGCGTCGCCATCCGCGAGGGAGTATATAAGTCCTTCCAGATGACTGAGGGGCATTTTGCCGAGGACTACGGAAAGAAAATTCGCTTCTTCATCTACAACTCCGCGCAGCTGACAGAGATAGACCGCTTTGCCTCAGACAGCGCAATCAACGTGATGATTATTAACAGCCAGGCGTTTAATGTCCGGGGCAAGGATGCGCGACGCATTTATATGAAGCTGGACGAGTTCCGCTCCCGCCGCCCGATTGACATTTTGGCAAAGACGAACCCGATTCTGATTATCGACGAGCCGCAGTCCGTGGAAGGCGCGGCAACTAAAGAGAGGTTGAAAGAGTTCGCTCCGCTTGTCACTCTCCGCTATTCAGCAACCCACAGAGTAGATAGCATTTACAACATGATTTATCGCCTCGACGCTCTGGAAGCTTACAACAAGCGGCTCGTAAAAAAGATAGCCGTCAAGGGCATTTCCGTTTCTGGTAGTACTGCCACCGAAGGCTATGTCTATATTCAGGGAATCAACCTCTCCAAGGGAAACCCCACGGCGACGATTGAGTTTGACGTGAAAGGCGGCACGGGAATACGAAAAGCCTCACGCGTGGTCAGCGAAGGCTACAGCCTGTTTGACAACTCCGGCGAACTTGCCGAGTACAAAGACGGCTATACCGTCCTACGAATTGACGGACGTGATTCCTCCGTGGAATTCACTAATGGCAAGAAGTTGTTTGCGGGGGACGTCATCGGCTCGGTCTCCGAGGAACGACTGCGCCGCATTCAGATAAGGGAAACCATCCTCTCACACATCGAGCGCGAGCGTCAGCTTTTCGCCAAGGGTATCAAAGTCCTGTCCCTGTTCTTCATCGACGAAGTGGCAAAGTACAAGCAATACGACGCCCACGACAATGCAATAGGCGGCACATACGCACAGATTTTCGAGGAAGAGTATAAAGCTGTCATCAGTAATATGCAGTTGTCCCTTGAGAACTCGCCGGAGTATTTGGAATACCTATCAGGCATATCTGCAGAGCGGACACACGCAGGGTATTTCTCCATTGATAAAAAAAGCGGGCGCATGATTGACAGCAAACTCGGCGACAAGAAGGAACGCACCTCCGACGATGCCGACGCCTATGACCTGATTATGAAGGACAAGGAGCGTTTGCTTGACCGTCGCGAGCCTGTGCGATTTATCTTCTCGCACTCCGCGCTGCGCGAAGGCTGGGATAACCCAAACGTGTTCCAGATTTGCACCCTGAAGCAAAGCGGCAGCGATGTCCGCAAACGTCAGGAAGTCGGGCGGGGCTTGCGCCTTGCAGTCAACCAGAACGGTGAACGCATGGATGAGAACGTCCTCACCCGCGACGAGATACACAATGTCAATGTCCTGACCGTCATCGCTAACGAAAGCTATGATAGTTTTGCTAAGGGCTTGCAAAGCGAGATTGCTGAGGCGGTCGCCGACCGTCCGCGCAAGGTTGAGGCAAAGTTGTTTGTAGAAAAATTCGGTGAGGATGCCGCCGTTGTTATCCACGAAAGCCTGATTAAAAACGGGTATGTGAAGCGCAGTGAACTCACCGAGAAATATTACGAAGCAAAGAAAAACGGAACGCTCGAAATGGCGGAGGAAGCAAAAGGCAGAACCGCCGACATTATCGCCGTGCTGGATTCCGTCTACGACCCGAACGTGAGCAAGCCGGAGAATGCCCGCAAGAACAATGTGGAGCTCACGCTCGACCAGTCCAAGCTGAACAACAAGGCGTTTCAAGAACTTTGGTCGCACATCAACGGCAGAAGTTATTACATCGTCGGCTTTGACGAGGACGAACTGGTGAGTAAAGCAATTGCTGAATTGAACAAGCGGCTCCGGGTATCAAAAATTTACTTCAAGGTTGAGCAAGGTGAACAGGCAAAAACACTCACTTCCAAAGATCAACTTCTTTCGGGCGAGGGCTTTGTCCACGCCACTATGGTGCGTGAGAAAGCATCAGCTTATACAGCAATGAAGGCGAGCAACTCGGTTCGCTATGACCTTGTGGGGAAAATTGTCAGTGAAACAGGACTAACCCGTCAAGCCGTGGTTGCTATCCTGACCAGCATTGAAAAGGCTGTCTTTGAGCAGTTCAGCAACAACCCTGAAGAGTTTATTATCCGCGCTGCCAACATCATAAACGAGCAGAAAGCCACGACGATTATCGAACACATCACCTACAACAAGCTGACTGAGGTATTCAGCACGGACATCTTTACCGAGCCTGACCTAAAAAAGGGAGCATTGGGTGTAAACACTATGGCAACCGGACGGCATCTTTATAACTATGTTATCTACGACTCCACCACCGAGCGTGACTTTGCCGCCGAACTCGAAACTCACAGTGGAGAGGTCGAGGTCTATGTGAAGTTGCCGAAGGGCTTTTATATCAGCACTCCCGTCGGCAAGTATAACCCGGACTGGGCGATAGCGTTCTACGAGGGAAAGGTCAAGCACATTTACTTTGTCGCTGAGACTAAGGGTAATATGTCCTCCTTGGAACTACGTGATATTGAAAAGGCAAAAGCCCACTGCGCCCGCGAGCATTTTCGCGCTATCAGCGGCGATAATGTGAAGTATGATATTGTGAACAGCTACGACAGGCTGTGGGAGTTGGTAAGTAAGTAGGGCGGCGTTTGCGTTGTAACAAAAACACACGAAATGCACCGCCCGCTAAAAGTCAAAAATATGCCGAGATCCCCCTCCCCTCGAAGAGGAGGCTTATCAAAATAAAGCACAACACCCAGCAAGAAAAACTTGTGCTACATTTCTAACTTTTTAGCTTTCCAAGTATAATGCAGAGTTTGTTTTTGTTTTGTTTTAGGATTAATTATTTCAGCCCTTGACACACCGTTCATAGTTCGTCCGTCTGCTAAAATTTCACATACATTCTCCGTAACCAGACCATTTTTAACTACATTAAACTTAATCTGTGATGACTTATTGCCAAAGTTAGTAGTTGCATCTTTGATTTGATTTGATACCAAAGCTGACTTAAGTTTTTTGTCATTTTTTGCAAGACTTAACTCAATAATACTATTACCAACAATTTTACCATCTTCCTCGTTCAAGGATAAGAAACCGTTGACATTAGCCATTTCTTTAACAAGTGATTCTTTATCAATCGACCAAGCCCAAATACCTTTATACTCTTGACCCGTGGCTAGTTGAGCTACTTTATTACTCTCCAGTAAAGCAAGCTCTGCTTCTGCTTTGGAAAAATAAAATTTACTAAACCAGTCCCTAGCTTCACCAATAACAACCTTAGATTTATTTTTGTAACGAGAAAAACCTCGACTGACAATAATATCTCCAGTATTAACGTTAGCCCCGTCTTCTATATAAGATAATTCAAACAATCCAGTTTTACGACTATCCACAACTTCACCAACTTCTGAAATACCATTTTGATTTTTATCAAACCACAATGATATATCAGTTAATTCAGCTCCAGAAATTTTGCCATCTTTATTTTTATCAAGGCTAGCCAGAGCAACAAAACCATCTTTCCATTTTTTACCAAAGGAGTTTTGACTAAACAATTGAGTATCTGAGGTGATGTTTCCGTTTTTCTGTGGATCAAACACTAATAATGGTGAATGCTCACTACCTCGCCAAATAATCCATTTATTGTCTTTTTGTATAACAGTTGGTTTTATATTGTCTTTATCCCAAGCCAAGACTACTGGGTCATAAATATTAATCAACAAGTTAGGATTTTCCGTATCTATTGTAGTCGGATCACATAACTCCTTAGACTCATCCTCACTGATTACATTACACTTAGCATCTAAATAAAGAGTTTGATCTCTACCTGTTAGCTGATCTAAAACTGCCTTTTGCTGAGCATGAAAATCACCTTCATTAATCTTCTTTGTTAAATCAGAGGCAAAATAACTACCACTTAACGTCTCCTTTTGGTTATTATTCAACATAAGACATGGAATATCACCCGCAACATTATCAGCTTTGGAGTTCCAAGCTACTTGAAGTAAATAACAAGTTTTATCTTTTGGTTCGCAATTTTTGCATAATTCATCAATATATGGCTTACAAATTTCTTCCCAATTAATCCCACCACAAGATCTAATCGCATAATTTCCAATGTCAAATAGACAATTTTTTTGGTATTCACTTGTTGTTAGTGTTACTTCTGCATCTTCTGCATAAACTTTATATCCACCAATCGACAAACCAATTAATAAAGTTAAAGCAAGTAACTGTATTCGATTTTTTCTTCTTTTCATAAATTTATTTCCTCAATTTTAAATTTTCCAATAATAAAGGCAAAAAGAACCCATTATACATTATAGATTCTTGAGGCGTGCTATCAAAAAAAAAAAAATAGACAAGTGGTAAAAAAATATACTGGGTGTGCTATCTGAAAAAATTAAGTAACAAAAATTTATTAAGCTCTTTTCTGGTATGGGAGTGGTTTATACTTTGAAAAACACCGGGACTGGTAAAAGTCGACCAGAAATAGTCGACTTCTACAATTTTCAGATTAAAAAATGTTCAAAAATTGAATTATATAAATCTTTACTTCTTGCTGCCACCAAAAAGTTTATTTAACTTTTTGTCCAGCTTTTCAGTGATAACTTCTGCTTTTTCAGCGATTAGTCCTTTGGTTGCACGCTGAGTTAATTCTTCTACATCTGGTAGAACTACAGGTTTGCCAACCGCAGACTTAGAAATTAAAACTGGAATAGCAATCCGTTCTTCAGTATCTAATAAAAACTTTAACTTTACATTCTTTTTTATTATATGGTCTGAAGTTTCCTTATTCAGACGCAACAAAGCCTTGAGCGCAAGCTTACCAGCAAAAGTTACTTCACCACTTCCAGATATTTCATAATCTGGATGCGTTAATAAAAACTTAGTAACTTGAATTTTCTGCTCTCTTAACGTGGTTACTAATTGCATTGTTTCAAAAACAGTCCGCTCATTCTTAAGCAAACTTTTATATTTTTCTGGAAGATACTCAGCCAATGCTGAAGTTAAACCAGGCACTTTTAAAGAAGTCTCTAAAGACTTAGTCAACATGTTGATTCCCTCAACTGCACCATTTTTCACCACTGTATTAAGATTACCTGTAATTGTTTTTGACAACTTTCCTGTATTGCCTTTGAGGTTAATTTCAGAATTTTGGATAGTTCCTGAAAAAGAAAGATCTTTTTGCTCTGGAGCAACAAATTTACAAATCTGAGCTACGTCTAACCCCAAAGCTTTGGCGTTAAAATTTAAATTTTTATTCATTAAACCATATGTAGCCTGAAAATTAACTTGCCCATTAAAAAGATTTAGCTGACTTGGGAAAATATCAAGATTATTTTTTAAGTCTGTATTGAAATTTAAATCTAATTTAAATGCTGTCCCCTTAAAAATTAAATCTAAAACTAAGTTAAATCTATCTTTTACATACTTTAAAAGGGCATTAGCCTTTGAGGTGGGATTACTTTGCAAGACTAAATTTAAATTTAAATTAACTCCAGTTGCTACACCAGGGTATTTAAACACTAGCTTAACCGCCGCATTATTATCTAAAGGAATAACGTTTAAATCTACGCCGCTGTAAGCCTTCACTACCGCTTTAAGCTTGGCAATATCGAAATTAGCTAATTCTAAGTTTAAATCTAAATCCGACTTAAGAGGGTCTCCTGTTTGAAATTTTGCTCCGCCAGAAAATGTAAAGTTATTTTTTTTGGTTCCTAATAAAGACAAGACTACATTAAAGTCGGACTCAAATGGTTCCAAGACAATATTACCTAAATCAATTTTAGTAATACTCAGAGGAATTTTGAGTTCTGGCTTAACTGTCTGGTCAATTAATGTTAAATTAATATCTCTAAAATTGATTTTAGTAACTTGAATATCAAATTTTTTAGAATTACCAGCCGCTGTTTCGGGAGCCTTAGCGGCTTGCTCCCCAGCTAATTCTTTTTCAAAATCAAGACCGTTAGCCAAAATTTTCCCGCTAGCAGTTCTAGTCAACTCAAGATTTAAGTCGACAACTAATAAACTATTAATAGTGATTTTTTTGGAAAAGATTTGTAGTAGAGACATATCTAAAACAAAATAGCCAAGTTTTAAACTTTTCTTAGATTTACTTTTTAGTTCAACATCGTTAATTTTAATTGCGGGATTGGGGTATAGATTAAATTCAATTTTCCCTATCGTAACTTCATTATTTAATTTTTCTGACAAAAAACTCTCAAGCTGCGGTTTCTGTTGTTCTAAAATTGGATTGATATAAATCAGCCCCACAACTAACAAAATAACAAGTAAAACAATTAAAAATAAAATAAATGTAATTAGTTTTTTCATTTTTCCTCCAAAACTTGTGTCTATTGTTTAATCAGAGTTTAAGTCTTTTAAATTAAATCGAAAATTTAACCCAAAGGGGGTAGAATAATAGAAGCAAAAATTATTGTCAAGAAAGGGGCATAATTAGGTAATATAATAATCACAATAATTAAAACTAAATTATCTTATATAAAAAATTAGTTATAGTGATTCTAGTAAATTATTAAACTAAAATTCTCTATTGATTTATAATTAATTTAAGGCTACAAGACTCAACCTTGTGTGCATCTGTAGCTTAGTTGGATAGAGCAATTGACTACGAATCAATAGGTCGGGCGTTCGAATCGCTCCAGGTGCATTTCAAAAGAAAACCTATAAAATAATTAGTTACGCAAATTAAAAAATTTGCGGAGTGCTATTTTATTTTGGAGAGATGCCCGAGAGGCCGATGGGGCTCGCCTGCTAAGCGAGTGTGTGGGTAATACCGCACCGAGGGTTCGAATCCCTCTCTCTCCGCCATTTGGAACAAGAGAGATTTTTATGGAAGAGATTGAAGGAGCTGTCTAAATTCCTGTTGAATAACAGAGTTGGTATCCTGCAAGGTGGTAACATAAACTTTAGCACAAAGGTGGTTGACCCCACCATCATAAATGTTCCTTTCGAAAAAGGTATCCAATTCCAAGAATTGTATGCTCCTGTGTTTTAATTGTGATTGATTACGGTGGCCCGAATATAGCCAAAGAAATGCATGTAGGACACCTTCGCTCAGGCAATTATCGGCAAAAAACCTTTTATTAACTATTGACGACAACGAGGTCACCAATTTGAGAAGATTGTGCGATGAGGTATTCGGGGAAGAAAATTTTCTTGCCCAAATTGTCTGGCAGAAAAAATATGCCGCAACCAATGATGCCAAAGGTTTTTCTACTACCCATGATTACATTGTGGTGTACCAGAAAAGCACTGCATTCGAAAGAAATCTCCTACCACGAACCGCTGAAATGAACAAACCTTATATCCATGACGACAATGACGACAAAGGTCTCTGGCGGTCTGATAATTTATTGGAAATGCAGTCGCTGGCGGGCGGCATCGGCGCTAAAATGGGTGCGTTTTTGCAGGTCATTAAGCCAGTATTCGCTCACCTAAAACAGCAATTTAGTAAATTGGGTTACTGAAAAAAGATGTTTCATGATCTACTCTTCTCTTAATTATTTGTGGTCAGTCTGTATCCCAACTTCTTTAAAAATATTACGCAAAATAACCATAATTGCCGCAGCAACTGGAATCGCAAGTAATAAACCAAGTAACCCAAATAATTGTCCGCCAATTAGTAAAATTATAATCACTGTAAATGGATTAAAACCTACACTCTTACCTACAATCTTAGGTTGCAAGACAAAACTTTCCAACAAGTTAGGAATAATAAAGGCAAGAACAACATAAAAATATTGAGACCAACTCGGATTATAGATTGTTGTAACTAAAAACGCGATCAACAAACCTAAAATAACACCTAAATATGGAACAATACCCAAAATTCCAGCTATAAAACCAATTAAGAAAGCAAAATGAACCCCTGCTATCCAAAGCGTAATTGAGTATAAAAATGCCATAATAATCCCTACAGTCAATTGCCCTTTAAAAAAAGCATATACATAATTTAAAACTTCCTGGGCAGTAATTGCGACTTTATGACGAATATTTTCAGGTAGAAAATTTCCAACTACAATATGAATTTTATCTAAATCTCGTGTCATATAAAAAACAAAAAACGGCGTCATGATTAAATTGAGAATTGTAAGAGTTGCAGAATAACCTTTAAATAAAGTATTTTTTACAATACTGGCTAGTTCCTGCCTTTGTTCAGCCGAAGAGTTAAGCGCCCGTTCTTTAAAATTTTCAAAAATAGCAAGCAAATTTAATTCAAGCTCTATACCAAACAAATTAAGTAACGTTTGCTCAATTTTATAGCTAATGTTTGCAAAATCGTTCGTTATAATATTTACCAAATTTTGGTATTCTTCTATCACAACCGGAATAGCTAGAATCACCACTAAAACTAAAATAAAAATTAACAAAAACATTAAAGCTAAGATAGAAACACTTCGTGCAATACCTTTGGTTTCCAATCTAGTTACTAGCGGGTCAAGTAACAGCGAAATTCCATATGACGCCACAAATAAAAATGCAATCTCTTGCACTGCCAGACACAGCCACACCAATAATCCTAACACCACTCCCCAAATGAGCAATTTTCTGTAATGAAAAACAATCAATTTAAAACTACTATCAAAATTATCCAGCGTTTGTTTATTCATAGTTTTCCTTAAAAAACATTATTATTCACTCTACTCCCCCCCCTGTCTTAAATTTTAATATCTAACTCTTATTTTTCAGCTAGAATATTTTTAACTCCAACTTCAGTTCGAGCTTGAATTACCGCAAAATCTTTTTCCAGCTCTGCCTGGCTTATTTTTAAACTTCTGGGTGGTGAGCTTCTCGATTAAATCTTCCCTTAAGTTATCCAAATATTAATAATTAAATCCACTCTATATATTGTTTACTTGGAAGTTGATCTAAATCTGCGTTATTAAGCTTGATTAAAACTACAGCCCGTCGGCTGCTGTTCTTACCACTTAATTGATGAACATTACTCGCTACCTCTTTATATTCTATACCGTTTTGATTAAATTTACTTGAGAGTTTTTGCCAAGCATTAAAACTAACAATTACATAACTATCACCATCATGATTTTTTCTTTCTTCAACCAATTGCGAAGTTAAAATAAATACTTTGCGTCCATCTCGTTTTAAATAGTAAGCAACCCAGCGCTCAACTGTGCCCATCTCAAAATATATCGGCGCCTCGGCTGGTAATGATCTTTGCATTAAAGAAATAAAAGGTTTCACTGTCCATTGTTGATTACGATATTTCGCAATTGGATAAACCATAACACCTCTAGCTAAAACCAGAATAAATATAATTGCCAAAATACTAAAAATCTTTTTCTTATTGCTGATAAGCGTTGGTTTACGATAAAACAGCTGCCACACTCCAAATAAAATTAAGTTGCTTGTTACTCCAAGTAGAGGCGCAAAATATCGCTCTGCCTTACCCGCTGGAATTGAAAGCAAAATTATTCCCATCACTAATCCAACTAAATTAAAAATAAAAAACTCTCGACAAATATCACTCTGGAAATAATTTCTATCTGGCAAAGTTGCCACAGGCGCTTCTTGATTTGCTTGGGTTTGAGTAGTAGTTATGTTTGTTACTGTCTTGTGCCGCGAAAAATGTGAGAATTTATTCAAAAGAAAACTACCAAGTCCCAAAACCAAAAAAATACTCCAAGGAGCGGTATTAATTAGAGCTGCAGGCAAATAAAAAAAGACGCTTTCTTCTCTGCCATTACTCACAATACGCTTGTTAAACTCGCCGTTAACGTATTCACTTAAATAGTTCCAGCCATACTCATGGTTCAAGACAAAATAAATCCAAATTCCAATTAGACCTAAAAAGACACAAGCTCCACACAAATTCCAAACAACAAATTTCCCAAAGCTTATTGGGTGAACCTCTAAAAATTCCAAATTCGAGGCTTTACCTTTTAGAGATTCCCTTTTAAAAATTCGGCTACTGATCCAATAAGCCAACGTAATACCGCCAACTAAACCAATAATCGGATAACCTTTGGTTAAAAAAGCCAAAGCTGAAAAAATATAGGAAAAAATTAAAATTTTGAGCGAAGGTTTATTGAGAGCAAAGAACATTAAATATAATGACACCGAACAAAAGAAAACAAAAACTAAATCAATCTCAGCTGTTCCAGTTAAAAGAAAGAATTGTCCGCAGGACGCCAAAAACAAAGCTCCAACAGCACTAAAGAAATAATTAAAACCTACTTTTCTCAGAGTTAAATACTGCACCATCACAAGCAAACTGGCAAATATCACATTCGGCAACCGCACGACACACTCTTGCACGCTATCCAAAAGCATAATTGCTCCAGCCACCAGCCAATAAAAAAGCGGCGGTTTAGTAAAAATCTCTGCACCTAAAATTGACGGGATAACATAGTTTCCACTTTCGACCATACCCCAAGCAATTAAAACCCGATCTGCTTCGGTATGTCTAAAAAACTCTAAATTTCCAAGCCCTGTGAAATAAACGCAAAAAACTAAAATTACTAAACTCAAAACAATTAGTAAATCTCTAAGAGAGAAACGCGCCGACTTATTATCG
This sequence comes from Deltaproteobacteria bacterium, assembly GCA_031278395.1. Taxonomy (GTDB): domain Bacteria; phylum Bdellovibrionota_C; class UBA2361; order SZUA-149; family JAITKM01; genus JAITKM01. The sequence goes on along the minus strand of JAITKM010000005.1, from coordinate 39,230 downwards.
TCTATTGAAAAACATTCCATTTAAGTAAATATCCTACGAAAAAAATACTAATATTAGTAATTACAATACATAGCTTTTCTTAACTAAAAACAAGACCGACACTCCATTGTTTTTATTTTTTTATCCTCTTTGGTCTGAAAAAATAAATTTAAGATTTTTATTTACATAAAAAAATCTTAAAACGTAACTAAATTTTAAATAAAAGAATTTTGGAGCGGGAAACGGGATTCGAACCCGCGACCCTTAGCTTGGAAGGCTAATGCTCTAGCCAGCTGAGCTATTCCCGCGTAATAAAAATGGTGGAAGGGGTAGGTTTCGAACCTACGTAGACGTGAGTCAACGGGTTTACAGCCCGTCCCCTTTAACCACTCGGGCACCCTTCCATAAAAAACGTCAACCCCTCTAGCAGATAATAATTTAATATTCAAGTAGATTTATAAAATAATATTTTGTTTTGAACTGATAAAATTTTTTATAAAAAATAGTATATTTCGCTTGATTAATTCTAAAGTTAAAGTATAATTCCGCGTCTTTTCAAGATATCTTTATATATTGGTATTTTAAAAAATCTATATTGGTAGAAAAAATAATACGTCTTAAAAAAGGAAAGCGCCTCCCGCTTAATAATTTTCAACGCAACAGGCGTAAAAATTAGCGGATGATTTTCTACTTTTGAAACGTGTGTATTAAAAGATTTTAAAATACATATGCCACTACTTTTCGCCACGCTTTTTTTTGTATAAAGCATTAGCATAGGCTCGAAGATTGCTTATTAAATCATATTCGTCAACAATTTCACGACCAACAATTTTCTCAAAAATATCTTCCTGTGTTACAATTCCTGCAAAACCACCATGCTCATCTACCACTGAACAAATGGCTGTCTTATGCTCAAACATTTGCAAGAATAACCTATCCACACGCATTTGATCTGTAACAGTATAAATTTCGCGCTTAAATTCTTTTAATTGGCGGTCATACTCTCCTCGTAACAAAGCACGATAAATATCACGTTGTATAATATAACCTGTAATATCTTCTTCATTGCCAGCAGCATAAATCGGCACTCTAGTAAAATTCCAATTAAAAATATCGGTCCTAAATTTAGAAATACTCGCTGTTTCGGACAACTTAAACACTACAATACGAGGAGTTAAAATTTTTTTAACAATTATTTTGTCTAACCCTACAATATTTTGAATTACCGAGCCTTCTAAATCATCTAAAACCCCGTCTTCTACCCCTATCTTAGAAAAAGAAAGAAACTCTTGCTCTGTAAATTCTACGTCTTGTCTACTATTTTTAATTAGCAAATTAAAAAATTTATTGGTTATAGTAATAATAGGAGATAAAACCTTAACAATACATTGTAATGGGTACGCTATATAAAGGGCAATTTGACGATTATAAATCGTGCCCAATCGCTTAGGCAAAATCTCACTCATAGTTAGAATTAGAAAAGCAAATATAATTGAAAAGATAACTAACAATTCATCATTGTCAGTGTATTTTGAAAATAGACTACCAGCAATTGCCGCCCCAATTGTATTAGCACAAGTATTTAGAATTAAAATCGCCGAAATCGGACGGCTAACATCATTTTTAAAATTAAGAATTATCTTAGCAGCTTTATTCCCCTTATCTGCTTCGGCCTTAGCAAAGGCTACAGACACAGTAAAAATAATTGCTTCCATCAGAGAACAAAAAAATGAAAAAGCTACTGAAACAAAAACAACTAGGCAAATTAAAAGTAACATATTAATTTCGATTTTTTCTTTTTCTTATAATACGCCAATACTTAAATTTTTTATATATAACTGGCGTTAACATTAAGAAAATAATTGCCATAATATATAACGGAAATTCACGACTAAGATGTTTAAAAACCTCTTCATCAAGAAGTTGCTGCCCAATTAACCAACCTAAAAATACAATTAATGAAACGCTAATAAAGCCAGCCAGCAGATCTGAAATGAAAAATTCTAAAAATGGCATTCTTAATGAACCAGCAATTAAAAAAGTAGCAGTTCTAACCGGGAAAAGATGGCGCCCTATAAAAATATATAAAAATCTTTTACGCCGCAGTCCATTTCGAATTTTATTGACCTGCTCCTTAGCAATAAATAAAGAAATTGCCGAATTTTGGTCAGCTTCTATATTCAGTAGTTTATTGCCAAAATAGTAGCCAACCAGAAACAAAATTTGGTCAGAGAAAATAACTCCAAAATAACAAATTAAAAGTATGTATGGTGGGTAGACAACTTCTTTTGAAATGGCAATGCCAGCTAAAACAAGTGGGATATCTTCAGGCATAGGAAAACCAATTCCACCCAAAAGTAACATAATTAGGACAGATAAGTATGTGCCAAAACCGCTGTCGTTCACTAACCAATTAAAAACTTCATTTTCAACCATGAAAAAAATTTTTAAAAATTAATATTAAAGAATAACAACCAAACTCCGATACATTGTGCAGGGCATGCCAAAAATTACAGCCAATAAATTACGATTTACCACAATTGGTCATCAGTAATTTTTGTTCGCTCAACAAAACATGGTATGACTTTAAAGGTCGAGATACTTATTATATTTGCTATAATATTTCAATAGAACTAAATATTATAGCAAATATATAATTTATACATAAAAATACTTTATAATATTTTATTTGCTTCAAGTATTTACTTTGATAACCATAATCTGTATTAGCCCCCCTTTTAAATTCCTTTTAAGTTATAAACTTATATGTTGCAAAAATAAAGGAAACTAAAATGGCAAAAGTAATAGAACCATCATATGAAATTTTAACCCCGATTGATAGTCTTACAGTTCTAAGACATATCGAAAGATGTGGTCGCACTTGTTATCAATCATTTGAAAAAATTGGAGACGACACTCATTTAAAATTTGTCAGCCACGTTGTAGAGCGACATCATGAATCAGTAATTGAACATTTTAGCGTAAGTGTAAAATTTATTACTGATCGCGGCGTAACACATGAGCTTGTGCGACATCGTTTAGCTTCATATTCGCAAGAAAGCACTAGGTATTGTAATTATAGTAAGGATAAGTTTGGTAATGAAATTACTGTCATTCGCCCAACTGGCTTGGAAGAGGGAACACCAGAATATCAAGTCTGGTTAACCGCGATTAATTTCGCTGAAAAGCAATATATGGAATTGATTAATATGGGCGTGAAGGCTGAGGTTGCCAGGTCTATTTTACCAAATGGACTTAAAACCGAAATTGTAGCTTCAGCTAATCTACGTGAGTGGCGCCACATTTTTACAATGCGAACCGCTCCAGCAGCTCACCCTGATATTCGTCGAATTATGCAGCCGTTAAAAGAAGAGTTTAAAAAGTTAATACCAATTATTTTTGATGAGCTATAAGATAACTCTTACCCATTCATAGTAACAATTGCTCGGCGACAAATTTCTCGACCATAATCAGTCCAGATTCCTTGTCCCCAATAACGATAACAACTCGTTTGTGAACATAATAAATAGAAAAGAGCAGTTTGGTATTTTTTATCATTAGTTGGCACACCTTTTTTTACTATTTGTTCAAAAAAAACACTGCTCGCACGTTCCATCGGTCCTAGTAGGCTATCATAACCATGCACCCACGAAATGTTATTAGTCCAACTCCCACCATCCAGATGAAAACGCCCATCTTCCTTTTTTAAATCCTCGATGACTTGCTGAAGCTTTTCTGGACCATCGCCCGGAGTAAAACGCTCCCAAATCCTTTTTTGCATAATCGGTTGCAAGACAGGAAAATCCATTTCTGTTAAACCTTGTGAAAATAAATATTCTAAGTATTCGGTGCCATTAACTAGCGGGGTCTCGGTATCAGAACTATTGCGAACTACTTCTAAATACTTGGGCGGAAATTCGTTCATCATGACACCACCATTTTCACCATCCGCAATTTGAGTTACAATTTGAGGGAGGGATTTGTTTTGATAATTCAAACGTTGCAAGCAAATTGCTTCATACCAAGGTTGCATTTGGGCAACAAGTTTTGTATCGCTACCCTGCGTTTTAATCAGGCAAATAATACTTGCCTCTTCACCTTTAGAATTTCGGCAAACTAAACGATGTGGAAAATGACGCAATTCTGGACAATAACCGTTTTCAGGACGTTCAACTGTATGCTCTTGCACTAAGACCCAAAGAAAACCACACTCTTTTAAAGTGCGAACAAATTCATATGCTATATCTGGGTGGTTAGGTAAAGCCATTTCAGACGGAGAAAAGCCTTTAACTCGCGCCAAAGCGTCAAGTCCAAAAAGTCCAGCAAAATAATGTTGCCAAGCCCTAACCTGGAGTTTGTAGTCCTGAACTGGTGTTGATGGCGCAACCGCATGCCCCCACGGGCAACCTAACCATTCAACATTTCGCGAATAGTTTTTAACTAGGAGTTGTAGTTTTTCAATAACTTCGTTAGCTCCCATTTGTCGTAGCCCGTAAAGCAAGCATCCTGTATATTCCAACATGATGCGTGGTTTTTTACCTTCTGCTACAAGTTGTGGAATAAATTCACCCAGACGTTCGTAACACCATTTAAAAACGCCGGCATTGTGATTGTCACCTTCAGCTAGATGTTCGAACATGTATTTAAGGTTAGAAATAATTTCTGCGCTTTGTAAGTCATTACTTCCGGCAGGGATCAGAGGTTGTTGCATATGTAGGGCGACAGTGGCGCAAGATTTAATATTGTCAAAGGCAATATCGGAATCAAAATCAGCTCCAGAACTATAAAGTGCAAGGTTATGGGTTGTAGCTTCTTCAATTTCTTTTTCAAAACCGCAAATACAAGGTAAGTTGTTAAGTGTTTCAGGTATGGTTGCCATAAAATTTGTAGTCTGTATTAACTTTTATAAATTATGGTGTGGCGATATATAGAGATTTTGCATTTTTTGCAATCCCCATATGATAGGATTGGAATTTTTTCATGATGACACATTTTGTAGAGTAAACAAAAATTTATTATGGTCAACTTTGCGTTGTCGTTTAACATGTACGAATTTTGTCCGCCCTACACAACGCGTAATAATCATAAAATTCCTACATCGAGATGGATGCGCCGAGTTATTGCTTTAAAACTAAATAACTGCTAAGGTTATCGCTTTTAAAGTTTTTTTTTATAAACTGCCTCCCTAAGATTTTAATAAAAATGAGCGCTATAAAACAGAACCAATCTATCTTGCTGATTGCGGGCGAGGCGTCAGGAGATGAACATGCAAGTCTAATCGTGCGTGAACTAAAAAATAAATATCCCGATTTTCAAATCTGGGGCATGGGTGGAGATAAATTGCAGGAAGCCGGCATGCAGGTTTTACTAGATATCAAAACATATGCCTCTGTTATGGGTTTTACTGAAGTTATTAAAAAAATTAAAATAATCTCTGAAGGGTATCAGACTTTGCTCCGTTTAGCCAAAAAACAAAAACCAGATTTAGTAATCTTGGTTGACTATCCTGGCTTTAATTTAAGAATCGCTAAAGATTTAAAAAAAATAGGCTGCAAAATTTTATATTTTATCAGTCCGCAAATCTGGGCATGGAAAAAAGGACGGGCAAAAATAATTCGTAAAAATATTGACCAAGTAGCAGTCATTTTTCCCTTTGAAGAAAAATATCTTAGAGACTTAGGAATTAAAGCTGATTTTGTTGGGCATCCTTTTAGCGATAGGCATGAACTAGTAGTGGATAGAAATGAATTTTTACGCTCTTTGGATTTAAATCCGCAGTACCAGACGTTAGCTATTTTGCCTGGTAGTAGAAAGGACGAGATAAAAAAACTACTTGTGCCAATGTGTCAAGCCTTTCTGCGCCTGCAAGCGCAAAAACCAGAGCTGCAAGCCATTATTCCAATTGCCAGCACAATTGATAAAAATTTTGTGGAGCAAATTTTAAAAAACGCAAGTCTCACTATTAATTCAAAACAAATTGCTTTTGTTAATAATCAAGAAATTCGACGAGTTTTCAAGGTAGTAGATGCTGGACTGCTTAAGTCTGGTACAATTACTATGGAGGGTGTTTTGGCAGAACTACCATTTATTGTGGTTTATAAAGTTCATCCATTGACTTATTATTTAGGTCAAAAAATTGTTACAGGCATTAAAAACTTTGCTATGCCTAATATTATTGCAGGTCGTGAAGTTGTGCGAGAACTCTTACAAGAACAGGTTAACCCAGAGTGTATAGCTCAGGAGTTACAAGATTTATTAGATAATGTCAGCAGGCGAAAACAAATTATTAATGATTTACGTCAAATTAAAGAACAACTAAAAGGAGCTGGCAGTTTTAGTACAATGGCAAAACGTACAGTCGGGCTAATTGAGAAGTTGTTGGTTAAGCCTGTTTAACATTATTGAAAATTATGAGTAAAATTATTTTTGCATTCTTAACTTATTTGGCTTTGCCGTTTTTTTGTGTTTATGCACAATTTAAACCGAATCTCCGAAAATCGTTCAGTGAACGTTTGGGGTTAGGTAATTGGAAAAGTTTGCCTCAAGCAGATAATTATATTTGGATACATGGAGCTTCAGTAGGTGAAATTAACGGCTTAGCCGAAGTATTTGAAAAATTTAACGAACTACCGCAATTAGCTAAATACAAACGGATTATTACCACTACGACCTTAACAGCTTGGCAAACTGTTCGGGATAAAAAATATGCTTACTTTAATTCGCTACTGCCATTAGACGCGCCGGCGATAGTTAAAACAGTTATAACTCGGATACAACCTAAGTTATTTATTGCTACTGAAACAGAGTTGTGGCCTAATTTATTTTTTGCCTTAAAAAAAAATAATATTCCTATCATTTTAATTAATGCGCGAATTTCTGATTATTCTTTTCCGAAATATTTGAAGTTTAAAAAAATCTTGCGACCTGTACTAGATTGTTTAGATTTAGTTTTAGCTCAAACTGCATTAGATGCCGAGCGACTAGAACAAATAGGAATTACTCAGGCTAAGATTCACATAGTGGGGTCAACTAAATATGATAAAAAAATCTTACCAGCAGTTGATAAAGAAAACTTAGGTCTTGCTCCGACTGCTCCGACTTTGATTGCTGGTAGCATTCGACCACAGGAAGATGAGCTGATAATTAAGGCATATCAGCAAGTTTTAAATAAAGGCTTTCAAGAGTTGCAATTAATTATCGCGCCTCGGCATCTTGAGGATTGTCCTGCTGTGGCAGAAAAACTAAAAAGCGCTGGCTTAGATTTTAAATTAAGAAGTGAGATGAATAGTAACGCTCATGATAGCTTAGAAGGCAAAGCTACACAGGTATTGTTGTTGGACACGCTGGGAGAATTATCGCAACTTTACAGTGCTGCGGATATTGCATTTATCGGTGGAAGTTTAGTTAATATTGGCGGGCATAATCCACTTGAAGCAGCGGCATATTGCAAACCTGTAATTATGGGACAATATAATAGTAATGTGCATGAAGTGGTAAGTGATTTAAAAAAAGTTGGTGGAATATTTGAAGTGCATAACGAAGAAGAATTAGTACGGGTAATAATGAAACTTCTAAATGCTAAAAACGTTTATAAATCTGTTGCGACTACGGCATTTTCTGTTTGGCAAAAACATCAAGGGGCAACAGCTAGAGTTATTGAGCATATTTTACATTATGAATTATAAGATAAAGCCAATTGCTAGCTTGAAATTTTTGGCGGTTGTTTATCGTGGTCTGATGGCATTACGTAATCGTGCCTATAGTTCAAGAGTTTTTTATTCTTATCAGTCGTCATTACCAGTTATTTCTGTAGGCAATTTAACTGCTGGTGGGTCTGGAAAAAGTCCATTTTGTGATTATTTAGCGGAACATTTAGTTAATCGACGACCTGCAATTTTAAGTCGTGGTTATGGTGGTAAGACGCCGAAGGCTGTCACAGTGCATCCTGAAAGTTCTGTTTTTGAGGTTGGTGACGAAGCTTTAATGCATCTGCAAAACTTAAATCAGAGGTGTGCAGTTGTGGTTGCAAAAGATAGAGTGGAGGGAGTGAAACTGATTGAGCAGGAAAATTTAGCAGAGGTGATTATTTTAGATGATGGTTTTCAGCATCGCAGACTACGTCGCAATGTGGATATAGTGCTAGCTGATATCAGCTCTGCAGAATCTGTAACAGCTTGGGAAGCGGGGGCGGTCTTACCAGCCGGATATTTTAGGGAAAACAAAAACTCAGCTTTATCTAGAACTGATATTTTGGTGTTTGTGAATAAAGGGATGGACACCAGAGAGGCTGTAAAAATTGTTGAAGAGCAAAAGCAAAAGCTTATTAGATATATTGAACCTCGTCGAGTTTTTTTAGCTCAAATGCAAGCTGTGTGTTTTAGAGCTGTGCAAAGTGGAGAGGTTTTGCCGTTAGAGTATTTTAGCGGGCAAGAAGTAAGGGCATTATCGGCAATTGCTAAGCCTGAAAATTTTTCGCAACTTTTAAAAAATTTAGGCTTGATTATCCAATCTGAACAATATTTCCCAGACCATTATATTTTTAAAAAATGCGATTGGGATAAAAATTTAGAAATTTTGCAAGCTATGTCTTTACCACTGATTGTAACTTCAAAAGATGCGGTGAAACTGCGCTCGTTCTTAAAAAATAATACTGCAGATGTTCAGCTTTACGAGCTAGTGATTAAGATTAGTTTCCTTGCTCCAGACGAAGAAAATTCCTTTTGGCAGCTTATGCCAGTTTAAATAAATATTAAAACATCTGGGGGTAAAAAATTTGAAGGAAAGAGGGCTAAATATATTCGGCTTTGTCTATGACACGTCTAATTGCTTCTTCGGTATAGTCAGGCGGATATTTGTAATATTTTAGCACTCGTTTAATCTGCATCCGCATTTTAGCTTGAGTGTTGAGCTTTTTAGACCAATCCACCGTTGCGTATTCCTCTACAATATGTCTTTTAATTCTATACGCGTATTGTAAATCTCCAGCACCTGCCGCAGACGTTCACTACGACAACGACACCATGCGCAAAGTTTTAATCAAGTTTGCCCCTAAGTAAATTCCTAGAAAAAGCGCGATATTGGGGGTTGGCAAATGCCTTAAAAATCCGTGCCAAATTGCTACCCAATATTTATTACTAAAATAATATTTTATTAAAAATTTAGTAAAAAAATATTTTTACATAGACAAAATATTTTATTTCAGTATTTAGAATCACTTAATTTTTGACTAGCTCGGTATAGCGAAAAATAAATTTATTAATAATTTTTAAAATTTCAAAAGGAACTATTTATTATGGCGGCACTTAAAAAAGACAATGCAAAACTAGAACAAGCTTTTTCTGAAATAATTCAGGCTTTCATCGCTTTAGAAGAACAACTTGAAAAGAAATATAGCGATGATGACGAGGCTTACTCAAGTGCAATGGTTGAAACAATCGAGAGTGTTCTTGATTCAATTTTAGAAGAAGGTGATATTACGACTACTAACATTGCTCAAATGTTAGCTGTGTTCACAGAAGCTTTAGAAGAAATTGATCCTAACGCCTTTGAAGACCTTGTAAACGATGACGATGATGACGACGATTATGATTTAGATGATGAAGAGTTAGAAGAGTATAATGAAGACGATGATGACGAAGATGACGATGAAGATGACAGATAATTACTAATTTATCTATATAAATAATAGGCGGTTACCGTTTTCCTGAATTTCTACCACCCTGTATTTTGGGTTACGCAAAAAATATGAGGTAGGTAGAAAAAAGTTATCTCACTTTGTTCCAGTAATCATCCATTAAGTAAGCTCTAATAAATCCCCACAATTCACCGTCCAGGACAGACTGCGTGTCGCCTGTTTCAAAGTTAGTGCGGTGGTCTTTGACCATTTGATACGGGTGCATAACATATGAACGAATTTGACTGCCAAAATCTATTTTGCGCCTTTCGCCAGCCATTTGGTCTAGCACTTCGCGTTTCTTGGTTTCTTCCAGTTCATAGAGTTTAATTTTTAATATCTTCAGAGCTTGAGCTTTATTTTTATGTTGAGAACGATCAGTCTGGCAAGCCACCACAATTCCAGTCGGCAAATGCGTAATGCGCACAGCTGAATCCGTCTTATTAATATGTTGTCCGCCAGCGCCACTAGAACGGTAAGTGTCTATTTTTAGCTCATCCTCGTTAATTACAATATCAATTTCTGTATCCAGATCGGGCATAACTGAAATTGAAGAAAATGATGTATGCCGCCTAGCGTTTGAATCAAAAGGCGAAATCCGAACTAGACGATGAATTCCCTGCTCTGCCCGCAAATATCCAAAAGCATTCACACCTTCAATTAAAACTGAAACATTTTTTATGCCTGCGGTTTCTCCTTCATGAATACTTAAAATTTGCACTTTGTATCCTTGCTTTTCAGCCCAGCGCAAATACATCCGCAACAGCATTTCACACCAATCTTGAGCCTCTGTTCCGCCAGCCCCAGAATTTATTTCCACAATTGCGCTAGCAACGTCATGCTCACCTGAAAGCATTTTAGATAATTCAAAATCAGCTAAAACTTGCTCGGTTTTTTCTATTTCATGATTTAGCTCAGCTAAGGCTGCTTCTGTTTCATCCGCAGTTACAAACTCTAGCAAAACCTCACAATCGCTAACCATGGTTAGCAACTGCCGGGCACGTTCAACTTGTTCTGATAAAGTTCCTCGCTCTTTAAGAACAACTTGGGCTGTTTCAACGTTATCCCAAAAATCTGGCATGGCGGATTGGTTAGCTATTTCCTGTAAGCGTCTTTCTTTGTTTTCTAAGTCAAAGATAACCTCCCAGAGACTGTAAAGAAGTTTTAAGCTTCTCTACTCTCTGCTTTAGTTCTGAAATATTAAGAATGGCTGTCATATATTTACCTTAAATATTTTTTTAAAATTTGTGGAGCAGCTCTGTATAAGATTTAGTTATAAATGTCTAAAAAATATTAAAATTCACTTTTTGGTCGTAACATCAACTAGTTATCTTACACCTCCCATTTTTAAACCACAGAGGAAACAGAGAATGAGTATAACAAAAAATTCTCTATATACTCTGTGGTTTTATTTTTTAAGGATAGATTGAGGACCGAGGACTAACCAGTTACAATCATTATTAACCGCCCCCGGCGTTAGTCATAGCGGTAGATAGTTATCATTAAAAAACAGACTTGGCTTAAAAAATGCTTAAATACTTAGCGCTGGGAAGTTTCTTCCTATTTGTAGTAGTTGTATTATTGTAAATCTATAATTTTAAGGGGAACATATGGCAGGTGAAATTAGTTTCGGCGGTTTAGTAACAGGTATAGACACAGAGGCAATTATTTCCGCTACTATTGAGGCAAGACGCGCTAGCTTAATCACGCCTCTAACGAAAAAAGTAGATTTCAATGAACAACAAAACGCAGCCCTTAATGAGCTAAACACTAAAATTTTAAATCTCTTTAACAGCTTAAAATCCAAAACTACAAATTTTGGCGGAACTATTGAGAAAAAAGTTATTAATAATAATTCTGACATTGCAAATATTAGCGCTAACTCAACTACGCCAGTCATGTCGGCAGAATTTAAAGTTACTCAGCTGGCTACACCAGGAAAAATTTTATTTACTAATCGCTTTCCCGATACGAACTCACCTCTTTTCCCAAGTTTAACCGGCGAAAGTCAAATCACTATTTCAGTCGGCACAGGAGCTAACCAACAGGATTTTAATATTACAGTTGATAACACTACCACTTTAGCTCAACTAAATAACACGATTTATTCTACAACTAACGGAGCTGTATCCGGCACAATAATCAATACTGGCACAAGCTCAGCACCCAATTATGCTTTTGGGCTAAGTAGTAGAGAAAATGGCACAGAAAAAGGCTCTCTCTCTCTAAGCTTAGCGCCCGAGCTTGAAACAACAGGAGTGTTGGATCACGACTCAACGGATACAAGCCTACAGGCTAAAGATGCTAAGCTAGTTCTCAGCGGGATTGGCGAAATTACCAGATCAAGCAACACAATTACTGATTTGTTTCCAGGGGTAACTATCGAGTTAAAACAAAAAAGCGAGAATTTAGTTCAGTTTTCAACTGCGGCTGACTCTGACTCTGCTAAGGAAACTATTCAAAGCATTGTGGATCAAATTAACGAGATTATAACCCTGAGCCAGGACAATAACACAATTACATCAGTAACAAATTCAAAGGGGACAACCAGTTTAGTGTATTCTGCTTTGGCAAAAACTAGACTTGACGAGCAAACCATAACTTCAATTAAAAGCAGTTTAAGTGCTGTAACTTCTGGCGTTAATAGTAACTCTGTACGCATTTTGGCTGATATTGGAATTACGACTAATCGAGATGGAACTTTAGCCTTTGATACTGCAGTGTTTGATAAAGTTTTTAACGAGTCCCCAACTGACACCTTTTCTATTATGCAAAATTTAATAGACGATTTGGGAAATACTGGCAGTGTCTTAAATGAATATAGTAAATTTAGTGGTGTAATTTTAACTAATATTAATTCGACTAATGAGTCTAATAAGACAACTTTAGAAAGAATAGAAAGATTAGAACAAATGCTGGCAGAGCAGGAAACTAATTTACGCCTGATGTTTGCTAATTTGGAATCGATAACTTCTAAAATGCAATCGACCCAAAGCACCTTAACTTCAGTTTTTAATTCCTTAACTAGCTCGTCAAATAATTAAATAAAAAAAAATGAATCCAGATTTAAATTAGGACATCCAATATGTTAAAGTCTGCCGGAGATAGGTTTATTTATTAGTTTATCGCAAATAGGTTTTATGAGACAAAGTAAAGTATCAGTAAGAAAAAACGCCATACTTGTAGTTAATGAATTAACTAATCGTTTTCCAGATTTGGATTTTAGGTTTAATTTAACTGAAAATAGTAACACCATTCGTTACAAAATATCCAACTATCCTTCAAAAGTGCGTGAAATAAATTTGAATCAAATTCAAGATTCAACAATTCTCGAAACTATTCTAGATATTAAAGCAGACTATAAAATATTTGATGCGTAATTTCTTTCTGGTGACTGAAAACCGTTACAACTCGTGGATAAAAATCTGTTTAAACTACTTTATCAAAGTGATGTGTATCAAAGTAACGTTCGCGGGTTCGACCACCCCAAACAAAACCACGCTTCACAAATTCTTCAACTACAGACGAACCTTCAAATAAAGTGCCAGCTAGATTGGGGTTATATGTCGCCTGAGCCGGAACAAGTCTCCCATCAACATATTGAACAGGATTAAAAAAGGGGTTGATATCAATTGCGCGCCCATAAGAATGGATAGAAATTCTATCTGTATTGTCTATCTTACGATAACAAAACGCAGACGAGTTATTATCATCCATCGAAGCATCGTCGTCCCAATTATAAAACGACATCGGCACAACTTTATGAACTGGAAAATTTATCTGCCACATCAAGCTAAAAACCGCCTGCAAGTCTTCGACAATATCTTGATTGACCATCATCTGCCCCTGATGAAGTAAACCATCTGTGCTAATATAAGTCAGCTCCACAAGTTCCAGACTAGCAATTATTTCACTAGGCGCGGCACTTCCCGCAATTGCTTCTTCAAAACTCAGTTGAGAATCAACAACTATTTTCATTTTTTACCTTTAAATATTTCTTTTAAAATCTTCCCCTCTTTCTTCGTAATTTTTGTAGGCATTAAAACTTGGAGCAGATGGCGACAATAAAACAACGCCGCCTTGAGGAGTTATGGCTTTAGCTTTTTGAACGGCAGTCGACATTGACTCTGCAAAAAATGTTCTCTCTGGCGCAATTTCTTTTAAAGCCTCATAAATTCGTTTGCCCGTATCCGGCATACAAATAACCTTGACCTTCTCTAAACTCGCTAAAACTTGAACTACCTCTGTAAAAACTTGCCCTCGTTCATAGCCACCAATTAAAATTGTAGTTGGCTTATCTTTAAAAACTTTAAGCGCTGAAATAACAGCAATTGGCGTAGTCGAAATACTATCATCTACAAATGTAATGCCATCCTTTTCACAAACTGGCTCTAGTCTATGCTTTAGGGAGTTAAAAGAACTAATGGTTTTATTCATAATACTTAAATCTTCACCACACACTTTAAGAATTGTCGCTACTCCAGCAAGATTAGATAAATTATGCTCCCCTAAAAGTTTAATATTTTCCCCGTGAATTATCAGCTTATCTCCGTCATAAATATCTTGCTCCTTGACATGCATTGCGTCCACAACATTAAAATAAGTAATATTTTTAATCTGCGCCGCAAAATTTTGGCTGTTCGTATCCAATTTATTTAAAATCGCAACCCCTGGAAATTTATCCCCACCAAGTTTTTTTAATAAAAATATATTGACCTTATCCCGATGATAGTTCTCCGTGTTAAGATGCCAATCCAAATGCTCTGAATGTAAATTATTCAAACACGCCACATCCAGCGGGTAGGCTAAATCAGCTGCCTGAAAACTAGACATTTCAATCACCACATAGTCATGGTCATAAACTTTTCCAAATACGTCGAGTAGCGGAACTCCGATATTGCCTGCCAAAACAACCTTTTTACTCAAAGCAGTTAAAAAGTGATAAACCAAACTTGAGGTTGTGCTTTTACCTTTTGTGCCAGTAATGCCAATTAATTTAGGGCGGCGGGCATGACTTAAAATATCAGCTAAAAAGATGTTAGTTCCAGATGTAATTGTAATACCTTGCTTAATTGCATTTTGAAAAAATTCTCCGTAATAACTAACACCGGGGGATTTAATAATAACATCATAGTCAAAACTAAGTTCCTTAACCAACACAGCAGAAACTTCAGTTTTACTTAAATCTGCTCGGTCATCATACAAAGCAATTTGCTTTTCGGGAAATATATTGTGAATTAACTTGATTGCTGAAAGTCCTTCACGTCCTGCGCCATAAACTAAAACTCGTTTGTCTTCTAATTTTGAAATTAACATAACTTTTTTTTAATTATTAATTTTTGTGAGTAATATCTAAGTATATGGAGAAAGGCTGAGGCATTACTCAGCCGCGTAAACTAAAAAATAACCTACTACCCCAGTAACTCTACAATCTCCCCGATTGTAATAAATCCTGCTTTAAAGCGATCTAAACCAAAATGTTCATTAGGAGCATGGATTTTATCGCTATCCAAACCATAACCAATTAATACCGTCTCAGCCCCAGAATATTTAGCCAAAGTCGGAGCAATAGGTATTGCCGCTGCATCTAGAACTGTCGCACAAGTTGTGCCATTTACATCCGCAAAAGCTTGCGAACAAACCCGACAGATTTTACTTTGAGGGTTACTCCTAAAAGCCTGCCCACGATTATCATGCACAATAATGTTGCATTTAATTCCCGCCGGCACTCGCGCCTTAATATGTTCGCAGATTGCGGTAACTATTTTACTACCCTCTTGTTTAGGAACCAACCTAGCTGAAATTTTAGCTAGGGCTTTTTGCGGAATAACAGTTTTAAAGCCAGAACCAGAATATCCCCCACTCATGCCATTAATTTCTAGCGTTGGACGCAACACTTTTCTTTCCTCTAGTTTAAATTCTTGCTCACCACCCGTGCAGTCTAAATCATACTCACGTTTCAACTCATCTGTATTAAGTGAAATATCTAATAATGCCAGCTCTGTCGGACTTGGCATAACAACATCATCGTAAAAACCATTAACTAAAACTCGCCCGTTTTTATCATAAAAACTTGCCAAAATTTCCGCTAACGCACGATTGGGATTGTAAGCAATTCCGCCAAATGTGCCCGAATGTAGGTCTGTATTACCTTCCGTTAGTTCAAAGGTAAGCGAAACAATTCCACGTGTGCCAATAGTAATGCTCGGCTGATTCTCGTTTTTGAGACCTACATCAATAATGGCTAGATAGTCGGCTTTGAGTTTGTCAGCGATTTTCGGGATAATATCTTCCAGCCCATTACTACCTGTTTCTTCGTCGCCTTCAAGGACAATTTTTATATTTATAGGAAGAGTTCTATTTTGCTTGAGTAAGGTCGTAATTGCCGAAACAGCGAAAAAAAACTGCCCCTTGTCGTCGTTTGCCCCACGTGCAAACACTTGCCCTGTACAAATTGTTGGTTCAAACGGCGGAGTTTGCCAGAGTTCAAGCGGGTCAACTGGTTGCACATCATAGTGACCATAAACTAAAAGAGTCGGCTTATCTGTTCCTGCCTTGTCCCAACTTGCTAACACTAGTGGATTGCTAATTGTCTCGATCAGTTCCACGGCAAAGTCAGCCTGTGTAAAATAATCGCGTAGCCAGCTGGCACAAGCCAGCATTTCGCCTTTGTATTCCATCTCAGACGAAATACTTTTAAATTTTAAAAGCGTGAAATAATCTTTTAAAATTTCTTCTTGATGAATTTCAAATAATTCGTTTAATGCTTGTAGATTGCTCATAATTATCCTTATTAAATTAAAAAATTGCTGTGGCTTATATATGTTTATTTCAACTAAAACAAGCACAAACAATTTATTGTAGTACTGGTAATCCTCCTGTGCTACCTCCCTCCATATCCCTCCATTTTTTTACAAGAACAAATCATCTAAAACAACTTCTGCCTGCACTAAGAAACTATAACCAGTATGTTGTAAGCCAAAAACTGTAATAAAAGTTTGATGTAAGTCTTGAAGATAGTATAAAAGCGTTGCATGTAGTATTACTACATGTTAGGCGAAGAAATTGCGTATTTTGGTTAATACTAATTATAATTAATAAATATGGACAATTTAAAATCTCAAGTTGCATCTGAAATTGCCAAACGAGTAAAAACTGACGAAATAATTGGTCTTGGTTCAGGTTCAACAGTCTGGTTAGCAATTGAAGAAATTGGAAGACGTATCCGCCAAGAAAAACTTAATGTTTCTGCCTTAGTCGCCTCTAAGGAAAGTGAAATTGTAGCCAAAGAACAAGGGCTAAATGTTTTACCGCTAGCCTCTGAATATCAAGCAGTCTGGGGCTTTGATGGCGCAGATGAAGTTGATGAAAATCTTAACTTACTAAAAGGCGGCTGGGGAGCGCAAACTAAAGAGAAAATTTTAGCTAGGCGCTGTGGCAGTTTGGTAATTATCATTGATGCGAGTAAGTTAGTTAAGAATTTGGGTAAAACTATGGCTGTGCCAGTTGAAATTTTACCAGAAGCCAAGTCTATTGTGGAGCCAGAATTAATTAAGCTGGGAGCTACAAGTTGTCAGTTAAGATCAAAGATTAACTCACTGAATAAAGAGCTTTTTACAACTGAATACAATAATCTCCTCTTAGACGTTGCTTTTTCTATCCCTTTAACAATTAAACTTGAACAACAGATTAATGCTATCACTGGTGTTGTTGAAAATGGTTTATTCTTTAATCTCGCTACTGAAGTCTTGGTTGCAACACAGGCAGGCATTAAAAGCTTACTCCCTCCGTCAACTACTAAAAGCTGCTGACACCTCCCTCGAAGTGGAGGCTACTTCCTTGCTTTTCATTTTCAAATCAGGTAGGAGGAGTTGCAAATTAATCATCAACATACATTTTAATTAACAATAATTAACGTCTATGAGTTTTAAATGTGGTATCGTAGGACTGCCTAATGTTGGAAAGTCAACAATTTTTAATGCCTTGACTGCAAGTCAAGTCGAGGCAGCAAATTATCCATTTTGTACTATTGAGCCTAATACTGGCGTTGTTGCTGTGCCAGATGAGCGGCTAAATGTGCTAGCTAAAATCAATAATTCCAAAAAAATTATTCCAGTTGTTATTGAATTTGTTGATATTGCCGGCTTAGTCAAGGGAGCGTCAAAAGGTGAGGGACTAGGCAATCAGTTTTTGGGTCATATTCGGACTGTTGACGCTATTATTCATGTTGTTAGATGTTTTGATGATAGTAATATTACACATGTTCATGGTTCTATTTCTCCTAAAAGAGATATTGAGGTTATAGAAATGGAGTTAATTTTTGCTGATCTTGAACAGATAGAAAAACGTCTTGATAAGGTCAGCAAACTTGCTAAAGGCGGAGATAAAGCAAGTATTGCCGAACTTTCCGCTTTAAATATCGCCAAAACATCACTTGAAAAAGGAATTCCAGTCAGATTAAACTCAGAATTTACTCCTGAACAAACACAAATTCAGCTTTTAACTAGTAAACCAATTCTATATTTGGCAAATGTAACTGAAGAAGACGCTGCTCTTGATTCCAAAATAGCAAATCATAAATATATTTCAGAACTATATGCAGCTGCCCAAAGTCAGAAATGTGAGGTTTTGGTTCTCTCTGGAAAAGTTGAAGCAGAGGTTGCGCAACTTCCTCTTGATGAACGAAAAGAATTTTTAGATGCACTTGGATTAAAAAATTCAGGGCTAGATAGACTGGCTAGTAGCGGACTTAACTTATTAAATTTAATCACATTTTTTGCCACTGGTGATAAAGAAACTCATGCTTGGAATTGTGTTCGTGGCAGCAAGGCGCCTCATGCAGCCGGAAGAATTCATACTGATTTTGAAAAAGGATTTATTCGGGCTGAGATTATTAGTTATCAAGATTATGTTGCATCTGGTGGTGAAGTTGGGGCGAGAGAAAAAGGTAAAACTCGAATTGAAGGCAAGGATTATGTAATGCAAGATGGCGACATTGTGCATTTTCGTTTTAATGTTTGAGTAGCTAATTATCGCTGTCAAAGCTGCTTATAGGCATTTCAATTAAATGCAATAAACTTTTTAGGATGGATAAAAAAATATTAGTTAAGTTTATTAACACATCTTCCGAAATAAAATTTACAAAAATTTCTTTTGTAAAAAATATTTTTTTGTAACTTTTTACTTGAACTTACATCTAAAATATGCAATAAGGACGAGCGTTGTTGAGTTGAGTACATTTAGAAAAAGGTTTCAAACGTATTATTAAGCTCATTTTTAAGTTGTTCACGTGTTGTTAAGATTTTTTTGTATGTAGTTTGATATAAACATTTTTAATATATACTTCAAAATCAACTATTATAGTTGTGCCTATTTAAACAACACGTAGTAGTTAGAGGCATTTTAAAAATTAGGTATATATTAAATAAATAGGAATGAAATACTATGGTAACTAAGAAAAAAGCAGTTAAAAAAACAGTAGCTAAAAAACCAGCAGCTAAAAAAGCTCCGGCTAAGAAAGCTCCTGCTAAAAAGGCTACTAAAAAAGCAGCTCCAACTTGTGGTTGTACTTGCACAGCTAAAAAAGCTCCGGCTAAGAAAGCCCCTGCTAAAAAAGCTCCGGCTAAAAAGGCTCCAGCTAAAAAAGCTACAAAGAAAGTTGCTAAAAAGAAATAAGTTATTTCTTAAAAAGATATACAAATATCTTGACTTAACAGTTAAGATATTTGCTTTAGAAGCCACTGTTATTTAGTTAGCAGTGGCTTTTTTATTGTGTAAAATACAATCAATGTGAAAAAAATTCTAGTTATTGTAGGTAAACCACAAATCAAAGCTCCCTTTCTAGTGTTCAGCTTAAAACATTATCCGTTATCTGAAGGTAGCAAGGATGACATACTGGAATCCGCGCTGTCACATACTAGATTGAAAATTTTCTAAACTTGACTTAAGCTGGGCGTCCACATTGTCAATGCTTTGTATTGAAATCCTCCTCGAAGAGTATAGTTAATAATTAATATATTGATATTTTTTTACCAAAATTATTGAAAGCTACTTGATGACAAGGCTAACGTTTATATTTTTATAATCATTTTTTTAATATGAAATAAATCTCTAAAATTCTCGATTACTCCGTTTAAAACATATTAAAATAATTAATAATAATTACTATTACTTTTAGTATGATATATCTTATTAAGAATGCACATTCTATAGTATGATATTAAACTAGAGAAATATTTTTAAATTTAATTAATAAGTTAGACTAGTTTAATTTAATACGTTTGAAGTTATTTTCATTTAAATAACTTGAACTAAATTGAAAAAGTGCTATAGTCGTTCCTGCTTTCTGGTAAGTAATACAGTAATAGACTATTAAATTAATAACAGGAGGATATTTGTATGAAAGCAATAAAGCAAAATAAAAAAACAAATTATCTTGACAGCAGTTTTAATTTTTCGACGTTTAGCGCCGACCCAAAACAAAAATTTATGAATACAGAAATAAAAAATGTTTGGCATTCAACTTCTGAAAATATTTTTTCTCTAAGTATCTATCCAAACGGTATTAGCTTAGCGCATCATAAACAAAATCAAATCCTCGATGATGGAGCCGCCAGCCATGGGCTAGGCTTTCTAGCTAATAGTTTTCATCTCAGATTAAAAGAAACTAAAGACTATCAAATTCCAAACGGAAAATTTTTCGTTTATAAAGAAAATGCTTTGCAAGAGTTAGAACATTTTTTAGCTTACTATCACAAGCGAAATATTTTGCAGAAATCTGTTTTTTATTTCGGTTTAACTAGCGATCCATTTTGGTCTTTTGAATTAAAACATCAACTCACGATGGGTTGCATAAACTTACTAGAAAAATATCAACCCGGATTTGTGGTTGTCCAAACACGTTCGGCGCTAGTTCTGGCAGCACTACCTTTCTTAAAGTACTTGGATAATAAAGCCGTAGTAGCAATTAATATTGAAACAATACAGGAAAAAAGCGTAGCTCTTTATACGCCGGGGCAACCTAAAATTACTGCTCGACTGCTCGCTGCAGACTCTTTGAGAACCCAAGGTATTAAAGTTAATCTCGTAGTTTCGCCTATTTTACCATATGGCGACTACCTTAGAGATGCTTGGAGTTTTGCTGAAGTCTTAGATAATCACAGTGACTATATTTCTTTTGGTTCTTTAGCCAACGGTATTCAAAGTGAAGAAATACAACTACGTGACTTAGAATTAGCCGGAAAATTAACCTTTCATAATCAAGTTAAATTTTTAAGACCTCTAGCATATGCTAATGTTTATAATGCCCTCAAAGAAATCGCCCCAGCCAAGTTAGAATTGCCAGAACTTGACTTAACTAAGGCTAATGAAAATCAATTAAATTTATTTGCCGCCGCTTAATATTTAGTATATATCCCGCTCCATTATGCAAACACTAAATAAAAAAAATAGTTACTATTTTATAGGCATTGGCGGTGCTGGAATGTCCGCCTTAGCTAATATTTTAGCTGCTGAAGGCTATAAAGTTGCCGGCTCAGATCTGCAAGCAACACATATTACCAAAGAGCTAGAAAAACTAGGTATTCAGATTAACTACACTCAAGTTACAGAAAACATAACTGACGACATGGTCATCATTCACACTGATGCCGTCAGCCCAGAAAATTTGGAATACCAAGAAGCTATTAGGCGTCAACTAAAAATTTACAAACGACCTGAATTGTTATCTATCCTCGAAAAAACTAAAGAATTTTCAATCGCCGTTAGCGGCGCTCATGGCAAAACCACAACCAGTTCTATCGTAGCTTACCTGTTAACAGAAACTAGCTTAGACCCGACTTGTGTAATTGGCGGCATTCTTCCACAATGGAACTCCAATGCTCGCATTGGTTCGGGCAAATGCTTTGTTTATGAAGCCTGTGAAGCTTTTGGTAACTTAATCCATTATCATCCGACACACCTAATCGTTACAAATATTGACAAAGACCACTTAGAACATTTCGATAATAGCTATCAAAAATTTAAAGAATATTTTGTTACTTATATTAATCGTATTGCTGAAAACAAAGAAAATTTTGTTTTATTAAATTATGATGATGCTGAGATTAAAAATCTCATGCCTAATTTTTCTGAAAATGTTAGATTCTTTTCTTTAGAAAAATCAAATCTACACGACCCTAGAATTATTGCTCAAGCCAGTAACCTCCAACCTATAGAAGGCGGCACAGGTTTTTTCTTAGAACTTTTTCAAAGTAAAAAAGGAATTTCAGTTACCATTCCCCTCTATGGAAAACATAATGTCGAAGATGCTGTTGCAGCTTTAGTAATGTGTTCAAACTTTATGGCGATTGAGAAGTTGGTCATAGCAATTAAAAATTTCCAAAATAGCCAACGCCGTTTTGAGTTGGTTGGCAAAATCTCTGAAACCAAAGTCTATACTGATTATGCTCATCTGCCCGCAGAAGTTGCAAGCGTTATTTTAGGGGCTAAGCAATCCGTCTTAGGTCTTGCAGAAGCAAGGATTATCGCTGTTTTTCAACCGCATTTACCGTCCAGAACTAAAGAAAATTATACGGGGTTTGCCAAAGCGCTGTTAAATGCCGATCTAGCTTTGGTTACTCCAGTTTATTGCCCAGCTGGTAGAGAAGCAAACGAAGATTTAAATATCAAATCTGAGCTAATTTATAATGAGATGCAAAGACTTTTGGATTCTGGTGAAGTTAAATCTAATATTGAAAGTTATAAGTTAATAGAAGATTCAGCTTTACAAGCTGAATTAAAAAACATCCTGCGACCTAATGACTTACTTTTGTTAATTGGGGCTGGCACAATCGGCAGCTGGCATAAGCAGCTGTGTGATTAAAAACTAAAAAACAAAAAAGAAAAATGCCCAGGACGAGAATCGAACTCGTACGGTCGTTTCCAACCCCAGGATTTTAAGTCCTGTGTGTCTACCAATTCCACCACCCGGGCTAGGCAGCCGCCTCTACACTAAATTACTTGTTCATTCAAGAAAAATTTATAACTCACTATAATAATTAGTGATAATAAAAAATAGGTGGCGATATTAACTAAATTAGCATATATATCCATTCCCTGCGAGTTGTAAAAGATGTTCCATTTAAAAAACTAAAACAAAATATCATGGGTGACTTATTACTAAAATGGACTGACAAACTTTTAAAACGTCCACAAGATTTTCAGAATCCAGCTATTTTATCTCATGTCGATATACTCTCGGCTCTAAATGACATTCAAGAAACTGCCAAACTTCGTAAAAAAAACACTTCTGAGGAAGTGTTGCTAAAAATCAAAAAAGAAATCTTAAAAATTTCTTCCGCTCAAGAAACTTTTATTTATGGTTCGTCTAATTCAGCGATTGAGCAGTTTTTAATTTCTTTTATCAAAGCCTATCCTGAATCAACAATTGCAGTCTCATTTTTTAGTCTACCCTATATTGCCAATTTTGTTTTGCAAAAAAATTGCCAAATTTTTCCATTAGAAATAAATCCGCTAACTCTGGAACCAAACTACTCAACAACTAAGAATATTGCTCACAACAAAAAAGTTTGTATCATTATAGATAATTTATGTGGGCTAAAAGATAGTTTAGCTTTTGCTAAGCCGGACAACTGTTTTGTTATTTATGACGCAAGCGAATCTTTTTTAGATAATAATGCAAAATTAGAGGAGTTAACTCAAACTAGTCAAGTTTTCTCTATTTTTAGTTTAGGTCTGAATTACTTAGATGGTGGTGGAATCTGCTGTTATGCAAACTTAGATGATTTACCCAAAGAATTTCGTTTTTTAACTGATGATGTTCAAAATATAAACTTCACTTCTATTTCTTTTAAATACTTAAGTTATTCTTTAAGTGAGCGTTTGGCTTCTAAAAGTAAACAAGAGTTTAGCCAAACTCAAGCTACGAGCTGGCAAATGCTTACTGCTTTGGCAAGACTACGCAAGTTAGATCAACAAAAGTTAGTTTTTCTGGATAATTTAAAAACTTGGCATGAGTTACTGACTGGCAATCAGGTAGTGCAACCATTCTTACAGCGCAAACTTGAATTGCAAAAAACTTTTTGCCCGATAGGTTATCCAATTATTTTACCTAACCGAGAAATGGCAAATAAAGTTCAAGCTATCTTCTCTAAATTAAAAATTAATATTGAAAAACTCTCTGACAGGACTCCGATTAGTAAGAAAAATTATGATTTACTAGCTAGCCAAAATATCATTGGGCGTGAATACGAACAAAGTTACTTAATCGCCCAGAAAACTATTATTTTGCCAATCGACACTAATACGTCGCGTCATGAAATTTACAAAGCTTATAGGGAACTAAGTAAAGAGTTTTCGCTACCTAAACGTGAGGAGTTGAGTGTAGTATGAACTCAGATGAAGAAATTGAAGTTATTCTTCCAAATTTAAACAGACGTTTTTCAGGTGTAACCGGAGCGGTTTCGGCTGTAGTTCCGCATCAAACCCAAGATATTTGCTTTGCTCAAGTTGGTTATCAAATTCCGATTAATATTCCCCGCCTCAGCTGGAGGCAACTTTTCAGGCTAACAGCCAAACCGCTTGCCGACGGACGCCTGCGAATTTTTCATACCCGTCGTAATATAGAAATGCTGACAGGGCTGATTCTCAAATATATTTTAAGAAGAAAAATTCATCTGCTGCATACTTCAGCTGCCCAGCGCATACATTCGGCGTGGACTTGTTTTTTGTTTAGACAAATGGATACACTGATTGCCACATCTCCACGGACAGCAACCTTTTTACCACGCACTCCAGATTTTATCATCCCACACGGAGTTAATATAGACAAATATTACCCAGCCCAAGACCGTCTGAGCGAATGGGCGAATAGTGGAGCCGTCGGAAAATACGGCATAGGAATTTTCGGTCGTGTTCGTCCTCAAAAAGGAGTGCAAGAATATGTCGATGCACTATGTGAAGTTTTGCCGCGTCATCCTGATTTTACGGCGATTATTGTTGGCGAAACCACCCCACAATTTTTAAATTTTGAGATAAGCTTAAAGAATAAAATAAAAAAACTTGGTTTAGAAAAACGATTTTTATGGCTTGGAAAACTTAAGTTGGAGGAAGTGCCGCTGTGGTTTCGTTGTGTATCTATTGTGGCAGCGGTCTCGCGTAATGAAGGCTTTGGACTCACTTGTCTGGAGGCAATGGCTAGCGGCGCTGCTGTTGTTGCCACTATGACTGGAGCTTTTGATACGCTAATTCGCGATGGTGTGGACGGTTTTATTATTCCTTGTAACGATACTACTGCGCTTGCCGCAGCTTTAGAAAAGTTACTTGCCGCTCCAGAAATGACTGCCCAGATGGGCAAAGCAGCGCGTCAAAGAGTTTGCGATCATTACACTATTCAAAAGGAAGCCGCAGCAATTACTAAAGCATATCGAGCTGTGTTTGCCTCAACCGGCATTGCGAACAAGTAGCACAACCAATTTTCTATCCAATTGTTCTAACAATAAATGGAGCTTGCAGAGTTTTACTTTCTATGCAACAACGCCTTCCAAAATTCACAAAAAAAATAACAAGAAAATAAAATTTATGAAGATCGGATTTGAAGCTAAAAGAGCGGTAGAAAATAATACTGGTTTAGGAAACTATAGCCGGTATGTAATTGAAGCGTTAGCAACATACTATCCAGATAACGAGTATTTACTTTTTGCGCCCAAGCAAATTACTAATACTCGCTTGGAAAAGATTTACAGGCAACCCAATATAAAGTTTATTTTTCCTCAAGGTATAGCAAAAATTTTTTCAGCTTTATGGAGGCATTGCGGGCTTGCAAAACCAGTTGCTCAAAGCAGAGTTGATATTTTCCATGGGCTTTGTAACCAAATTACAGTTGGGTTGAACGTTAAATCGGTAGTTACTATTCATGATCTAATTTTTTTGCGCTATCCGCAATTTTATAAACCAATTGATCGCCTAATATATAAATGGAAATTCGGTTATGCTTGCCGAAAT
Source organism: Deltaproteobacteria bacterium (assembly GCA_031278395.1). Taxonomy (GTDB): domain Bacteria; phylum Bdellovibrionota_C; class UBA2361; order SZUA-149; family JAITKM01; genus JAITKM01. Next base: position 13,576 of record JAITKM010000005.1, on the reverse strand, counting down.
GCAGACAAAATTATAGCCATTAGTGAATCTACCAAGCGCGATCTACAAAAATTTTTTCAGGTTCCAGCGAAAAAAATCGAGGTAATCTATCAAGGCTGTCATCCGGCATTTGCCGAAGAGGTTAGTACTACTAAAAAAACTGCTGTTCTTGAAAAATACCAACTGCCAGCGTCTTTTGTGCTTTATGTCGGAAGTATTGAAGAGCGCAAAAATCTCTTGTTAGTCGTTCGAGCCTTGCAGTATTTGCCTCAAAAAATTCATCTAGTAGCGGTCGGAAAGAAAACAAATTATCAACGTATTGTTGAAGAACAAGCTAAAAAATTTAACCTAACTGAGCGCTTACATCTGCTGAATAATATTAATTTTGAAGACTTACCAGCTTTGTATCAACTGGCGAAAATTTTTGTTTATCCGTCTTTTTTTGAGGGGTTTGGAATTCCTATTATCGAAGCTCTTTCAGCAGGAACGCCAGTGGTTGCGGCTGTTGGTTCCTGCCTTGAGGAAGCAGGTGGTCCAAACAGTATTTATATTGACCCTCAAAGCGAAGCTGAACTTGCGAATGTCTTAAATGATTTATTAAATAATCCAACCAAATGTCAGCAGATGATTGAAGCTGGAAAAGAATATGCTAAGCGGTTTGACGCTCATAAAATGGCAAACAATTTGATTTCTCTTTATAACTCGTTATTAACTACTAATCCATTATAAACAAAAATTCGAGATGGTAGAACAATTAGCTTTTATGTAACAACATTATTTAAGTTTAATTTATCATGGACAACTGGATTTTTCTGGCAATTGAAGAAAAAACTTCATTTAAGTCCCCGGCTGTTCTAACTGGATAATACTCACCACAAGAATTTGTATTTATGCTGAGTTTCAAGTCTCCTTGATTATCTAATTCTTCGCAAAAATTAGGCTTTACTCCGCCAAAGCTAACATTTTTCGCAAAATTAATTGCTGACCTTACAAAATAGTCACTACTAGCAGCATAATCATTAGCCATATTTACTAAGACTATATCTTTGCGGCTCAAATCATCGGTTATATCCTGCCAAGCATCTGGATATATATCTGATGCATCAGCTGAGATAAAACTTTTCCAGCCAAATTGTTCATATGGACCTTGCAATTGCGCCGCAGAACCTAAACCAATTGTAAAAACCCTAGAAGAAGCAATTGTTATTTCTCCTCTGATTTTAGCGCCGATTAAAGATCGTAAAAATTCAGTCCACGCAACAGCTAACATATAATAACTTTTTAAAGCTATATTATCTTTATCAGTATCAGCGTAATTACCGTAACCTTGACCTTGATTAACTTCAACTATAATTTTATCCGCATATGTTTTGCCGTCATCCTTATTTATAATTCCGGGCCAAGTGCAGTCAGGAACACAAAAATCAATAGCTGGAATTATACAAGGGTTAACTGTAGATGGAGTATAAGGAGTATTATCATCTGGTGATTCTATACAACCTTTGTTAGACGCAGCAATATAATCAACTCCGCTATCATCAATCAAACAGGCTGTTGTCTCACCTCCTATTGAATTATTATCAATACCAAAAACACGCGCTATACTTCTTCGAACCAACTTCTGAACTAAAGAAAACAAACCGTTATCATTGTCCACTGTATCTGTTGTTAAATTTACGCCTGTATGAGCCTTACTACACGGGATTTTAATATTGGTTGCATCGCTTGGAATTACACCCACACTTCCACTGTCAAGATAACTTCGATAAGTTTCTGGGTTCATGATTGGCGAAATGACAGGAATTCTACCTATTCTTTGCTTTTTATCAAAACCAAAGGGCGGATTAATGGATTGCTCATAACTGTTAGGTGTAAGACTTATTTTATAATTTAAAAAACCAGTTGAAAGGTATTGACCCGGACTAAGGCCAACAGCAGCTTTCGCTCTATCAGTTTGTACGTCGTTTTCTACCTTTATTGAAAAATTCTCTGGTGGATACGTTGCAGCAACCAAACCTGTATACGCATTAAAGAGCGTAGTCTTAATTTTGCTAGGATCTGGGTTATAATTCACTAAATCAATAGTATCGTTAGCCCATAAATCTATAGCTGGCGAACCCCAATAGCTATAATTCCAATTTGTATAATTAAATAATCCTGCCGTAGGAGCGCCATCAGTAAAAAGCAGCCAAACTAAATCAACGCTATCGCCAATTACGGGTCTTTCTTGTAATTGAGCATTAGCACCACCAGCTAGGTTATAAAGATAATTATAAGTATCAACAAAGGCGGTCATCAAACCTGCTGCAATATTGGTTTGATATTCCGAGCTAACTTTAATATTGGTGAAATCCTCAGACTTAAACCCATATTGATTACGAGCCAAAGGAATATTTAAGTTAGCGATAGTGTTAAAAGTTATTAAATTAATTTTGTCTCTATAGGGATTAAATCTCAAGGCAAACTCTTTTAAAGAGGCAGCCAAAACATCCATTTTACTCTGAACGCTTTTAGAAAAAGCAGGCTCCTGCATCGAAGCCGAATTGTCCGCAATTAAAGAAATAATAATTGGATTAAGTCTAGCTTTGCCTTCAGCTATAATTTCTGTGGGTATAATAGCCTCAGCTGTAGGAACTTGGGTTAAGGTTCTTACAATAGTGGAAAAAATTAATTGCAAAGTTTTATGGGCTGTCGCGGTTATTTCATCTATTTGTTTATCATATGCAACATTGCTAATCTCAACATTACCGCAACTAAATAATTGGTTGTCTTTAGTTTTAATCTCTTCATCACCAGCTCCTAACTCGATACAAATTCTTTCTTTTAAGATACTAAGCAAAACATCATTATCAACCGCGCTCCAACCGGTACGCACTCTATAATTCATAGCCGCCAGCACGGCGTTGTCCAGACTTTTTCGAACAAAAGTCCTTTGCGTCATTAAAAAAGTTAAATCAACTGCAAAAGTAACAAAAATTATGATTGGCACTAAAGCAAAGGCAAAGACTAACATGGCTAGCCCTGATTCTGAACTTTGAGCTTTGTCTTGAGGAAGTTTTAAAAAAAATTTTACAAGATTCATAAACACCAGTTTTTAGGCTTTAAACAATAGTTATGAACAACGCGGAGCTTGAACGACTAATCTATAAATTAAAATCTGGCAACCTATAATCTCAAATCATAAGCATTTTCAGCCTCGATTTGTTAAAAAAAACTCGATAATTTTCTAGGCGCCCCCTGTAACTCTAAAAGAAAATTGGCGTCATGGTTAAACGGTTATCTCAAATCTTTTAACCTGGCTACGGCTTCTTTAGTGTTTTCTAAACTACCAAAAGCTGTCAGACGAAAATACCCTTCACCGCTAGGACCAAAACCACTACCTGGGGTGCCAACAACTTGGATATTATTTAGCAATATATCAAAAAACTGCCACGAGCTTATACCTTGAGGAGTTTTCACCCAAACATATGGTGCATTAACTCCACCATATGTTGTAAGCCCAATTCCCTGTAGACCTTCTCGAATAATTTTAGCGTGGTTTAAGTAGGCTTCTATATTTGCCCGAATTTCACGTTGCCCTAACTCGCTATAACAAGCCTCTGCTGCTCGCTGAATAATATAAGCTACGCCATTAAATTTGGTTGTCTGTCGCCGATTCCATAACTTATTCAATATGACTTTTTCGCCATTCGATAAATATCCAAGTAGCGCCTTAGGCACAATTGTGTAACCGCACCTAACTCCAGTAAAGCCGGCTGTTTTAGAAAAACTTCTAAACTCTATAGCAACTTCCTTAGCTCCTTCTATTTCATAAATACTGTGTGGTATTTGTTTGTCCGTAATAAATGCCTCATATGCACTGTCGAATAAAATCAGAGCCTGATTTTTTATCGCATAGTCCACCCAGACTTTTAGCTGCGTCTTAGTTAAGACTGTCCCTGTAGGATTATTAGGATAACACAAATAAATCAGTTGAACTTTTTCTTTTGGCAGATCCGGCACAAAATCATTTTCAGCCACGCACGGCAAATAAACAATATTACTCCAGCCTTTCTGGGGATTTTTTTGAAGTTCATCGTGGTAAATTCCAGCCCTGCCACCCATAACATTGACATCTACGTAAGCTGGATAAACTGGGTCAGTTACCGCTACCCGATTAGCTTGTCCCAAGATATCGCTGATATTTCCTAAATCGCTTTTAGCTCCGTCGCTGATAAAAATTTCGTCTAACTCCAAATTAATACCGCGTTTTTTATAATCATTTTCTAAAATTGCTGTTTGCAAAAATTCATAACCGATTTCAGGTCCATAACCTTTAAAAGTTTCAGCTTGCGACATTTCGTCTACGGACTGATGTAAAGCTTTAATAACTTCACTAGTCAATGGCTTAGTAACATCACCAATTCCAAGTCGAACAATTTTTTTCTCTGGATTTGCTGTTTGATATTCCTTAACTCGCTTTGCAATCTCAACAAAAAGATAGCTAGATTGTAACTTTAAATAATTTTCATTAATTGTGAACATAATAAAATCCTAATCGTATAATTTCATCCTCCCCTTGTTTTAACTTCGCTGGCTTCCAATTTCCTAAATTTGGGTAACCAGCCTCAAAGAGGGGCAATTTGTCAAGTATGTTTTTGAAGTAAAGTTTGAAAGGTATTGCGTTGTAAAAAAAATGCGGAGTGGGAGATTGGTCATAATTATTTTTTTAAAAGAAAGGTGTATCCAAAGTTTTCTAAAACCTTCTTTAAGATACACCAATCAGTTTCTTTAATCGACCAGAGACAAAACTTTTGTCCTGGAGGCTGACATATAACCTCGCAGTTCAATATTATATTTCTCATCAAATTCTATCCAAGTGTCGTCTTTAGACAGTTGGAAAAATCTTTCGTCGCTTAAAGAAACAAAAACATTATTACCCTTGGCTCTTTCTTTTAAAGGAACTGAGTCTTGGGGAGGAAGAAAAACTTTCCTACCATCTTCGACAAAGCCCCACGCGCATGGGTCATCAAGGACGTAATTATCCTTGATTTTGTTTTCCTGATCCAAGATCAGGGCGATTGCGATTAACTGTGTCATTTGTGTTAATCCTTTCCTGGTAAAGGGTTTAAACCTATATTTAAAAAACATGCGAAAACTCTGGAAGCAACCGTCGCTGCATATATCAATTTAAATAACAAAAAACAACTACAATTTAAGATTTATTTTCTGTCTGAATTAATAATTTTTTAAATAATAAAAATAACACCATACTAGATAAATAAAAAAAATTCTTCAGCTCTTAATTTTCTCCCATTTTTTTCTTGACATGTTCAGGGAATTGTCATACATGCGGCAACGAAATATAACAATATCTTGTATGTGTTTTTCAAAACACATACAAGATATACTAATTATACGTAGTTAAAGCGTGTCAATAAAAAAAACACGTATCTGAAAAATAAAAAATATAAACTAAAAAATTAATACACTTTTTTGCTTGTAAATATACAAAAATAAAAAGTTATTGATATTATTAAAGATATTCTACTATGAACTTCTCGGAAATTACGCTCATCAAACGCGACGGAAAACAAGAAACATTCTCTATCGAAAAAATTAAAAACGCCATTACTAAAGCTTTCAGAGCCAGTAACCAGCCAGATACCGAACGCGAAATATATAATATCGCCTTATCCGCCGCCTCACACATCACCACCTCCAACATCTCAGTCGAAGAAGTTCAAGATTTAGTAGAACAAGAACTTATGCGACATAACCCAACCGTCGCCAAAAAATATATCATCTATCGTGAATGGCGCAACATCGAACGCCACAAAAAAACTAACCTCAAACACGTTATGGACGGTATTGTCTGTATTGAAAAAAATGATGTCAACCTAAACAACGCTAACATCTCATCTAACACACCCGCTGGACAAATGATGACTTTCGCTTCAGAAATAACCAAAGACTACGCCGAAAAATACCTCATTAATACCGTACACGCTCAAGCCCACAAGGATGGCGATATACATATTCATGACCTAGATTATTACCCAACCAAAACTACAACCTGTCTACAATATGATTTAGACGACATTTTTGAACGCGGCTTCAAAACTAAAAACGGTAGTGTCCGCACACCTCAATCTATTTTTAGCTACGCAACATTAGCAACCATCATCTTTCAAACCGCCCAAAACGAACAACATGGCGGACAATCCATCCCCGCCTTTGACTTCTTTATGGCAAAAGGTGTGCTAAAATCATTTAAAAAACAACTTATCTCCAATATTCTGTTCGCTCTAAAAATCGTTAATGCCATAGCCAAGCCATCGTATTGCGAAACTATTAAAAAGATTGTTCAAGATATTGTAACCAGCATCCAAATTTCTCAAACAGAACAAGACCTATTGCTTAACGCTTTAAACGAATTACATGGACAACAACTATTCGACAAACAAACTATCAGTATCTTCATCCAAGAGGCTTTAGAAAAAACTCGCAAAGATACATATCAAGCCATGGAAGCCTTTATTCACAACTTAAACACCATGCACTCGCGTGGCGGAAATCAAGTTGTGTTTAGCTCCATTAACTACGGCACAGATACTTCACCCGAAGGAAGAATGGTAATTCGCGAATTACTTGCCGCAACGGTGAGCGGTCTAGGTAACGGAGAAGTCCCGGTCTTCCCGATTCAAATCTTTAAAGTTAAAGATGGGGTTTCACACACTATCAACGATTTTGAAAAGACAATTGCTAATTTTAACGACGCCATATCCGGCAAACTTACTTTTGAAGCTCCAAACTTTGACTTACTACTTGAAGCAGCGCGCACTACGGCAGTTGCCTTATTCCCTAACTTTCTCTTTATGGATACAGAGTTCAATCAAAATGAAAAATGGAACCCTAACGATCCGAAACGTTACCTCTATGAGGTAACCTCGATGGGTTGCCGCACTCGTGTCTTTGAAAATGTTAACGGCGAAAAATCTTCAATTGGACGAGGCAATATATCCTTTACCTCACTCAACCTGCCACGTTTAGCCATCAAAGCTAAAATGGAAGCTGAAACATTACACCCTAGCGGCGACAAAACCACAATTCAACAAGCTGCACGAGAAATATTTCTTAAACTAGTAGCCTCAACCACTGAAATGATGGCAGACCAGCTTTATAATCGCTATCAATATCAGCGAACCGCATTAGCCCGTCAGTTTCCTTTTATTATGAGCAATAATATTTGGAAAGGCGGCGATACAATACAGACGAACGACTGTGTTGGGGATGTTATTTCATCGGGCACGCTAGCTTTAGGATTTATTGGCGGTCATAATGCTATGGTCGCTATTTATGGCGAAGGTCACGGTATAAACCAAAATGCTTACCAAACGCTTTATGACGCCATTGTTGAAATGAATAAAGTCGCAGAGAAATATAAAGCTCAATATAAACTCAATTATTCCGTTTTAGCTACGCCAGCGGAAGGCTTAGCCGGACGCTTTACCAGGCTCGATCGTAAAAAATTCGGCGTCATCAACGGGGTTAATGACAATGCGTATTATGTAAATTCGTTCCACATTGACGTCAAAGAGCATATTTCAATTGCCCAAAAAATTGAACTGGAAGCCCCGTTTCACGCTATAACTCGCGGTGGACATATTACTTACGTGGAACTAGACGGCGAAGCTAAGAAAAATGTTGTGGTCATCCTTAAGATTATTCAACAAATGCAAAAGTCTGGGATAGGCTACGGCTCAATTAATCACCCGATCGATACTTGCCAAAAATGCGGACATAAAGGAGTTATTTATTCAACTTGCCCAGTCTGCCAAAGCAAGGACATTATTCGTATGCGCCGTATTACAGGTTATTTAACCGGAGATTTAACTACTTGGAATTCAGCAAAAATTGCAGAAGAACAGGATCGAGTAAAACATGTCTAGGCTTAACGATTATCAAAATTAATTTATGTTTAAAGATAATTTACGGATAATAAAAATTTTCCCTGAAACAATAGTTGACGGGGCTGGCTTACGATATTCAATTTACTTAGCAGGTTGTGCACATCGCTGCCCGGGTTGTCATAATCCAGAAAGTTGGAACCCCAATCATGGAATGCCTCTAACCAGAGAGTGGCTAAATAAGATTATCCAAAATATTCGTAGCAATCCAATGTTAGACGGCGTAACGTTTTCTGGGGGCGATCCATTTTTTTATCCTCAGTCTTTAATTGAATTATTAAAAATAATAAAAATTGAAACTAAACAAAATATTTGGTGCTACACTGGGTGGACGCTTGAAGAATTATTAGCCGCCCCTGAACGTAGAGCTTGCTTACAATATATTGATACGTTAGTTGATGGACGTTTCTTACTTGACAAGCTGTCACATAATTTAAAATTTTGCGGCAGCTCAAATCAACGTATTATACATTTAGGACAGTTAGACTTAACTCAACCTGGTCAGCCAGTCACGCTGAATAGACTTTCTCTGTAGAAGATCCTCTTACAAAGAATTAACATTTTCTTTTTATCCGAAATGTTAATATTTCAACCTGCAAATAGAAAAAAATTACAATATAAAATGTTAATAATTACAATATATTATCAATAAACCAAATCATACAAACCTTAAGCCTACAAGCATTGTCAAAACTAACAAGCTCTTATATAAGGGAGAGCCTGGCAGAATCAGTTAAATTTAATTTAAGAAAAATAGAGGACGTCATTTTATTAACCCGATAATTGGAGGGACATGCAGGAAAGTAGCAATACTAGAAGTAACAGACCTATAAGAACACAAAATAGTAGTTATAATAAAGATTCTAATAATAAAAAAAACTCAAACGCTGAAAGACATATTGTCAATCGAGATATTACGGCACGCGAAGTGCGAGTGATTGGTACTGATGGCGAACAACTTGGTATTCTCAAAACCGTCGATGCTTTAAAAATTGCAAGTGATGCAAATCTTGATTTAGTTGTTGTCGCCGCTCAAGCTGACCCGCCAGTCTGTAAAATTATTGATCTCGGAAAACTCAAATACAAAGAACAAAAAAAAGCCGCTGAAATTAGAAAAAAAAGCGCTGTGCAGGAAACTAAAGAACTTCGGATTCGCTATAATACTGACGTGCATGATCTTGAAACTAAAATTAAAAATGCTCTTAAATTCCTTGGAGAAGGCGATAAAGCACGTTTTTCAATGCGTTTTAAAGGACGTGAAGCAATGTATGCCAACTTAGGTAACGAACTTTTCGATCAGATTATTACTAGACTTGAAGAGTTCGCACAAGTTGATGAAAGAACCAAACTTATCGGACAAAAAATGCTGCTTACTTTTGCTCCCAAACACATGAGCAAAAAGAAATAAAATAAAAAAAGCTAGCTATGATTATAAATTCTTCCCCTGAACTTTTAATGCCGGCTGGCAACTTTGAAAAAATGCAGGTCGCCTTTAATTATGGGGCTGATGCTGTCTACGCGGGTGTTCCTATTTTTTCACTGCGAATTAGGGAAAATGAATTCAATAAAGAACGTCTTATTAAAGCTCTAAAATATGCCCGGCAGCTAGGCAAAAAGATTTATCTCACCATGAACATCTATGCTCATAACAGCAAGGTGTCAAAATTCTTGGATTCATTTTGTGAAATGTCAGAGTTAAATCCAGATGCTTTTATTATGGTTGACCCAGGCTTGATTAACGAGTGTCTTAAATTACGTCCTCAAACTATAATTCATCTCTCAACCCAAGCTAATGTAACCAACTGGACCGCGGTAGCATTTTGGCGAGATTGCGGCATAAAAAGAATTATTTTGCCACGCGAGCTTTCAATTACTGAAATTGCTGAAATTCACCAAAAAGTTCCAGACCTGGAATTAGAAGCTTTTGTGCATGGAGCAATTTGTGTAGCTTATTCGGGGCGCTGTTTACTCTCAAATTATTTAACTCACCGCGATGCTAATCAAGGCGCTTGCGCTAACACCTGCCGCTGGGAATATAAGCTTGCCGTAGAAGAAGAAAGTTTAAAAGACTATGAACTTAAACGCGCTAAAGAACAGCTCAATTCCACAGCTAACATCCCCTATCACCCACTACAAGCTAACTATTACTTAAATGTTTATTCTGCTGAAGAGCAAAGATTTTTAGAAGGGCGCCTGAATATTGATGAAGACGAACATGGAACTTACTTAATGAATTCCAAAGATTTGTGCGCGATTGAATTATTAAAAGAGTTACAAGCTGCTGGAGTTTGTAGTTTTAAAATTGAAGGGCGCAATAAATCGACTTATTACACTGGTGTAGTAGCCAGAGCTTACCGCAGAGCAATTGACGACATGTTAGTTGGCAAATCTTTTAATAAAGAAAACTTGCAAGATTTAATTGGGACACAGAATCGGACTTTAATGACTGGTTTTTTAACCAAACGTCCTGAAGAATATGGACAAAATTATACCGACGGAGCCTCAACAGCCTTAACCTATCGTTTCGCTGGCATAGTTAGAAAAGTGGAAGATAACATTGCTTGGGTTGAGGTGAAAAACAAATTAGAGTTAGGCGACACTTTAGAATGGATTTTTAAAAATCAAACTGTTACTTGTAAAATTACGTTTATTCTTAACGCTAAGGGCGAGACAGTTATTGCAGCTCATGGCGGAATTATCTGGGGCTTGAACCTGCCAGAACATACTGAAATTCCAGAATTAACTTTAATCCGTCAGAAATTATAATTTACAAACTAAAATGCCTAGGGAGAGACTCGAACTCTCACAGGGTTGCCCCTATCGGATTTTGAGTCCGACGCGTCTACCAATTCCACCACCCAGGCATGAAATATAGCTAATTATATAGTAATTTAAATATGTTACACAATTAATCTTTAATAGGTTATTATTATTTGCAACACATTTACAACAACAACGCTTTTCTATATAACCTCCCCTACCAGAATAACCTCCCCTACCAGAAATTTTAAAAAGATGAAAGTAAAAATTACACAAAAATTTGTAAACGATATTAAGCCGGAAAACAAGGCGGTAAAAGTTTGGGATACTATTACGCCTGGTCTTTTCTTATATGTTTTCCCGTCAGGGACAAAAACATATTATATCAATATTCGACTAACAAAATGGAAATCTCGGAGAAAATCAATCGGAAGACATCCAACAATGACAGCCGAAAAGGCAAGGGAAATAGCTTCCAGATGGTACAGTCTTAAATATCAAGGTATTGATCCGGTAGCGGAAATAAAAAAGAAAAATGAATTAGATGAAAAAAGCGTTACTATGGCTGAACTTGCAGAAATGTTTCTTGCTGAACATGCAGAAAAAAAGAAAAAAGAAACATACAATAAATATAAAGTTGCCTTAAATAAGTATATTCTCCCAGAATTTAAAGGTAAAAAAATAAACAATATCGAAAAATCAGATATTGAGAATATGCTCCTAAAAATAGGTAAAGGGTATAAGACTGTATATAATCGTACGGCAGCAATATTAAGTGTGGTTTTTTCTTTTGCCGAGAGAGTTGGATATATGCCCCGTGGAAGTAATCCATGCTTCGGAATAAAAAAAGAAAAAGAATTCAAAAGGAAGCGTTACCCTACCTACGAAGAGCTTCAACATTTAGGAAAAATATTAAATGAATATGAAGAATATGGAGGAAATTATACTAAGGAAGTTAGGATTATAAAACTTCTACTTTATACCGGAGCGCGAAAAAGTGAGATAATAAAAGGCGAATGGGAATGGGTAAATTGGGAAAGAAAAGTATACGCTATTCGTGACCCAAAATCTAACGAGCCAGATGAGGAAATGCAGCTTCCCAACATCGCAATAGAGCTTTTACAACAGATCTATAAAGAAAGAAATAATGATAGCAAATATATTTTTCCAGGAGTATCACCTGACAAACATAAGAGTTTAAAAAATGACAAAATTTGGAATCAGATACGCAAAAAAGCGGGATTAGAAAACTTACGTAAGAATGATTTACGTCATGGTTTTGCAACATACGCAGGGTTACTGAGTCGAGATTTAGCAATCGTAAGAGACCTCTTAAGGCACGAAGATATAAAAACAACACAAAGATATGCTCACGTTATGAACGACCCCTTGCAAGCGGCAGCTAATGCCACCGCAAATAAAATTAAAGAACTATTGGAAAAATAGAGTTATTAACAATATATCAAGCTTATAATTGGTATATTATATTTATTGCTGAATACAAAATTTTTCATAAAGTTTGTTATTATATAATACCTCACGTATCGTCTGTGGTGTGTCTTGTGCTAAATCTAAGGTTATAGGTTCATATAACTCACAGTAGTCATGTGTTATTATAGTGGCGCAGCCAGCTATTAACGCAAAAGTAATAAAAAGAACCACTATCACACAACTTATAATGTAGCCTCTCGTTGAAACTATAATTAAATTATGTTTGGCGCTCATATTTTTTTGCTTCCCGGATTACCTCTGCGTCGCTAAGACTATTAACATGTTTTGCGATAATTTCTGCTTCTTTTTTCTGTTTAGTTAATTCTTGCTGCCGTTGAAGCTCGCTTTGGTTATTTGCAAATTTGTAACCTAACACAAATGCAAAAATACGTTCCAATAATTCTGCTATTTTAAAAAATAGCTCGCTCATTGTGCTGTTACTTCGGTAATTTTTGATTCTGGTGTGCTCTTAGCTGCCACCTCTTGTAAGCAAAGCTCTGGGTTATCCGCAAACTTACACGCTAACTCCGCGTATTGTGTATAACCAAAGATTGCTAACAAAACCGCTACTAAAAACATTATTTTACCTACGTTGTTTTTTAATGTTTCCATGATTTTCGTTCTCCTATTTATAGTATTAAAGTACGGATGGTAAAGGTAACATTGAATCTATAATATAATTTACTAAATCTAATATATCTTTTTAGCGAGAGAAATAGCAAAACTATGCGGACTCATTTTATTTTTCCCGTATAAAAATATTTTATCTTCATCATCCCTCTTTTAAAAATTACCAAAATTCCAATCATTAAACGACTTGTCGTCCCTGTAAAGATCTTGTTGTTTTTTACAAAATGCTTCTGTTTCAGCGAACAAATCCATAATATAAGACAATATGTTCTTTTAGTATTCTTCTATGTAAGGCGCGTTACTTAAAATATCGTCCATTCTTTTTAATATCTCTTCTTCGGTAATAGATATAGCATAATGATACGCGTTTATTTTTTCATCTTCATCTAAATACTCCTTATTTTCATCACGCCATTTTGAATATCTATTTAAATCCCAGTGATGATGTAGTGCGTCATATTTATAGATCTCCCTCCTCAAGTTCCGAAATTCTTCTATTGCGGAATAGAACTCCACGGCATGAAGTACCTTCTTTGATTCAAGTTCATCATCTGTTATACAAACAAAATTCATGGTCTTATCATCCTTATCTTTTATTATTTTCATTATTTAACTACCACTCTAGATAACCACCCTTTAATAAATTTCCTTTGGCTTTTAACATCTGAGGCACGATTAATATAATATGCACCCTGTAAAATATTAAGCATCTTAGTTAATAAAATAGAATTAACTAAATTTGCCGCTTTAATTGTTTTACTACCTAA
>JAITKM010000057.1 GCA_031278395.1 Deltaproteobacteria bacterium | reverse complement strand
ACAAAAGTAACCCCATACCAGAAAAAACCACTTCAAGGAGGCGTCAGCCGCCTACAGCGACTGACTGAGGAACTATGTCTATACTACATTCAGCAAGTGTCAACAACTCAACTTCACTTACAGTAAACAGTTTAGTTGGCTTTTCAGCTCCAGCGATACAAATCTCTGGCAACTCATTAACTTGCCCCTGCCAAGCTGAAATTAAATTCTCAAGCGCTAACTGATAAACATTGGAGTTCTCACTAATATGCACACCAATTAAAACTTTTACCCGACAAGACTTAGAATTACTCAACTCCCGCACAAACTTCCCCACAACCTGATTACTAAGATGACCAACATCACTCCTGATTCTTTCTTTCAAGACCCAAGGATATGGCGCTTCAAACAATAAATCTAAATCATGATTGGATTCTAAAATAAGAATATCTGCTGAACTTAAATAAGCTTTAATTGTAGGCGTCAGAGTCCCCAAATCTGTAGCTAAAACCAACACTGTTTTATCTGCCGTTATCCTAAAACCAACTGGCTCGTTGGCGTCATGCGGAACACTAAAAGGCTCTATTAAAAAACCTTCCCAATTTATCCGATCGTCAGCAGATAAATAATTTATCCGAAAATCAAACATTGAGCTTACTGATTCTTCTCCAACAAAATATTTTTCTGGTGCTTTTAGCGCTCGCCTATAACTCGCTCTATCATCCCAAAATTTTTTTGCCCCAATCAAACTCCCCATTGTCGCAAAAACCTGCACCCGATACTTCTTCGCAAAAGTTAATACGCCATTAACATGATCGCGATGTTCATGCGTAATTAAAATAGCGCTAATTTCTTCTGGATTAACACCTATTAATCTAAGCCTCCGCTCTGTCTCTCTGAGACTAAGCCCACAATCAATTAAAATTTGGCTTCTGCCATTGCTGACATAAGTGCAATTTGCACGACTACCACTGGAAAGAACTGAACATTTAATCATAAGTTTTCAAATTAAGTATTTAAGGCGGGCTTTGATAGCCTAATTCAATAATTTTGCCTAGACCTAAAAAGAAAAATTTAAACATTGCCCAGATGAACATGTTTTAAACCACAAGCCAAAGCCAATTCCCTAGCTTGCAGTAAAATTTTTAATTTTGTCGGCTCTAACTCCTGTAATTTATATCTTGGAAAAAACGCCGAAAAATGGAGCGGTGTTTCAGCGCCAAGTTCTTTGACAATCCAAGCGCACATATTTTTAATGCTTACCAAATCATCAGACAAAGTTGGAATAATTAAAGTCGTCAACTCCAACCAAACCCCATGCTGCTTTAAAGTAACTAACGTCTCTAGTATATGCTGCAGTTTGACTTTCGGATATTTCAAATAAAAATTTTCATCAAACGACTTCAAATCCACATTTGCCGCAGCAAGATAAGGACAAAGTTCAATTAGCGGCTCTTGATTCACATAGCCTGCAGTAACTAAAACGTTCTTAATGCCATCCCGCTGAGCCAACTTTGCCGTATCAAAAACATACTCATAATAAATAAAAGGTTCGGTATAAGTATAAGCAATGCTCGGCGCACCAATTTTCTTAGCTAGTTCAACCACTGCCTGGGGCGGCAAATAATCACTCGCCACTTCCTCCGGCGCAACTTGTGAAAGATGCGAATTTTGGCAATTAGGACAACGCAAATTACAACCTGTAGTCGCAATTGATAAAATCTTACTACCAGGTAAAAAATGATACAGCGGCTTTTTTTCAATCGGATCAACACATACCGCACAAGCTCGACCATAAACTAACGAACACAAACTTCCTTCAACTACTGCCCGTGACCTGCAAATTCCACGCTGTCCTTCAGACAAAACACAAGCATGCGGACATAAAGTGCAAAGGATTTTTCCCTCTGTCGCAGTCGGAATAGACCATTTGGATTTAACAATATATTGATTCATTGAGCTACTAACTCACCTATACGTTTTAGGGCAATCTTGAGTTTATTAATTTCAGTAGCATAACAACAACGCACAAAGCCTTCACCACCAACGCCAAAAACCGACCCCGGCACAACAGCAACTCGATACTCCTCAAGCAACTTAACGGCAAACTCTTCCGAGTTACACAACCGACCATCAAATTTAATATCTCGAATATCCACAAACATATAAAACGCCCCATCCGGCTGCACCACTTGCAAACCAATCTCTGTCAAACCTTTGCGCATTAAATTACGACGTTGCTGATATGACAAACGCATTTTTTCTACTTCGCTAGCGCTATGGCGCAAACCTTCAATGGCGCCGTATTGGCTTATAATCGGCGCGCAAATCGCAGAGTATTGATGTAGTTTATGAACCTGTTCCATTAAATCCGCTGGACAACACATATATCCAATGCGCCAACCCGTCATGGCAAAAGCTTTAGAAAAACCATTCAACGTAATTGTATAGTCTTTCATGCCTGGCAACGACCCAATCGAACAGTGTTGCTTACCATCATAAACTAATTCGCAATAGATTTCATCGGCAAGCACCCACAAATTATGTTGCTTGACAAGTTCCGCAATTTTTTCAAGCTCATCACGTGGAATCATTCTTCCTGTCGGATTACTTGGCGTGCAAAGCATGAGGGCTTTGGTTTGAGGCGTAATAATTTTTTCAAGCGCTTCTGCGGTAGGATAAAAATCTGTTTTTGATGTGTCGAAACTAATCAGCTGCGCATCACAAATTTTTGCCAGCGGCTGATAGGATACATAACATGGCTCGCAAATAATAATTTCATCGCCTGGATTGAGAATTGCCCGTAAAACAATATCAATAGCTTCGGAAACGCCAATCGTAATTAGTATTTCTGTCTGCGGATTATAAACTAACCCAAACTTCGTTAGATAACGAGCAATCTCTTCACGTAAAGCCAGTAACCCCCAGTTAGAAGTATAGGATGTATGTCCACGTTCTAGATAATACCACGCCTCTTCTCGAATCTGCCAAGGTGTTGGAAAATCCGGCTCGCCAACACCTAGGGAAATAATATCGTCGCCCCCAATAATTAGCTCAAAAAACTTGCGAATACCAGACGGCGGCAAATTGATAATTTTATCGGAAAATTTATCGTGGCGAGAGTTCACGCACTTACTCCTTCACGAATATCTTTTTTAGCGTCAACATAAATGACGTCGTTTTCTTTGTAGGTTTTCAGGATAAAATGTGTCTTGGTACTTTTTACTCCGCTGAGAGTAGCTAGCTTTCCCGCAACAAAAAAGGCAATCTCTTTTAGAGATTCACCTTCAATAATCACCTGTAAATCATAGCTACCAGACATAAGATACAAAGACTTCACTTGTGGAAAACGATAAATTCGTTCTGCAACAACATCAAATCCATATCCGCGTTCAGTTGTAATTTGCACTTCAATGACCGCTTGGCATTTATCTTTTTTATTAATTCCTTGCTCTAGTTTTTCTGAATTAATAATAGCAGTATATTTTAAAATTACGCCGTCGGCTTCTAACCGCTTAATTATAGCCTGCACTTCGGCAACTGATTTGTTGGTTAGATCAGCAATATCTTGAGCGGATAGCCGAGCATCATTTTGCAATAAGTTTAATATTTCTTTCATGTTTAGAATATATTTAAACGTAACACCACAAATTTTGTAGGGCGCTCATAAGGATTTACGTATTGTTTTTATTCGGAAGTTAATTTACTAAACGGTTAAGTGAACTAGCTGGAACTTTCACCAGTTCTGAATTTTCAACTAAATTTTTTAATCTAGTACGAACTAACTCATTCTCTGAATCAATCGTTGCAGAAGAATTAGCGCCGTTTAACTTAGCCCTAAGATAAATCAGCTCAGCCAATTCATTAACAAAAATCTTCTCATCTATTTTCTTATCTTTAGAGGTCTTAGCCCACACTATTTTTTTTAAGCCGAAATTATCTTCTAAAATTTTAAGCGCCTCGTCAGTCTGGTTATTTTTTAATTTAAACAATGCAGCATAAATAATAGAAAAATCTCTGTAAGTTTTGGATTGCTTAGCTGTCTCAAAATCCAAAGCTAAATTAGCCAAAACTTTATCATTGTTAAAATCTTCATTATCTAAAAGTTCAAAACTATCTTGAATATTGGCAAACGCCACAGCAGCTGATTCAGCTTGCTTTAACAAATAGTTTTGATAAGCATGATACGCTCCAAGTATAGCAATCAAAAAAATAACAAACGCCAGATATTTGCGCCAATTTTTTGAAAGCGTAGCCGCCAGCTCTGGACTAATTCCACCTGCGCCACAACCACAACCACCGCTACAGCCCCGCAAACGTCTAGCTAAAACATCAACATTTGACGTATTCTGATTATTCTTAATAATTGCATCTTTAATGATTTTCAATTTCTCTTCTGACATAATATTTTTTAGTTTAAGATAGTACCTTTAATTACAAACGGACTACAACTCTCGCCCACAACCTCAATCTCGTCGCCAACTTTTAGACTAGTCACTATTAGATTGTCAATAATTTCAACCAACACATTGTGCGGACTACGTCCCCGCACAACACCATTCGTAATATTTTCCACTAAAATCTGCATTTTTTGCCCAAGAAACTTACTATTGTATTTAAGAGATAGTTCCTTTTGTAATTCTTGTACCCTTTCTAAGCGATTTTTGGCGATTGCCTGAGGTATTAAATCCGGATTGCCAAATTTTGCTTGGGCTAAAGTGTTAGGTCGCGATGAATACTTAAAACTAAACGAAAAACTATATTCTAGTTTGCGCATCACGCTCAGGGTTTCTTCAAATTCCTCGTCGGTCTCCGTTGGAAAAGCTACAATAAAATCTGAAGTGAGCGCTAGATCAGGTCGAACTTCGTGCAGCATCGCCACAATTTCAAGATAACGTTCGACTTTATAATTCCTGTTCATTAATCTTAAAATTCTGTTACTACCAGCCTGTAAAGGTAAATGAATACTCGGACAAAGTTGCGGAACTTCAGCATAAAGTTTAACAAAATCTTGGGTTACATCCTGCGGATGCGGACTCATAAAACGAATGCGTTTTACCCCATCAATCTCAGCGATTCTACGAACTAAATTTTCAAAAGTTACCCCTCCCCTACCAGCTAAGCCTTTACCATATGAGTTGACAGTTTGTCCTAATAACATGACTTCGCTTGCACCATGTTGAATTTTAAATTTTATCTCGCGCTCGACCTCCCGTGGGTCACGACTAAGCTCCACTCCGCGTGTAGTTGGCACAACACAATATGAGCAATGCTTGTTACAGCCACGCTGAATGGCAACTAAAGCTCGCACTTTCGAATAATAATTCCCAAAAGTTTGCGTATTAGAAAAATCGACATAGTTTTCGAGCGCAGTTTGACTTAGCTCGTCTGAAATTGGTAATTCCCAGTCGGCTTGATAATCAATAACTACAGATTTAGCTTTACCATTTTCTGCTTCACGAACTAAAGCGGGAATTAAAGAAATATGATGCGTGCCGACCACAAAATTAACAATACTAGAACGTTTTAAAATTTTCTCACCTTCTTGCTGGGCTACACAACCAGCTACGCCAACAACTAAATCTGTTTTGAGTTTTTTTAAGACAGCTAAACGCCCTAACAAATCGTAAAGTTTTTTTTCAGCTTTTTCGCGAACACTACAGGTATTAATAATCACCAAATCGGCAGCTTGATAATCGGGGACACTACGATAGCTATGCTGCAATAAAGTTAAAATTTTTTCGCTATCATATGCGTTCATCTGACAGCCAAAGGTCTTAATAAAAACTTTTCTCATGAAGCAATTAAATCTAGAACAGTCGCCAGATTGTTGATTTTCAGATTATTTAACTTCTTACCGTCAATGTAAATAGTAGGTGTGTTACTAAGACCTAAGGCAATTCCCTGGGCAATGTCTGCCTGCAATTTTTGGCTGACGACTGGATTTTGGCTAGCGCAAAGCTCGTATTTTTTAGCTGGCAAATAAACTTTAAATCTTGTAATTTTTTCATATTCATTCCAAAAAGCTGGTAGACCGTCCTCTAGTCCAGCACAGCGAGCTAGTTTTGCCCAGCGGCAAGCATTTTCGTGCAACCCCTTAGTGAGCTTGTTATTACAATTCATATCTAAAGGATAATTTTTAAAAACCAAGTTAAACTTGTTTTTATTTTTGTTGATATAAGACATTAAAGCATGCGTTGTGATACGACAAAACGGACATTCAAAATCAGTCCAGACAACAATTGTATGCAGGGCCTCCTTAGCTCCATAATAGAAATCAAGCTCAGACAAATCCCCTTCAACTCTAATGCCGAAATCAATAACTTCTTCGTTCTGCCAATTTTCAAAAATCATTTGTGATTCAACAGCAATTTTTTGAGGATCAACATTAGATTGACCGTTGAATTTATAAACCAAGGGCAAGAAAACAAAGTCAGGCAAAATCAGAATAACAAAGAGAATAAGCAACAGAAGTGAGCTAACCAAAATTGACTTAATACTTGGCGAGAGAAAAAATTTGAAATAGCTTTTTAGCCCCTTAACCCAATATTCGCTAAGACAAAGTTTATTTTTCTTAATATGTAGGTAAACTAAAATAAAAATAGCTGTATTTATGAGATATAAAAAAGAACAGTTGAGGCAAATTTTTTGCTCGCGGATACTAATCCCCGCCATGATCAACGAAGGAATTAAGCCTAAAACAGCTAAAACTAAAATTGTTCCGAGATAATTTTCGGCAGCTTTAGCTTTAAAAAGAAACAAAGAAATAACAAAAAAACAATAAAAAAATAAGCCATAGCTGGCGATTGGTATTCCTAAAAAGACGGAGTATTTGCTTTTTGCAACAGCGTCGCAGTCAAATAGTTCGTTAATGCTGCAATAGGAGCTAAAGATCTGTATTCCTGAATTAGCCGCTACATGATGATATAAAAGCAAAACGGAAATTCCAAGTCCAAACAGCGTCAAGATAAGTATTTTATTACTAAACTTTAACATATTTAGATTATTTCCCTTTGTAGAGAACTATTTTGTGCACTGTAAATCCCCTTTTAAGCGTGAGGCTAACATTTCCATTTTTAGCAATCAGAGCAAAAATTTTATTGATGGTTGAAAGCGAACGAACAGCTGTTTTATCAACATTAGTAATTACATCTTTATCTTGGAAGCCATATTTTGCGCTAAGCGCGTTCTTTTGTTGCAAATTCAACATTGCGCCATCAGCTTTGCCAAAAGCATTTTTTAACAGTTCCGTTTTGTAACCTAGCATAGCAAATGAGTCGTGGGCTAAAACGAGTTTGTTAAGCTCGGCTAGTGGGATAGTAATATTGAGAACTAGTGGAGAATTTTTTGTGGCTGTAGTAACTCCTTCTCCGGATACAGTAACTTGATAATCACTGACCCTAACTCGATTGACCCATTCAGGAATTTCCTGATTAGTATTGCCGTTGTTAGTGGCAATCTGCTGTTTTGTTGGGTGGTTAGTAGGCGGTGAACTTGCCTGCGAGGAGCAACTAACACAATTTAAGACATTCAAGACAATGCAAGATGCAAAAAGAAATAAATTCTTCATTTTTTAATTTTTCAATTTATTTAAACAATCTTCCAAACGAAGGGCTACGTCGTCAGGAATGGATTCCCGGCGGAGTGCTATAGCAGCATCGACAACAAGTTTCAACTGATTATAATATTTTGAGCAATTTTCGCATTTTTCAAGGTGTCTTGTAACAAAAAGGTGGGTTATTTCGTCTAACTCCTTGTCGATATATGAGTTTAAAAGTTTTTTTAAGGTGGAACAACTTATATTATCGGTATCTGTATTTGACTGAATCAGTGTTTCTGAATTTGATTTCATATCGATATTTTTTATAAAATCATATACGACTACTACCTGTGTTAGATGCCTATTATTTTTAAAAGATACTACTAAGTTATAAGCGCCCAAAATAATTTAACAAAAAAATACTACGACGGATATCCTGTCTCTGGTTCGCTACTCTGGATATATAGAACTTTTTTAAAACTTCGTTGGCTAATTACTTCCTCTAATAATTCAACCTCTACTCGCTTTTGTTCTTCTGTATGTCGCTTACGCATATCGACTTCTTTTTAATGCATGAATCCATATATTTAAGTATATTATTACTAAAGAAAACGACCCCGCCAACTTTTCAACTTAATCCATTTTTGCGGAAACTCACGATACCAGTGAACCTAAGGAAAAATCTTGCCATTTTTGCCTTAATAGATATATTAACGCCCTTTTTATGAGTATAGAGAAAAATTATCAATTACATAAATATCTTGAAATAATTTGGACGATATTTAAATCTGGAGCACGGAAAGGCTATTTTATTTGTGGTCTCTTAATTGCATTCACATTACTACTGGTTGCACTGTATTATATCGAGTTTTTTTCTGCTTTTGTGCCATATGGTAACAACTTGCTTGGGGTAGTATTGTTTTTCTTGGGGCTTCCGTTTTCTGTCATAATACGTTTGGATAATTTAAGTGAATGGTTAGAAATAAATGAGCCAACTCTGATTTTGATCTTGGCTTGTGTGATCACGTGTATAAATATCAGCCTAATTCTGGGTCTCAGAGAGTTTTATTTAAGATTAGTGAAAAAATAAGGAGGTAACCATATGAGTACTAATGAAAATATTGTCATAATAGACGGAAATGAAGCCGCAGCTTATGTAGCTTACAGATTAAGTGAAGTTATCGCGATTTATCCAATCACTCCATCGTCATCCATGGCGGAACTAGCCGACGCCTGGAGCAGTGATAAGATAAAAAATATCTGGGGACAAATTCCAGATATTATTGAAATGCAAAGCGAAAGCGGTGCAGCTGGTACAGTTCATGGTGCGCTACAGGGCGGCGCGTTATCCACAACTTTTACAGCTTCACAAGGCTTACTGCTTATGATTCCTAACATGTATAAAATAGCTGGCGAGTTGACACCCGCAGTATTTCATGTCGCCGCTAGAACTCTCGCCACACACGCACTTTCGATTTTTGGTGACCATAGCGACGTTATGGCTTGCCGCCAAACTGGTTTTGCAATGCTTTGCTCAAACTCTGTTCAGGAAGTTAACGATTTTGCGCTAATTGCCCATGCCGCCACACTTGAAGTCCGTATTCCATTCATCCATTTCTTTGATGGTTTTAGAACTTCACACGAACTAATGAAAATTAATCTACTCCAGGAAGAAACAATTAAAAGTATGGTAGATGAAAAGTTAGTCAACAAGTATCGTAGTTATTGTTTGAATCCAGAAAATCCATTAATTCGTGGGACAGCACAAAATCCAGACGTATTTTTTCAAGCTCGCGAAGCTTGCAATAATTACTATTACAACACGCCAGCTATTGTGCAAAAGTATATGGACAAATTGGCTCAGCTAACTGGACGCACGTATCATTTATTCGATTATGTTGGAGCTAAGGATGCTAAGCAGTTGATCATTCTAATGGGCTCTGGAGCAGAAACTGTAACCGAAACAGTCAAGTATCTAAATGCTCATGGCGCCAGCGTTGGCGTTTTAAAAGTGCGTTTATATCGCCCCTTCGCTGTTGAAGCATTTATTAATGCCCTGCCAGCAAACGTTGAGTCAATTGCGGTCTTGGACAGAACTAAAGAGCCAGGTGCAGTAGGTGAACCATTATATCAAGATGTTATTTCAGCGTTAGTCGAAAAGGGTAAAACAAACATTAAAGTTATTGGTGGACGTTACGGTTTATCCTCGAAGGAGTTCACACCAGCAATGGTTAAGGCGATATTTGATGAGCTAAAAAAAGAAAAACCTAAGCAACATTTTACAGTAGGTATTAATGATGACCTAACGCATCTGAGTCTGGATTACGACACCAATTTCTCGATTGAAGATCCAGAAAGTTTTAGAGGTATTTTTATTGGACTTGGGTCAGACGGAACTGTTGGTGCTAATAAAAACTCAATTAAGATTATTGCAGAAACTACAGATTTCTCCGCTCAAGGATATTTTGTTTATGATTCTAAAAAATCTGGGTCAATAACTAAATCTTATTTGCGTTTTGGTAAGAAAGAAATTCATGCCCCATATTTAACTAAAAAAGCCACGTTTATTGGCTGTCATCAATTTCATTTTATTGAAACCACTGATGTATTAGGGGAAGCTGCTGATGGAGCTACTTTACTTTTAAATAGTCCTTACGGAGCTGATCAAACTTGGGATTATTTACCCAAACATATACAAGAGGAAATGCTTAAGAAACATATTAAACTGTATGTCATTAATGCCTATGAGGTAGCCAAACTTACGGGCATGGGTAATAGAATCAACACTATCATGCAAACTTGTTTCTTTAATATTGCTAATGTAATTCCAGCTGCTCAGGCAATTGAGGAGATTAAATATCATATTAAAAAATCTTTCGGTAAAAAAGGAGATGAAATTGTTAAGCGCAACTGTGAGGCGGTTGATGAAACCATTAAACATTTACGGCAGGTTAATCTGCCAAGCTCAGTAACTAGTAAAGTCAGCAAAGCAACAGTTGTGCCAGATTCTGCTCCAGAATTCGTGAAGAACGTTACAGCTAAAATTATTGCTGGCGAGGGAGATACGCTGCCGGTTAGCGCTTTACCAGCGGATGGAACTTTTCCAACTGATACAACACAATGGGAGAAAAGAAACATTGCACAGGAGGTTCCAGTTTGGAATGCGGAGCTTTGTATTCAGTGCGGTAAGTGCACCTTAGTTTGTCCGCATGCAGTTATTAGGCTTAAGGCATATAATCAGGTTTTGTTAAAGGATGCGCCGTCAAGTTTTAAATCCAAAGCAGTCAGGGGAAAAGAATTTCCAGAGGGAACTGTCTACACAATACAGGTTGCAGTTGAGGATTGTACAGGGTGTGAGCTTTGTGTTTATAATTGTCCAGCCAAAGATAAAGCTGATCCAAATAAAAAAGCTATTAATATGCTGAAGCAGTTGCCACTTAGAGAAACTGAACGTAAAAATTTAGAATTTTTTGATAGTTTGCCAGATTATGATCGCACTGCATTAAAGCTAAATTCAGTTAAGGATTCACAATTATTACAACCGTTGTTTGAATATTCTGGGTGTTGTGCTGGATGTGGTGAAACACCATATATCAAATTAGTTAGCCAGTTATTTGGTGATCGGATGTTAGTCGCAAATGCGACAGGCTGTTCATCTATTTATGGCGGGAATTTGCCTACAACGCCTTGGGCGAAAAATAAAGACGGACGAGGTCCGGCTTGGGCTAATTCACTATTTGAGGATAACGCAGAGTTTGGTTTAGGTATTCGCTTAGCAGTTATGCATAAAACTAACAGAGCATTAAGTCTTTTAATAAATTTAAAAGAGCAATTAGCTGCAGAGTTAGTTGATTATCTTATTAGTAACGCACAATCTAGTGAGGCTGAAATTGCAGAGCAGAGAAAGCAAGTTGGCGTATTAAAAGAGCAGTTGCAAAAGCTTAGTTCAGATGCTGCCCACGAGTTGTTAGTGATTGCGGATTATTTGGTCAAGAAAAGTGTTTGGATTATTGGTGGCGATGGTTGGGCATATGATATTGGCTATGGTGGCTTAGATCATGTTTTGGCTAGCGGGCAAAATATCAATGTTCTGTTGTTGGATACGGAAGTTTATTCAAATACAGGTGGGCAGATGTCTAAGTCAACTCCGATTGGTGCGGTGGCAAAATTTGCTTCGGGTGGCAAGACCGCTAAAAAGAAGGATATAGGGTTACTGGCCATGAGTTATGGTAATATTTATGTAGCCAAGGTGGCGATGGGAGCTAACGATGCGCAGACGGTAAAAGCAATTGTTGAAGCAGAGGCGTATGATGGACCTTCGCTAATTATTTGTTATAGTCATTGTATTGCGCATGGGTTTGACTTAAAGAATGGTTTGAATCAGCAAAAGCTGGCTGTTGATTCTGGGCATTGGATACTTTATCGCTATAATCCGGATTTAATCAAAGAGGGGAAGAATCCATTAATTTTAGATTCAAGAGAGCCGAAGATTCCGCTGACTGACTACGTCTACAACGAAACTCGATACAAAGTGTTGCAAAAAGCTAATCCGAACCTTGCCCAAACTCTTATCGAAAAAGCGCAAAAAGATGTTCAAGACAACTGGAAAATGTATAGCAATTTGGCAAATAGAGCAGTTTAATATTATTTTCCAAATACAAAATAACCCTTACCAGTTAATCCAAAACTGGAGGCTCGAGCCGGATTTGAACCGGCGCATAAAGGTTTTGCAGACCTCTGCCTTACCACTTGGCTATCGAGCCTTTATTTAAAGAACACGGGTTGGCTCTCTGACATACTTTGAATAAAAAGTAAAGAATAAAAAAGATAATTAATCCAATTAAAACCCACTAACAATATTTTTGATTCGACCAACTACAATTTCTTGATATTCTTTGAGCCTCTCTTCAGTATCTGCCTCAAAACGAAAAACCAAAATGGGTTGTGTATTTGAAGCCCGAACTAAACCCCAACCATTACTAAAAGTAATACGCACCCCATCGGTTGTATCAGTTGTATATTCTGGAAAACCATGTTGTGCTTGCTCTGCAACTTTAAATTTAATTTCGTCTGGGCAATCAAAACGTATTTCTGGTGTGCTAATTCTTTTTGGTAAATCACTCAGCAGCTCACTAATTTTCTTTTTATTTTGAGTTAAAATTTCAATCAACTTAGCCGTGGCATACATAGCATCATCAAAACCAAAATAATCAAAACCAAAAAAAATATGCCCACTCATTTCGCCTGCCAAGTGCGCATTTAATTCTTTCATTTTCTTTTTAATCAGACTATGCCCCGTCTTAGACATAACTGTTACAGCACCTTTATTAGCTAAATCCTTAAACATTAAATCAGAACATTTAACATCGCCAATAATTATCGGATTACGCACTTCATTAACAAGCTGACGCCCAATAATTGTCAGTAACATATCGCCATAAATTGGCTTTCCTTGTTCATCAACAACGCCAATTCTGTCCGCATCACCATCCCAACCAATTCCGAGATTAGCCTTTTGCGCCACAACAGTTTTCTGCAATTTTACCAAATTTTCCAACACTGTTGGATCTGGATGATGATTAGGAAAATTGCCATCTGGCTCACTAAACAGCTCAATAACCTCACACCCCAAAGCACGCAATAATTTGGGTCCAACTAACCCCCCCACACCATTGCCTGCGTCGCAGACTACCTTAATTTTGTTTTTTCCAATTTTAGCTTTAAAGATTTCTATAAGTTGCGTGGTATAAACAGTAAGAGCATCGAAATGCCTCACAAATTCTGGACGACTTTCAACCAGCCCCACCTGTTGGCTAACCGACGGATTAGCTATCAGAGCTTTAATCCGCTGCATTAAATCTTTGATAGCTAATCCACTTAGTGCTGATTTGCTCATCATTAATTTAAATCCATTTTGGTCAGCTGGGTTATGGCTTCCTGTAATTTGGATTCCCCCCTGCACCTCTTGAGTGTGAACTACATAATAAAGCATTGGTGTTGGACCAACTCCAATTTCCAAAACTTTAACGTTTTGCGAAACAATCCCCTCAATTAATCGCGCCTTTAATTTTGGTCCAGACAAGCGACAATCCATCCCTACAGCAACAGTAATAGTTGGCAAATTAGCAAATATTTCTTGGGCTACCTGTGCATATGCTACCCCCAGCCAAAATGCTAACTCTTCATCAAAATCAACTCCAACAGTTCCTCTAATATCGTATTCTCTAAAAATTTTATCGTTAAACATTATTCAATTAGTTACGATGTTGCCCTACAACTTCATTTCTATAAAATATTTTTTTGGCAAGTCCTCATTAAAATACTGCTCCACTCGATCTTGATACTTCGTGCTAAAAATTTTGTCCCGAATTTGTTTACGCAATGCAACTTCTTGACGCGGCTCATCAGACTTAAGAACTAGATGTAAAATATAAAGCCCATCACTAGTTTGTATCAAATCGCTAACTTCCCCAGTTGCCAATTTATTTACCTCGATCTGTAATTCTTCTTTTAGCTCACTTGGTGTTAGATAGCCTAAATCTACATAATGATCCTGATCAATTTGTTTTAAACTAAAGTCATCTGTCTGACTTAGACTTTTAGCTTTTTCCTGCAAAATCCTAATTTTTTGGACTGCTATCTCCTTTTCAGTGTCCGACATATCTGGCAAAAATCTATAATACAATTCTTCTACTACTACTTGCCCTTTGACTGGAATTAAATTTGGATTCTCGTCCATATATCTATCAATATCTTCTTCTGAGATATGCACTGAATTGCGAACTACCGACATAATAATTTTATTCTTGTATATATCACGTCGTACTTGCTCTTTATAAGCTGGTAAGGTCAAATCGCGAGATTTTAATAATTCAATAAACTGCTTTTCAGTCGTAGAATTGAGGGTCATAACTTCTTTAATATAAGCTTCAATTTCGGCATTCGATACAGTCAAGTGCAAAGTCTCTGCTTCCTTTTCGATTAAGTGTAGCGACATCATATCTTGTATGGCTGTGTTTAAATCTTGCTTTGACATGCTCTGGATATCAACATCCTGCTTGCCAATAGCTTTGAGGTAGTTACGTAAATCATCATATGTCAGTGGCTCACCTTCAATACTAGCAATAACCTTATTTATTATTTGAGCAGCTTGCACAGGCAAAGTAACAAGTTGAGCAACAATAGCTAGAGTGAGAATAAAAAGATAAATTCCAATATTTTTAAGCATAGAAAACATTACTAAATCTTATAATAAAATTAAAAACCATGCAGCCAGCGAGCAGGTAACAAAAAACATACAAAAAAGCAATAAGTTAATCAAAGAGCTTAACCTTACATTTCTTAAATTTACTAATTGAGTTTTTTATGTTAGGGGTTACGCCTAAAATTGAAGATTAGTAACATATTTTATTATAATCCTATCAACAATGAAAATTGGCATAGCGCTTGGTGGCGGCGGAGCAAAAGGTTACGCCCATATTGGAGTTCTTAAAACTTTTAAACAGTATGGAATTGAGTGTGAGGTTGTGGCTGGCACAAGTATTGGAGCGTTGATTGGTGCTGCATATGCAACAGATCACCTTGACGAGATAGAAAAGTTCGCCTTAGAAATAAAACTTAAGAAAGTTCCTGCCCTTTTAAATCCAGCTTGGCGTTTGAATGGTTTATTTTCTGGCAAGCATGCTTTTGATCTGATGATGGAAATATTTCAGGTTGAACGAATTGAAGATATTCAAAAAATTTTTGGTTGTGTGGCAGTGGATATTACCAACGTCGCGCCGGTATATTTTACGCAAGGTGATTTACGAACTGCTTTAAGGGCGTCTTCTGCGATACCGGGAATTTTTACGCCTGTTGTAATAGAAGATAAGACTTTAGTAGATGGAGGTTTAGTTCAGCCAGTGCCGGTAGCATTAGCTAAAAACCTTGGAGCAGATTTTATTATTGCAATTGATCTTTTTGGCAGTGATAGGCATTTTAAAAGTTTTACTTTTACTGAAAACATTCTGCCTGAAAAAATCAACATGTTTTTTGAATTTTTAACAGCTTGGTCAAAAAAAATCTTTAAACATAAAAAATACCATCGCCAGCACACGACCCATCAAGAAAGAAAGATGATAAACTTAATTGAGATTTTAATTAACACATCTTGGGTTTCACATTTAGCTTTAACAGAGGCTAACTTCAAGGAATGTGTGCCTGATTTTATTTTACGTCCAACGTTGGCCAAAATTGGTATTATGGATTTTCATAAAGCTGAAGAAGGTATTGCTGCTGGTGTTCAAATCGCTACCGCAATGATACCGGGTATTAAAGCCAGTCTAGAAAACCTAAGTCGTAGATAATCTCCTTGTTTCAGTTGCTTTTCATTGGAAACAATTATTTGCATCAACCCTAACCCAAGTGTAATTGTAATTAATATTGACACGCTTCTTGTAGTAGTTTAGTCAAAAGGTTTTGATTAAATTATTACAAATTTCTATGCGTATTAAATTTCCTGAAGGATATGTTATTTCAAGCCAACATTTAGATGAACATTTTGTTTTGCTATATGGGCAAAACGCGGCTTTTTTAGATGTAGCAAGGAACGCTTCTACTTTTTTAAAGCATATTGCTGTTTTTCTAAGGACAAAAGAAATTATCCAAGATGAGATGGCGCTACATAGTATAATAGCTTATAATTCTCATTTTCAGTGGTTTGAAATTTTAGCCGAGTTTTCTAAATTTAATATCATGGAGTTTAATATAAAATCTTCCAAGTTAAGTAGGCTATCTGCATTTCTGATCCGTAATACAATCGGACGTTTATTAAAATCTCACTATTTAATTCATGTTTCTAGAATAAAAGAGTATGAGAAAAAAAATGGCAAATTAATGAAGTTTGTTGTTTATCGTGACCCAGTGGAACGCTTTATTTCAGTTTATAAATTTTTCATTTTAGGAAGAAAACATTATCGATATTTTAAATATGCTGGCTTATATCACGATAATTCATTTGAACGGTTTATAGAATTTGCTGAATTTGAACTGAAAAAAGGCAGCCCAATATATCAAGATAAACATATTCGCCGGCAAGTTGACTGTTATCACCCTAGTGAGGTGGATTACATTGTGTCGCTTGAAAAACTAAATCAATTTCTAAGAGAACAAAATATCCCAATTGGACCTCCAATTGGATCTAGAAAAATAAATGAAACGAATATAAATTTTGCCAGCCCCAGCCAGAAATTATTAGACAAAGTCAAAGATTTATACAGAGAAGACTATAAAATAAAACCTAATTATTGATAGTTATCTTAGAGTAGCTTAGGAGTAGTGATGATTTTTTTTTGTGGGGGGGGCACAAGTTTCAAATGTTACAAGCTACTACTGATTGATAGACTACGGCGTCTTACTCTCAGTATCACGAAATGTTTGAACTAACTCGTATTTAGGATTACTAAAAGTGACTAATTTATCCCATTCTTTTGTTTTTTGTAAAACTTCAGGCAAAAGCTTTTCGGCAATCGCTTTTGCCAAATCATATTCACCTTGGTCGTAAAAACTTCTCGCAAACATGAGTGTTGGAGTATTGCTATCTGAATTAGCGATGAGCATTTCAAGCTCCAAGATTTTAGCTTCAATGGCTTGGATTTGCTTTTCTTTAGTATTTTTAAATTTCTTTAAAGCTGATAGTAGACCACTCATCTGAGCAAAAATAGATGACAAAATCCTCGTTGGGATAATAATAAATACACCTTTAGAATTAACTTTAATATCTCGGTTAATCTCGTTTAGTTCCTGAACTAAAATTTTTTTTGTATCCAGGAGGGCATGTTTTCTCTTACTCATAATTTTTCCAATTTTTCCAATCAGACTTCCTGCGGCTTTTCTTTTTTCAAGAATAGCTGGAGCAATAACTTGTTTAGCTAAAATTTTTTTAAAGTGTTTAGTATTCAGACCTTGATAGCGTTGATTGTAATCTTTAGTTGACATAGTTTAGTAAATAAAAAATTTTAAACTCTATGTAGAGTGTTAACTTAGCTAGATACAAAATGTTATTACTATTATCGGTTGATTAGTTACATCCAGCAGTTATAATTGTTTTATTTAATCATTTCAAGCCGTTAGACAATGCATATTGCTATTATGTTACATTCTACGTAGAAGATCCCACTTATATAATTTTCAATTTATCAAAGGCGCAAATGAAAAGTAGAAAAATTTTTAAGACTGATACTATAGATAAAGATGGAAGCGTTTATCTCGAATTACTTTTAACAAAGTTCACTAACCTGGTTGGGAGGACTAAGAATAAAAGCATCAATTTGCACCATCCATTAGTAACTTTAGAAGTCATGAATGAGGTTCTATTTGAGGTTGAGCGTAGTATAAAACAGATTGAAAAACTTAATCTATCTTACAAACGGCAAATACAAAGACCAATTAATCTTGATTCCTAGTTACTTCATTTATTTTACCCGTTAATGTCTTATGTCCAACCAAATCCTTAAAGGCACATTGACAGTTAGTATTCTGACAATGCTAAGTCGGATTTTAGGTTTTTTTCGCGACTTACTAACCGCCTATTTATTTGGCGCGACCTATTTAGCAGACGCCTTTTTTGTCGCGTTCAAAATTCCTAATCTACTGCGGAGTTTTGTAGCTGAAGGAGCCTTGACTAATGCTTTTGTGCCAGTTTTTGTTGACGAATTATCTAAAAGTCAAGCCCAAGCTAAAGAAACCATGCGTTCAGTAGTATCTTTTTTGTTGTTGCTTACGCTGACTCTTTCGATTTTAGGTATTATTTTTTCTCAAGAAATTATTTTAGTTATTGCCCCTGGCTTCTCTGAAAATCCTGCAAAAGAACAACTTTGTATTTTGCTAACCCAAATCATGCTGCCCTATATTATTTGTGTCAGTCTGGTAGTGATGCTTAACGGAGCTTTAAATTCTATCGGTATTTTTGGTTGTTCGGCTTGGGCGCAAATTTGGATGAATATCTGCCTTATCTTGGGCGCGCTACTCGCATGTTTTTTTAATTCTGAAACAGCAATTTTTATTCTAGCTTTCTCAGTTATTGTTGGCGGCGTAGTGCAAGTTGCGATTCAAGTACCAATTTTGCGCAAAGTTGGTTTTTCCATCTTACCTAGTAAACAGATTTTCACTAAGGTTACTAAACAAATCATGTTTTTAATGTTACCAGCGATTTTAGGCGCTGCAGTCTACCAACTCCAAATCTTGATTAATACCTTACTGGCTTCTGTTTTGCAGTCTGGTAGTGTGTCGTGGTTATTCTATGCTGATCGAGTTGTGCAACTTCCAATCGGCGTTTTTACAGTAGCTTTGTCTTCTGTATTATTGCCAACTTTAGCTAAAGCTGAAGCTGAAAAACAAAAGCAAGATTTTTCTTCTAATTTAATGAACTCGTTACGTTATGTAAGTTTTATAATTATTCCAATTTCTGGAGTTTTATATATCTTTGCTGAACCGCTGACTTGGTTACTTTTTGAGCGTGGTCAGTTTGACCATCTTTCAAGTCTTGAAACGGCAAGAGCCGTGCAAAATTATAGTTTAGGCATCTGGTCAGTTAGTTTGTTTTCGATTTTAATACGAGTATTTTTTGCTAAAAAGGACACATTGACGCCAACTTTAATTGGCGTTGTAACTCTGGTTTTTACGGTTTTATTTTCGCTAATTTTTATGGGCGATCCAGTATCTGGGGTAGGACTGTGGATGTTTGACTTAGTAAAAAGTTGTCGAGAATTTTTAGTTCCGGATTTTGGTGAAATTATTAGTCCTAATTGCCTTGATTGTGCAAGTTTTGTGCGTCTTAGCGATGGTTCGACCAAAGCGATTACTCCATTTAATCAAACAATGACTCTATTTACTCCTCTTTTTAATTTGAAGCATGCCGGGCTTGCGTTAGCGTCTTCTACGGCAATGTTATGTTCCTTGCTAATTGCTGTTTTTTTAGTAGCTAAGCGTAATAATTTGAATTGGTCTCCATTTATTCTAGCGACTCTCAAATCAGTTGTCTCCATGCTATTAGCGATTAGTGTGTTATGTTTGAGTGAAAATTATCTGTTGGATATAAATGAGAATTTTTTGAATTTAAAAGTTAATCTTTTTAAGATATGTTTTGAAATTCCGTTGTTTTTGAGCTTACTTTTCTTTTTTCTATGTGTTTTTAAAACGCGAGAACTACGCGAAACCTTTAAACTTTTGTCAAACTTAAGTCGTCATGTCAAATAGCCGACATGTATTTGTAGTTATTATCTAATTCTACGGCAGGAGAAATATATTATGGCAGCTAGTTTTCAAATTATTGGGCTTGCATCTGGTCTTGATTCGCAAGCGCTGATTAAATCTTTAGTTGAGCTTAAAGCTACCCCCAATGTTAAGCGTCAAGCAGAGATTAGTTCCTTAAAAGCCAAAGATAATGCGCTCGGTAGTTTTATAACCAAAATTGCGGATCTGAATAATAGTCTGGAAAAGTTAAAAAGTTCTGATTTAAATGCGACTAAGTTTCAAACAGAGAGTGCAGCTAGTGCGGAATTAGTTCAAGATTTTGTGGACAAGTTTAATACTCTTGTTAAGTTTATAGCTAATGAAAACTCTCTCACTCAGGTTAATACAAGTAGTAGTTCAACCATAGTTTATGGATCATTAGCAAAAACTAGGATAGATGATGATTTTATTACGCAGTTTAGGTCGGCTTTAAGTTCTGCTGTAGCTGATGCTGGTTCAGAAATTAAGCGTATTTCAGAGTTAGGTATTTCGACTAATCGAGATGGGACTTTGACTTTTGCTGTAGACAAGTTTAAGTCTGCTCTGGCTCAAGATGGAGGTGGTGTATTTTCAGTTTTATCTAATTTTACTAATTCTGTAACAGGGCAATCTGGTATTATTAATAATTATATTAAATATCAAGGCGTAATTGGACAAGAGCAGACGTCGGCTAACAACCGTATTAATTCTATTAATAAAGATATTGAGAGGTTGAATAGACATCTTGAAAGTTATCAGGAAATGTTAGTTAAACAGTTTGCGAATCTTGAGAACATAATGGGAAAAATGCAATCTATTGGCTCAACCCTAACTAGTTATTTTAGCAGTTTAAATAAAAAATAAATTATCCCAAAAAAATACAAGAGTTTTTATTACAATCCTCGCCTGTGATCTCTGTGGTTTAAAAAGTAACCCCATCCCAAAAATCGCTAAAAAATACAAAAAGTGGCGGTCTCAGAGGCTTTCAAAAAAGTGATGTATGTTCAAGGTTTCCAGCCTAAAAATCACAAGAGTCATTCTAATATTTTTTTATTTCTGAACTCCCTTGATCTTGTTTTTCTTTTTAAGAATCCTGCTCAAGATTAGACTGTAATGCCACAACATTATGTTTTTTTATGCTGATGTATCTTGGCACTGGAGATCGATCTAAATTTCTGGTATCCTGAAAATTTAGGAAAATACAATTTACAAATTAAGGCATACATATGGTTTATCTGGCTGTGCTAGCTACTTTAAAAAATGAAGCTCCTTATATTAAGGAATGGATTGAATATCATTTGTTAGTTGGAGTTGAGCTTTTTTATCTATATGACAATGGAAGTGAGGATAATTTAAAAGAGGTTTTACAGCCGTATATTGATAAAGGTCTTGTAGTTTATGAGGTTTGGAACGGTCAATATCAACAAATAGCGATATATAATTCTGCGATTGCCAAGTATAAAAATTCTGCAAGATGGATAGCAATTATTGATGCTGATGAATTTATTGTGCCTGTCAAGGAAAAAACAGTTTCAAAGTTCTTAAAAGATTATGAAGCTTACCCAGCCCTTTTAATTAATTGGTTAGTATTTGATAGTAATGGACATATCAAACAGCCGCAGGGATTGGTTATAGAAAATTATACTAAAGCCTTGAATGAATTTACCAAGTATCCGCCAACTGGAAACTTATTTGTAAAAAGTATTGTTAACCCTTGTCAAGTAGCTAGTTGCGGAATTCATAATCATACTTATTATAATGCTAGTTTAGCAGTAACAGAAAATTTTGAAACCATAACAAATGCCTATTATTCAAAATATCATTCAATCAATAAAATCAGGATTAATCATTATTTTTCGAAATCACTTGAAGAGTTTAAAGCTAAAACTGCACGGGGGAGGGGTCATACTGTGCCAAATTTGGTGATTACTAAGGATAAATATATATTTTCAAATTATAAACATGATTACGTAATAATAAAATATCTTTTTAGCTTAAAAAAAAGAATTGGAGAAACTGTTTCATTTTTATCTGCATTAAAGATTGGAACTAAAATCTTATTAAGTTTTGTGTGTAGTTGGCGCAATTCTCAGTCTAATACTAAGAAGCAGATTGATGGGCTGGAATTAAAAACAATTGCTGAATCGAAATATTTTGACGCAGGTTGGTATCAGAAAACATATTTAAGTCAGCCTTTAATATTTGGACGACGTAAGATAAACCGCGAGATATTTATGTCTCCGGCAGAACATTATTATAAAATTGGCTGGGAATTAGGGTATAATCCAAGTCGAATATTTTCGACATCGCTGTATTTAAACCGCTATCTTGATGTTAAAAATGCTAAGCTGAATCCACTTTGGCATTATGAACAATGGGGTAAATCGGAAGGGCGCGTTTTGCCTGTTCTTTGTAATAAGTTTCATGATTCAATCAGTTTTGCGTATTCCAAGCGGTATAATAAGTTAATATGCTCGCAACTTGAAAAATTATCAGAATTTTATTTTTGTCCTAATAAAGGTAATTTGAGTGATGTGATCATTCATCAAAGTGAATATCAATTGTTGGATAGTAAAAAGTTTAATTATCAAATTTTTGACGTCTTGAATGAAGCACAGCCGACTAAGGCTTTTAATCTGGTTTATAGTGGTAGTGGGATATTTGTTAAATATTGGGATTATCGTCGGATTATTCACATATTTAATAACCAACATTTAAAAAAAGCAATTATTCTACCCTCAAGCTTCTTTGACTGTGATGATTTACTAAATATTTTAGATGAAAGGTTTGTAGTATTTTGTAGAGAAAAACGGAGTTACGATTATTGTTGTGCCAAAAATTCAAAAGCTAAGTTTTACCTGACAGACGATATGGCATTTGGTTTGCAAAATAAATTTTTAAATTATCAAGGTTTTACGACTCAGCAAGCAGAGATTAGTAAAAGAATAAATTCTGCGTTAAATTCAAAAGCTAAAGTTTTAGGTAATGGTGTGCGACTGATTTATTCTTTTAGAAATGATCCTGAAAGATATTTCGATACTTCCGACTTTGAAAGTTTTGACCTTTCTGG
This sequence comes from Deltaproteobacteria bacterium, assembly GCA_031278395.1. Taxonomy (GTDB): domain Bacteria; phylum Bdellovibrionota_C; class UBA2361; order SZUA-149; family JAITKM01; genus JAITKM01. The sequence goes on along the minus strand of JAITKM010000057.1, from coordinate 13,159 downwards.
ATTGCTAAATAGCTCTTGCACAGACAAAAGTGAGGTAACGTCTTTGGCAAAATTATTTATTCAAGCAATTAATACGATAGACGCTTTAGTTACAGATAGATTGCATATTGGGATAGTTGGAGCAATACTTGGTAAAAGAGTATTATTGCTTGATAATGCATATGGCAAAGTTGCAGGAGTTTATCAACAATCAATGTCAGAGCTAAAAAATGTTAAACTTTTGTCCGATATTAGTGAGCTAAATAAAGAATTTGATTTTTTAAGAAATGCCCCAAAAACAGCCAAACTAACTGAATAACTAATTTTTTCTGGCTTTTTCTGGTGCGGGGTTACTTTTTTCTCTGGACAAACAAAAGTAACCCTGCACCAAAAAAAAAGAACTTCTGCAAACTTTTGATTGCTTCGTGGCAATTAATTTAGTTTGCAAAAAGTTTATCGACATTGTGTATGCGCGCAAGTTTTTACAATTTTGTCAGAGACTCACGAACCAGACGTGCGGCAGTAACCAAATTTTCCAACGAAGGATACGCTTCTTCCCATTGTCGAGTTTTAAGCCCGCAGTCCGGATTTACCCATAACTGTTCCTTAGCAATATACTTTAACGCCTTGTGAAGTAATCCAGTTATTTCCTCTACGGTCGGAATACGCGGGCTATGAATGTCATACACTCCTGGTCCAACTTCTGCCTGATAATGAAACTCAGTAAATGCGTCCAAAAGCTCCATTGCGCTGCGGCTGGACTCAATACTAATTACATCCGCGTTCATTTTAGCAATCCAAGCCAAAATTGCGTTAAACTCGCTGTAGCACATATGCGTGTGTATCTGCGTCGAGTCTGCGACGCCGGATGAAGCTAGACGAAACGCATCCACAGCCCATTGCAGATAGATTTCCGCTTCGGCATATGTTAAAGGCATGCCTTCCCGCAATGCCGCTTCGTCGATCTGAATAATGTGGACGCCAGCTTTTTCCAAATCCTGCACTTCATCACGAATGGCAAGGGCAATTTGTTTGCAGACTTCACTTCGCTCCAAGTCGTCGCGCACAAAACTCCAGCACAAAATTGTTACAGGTCCAGTTAGCATACCCTTGACCGGTTTTTGCGTTAGCGATTGAGCGTAAAGTATCCAGTCAATTGTCATCTGGTGTTTGCGATATACGTCGCCGTAAATCACTGGAGGTTTTACGCAGCGGCTTCCATAACTCTGCACCCACCCGTTTTGCGTAAAGCAGAATCCAGCAAGCTGCTGTCCAAAATATTCCACCATGTCATTGCGTTCAAATTCGCCGTGAACCAGCACGTCCAAACCGAGTTTTTCCTGCTTTTCAATGCAGTCTTTGATTTCGCGCTTAATGGCTGAAACATAATCCTCTTGAGAAATAATGCCCTGCTTGTATTCTAGCCGCGTTTTACGGATCTCAACCGTCTGCGGGAAAGAACCAATTGTCGTTGTAGGTAGCAACGGCAGATTAAGCCAACGTTGAGAGGCGCGACGTTCTGGATAGGCTGAGTGACGGTCGGTCATGGCAGGAGTTATAGCAGCGACGCGCTTTCGCACAGCTTCAATATGGCTTTCGACATGAGCTGCAGCAGCTTGCAGAACAGCAGCGTTCTCATTCAGCGCTGCGTCATTTCCATACTCTGCAATCTTACGTAGAGTGGTTAGTTCAGCGCATTTTTGCACGGCAAAAGACAGGCGGTTTTTGATATATTCTGGCAGAGCTGTTTCTGTTGATACATCCACAGGGCAATGGAGTAGTGAGCAGCTTGAACCAATAAAGACGCGCTGTGCACCAAGTGCGGATACCGCCTGTTTAATAAACTCAGTTGTTTTTGTGTAATCAGTTTTCCATATATTACGCCCGTCAACCACACCTAGCGAAAGCGCCATAGTATCAGGAAGCTTGTTTAAAACGTCATCAAGTTGCTGACAACCACGCAACATGTCAATATGTAAAACGGCGCAGTTAGAGCTGGTTGCTAAATCCAGATTGCGCCCAACCAATGCTCCGAAATAGGTTGTCAACATAAGCTTGTTATTGCTAGCGGTATTTAGCGCAGTATATACTTCACGGAATTTATCTTTTACGTTTTCAGGCAGTAGTTGTGTGCAAAGTATTGGCTCCTCAATTTGGATGCAGTCGCACGCTGTGGAAAGCTCGATCAGTAATTTTGTATAAATGGATATTATTGTCTCAAGCCGCGACCATTTAAGCGCGCCACTTTGGGCTTTCGCTAAGGTCAGCCAGGTGAACGGTCCGATGATTGAAGGCTTGGGAGAAAAACCGAGTTCCTTAGCTAACAGAGTATCTGCGACGACTGGATGCTCACCGTCAATCCACTGTTCGTTAGCGCTGATTTCTGGCACAAGGTAATGATAGTTGGTGTCAAACCATTTAGTCATTTCTAGGGCGGCGATATTGAGTTTAGTGTTGCCACGGGCAAGATTAAAATACCTCTCTAATGACGAATCGCCAAGGCAAGGAGTAAAACGCGGTGGAATTGCGCCAAGCAGGCAAGTCATATCTAACATTCTGTCGTATAAAGAAAAGTCACCGCTACACACATAATCAAGTCCGGCATCTTTTTGGATTTGCCAGTGGTGCTTTTTTAGTTTCGTGCATGTTTCATGGAGAGTTTCAGCGGAAAGATTACCTTTCCAGAATGATTCGAGAGCCTGTTTTAACTCTCGTTGTTTTCCAATAGAGGGAAAACCGAGTATGTGGGTTTGCATATTGATGCTCCTTAATAATAAGTGTTAAACGATTAATAAACTAAACAGTGGTTACTGAGTTATTTTTAATTAACTGAGAACTCTAGCTGTTGGAACAACTTTTGAAGCTCGGTCACAATGTTTTGACTGATCATCAAAAAAAATCTGAGGATTAAAAGCAGCAAGAATTTCTGTTTTATCCATACCATCCAAAAAAAATGTTTCGTCAATAATAATATTCCAAGCCCGCAACGTTCTGGTAACACGCTCATAACAGTTACTATTTCTAGCAGTTACTAAAGCTGTGCGAATAGTAATATTACTTTGTATATGTTGTTTGGTAATCTGTTGCAGTTCACATAAGGTCCTTAAGAATTGAGCAAATGGACCATCTGGCAAAGGTTCTTTAGCTTTGGCTATTTCATGCTTTTCAAAAGCTTCAATGCCTTGCGTTTTATAAATTATTTCAGATTCACCACTAAAAATTACAGCATCGCCGTCAAAAGCTATACGTATCCCGTCCGCTGAATCTGCCTTTAAAGTGCTGTCCCCGTAAATAAGCCCAGAGGCAATCTGAGAATTTGCCGCTAAAGCAACATCTTCTGCTGAAGCTGATAAAAATAAACCGACCTGAAATGCCTTTAAATATGAAACTACTGAAGTTCCGCCGGTAAAAATTGCCCGTCGAATATCTAGCCCATAATGCTGAATAGAATTTAAAACGCGTAATGCCGTATCATGGCTATTTTTAGAGGTAATTACAACTTCTACAAATTGTTTGTTTTCTATAAGCTGATTACAATTTAACAAAACCTTGACTAACGAAAACGCTGGACCCGGACGCAGAATTAAATCCTCATGCTTTCTTTGATGGTCTGCAAAAGCTTGCATTCCTTGAGTTTCAAAAATATTATTCTCTTCGCTGAGGTCAAATAAGGCTCTGGAAGAGATCGCAATTGTTAATGGTTGGGTAGATATGCTCATAAAGCTAGTTTAGCTAAAGAAATGCAAATGGTTTTTAAATTTTTAATACCTTGAACTTTTCCTAATAAAGTAATACTAAGGCTTGCCTCACAAAAGTTTTGTTGCAAGCTCTTTACCTGAAAAAAAAAGAATAGGAAACATTTATGAAAATTTATAGCTCTCTGACTAGAAAAAAAGAAGATTTTGTTCCGCTGAATGGTAATAACGTTAAAATGTATGTCTGCGGTGTTACAGTTTATAGTGATTGCCACGTAGGTCATGCTAGGCAGGCGATAGTTTTTGATATGATTACTGAATATTTACGCTATAAAGGATATAACGTGAAGTGCGTAGGAAATTATACAGATGTTGATGACAAAATTATCGCAGGGGCTAATGCAGCTGGAATTAATGCTCTTGAATATTCAGCAGGCAAAATTTTAGAAACTAAAAAGGATATGCAAGCTCTGAAAATCAGAGAAAATGATATTAAAGTTAAAGCCTCTGAAACTATTCCTGAAATTATAGATTTTATTACTCAGCTGATTAAAAAAGGTTATGCCTATCCAGTGGCTAATGGCGATGTTTATTTTTCTGTGCGCTCATTTCCAAATTATGGCAAGTTGTCTAATCGTAATCCAGATGAACTAATTCACGGGGTTAGAAAAGATGTTGAGGAAGGCAAGCATGACCAGCTAGATTTTGCTTTATGGAAATCAGCTAAACCTAACGAAATTTCTTGGGACTCACCGTGGGGAAAAGGACGTCCGGGGTGGCATATTGAATGTTCGGCAATGTGTTTGCATAATTTAGGTGAAACGTTGGATATTCATGGTGGCGGCAGGGATCTAATTTTTCCGCATCATGAGAACGAAATTGCACAAAGTATGGCGCTGACTGGTAAGCCGCTAGCTAAATATTGGGTGCATAACGGGTTAATCACTGTTAATGGACAAAAAATGTCCAAGTCGCTTGGGAGTATTATTACAATTAAAGAGGCGCTAAAACTTTATCATCCTGAAACTATAAAATACATGATGCTCAGTGTTCAATACGCAAGTGATGTAGACTGGACAACTGAACGGCTTGAATTAGCTGAGAAGCAATTATATTATTTCTATACAACACTACAGCGAATTGACGAGTATTTAAAAAGTAATGTTAAAAAAGTTAATGGCGAAGAAAAAAATTTGCAACCTCAAGTTGAGGCAAGCTTAGAGGGAAGTAAAAAACAAGCTCAAGGAATAAAAGATTTTTTTGAAAAAGCAATGGACGATGATTTTAATACACCTGTTGCATTTTCAAATATTTTCACGGTGTGTAAATATTGCAATGGACTGCTCTCAAAAAGCAACAAAAATACAGCTGATTTAATGCAGGAGTTAGTAGAGATACGTCGAGCGCTGATAGAGGTGTATGCGGTGGTTGGTATTTTACAAGAAGAGCCAAGCCAGTTTATTTTGCAATTACGTTCTAAGTATATCCAGTTGAATAATTTGGATGTTCAACAGATAGAAAATCTCATCTCTGAGCGCTTAGCTGCTAAACAAACTAATGACTATGCCAAGGCTGATGCTTTGCGAAAACAGCTAGAGGGCTTAGGTGTTGTTGTCAACGATACTCAAGGCAAGGTTGCTTGGGAGTTAAAGCAATTATTATAGAAAGTTCCTGTATTAATTCTGGATATTAATTTAATTCTGGTAAATTCTGAAAATTCTGGTCTGGGGTTACTTTTTCATTTAAATAACCTCAGAACCAGAGAGTCCTCCGAGAATAATCGCTAGCTTACTTGAAATATTATGAGTTTTTGTTGATTGTTTTTCTGTTCTTCGTATTTAGTGGCAGATATTGGTTTGTGGGCTACAACTTCTTTAAGGCAAAACCGCTTCTTGTTTATCGAAAGCGCTTTCGCCTCTTGAATAACAAGCTCTTCTAGAGTTTTAACATTATGTTTTCCAGATAGCTCGACAGATAATTCAAGAACAGCATATGCGCTCGGTTTTAGAACTCTTAACATTTCACTAAGCAAGTTGCGGATTAATCTTACCCAGTCTGGCAACGAAATATTAATAAATTTATCGCTAAAACCACTAAACCAATTCTCTAGCCAATAGTTGGAAATATAGTCGAAATTATCTGGCAATGGCAAAGAGGTTAAAACTAAATCTACAGAATTTGAATTTACCCAAGTTAAATTTTGCGCATCCGCTCTCTTGACCATTGCTGCTTTAGTATAAGTCAAAAACTCAGATGAAATACCGTCTTTTAATAACTGCGCAGTGCGCTGGATTAAGCGCGGAGAAATAGCCTTATATTCTGGCGTTTGTCGTCGCTTCTTGTTTAACAATAATTGTTTGCTCGGACTAAGCGCAACTTGAGGCGAAGAATAAGTTGAAAAATGACTTGGCGCATGTCCATGTAGTCTTGAAAAAACTAATAACTCAACAAAATTGCAAATTCTATTTTGTACTCCTTCTGCCTGATATCGGTTAATAGCATTCTTTAGATTGACTAACTCGCGATAAGTATCTGGGTGATAAAATGGGGCAAAAAATTCTTGAAAACCACTGAGACTTATAGGACGCTGCAAATTAAGTTGAGTTAAAAATAAAACGACTTCATCTAATCCAGCTGGCTTTAATTTAGCTTGAGTAATCCGAACTGCAAGTTGATTAATATCGCTTGCCCAAGCAATACGCCCTAATAAACTAGCCTGTAGTGGCACAACTCCAGAGCCGCAAAATGGATCAAGAACAATAGAACCTTTTTCAGAGTATTTATTAAGATAATAGTTAGTTAATTCAGGTTTGAGCGTCCCGTGATATTGAACAGCGTAGTGTAAACCATGCCCTTGCTCTGGTCTATTAAGCCAAAGATTATGCTCAACAGTAGGCTCATCAGCTTCAGTTGACAGTGGTCTGTTATAAATAAGTTTGAGTGAAGATTTTAAGTTTGTCATGGCGCTGGAAATAACAAACTTAAAATTTTCTAGCACGAAAAAATTTACTTTAGGTTAAGAAAAGTTAGCTTGATAAGTTTTTGTTACTTAAAATTTTTTAGATAGCACGCCTCAAAAATCTATCATGTATAAATAAGGACTTCTTGTATGGGAAAACTGCACTCGCTAATAGACTTTCCATACACTGATTTACAAGGAATAAACGTTTACCAAAAAATAACAAAATTCTCTGCGATCTCTGTTGGTTTAGATTATTATAAAAACTCAATCAACGACTCATTATATTCCGCAGGGGCAACAAAACCTAATAAGTTGATGGCAGTAGCCGCGATATTTGATAAGCCAAATTTTACTCCGTTATTTTTAATTTTATATTCGCCATTAAACTTAGGGTCATAAATTATAAATGGCACAGGGTTTAAAGTATGACTCATTAAAGCAACCGGCACACCATTTTTATTAATCTTAAACGCATTAGTTTTCTTATCCCATTCATACATTTCATCGGCATTGCCGTGATCAGCAGTGATTAACGCTAAACCTTCAGTCTGTTCTACAGCTTTCAAAATTCGAGCTAAATTTAAATCTACCGCTTCAACACCAATAATCGTAGCATCTAAACTCCCAGTATGCCCAACCATATCCCCATTAGGGTAATTAATCCTAAGCTGCCTATACTTGCCGGACAAAATTGCCTCAACCGTTATATCCGTAATTTCCGAACTTTTCATCCAAGGTCGCTCATTAAACGGCACCAGGTCAGACGGAATTTCTTGATAAGTCTCATAATGACTGTCAAAAACTCCGCTACGATTGCCGTTCCAAAAATATGTTACATGTCCAAACTTTTGCGTCTCAGAACACGCAAATTGCCCAAGACCATTATGTACTAAATATTCAGTCATGGTTCTATCAATCATTGAGGGAGTTACTAAAAAAGATTTAGGAATTTTTAAATCCCCATCATATTGCATCATACCGGCATACAACACATTCGGCACTCGTTTGCGATTAAAATGTTTAAACTCACGCTCTTCAAAAGCAGCGCTAATTTCAATTGCTCTGTCACCCCTAAAATTATAAAAAATTACACTATCCCCATCATTAATCGTCCCAACAGGATTAGCTTTTTCATCAACTACCACAAACTCTAATAAATTTTGATCTTGAATTTCGTGATTTTCCGCACGATACGTTTCAATGGCTTGTTCAGCTGAATTAAAAGCTCTTCCCTCACCTAAAACATGGGCCTTCCACCCACGCTCAACAATTGTCCAATCCGCATTATATCTATCCATCGTAACTTTCATACGCCCACCACCACTAGCAATCTTATAATCAAATCCCCCAATACTAAGCTCCGCTAATAACTTCTCCAAGGGTTGCACATAATTCAGCGCTGAAGTTGGATCCACATCACGCCCATCAAGTAAAACATGCACCCGCACTTTTTGCACCTGCTCCTCAGCAGCATGTTTAAGCATTGCAAATAAATGCGCAATATTTGAATGAACATTGCCATCTGAAAGCAACCCGATAAAATGCAAGGTTGAATTTTTAGAAACACATTGCTGAATTATATTTTGCCACACTGGACCGCTATAAAGCGAGCCATTAACCAAAGCTTCAGCAACTAGTTTTGCCCCTTGTGAGAATATACGCCCCGCACCAATAGCATTATGTCCAACTTCAGAATTACCCATATCCTCATCTGACGGAAGTCCAACCGCTAGACCAGATGCCGTTAGCTTGCACCATTGAGATTTAGCAAATAGATTTTTTAAAGTCGGTGTATTAGCACGAAATACAGCATTACTCTCATTTTCTCGCCCTAAACCCACGCCATCCATTACTACAATAACCTGCGGACCTTTACGACCTGCAAATTTAGCTAATTTGTTTAATTCAAAATTCGACATAATATTCCTTTAATTTATGATAGCAATCCCCTACATCCTTACCCGTAAAAATTTTTGCCTTGTAACATTTATTAAAAAATCTATCTATTATTTTTTACCTCCTAACCAAATCAGCCATAATCCAATCAAAATCAGCGGAATACTTAAAATTTGTCCTAGATGCAGCTGTAATTCTAACTCAAGCTCTACTTGATACGCTTTGGTGAACTCCAATAAAAATCTCGTCGCAAACACAGCAAAAAAGAAAAAACCAAGTAAGAAATAAGAATTACTTTTTTCCCGATACTTATAATAATAACTAAACATACTCACAAAAATCATTAAGTAAGACAAGGACTCATAAAGTTGAGTTGGATGTCTTGGCACCTCACTTTCTCGCAAGAAAATTACGCCCCAAGGCAAATTAGTTGGCACGCCATAAATTTCTGAATTAAAGAAATTACCCAATCTAATAAAAAAGCCAGCTAGCGCAACAGCAATACACATTCTTGAGATAATCCAAATTAGTTTTTGCTTCTGATATTTACGCTGAAACAACCACAAGGCAATAAAGATACCGATTGCGGCACCATGACTGGCTAAACCACCATGCCAAATTTTTAAAATTTCTATGGGATGACTAAAATACCAATCGGCTTGATAAAATAAAACGTGTCCTAATCTAGCGCCAATAATAGTTCCCAAAAACATATGGGTAAAAAGACTATCCAGCGCGCTGATATCTTGCTTTTCTTCGCGATAAATCCAATTAATCAGGTAATAGCCACAGAGAAAAGCCAGCATAAAACATAGACCATAGTATCTAATACTTAGGCTACCAATCGAAAATAGAACAGGGTCAATATTCCAAATCATAAATTGTAATGTTTAAACAACTTTTAAACATCGCTTAATTAAACGTCTTAGGATTTTTACAAGTGATTACTCTGGCAGGTGGAACATTTCTCCAGACGATTTTACTAAATTCAACATTTTTAAAATAAGTGCGCAAAAGTCGAATAAAATGTTTAGAAGCTGGGGTAATAATGCCATGTAAATATGCAATTGCAATAAACCGACTTTCCGAGTGCATAACTTCTAAAGTTTTTTGTAAAATATTAGTTTGTAGTTCTTTGCTAAAAAACGTCCACGGTAGCCCACTAACTACACAATCTAAATACCGAATATTTTCTTTTTCGCAAATCTGACCAATATTCTCAACAGAATCATGATACAGATTCACTCTCTGAAAATCTGGAGAAACATCAAATTCGTTTTTTAATTTTTGGTAAAAATTTTTATTAATTTCTATTCCGATCAGCTTAGTTTGCGAGTGCATCCGCAAAGCAATATCCCTGGTAAAAGCTCCTGTGCCACAACCATATTCAGCAATTGATTTTAGGTTATGCCAATCAATACCTTGCAACATTGCCAGAGATGCAAAACTAGAGCTAGGTAAAATAGCTCCGACTTCTTTAGGAAATTTTGTAAAATTGCCTGCAAAATTTAAAGACTCTAATAATTTTTCTGCTGTCATATTATTTTTTACATAAATATAGCGAACAAACGCCAAAGGTCAGCCCCTGAACTTTATTCACTTTAAATCCAATACATTCTAAAATGTTTTTTAGTTTTTCTGGACTTGGAAAATTAGCCACTGAAGTAGCTAAATATTTATAGGCTTTAAAATTTCCAGATAACACACCAGCCACAGTTGGCATTACAAAATTAAAATATAGTTTATAAATAAACCTAAGAAGTTTATTCTTAGGATACGAAAATTCTAAAATCGTTAATATTCCGCCAAACTTTAAGACTCTATAAATCTCAGCCAAGCCACAATTTAAATCCGCAAAGTTTCTCACACCAAAGCTTACTTGCGCAAAATCAAAAAAATTATCTGCAAATTCTATGCTCTCTGCGCATCCTTTTTGTAAAATAACCTTATTTGCAAAACCATTTTTCTTGATTTTGGATTTGCCTAACTCTAACATTTTCTCTGCTGGGTCAAGACCAATTATTTTGTCTGGCTTAAGTTGTTTCATGGTTGCAATTGCCAAATCTGCTGTGCCAGTTGCAATATCAAGGATTTGTTGATTTTTATTCTGCTTCCAATATTCCTGCAATGCGTGAACAAGTTTTTTTCTCCAATATCTATCACACCCCAAAGAGATAAACGTATTAATCAAATCATAACGCCACGCAATTGTATTAAACATCTCATGTGTCAACATAAAATTTTAGAAGTTCCCCTTACGCCAATTCCGCTTTGTGTTCATATACAATTAACGGCTGTTCACCTTTAGTTACAGCTTCTTCCGAAACAATAATTTCCTTAATATCGCTTTGGGATGGAACTTCATACATCAAATCCAGCATTAAGTTTTCTAAAATTGATCTTAATCCTCTAGCTCCTAGTTTGCGCTCCATGGCTTGTTTGGCAATACCGCGCACTGTAGCCTCTGGGAATTTGACTTTTACACCTTCAAGCTCAAACAAACGTTGATATTGTTTAATTAGGGCATTCTTTGGCTCAACTAAAATTTTAACTAATGCGTTTTCGTCGAGTTCGTTCAACATAGCTAAAATTGGTAGTCGCCCAATAAACTCTGGAATTAAACCAAATTTTAATAAGTCTGTTGGTTGAACACCCTCTTTTTGCTGTTGGACTAGCATTTTTTTGCCTTTATACTCATGAGCTGTAAAGCCTAAAGCGCTGCCCACCTTGCGCCGTTTAATAATATCTTCCAAACCTACGAATGCGCCGCCACAAATAAATAAAATATTGGTGGTATCGACTTGTACAAATTCTTGTTGAGGGTGTTTTCTACCGCCTTTTGGGGGAACGCTGGCAATTGTGCCTTCCAAAATTTTTAAAAGCGCCTGTTGCACACCTTCACCAGAAACATCTCGCGTAATTGATGGATTTTCAGATTTTTTTGAAATTTTATCAATTTCATCAATATATACTATGCCGCGTCCAGCCCTTTCGACGTCGTAATTTGCGGCTTGTAATAGATGCAAAATTATATTTTCCACATCTTCCCCGACATATCCAGCTTCAGTTAAATTAGTTGCATCAGCCATGACAAACGGCACGTCTAAAATTTTAGCTAAGGTTTGAGCTAAAAAAGTTTTGCCGGAACCAGTTGGACCAATCAACAGAATATTAGATTTTGAAAGTTCAACTTTAGGATTGTTTTTACTGTTTTTACTAACAGACTTCATGTCTTCTACGCGCTTGTAGTGGTTATAGACGGCTACAGCTAACATCTTTTTAGCTTGTTCCTGACCAATTACATACTCATCAAGAAAGGCGCAGATTTCTTTGGGTTTAGGGATTTTTGAGGATGCATTATCCTTTTTGTCATCGTCGGTTTCATCAAGTATGATTTCATTACAAAGCTCAATACATTGGTCACAGATATAAACTCCAGGTCCAGCAATTAGCTTGCGCACCTGATCCTGTCCTGCACCACAAAAGCTACATTCTAGTTTGGTGTTCTTTTTATCTTTGTCTTTATCTAAATCTTTTGCCATATCTTTTGGATTATTATCTTACACAGTGGGTTATTCTTAATACCTTTAAAAGAGTAACATTAGACGAGACTCCTCAGTGAGGTGGACATTAGGATAACGCGAGTTTGTTCGTCAAATTTATAATAATTTTAAGCAACAAAAAATAAGATATTTAATAAATTCAAGTATATAAAAAATAAAATAACTCTTTAGTTTAATCGGTAAGTTAACGATAACAAGATTATGTCAAATATTAATATTGAAAATGTCTGGGGCGCTATTTCTGGTGAAGAGAAAGACGAATTACTAGCTCGTGCTCAAGCTAATGGTATTTTTGCTTCTTTTGTTTTTATTGTGCTGACAACTTCGGCGGCATTTGGTTTTAATCAGCCTTGGGTAATTTTTGTTGGGATTTTTTGTTCTGTAATAATTATGCCTTTATTTGCCAACAGAACTTGGAGAGTTCAAAAACCAACTAAAATTCTTCAATATTTAGCTGTGCGTTCAGTGGCGAGGCGTTATGCATATGGTTTTGGTTTAAGGCGCATAGATATCACGATGTTAATGCGAGGCTATCTTCAAGAAGTGAATAATCAAACTGTTCAGGATTTGAACTTTGAGCAACTTAGTGCAGATGAGTTAACTAAAAATACGCTTAGTAAAAAAAAGGAAGTTTGGATTTGTTTGATACAGAGTGGAATTTTGGTAATTTCAGAAAAGCTAGGCGGCGCCAAGTTAGAATTTATTTCCAACTTTGATAAAGGAATCCAAAGCCATTATTTACCATCGGACCGTGATAATAGTGATGGTTATTCAGGTAATGCTATTATTTTAGCTAGCAATATAAAGAGTAGAAAAAAAATTATTGTTCTTACCAGCGACTATATCCAAACGCTTAATTCTCTAAACAACATTATAGAAATTAAGAAGAGCGTTCTATAAAAACTGCTCCGTTATTTTCGTCATTCTTTATACATTGCAATTAACTATTAATTAACTAGTTTTCTGGATTTCGCTGGCTGGTTTCGCTGGTATGGGGTTACTTTGTTTATTAGTCTTTTCATGCCTTAAATAAGCGTAACCCTCTAAATTATTTTGTAATTTCT
>JAITKM010000050.1 GCA_031278395.1 Deltaproteobacteria bacterium | reverse complement strand
TTTCTCTCAACGCGGGAAAATGGCTGATTAGCTCCACTAAAAGCTAAAACTTGTTGATTTTGTTTAACCCGCTGATCAGCAATGAAATGTCCAGGTGCATTTGAGTCCTGAATGTTATTGCTCAAAACATGTCTTGCTATTAAACCGTAAAAAGCTTCGGGGTGTCTCTTTAAATAGTCACTAATCGTTTCTCTTGGAGCTTTAGGAGCTTCAGTATTACTATTTTCTGCTTCTTCAAGCTCTTTAAGCTGAACTATTTTTAAAACATTAAACAAATCAACTTTAAAATCTTCGTTAACATCGTCATTAGCTTTCGATTTAATAGCCTCAGCCCCGCTATACGCTTCATAATACAAAGTTAAATAAGAAAGCAGCCAAATATTTTCACAAGAACACGTCATTTTCTCAATTTTACCAGTAAGTTCTTTTATATTAGCATTCTCTACATTATTAGGACTTTCTAATTTTTTAATAAAATTACTAACATTATTCCCAGCTTGACAATTTTCTATCTTTAAATAAGTGTCTCCATATTTTGCTACCCCATTTGCAAGAAACTCCGGCGCATATTTGAAACCTTTCATGACAACAATTTCTTTATCTTTAATTTCTTCTAATTTCTGTCTGTATCCCTGCTGAACTGGATTACTATTTGACGTCCCCTCAGTAGCAAATGCCTTACTAGCATAAGTAAAATAGTCGTGACACTGCCGCATTAATATGGTTCCGAATAATTCCCGTGCGCCGGGATCTTGTGCGGTTAAAAATTGCAGATCTGCAATTTTTTCCATCCGACTGATAAACTTAGAATCAAGCTCTTTAATAGAGCCAACAATTTTTTCCACTATCTCATTGACCACAATACTAATCATCTTGTTGTATTCGGCATAAACATTAGAGACCTTACTTTTGCTATCACTACCATTAGTATTATAAAGATCATTAGCTCGCCCCAAGTATTTACTAACTTCATTTTGGTCCTTGTCTTTGGAGTTTGGGAATTTCCAAATAGTATTATTTACCTCAACCCGCGGAATAACAGCTAAAAAGAAAAGCGTAGGTCCAATTAACATCCACCAAGTAAATTTAAAACCGCCTGAAAATACATACTGTATTCCACCCCAAACTAGCGCCGCCACAAAAATAAAAGCTGCTGCCGCGCCAACCAAACCGACAACATTCCCTTCCTGAATTGGGGCTAGCTTATCTAAAATTTCTGATTGATAAATATAACCTTCCGATTCAAGAATAGCGCTAATTAACGCACCACTTTCTCCAATATCTACAGCCATAATCTTTTATTAAAACCTTATTATTATTTTCAGTTATTTTTTATTCTTACTCTCATTAACTATTCCGACCGGACTAGAATTTGATCCGGTAGTCTTATTATTTGTCATATCTTGATTTAAGAGAGAATTAAACCAATCATATCCTGTACTGTGCCAAACATTCATTTTATACTTATAAGCTTCTATGGTATGGGGGGGGTGTCCAGTCCAATAGTGAATTTGATTTTGAAAAAAGGTACTCATTTGCTTAGTAAGACCCATTGCCTCACCAACAACGGTATTACTCCCAATTTTATGATAGCTACTCTCAATTAGCGGCTTTAACATTTCTCGCATTGGATATTTGGCTTTGGTATAATCATACTGACTCCAACCCAGTAAAATATTTTCTCGAGCTGACCTCATGGCTGACTTATCCATAGCAAGCATAAAAGGCAACATCTCAAGATTTTTTCCAATCACCGCATTCATTGTTCTCACTATTCTATCTCTTTCAGCAGCGTTAAATTGAACAAGAAGCTCTAAAATGGGATTAGTATCTCCTCCTAGAAACCTCTCCGCCGCCGTCTTGAACGTCGCTTTCTGCGCCTCATTGAATAAACTTAAAACTTCTGGATCACTAAACGCCCGATGCATATTATCGGTGAAGAATTGCGAACGTCGCTCTTCAAAGTCTATAATATTTTGCTGAATCTTGTGACTAGTTCTCAGAGAACGCATCACAGTGCCAACAGAATCTGAAAAACCTGTTAAAGTATTATTTACTCCGTCCATAATAACGCTTGAGGCATTTTTAGCGATAAAACCTGTAAAAAACGGAATCGACATCATGCACGCCCCAAGTAAATCATAATACATGGAAATGGAAAAAGTCGGATCCTTATTAAGCACTTTTTGAAAGGCTCGAATTGGATCGCTAGTATCAGTAACATTAGAACCCATTGGAAAAATTTTATACAGAATTGTATCCAGCAACATTATTAGAGCATAACCAATATCCCAAGATTTAACCCAAAACCATAATGCCATCCAAGTAAAGAAAATATGATGTCGTCCTGGCAAAATCGCAGCAATTACAAAAAATGGAAAAAACATTGCTAAAAACCATAAAATTACGCCTTGCACATATGGTAAAGAATACCCCCAGGCTTTGAGCTTACCGATACTGCGCCACTTTTCAAAATTTACTACCGTTCCAATATCCGTAACAATATCCGGTTTAACTATATGATTTTGATTCGCCGAATCAATCACTGTTGAACGTGGTCCGGCAGTAGCTGCCAAAGCATGAGGATTAATTTTTTTTAAAGCTCCAACAAATAAACGTATCGCCAATTCTTTATACATCAGTGAAAAATCTGTTTTAGCGCCTGGTTGAAACTTGTAGTTCAATCTTTTTTTAGCGTCGTTCAACCACTTCGGATCACCTTCTTTTTGATTATTTGGATCATTTGGATCATTTTGATTATTTGGATCATATGGTTTATTCTTTAGAATTATTTTATCCACAACACATTCAGCATGTTTTTCCAAAACCTTAACCAATATTTGATAAAAACTAGAACAAGTAATATAGCTATTCTGAAGAGTTAGTTCACTAATTTCTTCATTCAAAGCATTCTTTAAAGTTATATCTTTTTGATCTTTTACACAAATTACATTTTTGTCATCATTTATTATTTTGGACAAATTAAGATCTGAATTATCATCTATATAAAATACTGGGATAGTACCAGATGTAGTCATATCTTTTTCATTTGCTACACTAGCATTAGTAAAATAATTAATACATTTATCCATACCCAGAGATATAAACTTTTCAAAAGCCGGGTTTTCCAACTTAACCATAAAAAAATCATAATAAATATCAGCTTGTTTAACGAAATATTTATCTAAACGATTATTTTCAAAATCGATAAGTTTTATTAACTCATTTATGAGAGTGCTGGAAAATTTATTCCATTCTTTAAAAAACCAGGCAACTTTTATCTTTGTTTCTTCATCATTGACTTTTTTAGTCGCCATTTTAACAGTTTTTTGATTATAGACCACGTTACCTAATTTCCACTCCGGTTGTTCAATCTCAACCCAAGTGCTTTTATCCAGCATGGCAAGATATAAAATTGGTCCAATAATAAACCAACGATAAAATTTATACTCCCGCCCCAAGGCAACCAAGGTTAAAGCCGCAACACCAGCAATTACAAACAACAATCCCCCTATAGCATTACCCAAGCCGCTATCTAAAAGATCCAGCAATCTATTTTGCATCAAATAACTTGACCACTCCATAGCTG
>JAITKM010000030.1 GCA_031278395.1 Deltaproteobacteria bacterium | reverse complement strand
TCTGAGCTTAATTGCCGCATACCACTTTTAATCCCCTCTGTAAGCGAAGCATTTTCTTCAGGAGTGTTATCTTCTCTGAATTGCTCAATATTAGCTCCTAGTATATTATAAAGTTGGTTTTCTTTCGCTTTTCCTTGGTAAGTTACGATAACTTTTTTGTTGTCGATTTTTAGGGTTACTGGGTCTCCTTCTTGTAATTTTACCCCTTTCAGCGACGAAAATTTTCTTCTTCCGTTATATTTAATTTCAATCTGTGTATCTGGATTACTAACTATTAGGTTATTGTCCTTGTCTTTAAAAAGTAATTTTTCATGTTCAACATTTTGTTGAGGCCGAACTTTTGTAGAGCTTTCTGTTTTCCGGCTTTCAATATTTTGTTGAGGCCGAACTTTTGTAGGGCTTTCTGTTTTCCGGCTTTCAATTTTGCATTTGACAGGTATCTCACGACCCCTTACAGTGGTCTTTTCATAACAATAGACAGAACCATTTTCTACTTCAACCACTCTCCCATTTACGTTTTCTAAATGGTAACCTTTTTTTTCTTGAGACAGAATTTTTTGGGCTGCTGTTTCCTTGGTCTTATCTTCGGATAAGACATAATCACCATTTTTATAACTAACGGTATAACCATCTGGTACTGATATTTCGACACCTACACTTAATACCCTACTAAATATTCGAGCCGGTCGAGTAAATTTTTCCAAATGAAAATTTTCTCGAGACAGAACTTCTTGGGAAGTTGGTTTTATATCTTCTTTATTTGTCGCGTCGATGTTAATCTTCTGATCCGTCTGATTTTGAACTCCCGTAACAACTGGTGTTATCCCTCCCTGCTGTGATATATTTGACTGGGATTCTTGTGTGTTAGAGGATTGGGGGAGGATTGCCATTTTTCCTTTATATCTTGCCTCCACAAATTCCCCATTGACAAGCAGCTTTACTGGTGGTCTTTTTGAATTGCTAAGTGTTTTATCGTAAAATGAGTTGTCTCTACCATACAGCGACGAAAATTCATGTTTATTACCTACTATCATAAGTATCTTCGTATTCGCATCAACATTTATTACTTTATTGTCCTTGTCTATAAAAACTAATCCTTCTTGGTTAGCATGTTGCGCTGCTTGAGTTGTTATATCAGTATTAGAGCTTATCTTCTCTCTTCCTTTATATTTTGCCTCCACTAATTCCCCATCGACAAGCAGATTTACTGGTTTATCGTAATATAAGTTGTTGTTTCTACCATACACCAACGAAAACTCATTTTTATTACCTACTCGATTAAGTATCTTCGTATTCGCATCAACATTTATTACTTTATTATCCTTGCCTATAAAAACTAATTTTTCTTGGTTAGCATGTTGCGCTGCTCGAGTTTGGGCAGCCTCAGCGATTGTCGCTTTCTGTTTGATCTCCTTGTCTTTACTTTGTGTTTGCTTTTGATTTTTATTTCTTGTTTGACTTGATATACGTTCACTCATAAAACCTCATAATAAAAAAATTAATATTAAAATATAAGACTACCCTGGTTATGGAGAGTTTTTGTCTTTATACGGCATATGTTTAAAAAAAAATTAGTATTTTTTTTAAAAATTAAAAAAATATGTGTGTTTTTAAAATGTTAAGTTTAAAAAAAGGCCCTTTCAATTTCTTGAATAAGTGTCATGACATTTTTTTTACCTTGCCCGATTCGCAGCGCCGAAGAGCTGGTGTGAGAGGATTGAATTAAATCAGTCTGTCCGTATTTTTGGCTTTCCAAATTATTAATTAACTCTCGAACTTTTGTCGCAAGTTGGGAATTATTCAAATTCTGCAAAACTAAGTTTTCAGCCTCTTTAGCTGTTAAACTTTCCCCAACCACCATGAATTTATCACCAAGATAACGCAATAAAATAGGCGCTAACTTGTCAAAATTTTCATCTTTAAAAAGTTGATTGATGGCTTGCATGGCAACATTGTAAGCATTTAATTTTTTAGCAAGTTTTGGATTATTCGCCAAAATTAACTGTCTTTTCCGCCTGGTTTTTAGAATAAAAAAACTACCAGGCAAAACTATCACAATTATTCCAATTAACCCCCACATCCAAGTTGGCGCGCTCAAAAGCTTAGCTTTGCCAAAAGATAAAATTTGTTTACCGTCTAGCGCAGGCTGCAACGCGACATCCTCCTCTGGATTAACCTCAACCTTAGTTACCTCAAACTGCTGATTTTGAGCGCTGGCAACAGGAACATTTGAGTCACTTAACCCCTGACTAGGCTTAACCTTGATTTTTATGCTTTTGGAATTTAACACCTTATATTTTTGAGTTTCTGGGTTAAAAGTCAAAATTTTAAAAGTTGGGATAGTTAATTCTCCTGATTTTTTAGGCACGATAGCAAAATTAAAACTCTTTTCCTGAATCAGCTTCTGAGACAACAAACTAGTCTTGAGAGTTGGGTCTTCGGGGTAAATTTTAAAATCAAGGTTGTCTTGAATATCCGGCAAATCAAAAAGCCCTAAATGCGCATCACCCGTAAGCGTTATTTTTAAGGTCAGACTTTCACCTTCTGCAATTTCTTGTTTATCCAAAGTTGTGCTGAGCTGAACTTCTCCAACCGGAATATACTTTTGCGCAAACGGTGGTTTAGGCAGCGGCTTAGCTTTTAAAGTCAGAGCTGGCGCAACCAAACGTTTGGTTTCAGCCAATTTGCCAAAACTAGGCGCTAAGATTCCGCCCCCAAAGATTGAAAACATATCGTCATCCATGGATAGTAGACTATTGCCTCTTGCAGCTCGGCTTTGAATTTGAACCTCAGTAGTGCGGGCAGGAATAACAATTTCTCCAGTTTCCAAAGGATAAAGTGCTGTCTCAGAAGAAATAACTCGCAGGGTGGTATTGCCTTCAGCAACAATTGATTCTTTAGCCTCCCCCAAAGATTGAAACCACATTTTAGGAAAATCAGCTTCAGAAATTGCAGCCTGCACCAACGGGACTTGAGCTTTAATCTGAGCTTGGTAATAAACTTGCTGCCCTAAATATGGAGTTAGCGTGCTAACGCTATGTGAAAAAGTAATTGGAGCTGAGTTCGTAGGGACATAACTATTATTATTGCCAGCGTTAGCAGAAGGCGCAGAGTTAGCTTGAACACTCGGAATGTCAACTACATTAATAGTTATCTCTTTTAAGTTTTGAACATTTCCATGACCAAAGTCTAAGTAACCTTGAGGCAGTTTGTATTTGCCTGCTTTTAAGTTTGGATCTGGCGCAAAAACATATTGATAGGTCAAAGTTGAATTTGTAACCCCATTAATAATGGATATTTTAGAAAACTTCCCAGACTGACGAATTGTGAAATTATCATTTGTGTAAAATTTTAACTTAAAAGGCGCAGAATTTGGACTATTATCAGTGAAGGAGACGTCTAAATTGACAAAATCCGAAACTGTAATTTCTTCGGCTGAAGTCTTAATTTGCACATCAATTTCAGCCCACGAGTTGGTAGCAAAACAGATTATTAATACTAGCAAAAAAAATAATTTGTTAATTAGGTAATTTTTCATAGCGCAAATAGACATAAAAACATTAAGGAACCTGAATTATTAAAGATATCCTTCAGATAAGATAAATAAAAATCCCTTACCGTTTTAATCTTAAATTAAAATCTGTCAAGATATAAATATCAATTATTATAACATGTTAAAAATTAATAATAAAAATATGTTAATAAAAATATTAATTTTGCCGAATGTTGAATTATTATTCTAGTTTTGATAGGAGCTTTTCTCCTTTCGCCATCATCTAATTTTTGGTAGGGCAGTTTCGCCTAAATTGATGATTGGTTTGAGGCTGTGAATTAAATACACATTTGGAAGTAAGAGTTTTAAGCAAATGATTTTTAATTTATGGTTTTATTAACATTAACATAGGAATTTTGGTTATCTTTCTTGAAAGGTTAGGGTTATGGCTAGGGTGGATGTTCAAGATAGATAAATCTTTGAATGAAACTAAATTTTTTATACGGAAAAATATTTTTTACTCTTTTTTTCCTGATTTTCGCGAGCTGTTCGTCTATTCATGAAGTTTTTAATGATGATGACGAAGTTGACTTAGCAAGAGTAAAAAGCCCAGAAGAAATAAAGCGTTACTATGGTTCTGTGAATTATTATCCAGATATGGAGCTAGTTCGTAACTCACAAGTCCAGAAGTTTATTGATTTTTATACTAAAAAACCTCGAACCATTAAAGTTTCTCTTGAGCGACGTATTTCATATGAAGGAGTTATTGAGTCTTTGTTTCACCAGTTTGGTGTTCCAGAAACTCTGATTAATGTTGCTCTGGTCGAAAGTAATTTTAATCCAAATGTCAAAAGTCACGCTGGCGCTGGCGGTATGTGGCAGTTTATGCCTTACACAGCTCAGAAATACGGGTTAGTCGTTAATGATACGCGAGATGACCGACTTAATGTGGAACTTTCAACCAAAGCTGCATGTATGTATCTGGTTGATTTGTATCATAAGTTTGACGACTGGTATCTTGCTTTAGCCGCTTATAATGCTGGACCTGCGAGAGTTAGGCGCGCAATTAATGAGGGAAAAAGTCGTGATTATTTCACGTTAGTGCGAAAAGGTTTGTTAAGCAAAGAAAATTCTGAGTTTGTCGCTAGAGTAATTGCAGTTACCGTGATTACTCGCTCGCCGGATAAATACGGAATTAAAATCGCCAAACTGCCAAACTATGATTTTAAGAAAGAGTCGTAGTAACCCAGTAACACCCAAAAAATTAAAAAAGATAATATTTTTAAGTAATTGCTAATTTACAACATTTTTGTTGCAAAAATGACCTTTTTTAGCAAAAAGCGCATCTAAAAATATTAACCAATTATAATTATTATCGGCGCAATCGTGAGAAGAGATATTGAAAAACCAATCAAAGAGTTTATAGACAAAAAAGAAGATTTTAAAAATGTCTTAATTTTAGAAGGCGCCAGACAAGTTGGAAAAACCTTTTCAGTTAATGCAGTCTTAGATCAATACACTAACTCTTCAGTTTTAAAGTTTAATCTTGAAACTAATACATTGCTTAGAAATAAAATTGACCTTTGCCAAGATTTTTTCAGTTTTGAATATTTACTGAACGAATATGGTCTACAGCCAATTCCACAAATTATTTTTATTGACGAAGCGCAAGAAAGCCAAAAGCTTGGCGGTTTTGTGCGCTCAATGAAAGAGATTTGGAAAAACAAAACTGTAATTCTTTCTGGTTCTTCTATGAGCCGTTTGTTCTCAAATTGTCGTGTGCCAGTTGGCAGAATAGAAAAATTGCGACTTTATCCTTATTCTTTTCGGGAGTTCTTAAGAGCCAACGCCAAAGAGGACTTACTAAATCAAGCGCTAACTAGAATGTTAGAAAATAATTTTGAGCTACCGGAAATTATCCATAATTCAATGCTTAACTTGTATGATGGCTATTTAAATGTTGGTGGATTACCGTCAGTTGTTAATTCATTTATCAATAATGACCCACAAAAAATCTGGGAAGATAAACGGTATGAAATATTCTTATCGCAAGAAGAAGATTTTTTAAGAAAGGAATTAGAAATAAAGCATCATTTATTTAAAGATGCTACTTTAGCTGTAGCTAATAATTTAGGATTTTCTTTCTCGCTAACGCGCATTACTCACAACCATCGTGATGCCAAATCTGTTTTATCATTATTAGCCGATTGGCATATTTTACTTATATGCCAACAACGTTCATTGACTAATACATCTGCATTTCATCCTAAGGTTTACCTTTATGATATTGGGCTGGCAAAATATTTACGAGGAGTTGTCGCTCCCAACTTAACACTAAGCCACACGACAAATGAAATTCAAAGAAATACTCTTGGTGGGCTTATTGAAAACGCTGTTTATTTAAATTTATTAAGCGGTAAGGGTTTTCTAAATGAAGTTTGCGGTTGGAAAAAGAATAGTAACAGTAGTTTAGAAATAGATTTTGTTATTCGGATTGGGTCTGCCACAGTTCCTTTAGAAATTAAAGCTGCAAAAAAAATACATAGCAAGTATCTAAGCTCAAGCTTAGAATACCTAACTTTATCCGATCAACAAACTGGATTTCTCGTTTCGTCCGCTTTACCAGCTGTTTTTCAAGTAGGAAAACAAAGGATTATTAATCTTCCAGTCTATACTTGTGAATTAGACACCATACAAAACATACTTCAATAAAATTAATATCAAAGCACAATAAAGTACTCAAAACATAAATTGTCACCATTTTTACTTTTGAGAAAAATAAAAATGCGGAGCGCTAGATTTTTATAGGATAAAAGCTTA
The DNA here is from genome assembly GCA_031278395.1 of Deltaproteobacteria bacterium. Taxonomy (GTDB): domain Bacteria; phylum Bdellovibrionota_C; class UBA2361; order SZUA-149; family JAITKM01; genus JAITKM01. The sequence goes on along the minus strand of JAITKM010000030.1, from coordinate 13,867 downwards.
CCTCCACACTTCATATTTTTATGTAGTCACATAATTCTCTTAAATATTCAAAAGAATAAATTCCGTTTTTGTGACCATCGCCCCAAAGAATAGCAATAGCGTAATTACCAACAAGTTTAATTTCAATAAGATTAGTCTGCTGCTCAAAACTTGAAGCAACTACTCTTAAAGAGGAAGTATTGGAAACTTTAGTAGCTTTGTCACTAAAGTCAGCACCACCGCTCACCCTATCTTCTCCTAGTTTATTCTTAACCCTAATTTCTTCACAGTCCGCGCAAGGACAATGCCGCCTCAGAAAAACGCTATCTAAAACATTATGATTGTCATTGTCCCAGACAATTTCTATTCCAATCCCGATAGAATCATTCTGACTATCTTTGATTTTTCTTATACTTTTTGGAGCGTTATCTAACATAACATCCTTATTTTATTAACCGTTTCTGCTGAAAAAAACATTCTTTAATATTTTTCACATTCTTACCGATACACGTTAGGTATCTGATATAAACAGAATTTGAAAAATTTCAAAATTATTTTTTATATATGAACCTAATACTTAGTTTCATCGTTGTTACTCTATCAGTATTTGGAGGTTTCGCTTGGGCAAGCGGTGGGTTTACTAACTTTCCAGTCTTATTACAACCCTCTGAATATTTAGTTATCTTAGGCGCTGGTATTGGTGCCTTAATAGGTTATGCTCCACTTTCAGTAACAAAAAGAATCATTAAGTCAGTCCCCTTAGCATTTAAGGGGAGCGGCATCACCAAAGAAACTTATCTGCAACTCATGGGATTATTACTGTCCATCTTTAATGTTATTAGGAAAGAGGGAGTATTAGGACTTGAAAAAGATTTAAACGATCCACATACCAGTGAAAGATTTAACAAATTCCCTTTAATTGCTAAAAATCATCACGCAATGGAACTGTTAATTAGTGCACTTAAGTTATTTGTTGATGGTGTAATTAATGCTTTTGATTTGGATAAACTAATGGAAACAGAAATTGATACTCACAACCATGAATCTGCTGTTTCTCCAACTTTAATGGGTAAAATGGCAGACGCTTTACCTGGCTTGGGTATTGTAGCGGCGGTCTTAGGTATTATTATTACCATGGGAGCTTTAGGGGGCGATGTAGCTGAAATCGGACATCACGTAGCCGCCGCCTTAGTTGGAACCTTTTTAGGCATTTTGTGCTGTTATGGGTATTTTCAACCCTTAGCTTCGTCGATTGAAATGGCGCAACATGATAACCATGTTTTATTAAATGCAATTCGAGCTGGTTTAGTTGCTTTTGTTAGTGGTTCACCTCCAGCTGTCGCGCTTGAATTTGCAAGAAAGTCTATTGAATCTGACAAAAGACCAAATGATATTGAGATGGAAAAAATTCAGCAGGATGCCCGTGGGGGAAGTACCGGGTAGTTAATGGAGTTTATCATTAGTTATAAATTAAGATTATGCCACAAGGTCCAGACGGAAATACAATTATCATTATTAAGAAAGTTTCGGGACACGGCGGCGCGCATGGTGGCGCCTGGAAAGTAGCATATGCGGATTTTGTAACCTCCATGATGGCGTTATTTATGGTGTTGTGGCTGATTAGTGCAAGCACTGAGTCTGAAAGAGAATTAATTGCAGAATATTTCAGGCAACCTGGATTATTCAGTTTTGGCGGCGGGCGCTCTCCAATTCAAATGCAAGAACAAGGACTTTTAGAAAAAAAACAAGCGGAAGATCAACAAAACATTAAGAAAGACAAAACCCAAGAAGAGTCATTTGTAGATGAGCATATTCTAGCGCCAAAAATGGAATATAGTCCGGAACAAATTCAAGCTGCCCAAACTCAAGCCTTTCAAGAGGCTGCTCAACGCATCAATGAGAGTATAGCGCAGAGTAAAATTGATAATAATGGGGTGTTAGAAAATATTGAGGTCAAAATAGATGCTCAGGGTATGCACATTGATATAATGGATTCTAAAAAAATCTCAATGTTTGAATTGGGGAGAGATATATTATTACCAGAAGCACAAGCTGCTTTGGTGGTTGTGGCTATGCTGATTAAGGATTTACCTAATCCAATTGATATTGAAGGGCATACGGACTCAACCAAATTTGTGAAGAGTATTTCTAATCGATATGACAACTGGTATTTAGCGTCTGATCGGGCAAATATAGCGCGCAAAGTTTTTTTACAGGCGGGGATTCAACCTGAACGTATTCATCGTATTGTAGGTTATGCTGATACACAACCTAAAGATGTAGAAAATCTAAGCAGTCCAAGTAATCGTAGAATTACGATTACTTTATCATATGATAAACAGGCAGGGATTCAGAAATTAGAAAATCTCAAAGCCGAAAATGTTACAAAAATCAATGACCTTCCAGCTAATAATATTGTGCTTGAAGTAAATCAGAACACAAAATCTATCCCATCAATTCTGGATGAAACATTTCTCACCGAAACCAGTAGCGCCAACTCTTTTGAAGATTTTAGATAAGCTGCTTAGTTTTTCAGTAACCCCCCTCTTCGAGGGAGGTATCGGCAAAGCCGACGGAGAAACTTTAAATCTCTAACTTTGTAGCTTTCCAGGTATAATGCCGAAAGCTACGAACAAAAGTTTTAGGATTTTTTAAATCTTCCCTGGAAACCCCATACAAGGTTGTGCCATCCGCTGATATTTCTGCAATATTCTCTGAAAACAAACCTGTATTTTTATCTTCGATTGTCCAAGATAAGAATTGCACACCCTGTTCATTATAAGCACTAGTATTCTCCAACTTAAAGCTACTTACTATACTAGCTATTCCGCTTTGATTTGGCTCAGCGCTTAAGTGAACAATAGAAGTTCCGTCGATAATTTTATCCCCTGCTTCATCAGCGGCTAACACAAAAAATCCCGACATATTACTACCACGAGCTAGCTCTTCTTGTTTTACATACTTCTGGTTTAACTCCCACTTCCACATCCCTTCAAAGATTTTAGCGTTCATCTCACCTGTTGTCTCTACTCTTTTTCTTGGATTACTTTGCGCCTTCTTAAACTCCTCTAACGCAGCTTGAGCCGCTGACTTAGAATCATATAGGGCTGTAAACCAATCAATAGCCGAACCAACTACAGACTTGTTATTCTTAACTAAGACATAACCTTGACTAACCAAAATATCCGCATTGCGAACGTCATTACCGTCTTTTTTATAGAACAACTCGGTTATACCATAACTTCTCAGGTCTACAACTTCACCTTTGTCAGACACAGCATTTTGATTTTTATCAAACCAAAGCGATAAGTTTTTTAACTCTTTACCAGCAATCTTACCATCTTTGTTTTGATCTAGACTAGCCAGCGCCTCAAAACCGTCCTTCCAAATTTTACCAAAAGTATTTGCGCCAAACAATTGCGAAGATGAAGTTATTTTGCCACTCTTTTGTGGATCATAAACCACTAGCGGATACTTACTGCTAGCTCTCCAAATAACCCATTGATTCTTTTTTGAAGGCTCTAATTGAAAAGAGCTAGTAATTACTGGCGCAACCTCTGGCGCATCTTTAATAACCAAACTAACTGGCGAAACATAACCTTTAGTTACAACATATGTTGCTTCAACTCCAGCCGGCGGGGTTTTAGAAATATTACACTGTGCGTCAAAATAAATATTTAAGCCAGCACCTCTTGCACAATTACGCATACAAATTTGATTAAAAGGCTCAGTGGAGCATATTCCATAACGATGATAGTTAGTTCCACAAGTATACACCATAAACTCTACTACATCTCGACAAGGAATTTCGTCAGCTAAATACGTACTACTTCCGTCTTTTGTAGCTTTTAAATTTACAGCGATATTTCGACCAGCCACGCACTGTTTTTGTGAACTACTTAAAATCGCGCTAGCTGGAACACAGCCCTCTAATTTCTTGGTTCCCTTAAACCAATTGTTTTTATAGCTACAGGTAGCTGGAGTAGAAGAATCACAAGCTGACAAACAATCCGATGAATTCTTGCATTTACCCGAATTGCTTCTACCACCATACGTATTAGTAGATTTCCAGGTTGCCATATCCAAACTACTAATACCGCTAACCTTTGTCGTGCCTTTAGTCCACAGAATAGTTCCCCATATATCAACATATGCACCATCTTTAATTTTAGAACAGTCTGTCAATTGGCTCATATCAACTTTAGTAGTAGCGCAAGTTTTGCAGTTATCAGCTCCGCCGGCACAACTACTATCATTGGTACACGGTTTGCCGCACATATTGGATCTAACACATTCGCCTTTGGTAGTATCACATTTTGTGCAATCCTCTTCAGCGCCAGCGCAATCTGTATCGCTCGAACATTTTTTACCACACAGGCTATCGCAAAAGCCGTTGTTATTACAGGTTGGGCAACTATCAATCCCACCAACACAATCCGAATGTTTCGAACATTTTGCACCACATATTTTATCCGAACACTTCAAACCTTGACCACAAATTAAACAAGTATTTTTAGGTCCACCCACGCAATCATTACGACTCAAACAATCTAAACCGCACGCGCTTTGCGAACATTGACCTTCATTACACAAGTTACAACCGTCTTTAGCTCCAGCGCAATCTGCTTGAGTATCACACTGCGCGCCGCAGGCAGCACGATCACATTTAGAATTTAAACAATAGTTACAATCGTCTGCTGCTCCAGCACAATCCGTTGATTTCTTACATGGCACATCACAAGCCGATTTTAAACATTTGCCACTAACACAATATTGACAAGCTTTATTACCTCCAGCACAATCTTGATTCGCAGAGCAAGGCAGGTCGCAGGCACTATCTACACAAGTCTTCTGGGCACCACAAAACATACAATTGTTATCTCCGCCAGCACATGAAGTTTTATTTACGCAACTAATTCCACAAGCGCTAGCACTACATTTTTTTTCTAAATTACAAAATTTGCAATCTTCATCGCCACCACCTGCACAATTGGAATGCTCGCAACACATCCCATTACATGCTACATTAACAGGTTGCTCACTAATGCAAGACATATCGCCGCTATCTAAGCCAGAAACATGAGAAGTAAGAAATAAATTTATCGTAATTGCATAAACTGCAAATACACCTAATAAAAATACAGAATTAAAAAACTTCAAATTTGTTTGCTTCATTGTTTTACCCTTAATAATAAAAAACTTATATAAAATGCCAAATCTGCTTATAACATAAACCATTTTTGGCTACTAGCCTTGAAACTAAAAATCCATTTATAATGTAACCTATAATTTTTTTTATAAAAAAATTATCTTAAATCTTTTATTTGGTAAGCTTTTCTGATATATAGTTTAATGGATTTTCTTAAACTGCGTTTGGGACTAGCAAGAATAAATTCTTTTTTTGGAAATCATAACAACACATCCTCTAGAGTGGAGCACCGACAGAGGATATCAAAGTTTTACAAGTTCATTTAAATTTCAAGAATATTAGATCGTAGGAGTGTAAAAATTCGTTGCGGTTTATTTCGCGTTGATACAATACGCCGTGCGGATTTTCCGCGCAGTTATGCCTTAACAAATGTAACTTGCCGACCTGCAGCGTCTCCTTGGCGACGAAAAGAAAAATACGCTGGATCACAAATTGTGCAAGCTGGAATGAGATAAATATTTTGCTCCGGCACACCTAAAAGAAGGCTTTGGGCTTTTAGTAATCCACTATTATTAAAATAATATTTTTCACCTTCTTTTTTAATTAAGATTTGGGCTAACAACTCTAATGTTCCACCTAGCGCTAAAAAATTTTTCTCCGCTAGCTCTACTACTTCATAACCTACTTCATAACAACACTTCCCAGCAGCAGGACCAACACAAATTTCAAAATCTTCAGCCGCACAATGATATGTCTCCAAGGCTTGTTTTAAAACAAGAGCTAAATAATTATCAACTGTCCCACGCCAGCCGCAATGCAAAACATAAACTATCTTGAAGCTTTTCAGATAAACTATCACTGGCGCGCAATCTGCTGTCTTAATCCCCCAAGCGACATTTTGCGGGGCGCTTTTTAAATCAATCCACCACCCATCCGCGGTTAGTGGAGCAGAAATTGCGTCCGTCTCAAAATTACCACTAACTAAAATTGTATGAGTTCCATGCATTTGTTTTAGTAACTTTAACTTTGAAGCTGGATAAACTTTATCCCAGTCTCGCCCTGATTCAAGGCTAACGTCTAACTGCGCATTCATAAATCCATGTTCTAGTCCAGAAGTTAGCCATTCTTGAATCGACAATATTTGATAACCGTTTATGGTTCGTTCTATGAGTTGCATAATTTACTAAAATGAAATATGGGTTTCGTTGGCTTTTTTATAACTATTTAACTGCTTTCAATAAACTTAATTAACTACGCCTGTCAAGATGGATAAAGCCCCAACTAGTTTAAAAACTTTTGTAATCATCGTAACTTTTAATGGGATGAGATATATTGATCGTTGCTTAAAATCTGTTTTGGCTTCCAGTATTCCGCTGCAGATTATCATTATAGATAACCATTCAACAGACCAAACTATTGCTAAAATTGAAAATAACTATCTCACTCCAAAATTAATTCTAATTAAACAAGTTCAAAACTTAGGTTTTGGCAAAGCCAATAATCTAGGGCTAAAATATGCTTTAACCCAAAATGCGGATTATGTTTTTCTGCTAAATCAAGACGCTTACCTTGAACCAGATACAATTAAAAACCTAATCTACGCCTCACAACATAACCCAAAATTTGGCGTTTTAAGTCCTATACAGATAAGTGTAGCCCACGATTACAAGCAACAAAGTTCTTTGCACAGCCAAGCTAGACAAATATCACCTGTTAAATTTATGCCAGCTGCAATGTGGTTACTACCTACGGCGGTTATAAAAAAAATTGGTTGTTTTGATCCAAGCTTTTTTCATTATGGTGAAGACAACGACTACCTTAATCGCGTCCGATTTCATGGTTTTAAGATTGGTATTTGCCACTCAGCTGTTGGTTATCATGCTAACCAAGGTAGAAACTTCAGCCCGCAACAAGAGCTGTATTTAGATTATATTGAGTATAAACAAACTGTTAAAAACCTTAATTTAAACCTATTTGTAACTATAATTCATGCAGGACTTAAAAGTTGTCACCGAAGTTTTTTATATTTTATTGCTTTAAGATTTAAAATGATGTTTTTAACTCTCTCAAAATACTTGCTGGTTTTAAAAAACTTTCCGCAAATCATTAAAGAAAGAAAAGCTAGTCGGCAAGTTGGCGCATATTTGCGTCAAAACTTTGACATTATTTTTTTTGAGTTGCTTATTTTTTTTAATAGCATCTTAAATAATACTATAAATTAAAAAATTAATTAGGAGGTCTCTTGGATAAAATTTATGATGTTTATAGCTTGGGTAGCGCGATAGTTGATGTACAAACTCAAGTTGATGACAATATCATTACCAAATTACGTTCTGCCAAAGGCTCAATGCGCCCTATTTCTGAAGTACAATTAGAAGAAGTCATGTCTATCATTAGTACTATGCAATGTTTTAAATCCTGTGGGGGCTCGGCAGCAAATTCTATTATAGCTTTAGCTCAACTAGGCGGTCAGGGAGTGTTTAGCAATATGGTTGGCGGCGATGAACACGGAGATATTTTCTGCAAAGAAATGGAAAAGCTAGGAATTAAATTCAACTACAATTTAATTCAAGGGCATAAAACTTCTACTTGCGTCATCTTAGTAACTCCAGACACTGAAAGAACTATGTTCACCCATCTAGGAGCAAGTTCATATCTTTCTGAAGAAATAGTTAATGAGGATTTAATTGCAAAATCAAAATGGATTTATATTGAAGGCTATATTTTGTCTATTCCTAAAGGACCAATCATTATCAATAAAATGCTGGAGATTGCTAAAAAATATCAGGTTCAAGTCGCTTTTTCTTGTTCAGATATTTTTGTAGTTGATTTATATAAATCTAAGATTGAAGCTTTAGCAGATAATTTAGATTTAGTTTTTGCTAATAAAAATGAAACTCAACATTTTTTTGAAACTAGTAATGAACAAGAATGTTTTGAGAATTTTAAGTCTAAGTTTAAAAACGTGATTATGACCATGGGTTCCAAAGGAGTAAAATATTGCGTCAATGGTGAAAGTGGAGAAGAGCCAAGTTTTAAGGTTAAAGCTGTTGATACGACTGGCGCTGGAGATATGTTTGCTGGAACATTCTTATATGGCCTAACTCATGAGTTAGGTCTCAAGAATAGCATCAAACTAGCTAATTTTTTGTCAGCTCAAGTAGTTAGTCAGTTTGGAGCAAGATTAAATACAATTCCAGATTATAGTAAGGTTATTACATTATGAAACAATATAAAACTTTCTTAATTATCATCTCGGCGACAGTTGTAATTATCGTTTTGTTAATGGAAATATTTAATATACTCGGCTTAAATAGTTCTGGTTTTAAAGCTAGTATGCCTAGTTTTCCAGAAACTAACGATTTAATTAGCGGCGATCCATATGCGTTACCGACAAGTAAAAATTCAAAGAAAAAAGATAATTCTCAAAAAGAAATCGATAAATTAACTAAAAAACTAGAACAAATTGATAAAGACAAAGTAGTTTCACCATTTAAAATAAATAATCCTGAAATCGAAAAAGAGCTAGCAAAAACAGACACAGCTCAAGCTCCAGAGGAAACGCAGCCGCCTTTAGAGAATTTATCCTTAGAAGAACAAATCTCTGCCTTAGGTAATTCAGCTAGTTCTGCAGAGGTTGCTCAAACTCAAGACATATACGAACTAAATTATCGCGAAATTTTAGCCAGTGACTTAGTTAGTGAAGAGCAAGTCGCCAAATTTTTATATAAAGATGGATATAAGAGAAAATTAATTGAAGGCGCTAACTATGAAAGCTTAATTAATGAGCTGATTCAGCTAACGAACTCCATGGATCAGTGGACAGCTATTTCAGCCGGAATTGTTTTGGGTAAATTTTTAGAAGTAGGTGAAGCTGAAAACGTAGCTTTAATTTTGCAACAAGGCAGTCTCTCACAACTTAGTAAAATTCTGGTGGTCGAAGCTTTAGGAAAATTAGGCGACCCGCGTTCTTTTAAGATTTTATATGATGAATATAAAAGATCAACCGACTCTGAATTAAGAGATAAAATTATAGAAGCTTTGGCAAATCTTAAAGATACAAGAGTGGTGAACGTCTTATATAATATAATTACCAGTCGTGATCGCAAACTTAATACTCAATATACCAAATACTACGCCATTGCGGGGATGGCTAAATTAAAAATTACTCAAGCTCGCAAAACGTTAGAATCAGATTTTGATATGTTTATTGGCAAAGGTTATGCTAAGCATTTCCAAATTGCTAGAGAATATATCAGTGATATAATTAATCCAGATTTAGTTGATACCAACTTTGAGCCAGGAGTTAAACTGCAAGAACTTTTTTATAAAGGCACCAGATATTTTTTATATATTCCAACCCGTAGTAAGACTGATTATCGTAAATCAAGAGTTTTAACTTGTATTCCAGGTTTGGACTATGCATATGAAGAATTGCATGAGTTATGTTCAGGACTTGCAAAAAAATATCAGATGGCAGCCCTTACAGTTGTTTTTGATTTAGAAAATTTTCCATCTTATTGGTCTTTTAACTTAAGTGGTAAAAGGTCCGACCAACGTTTATTAGATATTTTAAAGCATGTTTCTAAGCATGCCAACCTAGATATCCGTGAAATTTATTTATTTGGAGATTATGAAGGCGGTGAATTTGTGCAAGCTTTTGTCTTGCATTATCCGCAAATGATAGGTCGGGCTATGTTTATAGCTAATAAATTAATCAAACCTAATCCTCAACTGATATTTCCTCAAGGTATAGGTAAAACTCCATATGATCCATCGCGAGAGATAAATATTATTGATTTCTTAAAATCGGATATTGCTTTTTTAAAAACTAAAAACTTTCGTGATAAAAAAGCCTTAGCTGTTCTTGAGGAATATAGAAAGATTTATGAAGACTTAGGAATTACGCCGCGGTTTTTAGTTAAGGAATATCAACATAACATGAATAGTAAAGATTTTTACGGGGATAAAATACAAACTGCAATGGAGCAGTATTTATTCCAAGGACATTAATGTTAGCGTTATTTAATCTTTATCTGCAACAGCTGGCACATGAAATTAGAAACTCCGTTGGGGTAGTGAGCGGGGTGATTAATGATCAGCTGGAGGGCTTAGCTTTAACTGAGGCTGATTTTTTAGACGCTAAATCAAAGCTGGAGCAAATTAAACAAACATTAGAGGTTTTAAAGTTAACGACTAGTCTAACTGATGCGAGCCATCCTAATTTTGAGCAACTCAAAACCATAATTCTGAATTATTTTAGTTCTAAGTCTCTGGCGCCAGAGCAATTGCAAATTCAAACACAAACTCTTGCGCAACAACAAGAACTGATTTTAAGTCCTCTGCCTAAATTAATTCTAAATCCGAATAATCTGGAATATTTAAACCTGCTTTTGATTCAAAAACTGCTCTTAGAGCAATCCATTAAATTTGAATTTCAGCAAATAGAAAATAACGTAGTAATAAAATTTAGTTTTCAATGACCGACCGTAAAATCGAAAAGATAATTTTAAATAATGGTATCACATTATTATTTGACCAAGATACTTCTTTCAAATCGGCAACTCATAGCCTAACACTCTTAGGTGGTATTTTGGACGAAAAAGCAGAGCAAAACGGCTTAACTCATTTTTTGGAACATCTCTTATTTAAAAGCAACCAGCACAAAACGACTGTTGAGATTGCTAATTTAATAGACTGCTTAGGTGGAGAAATAAATGCTTTTACAGAAGTCGAATTGCTTGAATTACATGGGATTGTCCCAGCTAGCAAGCTTGAAGATTTACTATATTTAACGGCTGATTTAGTTTTGAATGCCAAATTTAATGAGCGTGATATTAACCTAGAGCGTGAAGTTATTCGACAAGAAATTCTGGCTGCAGCTGATGACCCAGACGAAGTTTTAATGAATCATTTTTATCAATACTTCTATGCTGGTTCTAATTTTGCTCAGCCGATTGCTGGCTCACTGGAAAGTATTACTAATGTTACGGTAGCGCATCTTCAAAAGCGTTTGGCGGAACTTTTAGTTGGCAAAAGAATGATTTTTTCTTTTGCAGGGCAGCTGGATATTGATAAAACTGCTCGTCTGGTAGAGCGGCTTTTTTCTGGTATTCAACCTGGCCAAGAAATGATTTTTGATACTCCGAAAATACAGACTGGACAAAAAGTTGTGCCGCGCACGTTTGAGCAAAGTTATTTTGTGTTGGCTCAAGCTTGGGTTAATGCTACGGAGCCAGATTATCTAACTGGCAATATTTTTTCGATTTTATTTGGCGAAAGTGTTTCATCTAGACTTTTTCAAAACATTCGCGAGCAGGCAGGTTTAGTTTATGACATTACTAGCAGTGTTGAAACTTATAATAAAAATTCGCATTTTTTAATTCTCTCAACTACTGAAAAGAAAAATTTAGATTTGGTCTTAGCTAAGGTTAAGACCGAGTTAGAAAATCTGAATCAAACCAAATTTACTTTAAAAGAATTAGCTCAAGCGCAGGCTTTAATCTCTGCCCAGTTTGAGATGTTTGATGATTTATTAGAAAATCGTTTATGGCGTTTAACAAATTGTGAATTAATACATAAAAAATATATTCCAGTTGAGGAAGTGCTAGCAAAAATCAATAGCCTTACCCTTAGTGATTTAGAAAATTTTATTAATCGCCGGCTCACCTCCTCCCCACGATTGTTATTGAAGATGTAAAACTCCCTTCGACGTCGCCTAGGGAGTTAATTACTCCCTAGTTGTTGCACACGTTTAACTGTTCCACTACAAGCTTCAGCGCATTGAGTTACCAAAAGAGTTTGGAGATTGAAACGATTGACCGCTATCTGGAGTTCAATAATTTTTTTACTTTCTGGGGCTATATTAGTCAGACGTGATTTAAGTCCAGTCTCTGAGTTATTCCAAGTCTGCACGTAATTACTAAGCATTTGTGAAAAATGATTTTTTAAATTTTGGTTATTATCAACAACAGAGCTTAGAACAGTTTTAAAAGTAACTCCTTCAACTTTAGAATTTTTTGGTAAATCTGCTGAAGTCATTCCCTGTGTTTGTGTAAGCTTTTGCTCGATTCTCATAATTTTATCCCCTAATTAATTCCTCCTGTGAGTATAGTTACAATTTTTCGCAAACCCTATCGTAAAAAAATAAATTATGTTTCAGCCTTAAATTAGTAAGATATATTAATATGCGACAGTCCGAAAATGTTTCTTGAAAGAAATAATATCCGTTAATATTAAAAAGCAGTGCAGAATTAATAAGAAAGTAACCCTATACCAGAGAACCCCAAAATAACAACAACTTGTCCAAAATAAACGACCGTTTGTTTCCTGCGCTTTTGCTAAACTAAAAGCCAACAGAAAACCGGGGGTGCAATATGCCTAGCACCCAGAAATACCGCATTAAAGATTTAGCAAAAGCAAACAAGCGAAATTTTAATTTTTGTGGCACAACTTATATCAACTATGTTGATATAAGTTGTGTAGTCGAAAATAAATTTGAGGGTATACAAAAATTAGATTGTGTTGAGGATACAATACCAAGCAGGGCAAAGAAAGCGGTTGAAAAAAATACTATCGTTTATTCGGCTGTTCGCCCGAATCTCAAACATTATGGAATAGTAAAAGCGCCGTTAGAAAATATGGTTGTTTCCACTGGATTTATAACTCTTGATTTGACCAAAAAAATTGACCCGAACTATTTTTATTACAACATAACTCGGCAAAAATATACAGATTTTTTGCATACAATAGCAATAAATAATGCTTCAACATACCCTGCAATAAATCCAAGTGATTTAGAAGAGCTTGAAATAGAAGTGTTTGACGATTTTAACGTTCAAAAATCTATTGGGGATTTATTATATACCATAGACAACAAAATTGAGCTGAACAATAAAATCAATTCCGAACTGGAAGCAATGGCACAAACTTTATATAATTATTGGTTTGTCCAATTTGATTTCCCTGACGGAAGCGGACGACCGTATAAATCCGCCGGCGGCGAAATGATTTTTAATCCCACGCTGGGTCGAGAAATACCGGCGGGGTGGGAAGTTGTAAAAATTGCGGATTATGTAAACGAATACAAAGGCGGCGACTGGGGAAAAAAAGAAATAACAGGCAATTATACCGAAAAAGTGCGCTGTATTCGAGGAACGGATTTCCCATCGTTAGTTGGACGAGAACATGTCAATGCTCCGGCTAGGTATATTTTACCTAACAATACAAATAAAAAATTATCAGATGGAGATTTAATCGTTGAAATATCTGGTGGAAGCCCGATACAATCAACTGGCAGAATCTGTTATATCAACCAAGGAACGCTAAAACGTTTTAATACAGATATAATAACCTCTAACTTTTGTAAGGCAATTTCATTAAAAAATATAAATGCTTCTTATTTTATCTATTTATACTGGCTTAGACTATATGAAGCAGGGATTTTCTTCAATTTTGAAGGAAAGACAACGGGCATAAAAAATCTCCTATTTGATACTTTCGTTTTAACGCATTTTATGCCAGGTGTGCCGAATGAATTATTGAAATCGTTTAATGAACAAACTGCACCACTATTTAGCGCAGTACAACAGAACTTATTAGAAGCTGAGCGGTTAGCAACAATAAGAGATTTCTTGCTTCCAATGCTGATGAATGGCCAGATTACAGTTTAATCTACGGAAACTTGCCCATTCATCAGTAATGGCAATAGAAAATCCCGCACTGCGGCCAGCCGCGCTG
>JAITKM010000019.1 GCA_031278395.1 Deltaproteobacteria bacterium | reverse complement strand
GATAGGAATATTAAATAGTTATCTTTGAAAAAATACCATAAACTAAAAATAAGCAAGCAAAAATTTGTTTCATACGAGGATTGTCATAAAAAGATCATAAAAGAACCCTGCACCATGGGAAATTAGAAATAAAGTAACCCCATACCAGCGCCAGCGAAAACCCCATACCAGCGCCAGCGAACCAGCCAGTTTTTCTTTTTTCTGGCTTTTTTCTGGCTTTTCTGGTGCAGGGTTACTTTTATTTTTATACTTTTTTAGAAATTACAAAATAATTTAGAGAGTTACGTTTGTTTAAGGCATGAAAAAACTAATAAATAAAGTAACCACTTATTTAGTGGTTAGTGCATAGTGGTTTTTTTTTCTGGTACAGGGTTTTTTTTTTCTGGTACAGGGTTACTTTTATTTTTATATTTTTTTAGAAATTACAAAATAATTTAGAGGGTTATGCTTATTTAAAGCATGAAAAAACTAATAAACAAAGTAACCCCTTATTTAGTGGTTAGTGATTAGTGCATAGTGGTTAGTAATTTGAACTTACAATCGGTGATAATCTCCGCATGCGAACTAATCACTAACCACTAACCACTAACCACTAAATAAAGTAACCCCATACCAGCGAACCAGCCAAACCAATGGAAAGTCCGGTGTGAGTTATTATGAAAAACATCAAATACTGGTTTTCCCTCCCATATACCCTCTGAGAGCTGTTGGAATTTTAACCGTTCCATCAGCTTGTAGATTGTTCTCTAAAAATGCAATCAGCATACGCGGCGGCGCTACAACAGTATTATTCAACGTATGCGGAAGATATTTTTTGCCGTCTTTATCACTCACCCGCATCTTTAAACGCCTAGCTTGAGCATCTCCCAAATTAGAACACGAACCAACTTCAAAATATTTACGCTGCCTTGGCGACCAAGCTTCCACATCAAGCGACTTAACTTTTAAATCTGCCAAATCTCCAGAACAACATTCAAGTGTTCTAACTGGAATATCTAGAGTTCTAAAAAAATCAACAGTGTTTTGCCAAAGCTTATCAAACCACATCAGGCTTTCTTCAGGTTTACAAACTACTATCATCTCCTGCTTTTCAAATTGATGAATACGATAAATTCCCCGTTCTTCTATGCCATGTGCCCCCTTTTCTTTACGAAAGCACGGCGAATATGAAGTTAAGGCTTGCGGCAGATTTTCTTCAGGAATTATCTTATCAATAAATTTTCCAATCATAGAATGTTCACTTGTGCCTATCAAATACAAATCTTCACCTTCTATTTTATACATCATACTCTCCATTTCACTAAAAGACATGACACCAGTTACAACCTCCGAACGAACCATAAACGGCGGGACAAAATAAGTAAAACCTTTATCAATCATAAAATCTCTAGCATATGAAATAACAGCCGAATGTAGGCGGGCAATATCACCAGCTAGATAATAAAAACCATTTCCAGCCACATTCCTAGCACTCTCAAAATCAATGCCAGAAAACTTTTCCATTAGTTCAATATGATATGGAATCTCAAAATTCGGAACAAACGGCTCGCCAAAACGCTGGCGTTCCACATTCTCACTATCATTTTTGCCGATTGGTACTGAACTGTCTATTATATTCGGCAAACTCAGCATGATTTGGTAAACCTGTTTTTCTAGCTCGGCATTAGTTGCCGTAAGCTTAGCTAGACGTTCAGCATTGGCTGTTACTTCTGCCTTAATTTTTTCCGCCTCCTCTTGTTGCCCCTTAGCCAACAGCACACCAACCTGTTTTGAAAGTATATTTCTACTAGCTCGCAGACTCTCTATTTCTTTAATACATTCTCGATTTTCAACATCAAGTCTTAATACTTCATCTACTAATGAAAGTTTGTCATCTTGAAATTTTTTACGAAGATTTTCTTTAACTAATTCTGGATTTTTACATACGAATTTTATATCTAGCATATTCTACTCCTGATTTAATTTATATAATTTTGCGCTCCATCTTGACACTTTATCGCTTAAAACTTTCTATTCAACTGCCAATTCCAAGCAGTTCGGATTATGTCCCTAATATCAATTGTTTTTGGTGTCCAGCCTAAAACTTCTTGAGCCATTTTATTTGAAGCTAGCAAAATCGGCGGATCGCCAACACGCCGCGGAGCATATTCCACTGGACAAGCTTGACCTGTAACCTCTTCTGCTACAGCGATAACTCTTTTAACACTAGTTCCAATACCTGTACCAAGATTAAGACAACCACTAAAATTATCCAATTGTTCTAAAGCTAAATAATGAGCCAATGCTAAGTCATCAACAGCTATGTAGTCTCTAATACAGGTACCATCTGGTGTGTCATAATCAGTTCCAAAGATTTTGACGACAGATTTAGGTTTCTTATCAGCAGCTGTCCTTTGCAAAATCGCCTCTAAAACTAAGGGAATCAGGTGCGTCTCTGGATTATGACTTTCGCCAATTTGAGCGTTTTTATCAGCGCCAGCAGCGTTAAAATAACGTAAAGCAATATACTTTAATCCATATGCAACTCGATAATCTGTCAACATTTTTTCAATAATCAACTTTGTTTGTCCATATGGATTAATTGGATTTTGCAGATGTTTTTCATCAAGTGGTGTGTATTGAGGATTACCATATGTGGCACAGCTGCTAGAAAATACAATTTTGTTAACTCCCGCGTCTAACATCGCATTTAAAAGATTAAGTGTGCCAACAACATTGTTCAAATAATATTTACGTGGGTTAGTTACACTTTCACCAACATATGCATATGCAGCAAAATGAATAACAGCTGAAATTTGATGCTTCTTAAAAATTTTTGCTAAAGCTAAACAGTCCGCTAAATCGACTTTTTCAAAGTGAGGCGCCTGGGATTTAGGATTATTGATTAAGGCAGAATTATAAAGATTCTCAACTGCTGCTTGATTTCCAGAGACTAGATTATCAACAATAACACATTCTTGGTTTTGTTCTATTAGATGTTTGACTGTGTGAGAGCCAATATATCCAGCCCCACCAACGACTAATAACATAATATTAAATCCTTTTTTTGATGCAGAATATAAAAAATTTGAAATTATCTTTCACACTATAAGCCAATGTGAAAGATAATTATTGATTGTTATTGCACCTAAACAGCTATTTGAAAAGTATCATTTGCTCCACGTCTTTCAGCCACAATCTTCATCATTTCATCAACACCACGCAGTTTTTCAATTTTTAATTCTTTAAGTTTAAGCCCTGCACTTGGAGAATAAACAGCATATCTTTCAAAACGAGCTAAGACTTTTTCGAGTTTAATATGTTCATTATATAATTTTTTTAAACGAGGATTTGTTGCACAAAGGCTTAGAATTAATTCACGATCTGCGTTTTCCATAATTCTTCTCCTATAAATTTTAAAAGGTTATTATAATATCGCAATTCTCGCTTTTACCTCCACGACCAGACTGCACACATGGTTGAGGGTTATAGCAGATGTCTACAAATAACGGCAAATAGAATAAAATTAAACGCACTAAAATAGTAAATTCAATGTGTTAGGTTTAAAACAAGACTTGCATTTTTTTGTCTACACCTGTAAGAGCTTTAACCCATAATGTTACAGGTATTTAACTTATCAAAATCGTTTGGGTCGCAGGTCTTATTAAATAATGTAAGCTTTACTATTGGTGCTGGAGAAAGGGTTGGACTAGTAGGTCGTAATGGTCATGGCAAGACAACGTTAATCAAAATGATTTTAGGCGAAGAAGTCCCAGATCATGGCGAGATAAAAACTCCCAAAGGCTATTCAATCGGACATTTATCACAACATATAAAGTTTAGCGAAAAAACAGTGTTAGCCGAAGGGTGTCTTGGCTTGTTAAGTTCTGCTGAGATTGAAGAGGAGTCATATAAAGTTAAAACAATCTTACACGGACTAGGTTTTACAGACGCAGATTTTAATAGAGATCCATATCAATTATCAGGTGGCTATCAAGTGCGTTTAAACCTTGTAAAAATTTTAGTTGCTAAGCCGGATTTACTTTTGCTTGACGAGCCGACCAATTACCTGGATATTGTTTCTATGCGTTGGCTTTCTTGTTTCCTTAAATCTTGGGTAGGCGAGATGTTAATTATTACCCACGATCGAACCTTTATGGATAGTGTTGTAACGCATATTTTAGGGATTCATCGGGGCGGCATAAAAAAGATTGAAGGGACAACTATAAAATACCTAGAACAGGTTGCCCTTGAGGAAGAAATTTACGAAAAAACACGGATCAATCAAGAAAAGAAATTTAAAGAAACAGAACGTTTTATTGAGCGCTTTCGAGCTAAAGCATCAAAAGCTACCGCTGTCCAGTCGCGAGTGAAAATGTTAGAAAAAATCGACCGCCTCAAAAAGCTAACTGAAATTGAGGAATTGGAGTTTAAATTTAATTGGGCTGACTTCCCAGGCAAATGGGTAATTGAAACTTCTGATATTGTTTTTGCATATACTAAAGATCAGCAGCCGCTAATTTCTAATCTCAGTTTTGCCGTTGGTAAAAAAGATCGGATTGCAATAATTGGGAAAAACGGCAAAGGCAAGACAACGCTATTAAACCTTTTAGCTAAAGAACTGATTCCAGATAGTGGAGCAGTTTTGCATTCGAGTAATTTAAAATTTAATTACTTTGGGCAAACCAATGTTGAACGACTATATCCAGAAAATACGGTTGAGGAAGAAATTTTAAGTTGTATTGATGATTCCAATAAAGGGCGCGCTAGAGGAATTTGTGGTTTAATGATGTTTGAAGGGGATGCAGCATTAAAAAAAGTTAAAGTTTTGTCTGGTGGTGAAAAAAGTCGTGTTTTGTTAGGGAAAATTTTAGCTACCAAAACGAATTTGCTAATCTTAGACGAACCGACTAATCATCTCGACCTACAATCTAGTGAGGCATTAATTGAGGCAGTAAATCAGTTTCCAGGCGCAGTCTTAATTGTAACTCACAATGAAGAATTATTGCATAAGGTAGCTAAGCGCTTGATTGTTTTTGATGACAGTAAGGTATTTTTATTTGAAGGGAGTTATCAGGATTTTTTAGATAGAGTGGGCTGGCAAGGAGAAGAAGGCCTAAAGAATATTAAAGTTAGTAAGGAAAGCAAAAACTCTAATGATTATCTGAAAAGAAAAGAGCAAAAAAAATTGCGAGCAGAATTATTGAATAAAAAATCAAAAATTTTAAATCCATTAAAAAAACAGATAGAGCTTTTAGAAAAAAAAATTATGGATTTGGAAAGTTCAATTACAGAGCAAATAAAAATCTTAACTGAAATTTCTGTTAATGGTTTTGGTGATGAGGCAGCCAAACTATCTAGGAATATTAGCAAGGAAAAAGAACTCGTTGACAGAAGTTTTGACGAACTATCAGAATTAAACAGTAAATTTGAAAAATTAAGCGCTGAGTTTGAAGAAGAATTGGGAAAATATGGGAAGGATTAAAATAATTGCCGATTAACTGCTAATTTCGACCTGTGTCTAACCCACTCAGCATTTTTTTTCTTTAAAATCTATTTATAAATTTTTGCTCAAAAGTAATCCTTATATGGTTTTTCAAAGAGTATTAACATTAAAAAATGTTAATGGTGATATATTCATTTTTCGTTTGCCTATCTGCTCTTCGGAAATGTGCATCTCAATAAATTTATTTGAATACTTATTAAACATAGTTTAATACCTTTTTATCTATCGCTCCAATGATAAAGGTTCTCATTTCTAAATAAATCTATAGTGGTTATTTCTTTGCATTTGTCTTATATGGACTGGAAAACACTGTGCTAATATTTTTGTTCGATAAAAAATCTACAAATTATATAAATCATCCCACATATTATTTTACTAATATTGAAAGAGTTAAAACAGATAAGACAAAATAATCCCCTACTAGGGATTATTTCTAACACATTCACATTACATTTTTTGTTTATTTATTGCTAAATCTGTCCAACCAATAAACAAGCCCGCCGGCGACAAAAATAGTAGAATAACTGCCAGCTATAAAACCAACCAATAAA
>JAITKM010000041.1 GCA_031278395.1 Deltaproteobacteria bacterium | reverse complement strand
CGATAAAAATCCTTTTATCTGTGTTTTAGAAATCTTAAGTTTTAAAGCATAAGATTTTAAAATTGGAAACATTTCAAAAACTTCACTAACCGAATTGGCTTTCACGAAACTTCTACCGACAAGAGCCTCTGGCAAACCAACTAATTTTATCATTTTGACCTTCTTTAAGTTTTATGTAGTTAACCTAATTTTTTACATAGACAAAAATTAAAAATTGTTTTAGAGGCAGCACCTGTTATGATGCTGAAATTTGTCCTAAATATTACCAACCAGATTTAGAGTAAAGATTTTGCAAGAACAATTGAACATTTGCCATAATTTCATACTGACACCATCTCTAGAAAATTTGGGCTTATTTTGTATATTTCCTAGTAAATTAGTAGGGGGGGGGGATTTTTCTAATGTATCTAAAATTACAGCGAGGAGTACCTAATGGTAGGAGCCAAGAATTTAATTGTTGGCGGTGGAATATCAGGTGTAACTCTCGCCCGCAAACTTGCTGAATCCGGCGAGCAAGTTCTTGTTGTTGAAATCAAAAATCATATTGGTGGCAATGTTTACGATTATCGTGATGCCAACGGTATTATGGTTCATCAATATGGTCCGCATATTTTTCACACCAACAATAAGGAAGTTTGGGATTTTATTTCACGTTTTACCAAATGGCGACCATATCATCATCAAGTTCAAGGATTAGTTGATGGCAAGTTTGTTCCAATTCCATTTAACTTGAATTCACTTCAGATGGTTTTTCCGAGTGCATTGGCAGACAGGTTTGAAAACAAACTGCTGGACAGATTTGGTTTCAACAAGAAAGTTCCAATTTTAGAATTGCGTAATACCGACGATAAGGATTTAGATTTTTTGGCTGAATATATTTATGAAAAAATCTTTTTGGAATACACAATAAAGCAATGGGGAGTTGAGCCGGATAAAATTGATCCATCTGTTTCTGGTCGTGTGCCTGTTTATATTTCCTGTGATAATCGATATTTTCAAGACAAATATCAGGGAATTCCACTGGACGGTTACAGCGCTATGGTCTGGAAACTGCTTGACCACCCTAATATAGAAGTCAAGCTTAAAACTCCATTTTCCCAAAGTATAGAATATGAGCGTCTATTTTGGACAGGTTCAGTGGATGAATTTTTTGATACTAAATTTGGCATTCTGCCTTATCGTTCTATTGCATTTGATTTCCTGACATTTGATTATCCACAATTTCAAGAAGTGTCGCAGGTCAATTATCCGTGTAATTATGATTGGACACGTATTACGGAATACAAGCATTTTCTGCGCGATAGTTCACCTAAGACAACTATTTCATTTGAGTATCCGACAGATTTTCAGGTTGGTAAGAATGACCGTCAGTATCCGATTGCCAATGCTGACAACGCCGCGCTTTATACGAAGTATCTGGAATTGGCAAAGGACTTACCCAATGTCTATTTTTTCGGACGTTTGGGTGATTACAAATATTATAATATGGATCAGGCTATCGCTCGTGCGCTTGCCCTGTTTAACAAAGTTAAAGGAGTTAACAATTGAAAACAAAATATATTCCGAAAGTGTCTGTGGTAGTTCCGATTTACAATGTCGAAAAATACTTGCGTCAATGTCTTGATAGTATTGTCGGACAAACTCTGCATGATATTGAAATTATATTAGTAAATGATGGTTCTACGGACAGCTCACCGGAAATAATTCAAGAATATGCAGAAAAAGACAAACGAATAATTGTAGTAAATCAAGAAAACGGTGGATTAGGTAAGGCATATAATGTCGGTATAGACGCAGCGACTAGTGAATATATTGGATTTGTGGAATCGGACGATTTTATAGAACCTGATATGTATGAAACGCTTTGGCAAATTGCAAAGACACATAATGTTGATGTAGCAAAATCACTTTTTTGGATTTATAACGCAGAAACATTACAGGATGATGAAATTATTTCAGGTTATAATGAACCTGATATGGAACAAGTGATTAATCCGCGCAAGTGTCCTCAAATATTTTCCTTCGGTGCTAGTGTATGGTCAGCAATTTATAAGCGCAATTTTTTAAATAACAAAAAAATAAGATTTTTAGAATCACCTGGTGCTTCTTATCAAGATACTTCATTTGCATTCAAGATCTGGTCGATGGCGGACAGTGTTTATTTTACAAAGAAGCCGTTATTACATTATCGCAGCGGTCATGAAACACAATCAACGAAATCAAAGGAAAAAGTCTTTGCTGTTTGCGACGAATTGCGTGAAATTGAACGCTTTATGGCAGATTATCCAGAATTATTTACACGTCTCACGCGAATTTATAATTATATGAAATGGAATACATTCTACTATAATCTAAAACGTTTAGAAGGAAAAAATCATGAAATCTTTAGTAAAACTTTGGCAAATGAGTTTACGGCGGACTTTTTTAAAAATAAACAATTTGAATCTTGTAATTATAGCTGGCGCCAAATAGCAAAAAAACAAAAGTTTCTGAATCCGAATTCGGTTTGGTTTAAGTTAAAATACAGGTTATTGGTAATCGCCAGCTGCTTTATTAAAGTCAAAATAAAAAATGGCATCAAAAAATGGGTTATTTTGGGTTACTTTCCTGTATGGAAAAACAAAGTTATCTGGAAAAGTGTGGAATAAAATTAATTTATTTAGGCAATTCACTTTTTAAAAATTTTTTCTGAATCCACATTGAATCGCTTTGAGCAAAGTATCTTTGGAAAAAGACTAATTCAAATCCGTTTTTTTGCAAAATACTTTTTATATCAGACCAAAGTTTCTGTCCCTGCCACAATTCTTCATGTTCTGACTCAACATGTATTATTTTAACATCCCTTAAACGATTACCGAAAGAACTCAACGCTTCCCAGTTACAGCCTTCAATATCTAATTTTAAAAAATCTATCTCTGCGATATTGTTTTTTCGCATAAAATTATCCATTCGAATTGCTTGAACTTTAATAGGCACAAAGCCCTCTGAAACCAAACCATAACGTAAAGACGAATTACCAGAATTATTTGTTTTATCAGGTTGCACGCTATTAAACGTTAGTTCTTTTTCTTCATTAAATACGGCGAGGTTATAAATTCTAAAGTTATATAATTTCTCTGCAGCAGCTGCAATTTGCGGATGCGCCTCAAAAGCATAGACATCTTCTGGTTTAGCTTTAAAAAAATAAGCTAAACCAGCAGCATCCTGTGCATAGTTTGCGCCAATCTCAAAAATTATTTTTACCTTGATATCTGTCCAACACTTTACCCAGTCTGCAAATTGACGCATAGAATCAGGATTACTAGCTGCATTTTTATGAACAGGTACGGCTGAACAATATTGTTTTTTCAGCCGCTGTTTTAATTTTTTAAATGGAATCAGACTAATTAAGAATTTTTTGACTTTAAAAAAAATTCTTGAATTATTTACCCCCCCCCACTAATTTAGTAGGAAATATATTAGACTTGGAAGTATAACTTATCGACATAAAAATATATATATTAAGTATTAGTATTAATCAGAGTAATAAATCAAATTTAACAAAAACTATTCTATCCTCAATTCTTTTAATTTAAAAAAGTTTCTCCAATACTTCTTGGTCAATCAAAATAGTATTTATATATGTATCAGCATAAACTATATAATTTTTCTTTTCTAAGAATTTACGACACTCGTTATTTTTCCTACCCAGAAAACTACCTTGAGTTAATTCAGCAGTTTCCACAACAAAAAATACAGGACGACATTTCTCAAAATTAAATGACTTCAAGATATCTAAGTCTATTCCTTCTACATCTATGTTAACCATAAACAACTTTCCATCTAAAAAGTATTCCTCCACTATGCTGTTGATGTCTCGAACTTTTGTGGGAATTATTTCATATTTAATGTTAATACCACATTCTGCCAATTTTTGCACAGTGTCATCTACTGATTCCCTTGAAAATGAGCTTAATCCGTCCGCTGTTGAAAATTGATAGAACGGACCATTGGGGGGGGGGGGGGGGGGGGGGGGGGGGGGGGGGGGGGGGGGGGGGGGG